>NZ_CP029188.1:600000-1200000 GCF_003097515.1 Streptomyces tirandamycinicus | reverse complement strand
GAAGAACCCCAGCGCACCGTCCGGTTCGTCATGCCGGGGGGCGTGGACGACCCGGCCGCGCCGAGCGGCGGCAACGTCTACGACCGGCGGATGTGCCGCGAACTCCCCAGGATCGGCTGGCAGGTCGACGAGCACGCCGTCCCCGGCAGGTGGCCGCGGCCCGGCGCCGGGCCGCGGGCCGAACTGGCCCGGGTGCTGCGCGAGTCGCCCGACGGCAGCCTGGTCCTCCTCGACGGGCTCGTCGCCTGCGGGGTCCCCGACGTCGTCCTCCCCGAGGCCGGACGGCTGCGGCTGGCGGTACTGGTGCATCTGCCGCTGGGCGACGAGACGGGTCTCGCCCCGGACGTGGCCGCCGAGCTGGACGCCGCGGAACGCACGACGCTGCGCTCCGCGGCGGCGGTCGTGGCGCCCGGCGCGTGGGCGGCGCGTCGGCTCGTGGAGCACCACGGGCTCGACCCACACCGGGTCCACACCGCCGCCCCCGGCGCGGACGTCGCGCCGCTGGCTCCCGGGACCGCGACCGGCGCACCCGCCCTCCCGGGGCCGGATGCCGGTCGGGACGGCGGTGCTCCGCGGCTGCTCTGCGTGGCCTCCGTGACACCGCGCAAGGGGCAGCACCTCCTGGTCGAGGCGCTGGCGTCGGTCGCCGGACTGCCGTGGACGTGCGAACTCGTCGGCGGGACCGGCCACGACCCCGCCTATGTCACCCGGCTCCGGGAGCTGATCGCCGGGCACGGCCTGGGCGACCGGGTGCACCTCACCGGCCCCCGGTCGGGGCCCGAACTGAACGCGAGCTACGCGGCCGCGGACCTCCTCGTGCTCGCCTCGCGCACGGAGACGTACGGGATGGTCGCCACCGAGGCCCTCGCGCGCGGGGTCCCCGTGCTGGCGACGGCCGCCGGCGGGCTTCCGGAAGCCGTGGGGCAGGCACCCGACGGCAGTGTGCCCGGCACGCTCGTGCCGCCGGGGGACCCGGCGGCATTCGCCGCGGCGC
The DNA here is from genome assembly GCF_003097515.1 of Streptomyces tirandamycinicus. Lineage (NCBI taxonomy): Bacteria > Bacillati > Actinomycetota > Actinomycetes > Kitasatosporales > Streptomycetaceae > Streptomyces > Streptomyces tirandamycinicus. Next base: position 1,199,006 of record NZ_CP029188.1, on the reverse strand, counting down.
TGCGCCGCTGGCTCACCGAGCCCGGCGAGCGGCACCGCTCCAAGACGGCCGCGCGACGGCGGCGTACCGCACTGGCCGGCTGGGAGACGACCTCCCGGAACCTGGCCAGGGCACTGGAACAGCTCCGGCAGAATCCCCTGGAGGCCGTGTGAGTACGACCGATGTCGCGCGATTCGCGCCGGAGTGGCTGGCGCTGCGGGAGGCCGCCGACGCCGCGGCCCGCGCACCCGAACTGCTGGAGCCGCTGCGGCTCCACCTGCCCGGCACGGCTCCGGCGGACCGGCACGGGCCGGCCGCCCCGCTGGTGATCCGGGACCTCGGCTGCGGCACCGGTTCGATGGGCCGCTGGCTGGCGCCCCGGCTCGACGGCCGCCAGCACTGGATCCTGCACGACCACGACCCCCGGCTGCTCGAACTGGCCTCCGCCCGGCTGCCCCGTACGGCCGCGGACGGCAGCCCCGTCACCGTCGCGACGGAACGCGGGGACGTCTCCCGGCTGACGGCGGAACGACTCCGGGGCACCTCGCTGGTGACGGCGTCCGCGCTGCTGGACCTGCTCACCCGGGAGGAACTGGACGGACTGGTCGCGGCCTGCGCCGGGGCCGGCTGCCCGGCGCTGCTGGCGCTGTCGGTGGTGGGGCGGGTGGACCTCGCCCCGTCCGACCCGATGGACGACGAGATCACCGACGCCTTCAACGCGCATCAGCGCCGCGAGGAGCACGGCCGCCGGCTGCTCGGGCCGGACGCGGTCGCGGCGGCCTCCGTCGCCTTCGCCCGCCGGGGCATGACCGTGCGGGTGCAGACCAGCCCGTGGCGCCTGGGCGCCTGGACGGGGACGCCCACCGGGGCCGCCGCGGACCCGGGAACCCCGGGCGGTGACGGCGATGCGCCGGCCGGGCGGTTGTCGCGGCGGCTGACGGCGGAGTGGCTGCGGGGCTGGGTCGGCGCGGCGCGCGAGCAGCGGCCCGACCTCGCCACCCGGTCCGGCGCCTATCTGCGGCGCCGGCTGGAGGCGTGCGAGGCGGGGGAGTTGCGTGTGGTGGTGCACCACAGCGATGTACTGGCGCTGCCCCGGCGAGACGGCGGCACCCCGTGAACGGGCGCCACCCCGTGAACGGGCGCCACCCCGTGAACGGGCGCAACTCCGTGAACGGGCGCAACTCCGTGGACGGCCTCCAGCCCGTGAAGGGGCGTCACCCGCGGTTCGGGCAGCACCCGGCGACATGGCGTCGACACCTCGGGTTCGGACGGCACCTCGCGAACGTGTGGCGCCCGGCGCTCGGGCAGTACGGCCCGACCGGGGGGTATCCCCTGACCACGGGGCATCCCCTGACCGGGGGACACCATCCGACCGGAGGACAACGCCCGGCCGGAGGGGCATCGCCTGGCCGGGGAACACCGTCCGACCGGAGGGCACCGCGTGACCGGGGGCACCGCCGGAGCGGGCTCCCGGCGATCGGGTTCCCGGCGATCGGGTTCCCGGCGATCGGGTTCCCGGCGATCGGGTTCCCGGCGATCGGGTTCCCGGCGATCGGGTTCCCGGCGATCGGGCGCGTCCTGGCGGCCGCGCGGCGCCCCGCGGCCGGGGCGGCCCGGAGGCGTCTCGGCATGCTCGCCGGGGCGGCGCTGGTCGCGGCGACGCTGTGGTGGCAGGGCACCGGAGCGTTCGTCGACGGCATACGCGGCATCGACGCGCCCACGCTGCTGGCCGCTCTGGGCATCGGGCTGTTCACCACGGTGCTGAGCGCATGGCGCTGGTGCCTGGTGGCGCGGGCGCTGGACATCCGGCTCGCGCTCGCCCCGGCCGTCGCCGACTACTACCGCTCCCTGTTCCTGAACGCCGCACTGCCCGGCGGGGTGGCCGGAGATGTGCACCGGGCCGTGCGGCACGGGCGGAGTGCCGGCGCGGTGGGCCGCGGGGTGCGCGCGGTCGTCCTCGAACGGGTGGCGGGGCAGGCGGTCCTGGTGGCCGTCGGTGCCGTTCTGCTGGTGGCGCACCCGTCCGCGCCGGCGGCCCGGGCCGCCGGCGCCCTCCGGGACGTCGTCGTGACGCCCGGCGCGGCCGCGGTTCTCGCGGGCGCCGCGGCCCTGGTGACCGTGGTCGCCGTGCGGCGCCGCGGCAGGCCCGCCGCCTCGCGGTGGGGCCGCGCGGTCCGCGGCACCCTGGCCGAGGTACGGGTGGCGTACCTCGGCCGGCGCCACGGCCCCGGGGTGCTGGTCTCGTCCGTCGCGGTGCTGGCGGGGCATCTCGGGATGTTCCTCCTCGCCGCCCGGGCCGCCGGATCGACGGCCGCCGCGGCCGAGTTGCTGCCGCTGATGGTCCTGGCGCTGCTCGCGATGGCGCTGCCGCTGAACGTGGGCGGCTGGGGACCCCGGGAGGGCGTCACGGCCTGGGCTTTCGGAGCCGCGGGCCTGGGCAGTGCCCAGGGGCTGAGCACTGCCGTGGCCTACGGGCTACTGGCCTTCGCCGCCGCCCTTCCCGGTGCCGCCGTGCTCGCCGTCCAGTGGCTCGCCGGACCGCGCCGCACGCAGGTCGAGTTCGAAGAGGGTGTCCTCGCCGAGGAAGGCGCGGCGCACGGGCGGCCTGAGCGCGTCCCGCATCACGTCGGGTCCGGGGAACGCGAGACCCGGCACCCCGTCGCCGATCAGCACCGGCGCCACGGTGACGTACAGCCGGTCCAGGGCGCCCTCGTGCAGGAAGCGGGACACCGTCACCCCGCCGCCCTCGACGAGCACCCGGCCGAGTCCCCGGCGCGCGAGCTCGTGCACCAGCCGGCGGGGGGCGAACGCGGCGGTGTCGGGCAGGACCAGTACGTCCACGCCGGCGGCGGCCGAACCGTCCGCGAGGTCCCGCCCGGGCCCGCTGCCCGCGCCGACCACCCACAGGGTGGGGGCCGCGCCGTCGGTGAACAGCCCCCGTGTCGGCGGGACCCGGCCGTGCGGGTCGAGGACCACCCGCACCGGGTGCGGGCCGGGGCAGGCCCGGACCGTCAGCCGCGGGTCGTCGGCGACGGCGGTCCCGGCGCCGACGACCACCGCGTCGGAGAGCGCCCGAAGCCGGTGCAGGTGTTCGCGGTCCTCGGGGCCGGTGACGTAGTCGGCATCGCCCTTGCGGGTCGCGATGAACCCGTCGAGGCTCTGGCCGAGTTGGGCGAAGGTGAAGCGGGGGCCGGCCAGGCAGAGCGGCAGATAGCGCTCGGCGAGGAGGTCCGCCCCGGCGGAGGCACCGTCCCTCCACCGGTAGCGCCCGTGCCCGTCGCGGCGCAGTCCGGCGGCCTCGGCCTGCGCCCCGGTCCGTATGGCCAGCAGTCGCTCCCAGGCGCCCCGCGCGTCGAGCGCGCCGGCCGGCCGGCCGGTGGGAAGGCCGTTCATCGGGCCCCCTCCCCGGCCGGGCCGGCGGAACGTTCCGGCACCAGCAACGAGAAGTACCCGCCGAAGGAGCCGGTGAGAGAGGCGAGCAATTCCTTACCCTTCTCGGCCGACGCCAGGGAAGGCCGGCCGACCACACCGGTGTCCGTGTAGGGGCGCAGACCGACGGTGAGCAAATGCTCCCGGTCGTCGGCGAGGAAATCGGAGGTCATATGACCGGGGCGTACGAGTTCGGGACAGTCGTGCAGAAGAATAGAGGTCTCCACTTCACCCGCGTGCATATCACTGTGCGACGGTGTCTCCACGCCGGCGCGTTCGCGCGCGGCACCCCAGTCGGCCGATCCCGGGAAAAGCGCCATACGGGTACCGGTACCGAGGGATTCCTGAACCACGTTGCGCAGCACATAGTTTCCGCCGTGCCCGTTGACCAGTACGAGATTCCGGACGCCGGAACGGCGGAGCGATTCGGCGATGTCCCGCACCACGGCACAGAGCGTCGTGGCGGAAATGCTGACGGTCCCCGGCCAGGCGGAGTGCTCGTGCGAACAGGAGAACGTCAGCGGCGGCAACCGGTGGACCGGGTACGCGGCGGCGACCTCCCGGGCGATCGCGCACGCGATCAACGTGTCGGTGGCCAGGGGGAGATACGGGCCGTGCTGCTCGAAGCTGCCGATCGGCAGGATCGCGACGTCCGCCCGCCGCACACCCGCGTCGCCGGTCGTGTCCCACGGCAGCGGTCCCGGCTCCGGCGGCCTCGGCCCTGGTTCCGGCGGCCCTTCCTGCAGAAGCCCTTCCTGCAGCAGCCCTTCCTGCAGCGGCCTTTCCTGCGGGTCGGTCATGTTCCCGCCCCTTTCCTTCCGTGCACTTTCCGCGTTCCATGAGATGCCGCCGATCTGAACCGGTCTCAAAAACCATTCAGTCGAGATCTCCACACCGAAGACAACTCCCGCCAGAGGCTACCCGATAGGATCCGGCCATGACAGACAGCGATGGCACTCTCCGCATGAACGCTCGCGTCAAGAACACCGAGCGCATGGCAACAGTCCAACTGTCCACCACTTATGGTGTTTTCCGCGCCATCGGCTACCTGGATCGCATTCGCGGTGACGAGCAAATCGCGCTGGCATACGGCGACATCACGGGAGAGGACGTACTCGCCCGGCTGCATTCGGAGTGCCTGACCGGCGACGCGTTCGGATCGCGCCACTGCGAGTGCGGCGACCAGCTGTCCGCGGCGCTGCGCGCGATCGTCAGCGAGGGCCGCGGCGTTCTCGTGTACCTCCAGGGCCACGAGGGACGAGGTATCGGCCTGCTCGCCAAACTTCAGGCGATGCAGCTCCAGGCGGAGGGAATGGACACCGTCGAGGCGAATCTCGCGCTCGGCCTCCCCGTCGACTCCCGCGACTACGGAGTCGCGGCGGACATGCTGCACGATCTCGGCGTCAGGTCGGTACGGCTGATGTCGAACAACCCGCTCAAGCGGGAGGCGCTGCTGCGGCACGGCATCGAGGTGAGCGAGCAGGTCCCGCTGCTGACGCAGCCCCGCGAGGAGAACATCGTCTATCTGCGGGCCAAGCGGGAGCGCATGGGCCATCTGCTCCCCCACCTCGACCGCCCCCTGCTGGACCGCACGGCGGACCAGTCCTGACCGGGGACCGCCCGGCGGGCCGCGTCCCGTACCCCGAAAGGCCCCTGGAATCCGCCGGAGCGTCGGATTCCAGGGGCCTTCCCGTCGCCCCGACCCCGAGGCGTCCCTGAGATCTCCCCCGTTCACCCCTGAGACGTGTCAGTTCCCTTTGACAGGCGCACCCGAGGGTGTCAGCTTTGACTGACAGGTAGCCGCGAAGGGAGCGTGATGACCGGAGGCACGGCCCCGCACCCGACCGGGGACGAGTTGCTGCGGATCCTCGCGGCCCTCGGCAATCCGCACCGGCTGCGGATCGTCGCGGCTCTCGTCGAGGGCGGCCGCGACTACGTCAGCAGTCTCGCCAGGGAGCTGGGCATCGGACGGCCTCTGCTGCACATGCACCTGCAGCGACTGGAGGCCGCCGGGCTCGTCATCGGCTCACTCGAGCACGCGGCGGACGGAAAGGCCGTGAAGTACTTCGAGGTCACCCCGTTCGCCGTCGCACTGACCCCGGAAGCGGTCGTACGAGCGGCCGCGACGATCACCCAGGAGGAGAAGGAGACCGTGAAGGAGACGGCGAAATGAACTCAACGGACTGGGCCGGAGCGATCGGCGCCGCCGGCGTCTTCCTCTTCCTGGTGGTCGCCGTGCGGCAGGTCGCCGCGACCTGGCGGGCCAGGATGCTCGCGACCCGGGAGGACCAGTACAAGCGGCTGGCGGCCAAGTACGCCGAGTTGCTGGAGGACAACGTCGAGCTGCACCGGCGCACGCTGGAGGAACTGACGGTGGCCCGCGCCTCGATCGCCTCGATGGAGAAGATGATGCGCTCCGTCGAGTAGCGCGGCCCGGCCGGCACGGCGCCGTCGGGGCGAGCGGCACCGCACGGACGCCACCGAGAGGGAAGGCGCCGCACGGACGGACGGGCGTCGCCGCACCGACGGACGGGCGTCGCCGCAAGGACGCCACGGGGACGGACGCCGCACGGACGGTGCCACCGGGAGCGACGGCCTCCGGCCGTACCCGGGCAGCACCCATCCGCGGAGCCACGGCACCTCGTGGCTCCGCGGCAGGACGGCGAACCCACGGCGTCCCACCGGACCCTTCCCCGGCCGCACGCCCCCTGCTCCGCCCCGGCCCGTACGGCCCGGCGCCCGCCGCCTCTTCCGGGGAGCCCGTTGCCGGACGGACCGGCCCGGACGATCCGACCCCGACCCCGGCCCGCACGGCCCCGCCCCGGCCCACCCCGACAAGCGAACGAGCGAACGCAGGGAGCGCCCGCGCGCCGCACCGGCTTCCGGTCGGCCCCGGACCGCGCCGCCGGTGCACCACGGCACCCCCGCCGGATCCCGCCGGTCTCCGTTCCGGACCCCGCCGGTCTCCGTTCCGGGCCCCACCGGCCACCGGCCGCCCGCCGCCCCCTGCGGCCCCGGGCCGGCCCGTGCGGCCACCCTCGCCGACAGCCGTCTCCCGTCCTCCGCGATCACCTCCGCGTTCGCCCTCCCGCACCGGGCGGGAACCCCCGCCGCCCTCCCTCCCGCACCGGACGGGATCACCCCTCGCCCGCCGTCGGCCTCGTCAGTCGCGTGAACCTCTGTTCGTTCGTAACCTTATGGGGTACTTTGTCGCTTCTGGCGGCCGTTGGACGGGCTCCGGCACGGACGACCGGCGAGTGCGCAGACGAGGATCGAGAGCTGACGTGAACATCCCCCGTTCCCCGCGCCGGGCCGCGGCACGCGCGCTCCTGGCCGCCGCCGTCGTGGTGGCCGCGGGCGCGTGCGGCGGCGCCGACGCCGGTTCCGGCGACGGGGTCTCCGGCACGATCAAGGTGGACGGCTCCAGCACGGTGGCCCCGCTGTCCACGGCGGCCGCCCAGCTCTTCCAGCAGCACAACCCCGGCGTACGGATCACGGTCGGCACATCCGGCACCGGCGGCGGCTTCGAGAAGTTCTGCAACGGCGAGACCGACATCGCCGACGCCTCACGGCAGATCACCGCCGAGGAGCAGGCCCACTGCGCGGAGAAGGGCGTGACGTACGAGGAGTTGCGGATCGCCAACGACGGCCTGGCCGTCGTCGTGAGCAAGGACAACGACTTCGCCGACTGCCTCACCGTCGAGCAGCTGCGCAGGATCTGGGAGCCCGGCTCCCGGATCGACAACTGGAACCAGGTCGACCCGGCCTTCCCGGACGTCGAACTGGAGCTGTTCGGTCCCGGCACCGACTCCGGCACCTTCGACTACTTCACCCAGGCCGTCAACGGCAAGGAGGGCCGGTCCCGCACCGACTACTCCCCGAGCGAGGACGACAACGTCACCGTGCAGGGCGTCTCCGGCTCGAAGGGCGGCATGGGCTACTTCGGCCTGTCGTACTACGAGGAGAACCGGGACAAGCTGCGGCTCCTCGAGATCGACGGCGGGAACGGCTGCGTCGCGCCGACGCAGACCACCGTCCAGAACGGCACCTACCGGCCCCTGTCGCGGCCCCTCCTCATCTATCCGAGCGCCGCCGCTCTCGACCGGAGGGAGGTCGAGGAGTTCGTCGAGTACTACGTCGACAACAACGCCGACATCGCCAGGGCCGCCCAGTTCGTCCCGCTCAGCCCCGGCCAGGAGGCCGAACTGCGGCAGGACCTGACGAGACTGCGCCAGGAGCACACGGCATGACCCCGCGGACACGGCGTCGACGGGCCGCTCCCGGCAGCCCCGGCTTCCTGAGGCGCTCGCAGTCGCGCTGGGGCGAGCGGGCGGTCAGGGTCCTGCTGGTGGCCGCCGCGCTCGTCTCGGTACTGACCACCGTCGGTATCGTCGTCGCGCTGATCCCGCCGGTGGTGGACTTCTTCGGCAAGGTGGACTTCGGGAAGTTCATCACCGGCACCGACTGGTCCCCGCTGTTCGAACCGCCGCAGTTCGGCGTCCTGCCGCTGGTGACGGCCACGCTGGTGGTCACGGTCATCGCACTGCTCGTGGCCGTCCCGCTCGGCCTCGGCGCGGCCGTGTACCTCAGCGAGTACGCAAGTCACCGGGTCCGCGGCATCTTCAAGCCCGTACTGGAGGTCCTCGCCGGCATCCCGACCGTCGTCTACGGCTTCTTCGCACTCCGGGCCATCACCCCGCTCCTCCAGCGGTACTGGCCGGGCGGCGACCCACCCCAGGTCTTCAACGCCCTCTCGGCCGGCTTCGTCATGGGCATCATGATCATCCCGACGATCGCGTCGCTGGCCGAGGACTCCATGGCCGCCGTGCCCCGCTCGCTGCGCGACGGCGCCTACGCCCTGGGCTCCTCGCGCATGCAGGTCTCCACCAGGGTCGTGTTCCCGGCGGCCCTCTCCGGCATCGTCGCCGCCGTCGTCCTCGGGGTCTCCCGCGCCATCGGGGAGACGATGATCGTGGCCATCGCGGCCGGCGGCCGCCCGAACCTCACCTTCAACCCGCTCGAGGGCATGCAGACGATGACCGCGTTCATCGCCGCGGCCGGCATCGGCGACCTGCCCACCGGCTCCACGGGCTACCAGACGATCTTCGCCGTGGGCCTGCTGCTCTTCGCCATCACCCTGGTGATGAACCTGATCAGCATCCGCCTGGTGCGCCGCTACCGCGAGGTGTACGAATGATCCCCACCGCGGTCACCGCCGACCCGCCCGAGGCCCCCCGCCTCAAGGGGCGGCGCACACCGCTGCGCGAGCAGTTCTTCCGGCTCAGCCTGTGGGCCTCGCTCGCCATCGGGGTGCTCTTCCTGGTGGGCCTGCTCACCTACGTGGTGGTCGAGGGCTGGCCCCGGCTGAACTCGAAGCTGTGGACCAACTTCCCGGACATCATCGACCCGTCGAACGCCGGCGCCCAGTCGGCGATCACGGGCACGATCTGGGTCATCTCCTTCACCGCCCTGTACTGCCTGCCGACCGGGGTGCTCACCGCGATCTACCTGGAGGAGTACGCCGACCGCGACCGGTGGTGGAACCGGGCGGTCGAGATCAACATCCAGAACCTGGCGGCCGTCCCCTCCATCGTCTACGGAATCCTCGGCCTGGGCGTGATCTCCCGCGGACTGGGCTTCGGCCAGACCGTGCTCACCGCGTCCCTCACGCTGTCCCTGCTGGTACTGCCCATCGTGATCATCTCCTCCAGGGAGGCGATCCGGGCAGTGCCCCAGTCCATCCGCCAGGCCTCCCTCTCGCTGGGCGCCACCCGGTGGCAGACCATCTGGCGCCAGGTGCTGCCCGCCGCCGTGCCCGGCATGGCGACCGGCTCGATCCTCGCGCTGTCCCGCGCGATCGGGGAGGCCGCGCCGCTGCTGCTGCTCGGCGGACTGACCTTCATCACGTTCAACCCGACCGGTGTGCAGAGCCAGTTCACGGTGCTGCCGATCCAGATCTTCAACTGGATCAGCCAGTCCCGCGCCGAGTTCACCGCGCTCGCGTCCGCCGCGATCGTCGTCCTGCTGGTGATCCTGCTGGTGATGAACTCGCTGGCGATCTGGCTGCGCAACCACTTCACCCACCGCTGGTGACCGCCGTGCCACCGAAGACCCCGTACGAGGAAGCGCCATGAACCCCCCTCCCGGCCACGGACCCGGCGGCACCCCTCCGCCCCGGCCCGCCCACCTCGCAGCCCCGCCGCCGTCCGAGACGGTCTTCGAGGTGGGCGGCCTGTCCGTGTTCTACGGCGACCACGAGGCCGTGCGCGACGTCAACATGAACATCGGGGCCCGCCAGATCACGGCGATGATCGGCCCCTCGGGCTGCGGCAAGTCCACCGTTCTGCGCTGCTTCAACCGGATGAACGACCTGCTGCCGGACGCCCGCGTGGTCGGCAAGGTCCGTTACCACAACGAGGACCTCTACAGCCGGGACGTCGACCCCATCGAGGTACGCCGCCGCATCGGCATGGTCTTCCAGAAGCCCAACCCGTTCCCCAAGTCCATCTACGACAACATCGCCTACGGCCCCCGGGTCGGCGGCTTCAAAGGGAACCTGGACGACCTCGTCGAGGAGACCCTGACCCACGCGGCACTGTGGGACGAGGTCAAGGACAAGCTCAAGACCTCGGCACTGGCGCTCTCGGGCGGGCAGCAGCAGCGGCTGTGCATCGCCCGGACCATCGCCGTCGAACCGGAGGTGATCCTGATGGACGAGCCGTGCTCCTCCCTGGACCCGATCGCCACGGCGAAGATCGAGGACCTCATGGAGCGCCTGGCCCAGCAGTTCACCATCGTCGTCGTCACCCACAACATGCAGCAGGCGGCGCGGGTGTCGGAGCGGACCGCGTTCTTCAGCTCGGAGATCGACCGGGACGGGGTGCGCCACGGCCGGCTGATCGAGCTCGACGAGACGGGCACGCTCTTCAGCAATCCGTCCGACCAGCGCACGGAGGACTACATCTCCGGCCGCTTCGGCTGACCTCCGGCACCGAGGTGAGGCTGCTCACCGCGAACGAGCTGACAATGTTCGTCATCTGTCAGACGTCATCCGTCATCCGTCATCTGCCAGGCGTCATCCGTCATCCGTCATCCGTCATCCGTACAGACGGTACGTCCGGCCGCGCGCGGGGCACGGATCCCTGCATGCCCCTGCTCGTCGGAACCTCGGGATGGCAGTACAAGGACTGGCGCGGCGTCCTCTACCCGGCCCGGGTGCCGCAGCGGCTGTGGCTGGAGGAGTACGCCCGCCGGTTCGCCACGGTGGAGAACAACAACGCCTTCTACCGCCTCCCCGCCGAGGACGTCTTCGCCTCCTGGCGCGAGCGCACACCGGAGGACTTCGTCATGACGGTCAAGGCGAGCCGCTATCTGACGCACCTGAAGCGGCTGCACGATCCCGAGGAGCCGGTGGGCCGGCTGATGGACCGGGCCGAAGGGCTCGGCGGCCGGCTCGGTCCCGTACTGCTGCAGCTCCCGCCGAACTTCCGTGAGGACACCGCGGCGCTGGAGGCGTGCCTCCGCTGCTTCCCCCGCCGCGTCCGGGTCGCCGTCGAGCTGCGCCACCCCTCGTGGTGGGACGCGGAGCGGGACCTCCGGGCGGTGCTGGAGCGGCACCGGAGCGCGCTGTGCTGGGCGGACCGGGGGTCCCGCCCCGTCGCTCCGCTGTGGCGCACGGCGGACTGGGGCTATCTGCGCCTCCACGGCGGTCTCGCCCAGCCGCCACCGCGCTACGGCCGCCAGGCGCTGGCGGCGTGGGTCCGGCGGGTGTCCGGCTGCTGGGGCGACGCGGACGACGTGTACGTGTACTTCAACAACGACACCGCGGGGGCGGCCGTCGTGGACGCCGCGCGGTTCGCCCGGTCCGCGGCCGCCGCGGGCCGGAGCGTGACCCGTACACCGAACATCACGGGCTGACGGTCCCGGCCTCCGGGCGGCCCCGGCACCGGGGCCGCCCGGCCCCGGGCCGGACCCGTGGGTGCCCCGGCCTCGGGCCGGACCCGTGGGCGCCCCCGGCGGTCCTGCCGGGCCCGTGGGTGCCCCGGCGGTCCTGCCGGGGCACCCTCCCCGTGCGTGAGGCCGCTGGGTCAGAGGCCGGCGCGCTTCTTGACGGCGCCGAGGTCCACGAACGTGAAGCCGGTGGCCTCCCGGTCGCCGTCGCCGGGTGTGTCGTGCCCGTCCTGCACGACGAGCAGGCCCTTCGGGTACTTCGGGCCGAGCGGTGCGTCGAGCACGGCCGCGCCGTCGCTCTCCTCGGCGCCGTCGAGGGCGGACGAGGCGGCGGTGACGCGGAAGCCTCCCTCGTACTCGTTGCGCTCGTCCACCTCGCGGTCGTACAGGGCGAAGGTGTCGTCGCCCTGGCTCGACGCCAGGATGTAGCCGTCGCCGTCGGGCTCGGTGAGCAGGGTCAGCCCTTCGACGTCGGCGGACAGGTGGGTGCCGCCGAAGCCGGGGTCCGCGCCCGCGACGCACTCCTCGGTCTTCTCGTCGTAGGCGGCGGGGACCCCGTACTCCCGGACCTTGTCGACGAGCCGGGGTGTGCCGGTGAGGTCGGCCCGGACGCGCCAGATCCCGACGTCCTCCTGTCCGGCGTAGAGCATCCCGTTCGCCGGGTCGACGACCATGCCCTCCACCTGGGGCGCGTCCCCGGGCTCACCGCACGGCGTCCATGTGGTGCCGTCGGGCAGGCGGAAGGAGGACGGCAGCGCGAGGGTGCGCACGGTGCGGTAGGTGACGGTGCCCGCCGCGGTCGGCCGCAGCTCCACCAGCGCGATCTCGGTGCTCGCGCGCCGGCTGACCAGGGCGTAGGAGCGGCCGCTTCCCCGGTCGGTCCAGGTGGCGAGACCGTAGGCGGTGCGCTGCTCGTTGATCTCGTCCTGGTCGCGGGAGAAGATCGGCGGTGCGGCGGGGTCGGTGATGTCGGTGAGGGGGCCGCCGGGGCGTCCGCGGTCGATGCGGTGGATGCGGAGGCGGTCGTGCCCGCGGTCGCTGGTGACCGCGAGGTCGGCGCGGCCGGACGGCAGTCGCAGCCCGTGTACGAGGTCCACGTTGTTGAACCGGCCGGGTGCGTCGCCGGGGCCGGCGGGCCCGGGTGCCGCGATCGACTGCAGCGGCCGGGCGTCGAGGTCGTACACCCGCAGTCCGCCCTCCTTGGCCGTCGCGATCACCAGGCTGCGGCCGGGGTCGGCGGTGTTGCGCCAGATCGCGGGGTCGTCGGCATCGGCGTTGCCGCCCGCCTCGTCGTCGTACAGCGTGGGCGTCTCGGCGGTGGGGGTGACGGCCGGCAGGGCGGGTGCGGTGGGCTCGGCCGGCGACGCGGGAGGGTGGGCGGCGGCCGGGAGGGCTGCGGCGGCCACGAGGACCACGCCCAGGACGGCGGCGGCCGGCCGGTGGGGAAGGGGTCTGCTCACAGGGCACTCCTCCATGTCGGGAACATGACGACTTCCCGTTGAGGGTGGAAGCGGAGGATGACGGCCCGGCGTCCGGCGCGCGGTGCTCGCGTGTGCACGCCGTGAACTTGGCCGACCTCCGCCGGGGAGGGCAGTATCGAGGGTGAGGCGCGAAATCCACCGGTATGTACCCGACGACCGCTTTCGGCCTGACCGTGCCGACGGCCCGCCCCGGACATCCGCTCCGGCGGCCCGGGCTCCCGCTCCGGGGGCTCGGGCAGCCGCTCCGGCTACCCGGGCATCCGTTCCGGCGGCCCGGGGACCTGCGGCATCGGCGCAGGAGGTGACACCACCATGAAACTCCCGACCGGGCGTGTCCGGCATTCCGAGGGTCCCGACGGGGGCACGGCGCCCGTCGCGGTGGGCGCGGCCGACGCGGGCGTGCTGCTGCTGCGGCTGGCCGTAGGCCTGGTCCTGGCAGGGCACGGGGCGCAGAAGCTGTTCGGCTGGTTCGACGGCCCGGGTCTGGACGCGGCGGGCAGGGGATTCTCCCAGCTCGGCTGGGATCCCGGGGTCGTCTTCGCCGCTCTGGCCGGGGTCGCCGAGTTGCTGGGCGGCCTGGGCCTCGCCGTCGGCCTGCTGACCCCGCTCTCCGCGGCTGCCTGCGTCGGGGTCATGGTCGACGCCATGGCGGTCGCCCCCGTGATCGACCTGTGGTCCGCCGCCGGCACCGCCTTCGTCTATCCGATGGTCCTCGCCGTCGGCGCGCTCACCGTCGCCGCGGTGGGACCGCTCCGGCTGTCGCTCGACGCACGCTTCCCGTGGCGGGACGGCGGCTGGGTCCCGGCGGGGGTCGCCCTGGTCCTGGGTCTCGTCGGGGCGTTCGTCGTCCTGGCACTGAGGTAGCCGCGGGCGCCCGGCGGGTACCCCCGGCCGCACCGCGGCCGTCACACCGCCAGCCGCACCGCGGCCGTCGCACCCCCGGCCGGATCGCCTCGATCATGCCCCGGCCCACCGCGAGCATCGCGCCCGACCGCACCGCGACGTCCCCGCCTTCACCGCACCGCCTCGATCACTTCCCCGGCCGGATCGCACATCGATGGCGCCCCGGCCGCACCGCAGTGATCGCGGCCGCGGCGCCCGCGAAATAGGCTGTTCGTGCCGTATCGCGGAGGGATGCGGCGATCGAGCGATCACGCCAGGCGAGGTGCAGCGATGTCCGACAGGCGTCCGCGCGCGACACGGGCGGGCAGGTGGCCGCTGAGGGCCGGGCCCGCCCGGCAGGCCGACCCCGCTCCCGAGCAGTCGATGGATCCGCGGGCGGAGCACGAGTCGCCGGAGCCGGCCCCGCTGGAGCGCAGCCTCGTGGACGCCGCTCTCTACCGCGACGGTCGCCGGATGGAGACGCCCGCCTCGCTGGCGGAGATCTACCACCGGCTTCCCGGGGAACCGGGCACGATGGCGTGGATCGGGCTGTTCCGGCCCTCCCCCGCCCAGCTGTGGGAGGCGGCGGAGCAGTTCGGGCTGCACGAACTGGCCGTCGAGGACGCCATCGTCGCCCATCAGCGTCCCAAGCTGGAGCGGTACGGGAAGACGCTGTTCGTCGTGCTGCGCCCGGCCCGGTACCTGGACGAGGCCGAGGAGGTGGACTTCGGCGAGATCCATGTCTTCGTCGGCCCGGAGTTCGTGCTCACCGTGCGGCACAGCCAGGCCCCGGACCTGGCGGTCGTCCGCAGCCGGCTGGAGGCCGACCCGGACCTGCTGGCCCTCGGTCCCGAGGCGGTGCTGTACGCCATCCTGGACGCGGTCGTCGACGGCTACGCCCCGGTGATCGCGGGCCTGCTGCACGACATCGACGAGATCGAGACCGAGGTCTTCCGCGGCGACCCGAGGGTCTCCCGGCGGATCTACGAGCTGTCCCGCGAGGTCGTGGACTTCCAGCGGGCCACCCGGCCGCTGCTCACGATCATGAACGGGCTGCAGGCCGGCTTCCAGAAGTACCGCACGGACGAGGAGCTCCAGCGCTACCTGCGGGACGTCGCCGACCACGCCACCACCGTGGCCGAGCGGGTCAACGGTTTCCGCCAGGCGCTCGGCGACATCCTCACCGTCAACGCGACCCTGGTCTCGCAGGCGCAGAACGAGGAGATGAAGATGCTCGCCGAGGCCGGCCACGCCCAGAACAACGAGATCAAGAAGATCTCCAGCTGGGCGGCCATCCTCTTCGCGCCCACCCTCATCGGCACCGTCTACGGCATGAACTTCGACCACATGGCGGAGCTCGACTGGCGCTTCGGCTACCCGTTCGCCCTGGCGCTGATGGCGCTGGTGTGCATCGGCCTGTACCTCGTCTTCAAGCGCCGGAACTGGCTGTAGTGCCGTCGCGGGGCGCCCGCAGGCCCCCGTGGCGGCGTCCGCGTCACAATGGGTGCAAGGACATGCCGTCCACAGCGGTGAGGCGGGACCACCGATGGCCTACATAGCCGTGACCGCGCTGAGCGACGCCGGGCTGGTCCGCGAGCACAACGAGGACAGCCTGGTCGCGGGGCCCTGGACGCTGTGCGGCACCGTGACGGAGAACCCGCAGACGCTGCTCTTCCCGCTGGGCACCCCGCTCGTCGCCGCGGTCGCCGACGGACTGGGCGGGCAGCCCGCGGGCGAGGTGGCCAGCGCGCTCGTCGTGCGGCAGCTCGCCGCGCTGGGCCCCGGGCTGGACGGCGAGGACGCCATCGGCGAGGCGCTGAGCATGTGCAACCGCATGGTGTACTCGGCCGCCGACGGCAACCCGGATCTGCTCACGATGGGCACGACGGTCGCCGGTGTCGTGGTCCTGCCCGGGTCGGTGACGGTGTTCAACGTCGGCGACAGCAAGGTGTACGAGGCGGCCGAGGACGGACTGCGGCAGCTGAGCGTGGACGACAGCCCGCCGCCCCGGCCCGGCCGGCGGGTCACGACGGCGGTCACCCAGACCCTCGGCGGCGGCCCGTCCTACACCCCCGTCACCCCGCATGTCACGACCACCTCGCTGTCCCCGGGCGGCCGCTGCCTGGTGTGCACCGACGGGCTGACGGACCCGGTGCCGGACGAGGAACTCCACGGCCTGCTGCGGGTCCACGAGGACGGCAGGGCCGCCTACGAGCTGTGGAAGGCCGCCATCGAGGCGGGCGGGCCGGACAACATCACGCTGGCGCTGGTGCGCATCGGCGAGTGACCGCCGGCGGCGTACGGGCGCGGCCGTGCCGGGGAACGGGAACGGTGCCCCGGAGCGGAGGCTCCGGGGCACCGTTCCACGGGCGCGGTCGAGGCGGACATCCGGTGCCTCACCACTCCCTCGCGCGGGGACTACTCCACGTCGTGGCACACCACGTAGGCGGTGATCGTGCCGTCCAGGACGACGATCTCCGCGGTCGCCCTCCAGCCGGTGGCGGGACCCGCGCCGGCGAACACCGGCGCGCTGTCCTCGACGTCGATGGAGGCGACGTCGCTGGTGTCGAAGCCGCCGCCGAGGGCGACGTCGTTGCCGAGGCACAGGGCGGTGGAGGTGACGCTGTCGCCGATTTCTCCCGTCTCGGTCGGTCCGGACACGACGTAGGTGTCGAGCTCACCCTCGGGGCCCTGCGGTCCCGGAGGGCCCTGCGGACCCTGCGGCCCCTGGGGGCCCTGGGGGCCGCGCTCACCACGGCGGTCGTCATCGCCGTCGTAGCTCATCACCAGGGCGCTCTGCCCGGCCACGGGCAGCGTGTCGGCCGCGGCAGCGGTGCTGGGGACGACGCTGAGCAGGGCGGCGACGGCGCCGGCCGAAACCAGCATGGCGGTCTTCGTGCGGGAACTGCGGACTGTACGGCTCACCAGAGAACCTTCCTCGCGGAACTTGGAATGACCGAACCACCGGCGTGCACACACTGGGCGGTGCGCTTCGTCCGCCCGCGTGTCACGTCGCGCGTGGCCACGGGCTGAAGTTGTCACTCTTCGCGATCAAAGGATTACGTATCGCGCCGTGTCGGCGAGGCAATCACCCGAGCGGCTGCGAATCCCTGTGGCCCCGTCATCAATTCGGACCTGCCGCATTCTTCGCCCCACCCCGCCCGGTGCGCCGGAGGACCATGGCGTCGAGGACCTCACGCGTTCGGCCTACCGCTGCACCGAAGTCCGCCTTCAGCCCTCCATCAGGTTCAGTGCGTGCTTGACCGAGAGGGCGCAGAGGAAGAGCCGCCGGGAGATCTCGGCGGCGATCAGGTCGTGCACCGGTCCGGAGGGGTGGACGAGCACGATGTTCCGGTCGTGGCGTTTCCAGGAGAGGAAGAGCTCGAGCAACTCGTGGTCGCACTTGGTGATTTCGGCGCAGTCGATGACGAGTCGCGAGTACCCGGACTTCACGGCGACGGTCAGCATCAGCCGCAGGGGATAGAGGTTCTCCCGGTCGACCACTCCTCTGAGCGCGATGACCAGAGTGCGGTCGATGGTCCGGCAGTACGAGATGGCCGGCGGGTCGTTCCACCGCCCGGGACCGCCGCAGGGGCCGGGGTCGCGGCTGTCCGAATGCACCGCGACCGACTCTGCGACGCCCATGCGTTGATCCCCTTCGCGGTGTGCCGCCCGAATGCCGCTCTACAACTACCGCAAAAGTACCGGGAACTGCACCCGGGCTACGATCCATACGGGTGACGGCGGCCGGTTCCTTTCGGCCGCGACGGAGATCTGTTTTCCGTATTAACCGCGACCGTCAGTTTCCGTCACCGCCAGAGCCACCGCCAGAGCCACCGCGGCGTCAACGTCGGCGGAACGTTCGGACCGCGCCCGGCGACGTGTCCATCGGCGCGGGACATCGTTTTGCCGTCGATGAATTCTTCCAACGCTTCAGCGGCTCCCGGGCCTTCGGGTCCAGCGGCCACTCCGGTCCCCCATGCGGGGGTCCTGGCGTGGGCGCGCCGTCCCGGTCCCGAGCGGTCCGTGCCGCGCCACCGCGGTCCGGGCGAGTTCTCCCCGACACCGCTGTACGGGCAACTGGTGTCCGAGTGGCGGGCGCGCGGCGCGATGCTGCCGGGCGCCCGCGATCCGCAGTGGGACCGGCTCGCCTCCCTCCACGCGTTCGAGGAGGACACCCGGCGGACGCTCCGGATGCTCCGGCTCGAACGGGACCCCGTGCCGCCGCTGCCCGACGCCGGCGCCCGGGTGCCCGCCGGGGACGCCGGGCGCCATCCGGCCGTGCCGGGTGGCGCCGCCCACCTCCCGGGACCCCGCTGGACCGCACCCGGGACTTCCCGTCCCGGGGGCCACGACCGGGAATCGTGAAAACTTGAGCCATTGGAGCTCATCGTGTGAATTCTGGGGCAACTGCGAGTCCCGGACCCGGGCGCAGCGTTTGTGCGTATGTGGAACCGCGTGAGTTGTGGGAAAGAAATACAGTCCTTGCGAATGCCTTCTGCACCAGCGACGACCGTGTGCGGCTGGCGCAGAGCGCACTCGACGAGGCCCAGGCCGATCGGACGAGGATGCTGGCCGCATTCGCGGTGGTCGTCGGCGACGACGGCACCGTCGCCGGCATGATGGGCCTGCCGGAACGCGAGGTCAGGGTTGCCCGCAGGACCGTCGGCCGGGAGGGTGCGCGCACCGTCGCGGCGAATCTGCTGACACGAATGTCGGATCAATCCTCCGATATGGGCGGGGAGCCCGCGCAGACGGCCTCGGAGAACCCGGCGTCTTTTCCCCGGGCGGAGCCGGACGCGGTACCGGTCCCGGCTCCGCCCGTGTCCCCCTACACCACCGCGCAACCGCTCCATCCGACCGGCTCCTATTCGATTCCGGCGGTCGAGGAACAGACCTGGCCCGAACCGGTCCAGCCCGTTCCGTCCGCCCAGCCCGCCGGTCCCGTCTGGTCTCCTTCGATGGATTCCGTTCTGGTGTGGAGCTGGCACTCCGGGCTGGATCTCCAGGTCGTCGCGAACGAGCTCGGTCTGGAACTGCGCACGGTTCTGCAGCGCGTACAGACCCTCGCCGCGGAGGGCCAGCTCGTCAAAGCCGACCAGGTCGCGCCGCGGGACTACATGAACGGCTCACGGGACCATTCGGTCTCGTCGAGGGAGTACGCGACCGGTTCGCGGGACTACGCGACCGGTTCGCGGGAGTATTCGGGCCGGCACCGGAGGCACGAGGAACCGATGGAGTTCTCCGACACCGGATCGTTCGGTCTGGGCGGGCTGTTCTCCAGCGCCTCCTGGTCCTGAGCGCCTACCGCCGGCCGCGGCTGCCGCCGCCGCCCGGAGGCAGCCGACCGCAGCCGCCGTCGCCGGCGCGCGGGAGCCTGTCACAGGTGCTGCCGCCGGCCGGCGGCAGGCGCACGATGGAGGCATGGACCGGGACCTCACGGCCGTCAGCGTTCCCGGGCGCCTCGCCGGACCCGGCGAGGGGATCAGCCTCGAGGAGCTGGCCCTCGCCGCCCGCAACCACGGAATGCCGCTGGAGGCACTCCGGTACGCGCTGACGCCCCCCGGGCTGCACTACGTCCTCGTCCACTACGACATCCCCGCCGCCGAGGCCGCCGACTGGCGGGTCTCCGTGGGCGGGCTGGTGCGGACGCCCCTGCGGCTGGACCTGGCGGACCTCAGAGCGTTCCCGCCCGTCACGCTCCGCGTCACGATGGAGTGCGCCGGGAACGGGCGGGCCCGGCTCACGCCCCGTCCGGTGAGCCAGCCGTGGCTGGTGGAGGCGGTGGGCACCGCGGAGTGGACCGGCGTCCCGCTGCGCGTGCTGCTGCGGGAGGCCGGAGTGGGGCCCGGAGCCGTCGAGGCGGTGTTCACCGGCGCCGACCACGGGGTCGAGCGCGGGGTCGAGCAGGACTACCGCCGCAGCCTGCCGCTGGGCGTGGCCCTGGGCGGCGACCCGGAGGTGCTGGTCGCCTACGCGATGAACGGCGGGCCGCTGCCGCCGCAGCACGGCCACCCGGTGCGGCTGGTCGTGCCCGGCTGGTACGGGATGGCCCACGTGAAGTGGCTGTGCGACATCAGCCTGACCGGCACCCCCTTCACCGGGTTCCAGCAGGCGGTCGCGTACCGCTACCGCCGGTCGGCGGACGACCCCGGCGAGCCGGTCACCCGCATCGAGCCCCGCGCCCTGATGATCCCGCCGGGTTTCCCCGACTTCATGTCCCGCACCCGGGTGCTGCGCCCGGGCCGGACCGGGCTGGAGGGCCGCGCCTGGTCCGGTCACGCCCCGGTCGCGCGGGTGGAGGTCAGCACCGACGACGGGCGGACCTGGCACGACGCGGCGCTCGACGCGCCCGAGGGCGACGCCTGGGCCTGGCGCCACTGGCACACGGCCTGGACGGCCACCCCCGGCAGCCACGTCCTCGCCGCGCGGGCCACCGACGCCGAAGGCCGCACCCAGCCCCTCGACCAGCCGTGGAACCGGGGCGGATTCGGGAACAACCTGGTCCAGCGGATCCCCGTCGTGTGCCTGCCCGACGGGGCGTGACCCGGGCCCCGGCCCCGACTTGCGGAGGAAGCCCCCATGGGGTTGGTTCGAAGGAGAACCCCTGTTGGGGGTGAGCCACCGTGCTGTTCACCGACCGTGTCGACGCGGGGCAGCGCCTCGCCGGAGCCCTGGGGCATCTGCGGGGAGCCGATCCCGTGGTACTCGGGCTGCCGCGAGGCGGGGTGCCGGTGGCCTACCAGGTGGCGCGGGCACTGGGCGCGCCGCTGGACGTGATCGTCGTACGCAAGCTGGGCGTGCCGTACCACCGGGAGCTGGGGTTCGGCGCCATCGGCGAGGGCGGGGTACGGGTCATCAGCGACGACATCGTCCGCCGGGGCCATGTCTCGGAGAAGGACGTCGCCTCGGTGGAGCGCGCGGAGGCCGCCGAACTCACCAGGCAGGCACAGCGGTTCAGTGCCGACCGGCCGCGCGTCGGCATCGAGGGGCGGACCGTGGTCGTCGTGGACGACGGGATCGCCACCGGCGCCACGGCCGCCGCGGCCTGCGAGGTCGTCCGGGCGCAGGGTGCGGCCAGGGTGGTGCTCGCCGTCCCCGTCGCGCCGCCGGACGCGGTCTCCTGGCTGCGGACCCTGGCGGACGAGGTGGTGTGCCTGTCGACGCCGCGGGCGTTCTCCGCGGTCGGGGAGTGGTACCGGGACTTCTCGCAGACCCCGGACGAGGAGGTCGTCGCGCTGCTCGCCCAGTCGGCCGCCGACCCGCCGGAAGCCGTCAAGTCCGAGGACGTCGAGGTGGAGGCGGGCGGAGTGCGGCTCGCCGGGGAACTCGCCCTGCCGGAGGGCACGGCCGCCGTGGTGATGTTCGCCCACGGCTCCGGGAGCAGCCGGCACAGCCCGCGGAACCGGTCGGTGGCGACGGCCCTGAACGCGGCCGGTCTGGGCACCCTGCTGTTCGATCTGCTCACCGGGCCGGAGGCCGCCGACCGCCGGAACGTATTCGACATCGAGGTCCTGGCGGACCGGCTCGCGGGGGCCACCCGCTGGCTGCGGACCCGAACCGCCGGGCCCCTCGGCTACTTCGGGGCGTCCACCGGCGCCGCGGCGGCGCTCTGGGCGGCGTCGAGCGCCGGCCCGGAGGTCGGTGCCGTCGTCTCGCGCGGCGGCCGGCCCGATCTGGCCGGGTCCCGGCTGCCCGGAGTGCGCGCCCCGACACTGCTGATCGTCGGGGGCCGTGACACGACGGTCCTCGACCTCAACCGCCAGGCGGAGTCGGCGTTGCGCTGCGAGTGCCGGCTGGTCGTCGTCCCGGGGGCGACGCACCTCTTCGAGGAGCCGGGAGCCCTGGAGGAGGTCTCCGCTCTGGCCCGCGACTGGTTCACGCTGCACCTGGTGTCGCGGAGGCCGTAGGGGCCGCGGTCGCCCGGGCCGTCCCGGCGGGGCGGTCCCGGCGGGGGCGGTCCGGGGCGGTGCGGGTACCGGCCACCGTCGATCCGCCCGGCCCGGTCCGCGCCGGACACGCTTCGGGTCGCGTCCCCGGTGCCGGGCACGCCCTGGGGGCGTGCGCCCGCGCCGGGCACTCACTGGTTCGCGCCCATGCCCCGTACACGCCCCGGTCCGGCGACCACGCGCGCCGGACACCCCGGTCCGGCGCCGCGTCGCCGCACAGTGCGCCTCCCCTTCACCTCTCCAGAACCAGCGCCAGCCCCTGCCCGACGCCGATGCACAGCGTCGCCAGGCCCGTGCCCGCGCCCGCGGCCGCGAGCTGGTGGGCGACGGCTCCGGTGATCCGGGCCCCGGAGGCACCGAGCGGGTGGCCGATGGCGATGGCTCCGCCCCGCGGGTTGACGCGGGCCGGGTCGAGGTCCGGCCACTGGCGCAGACAGGCCAGCGCCTGCGCGGCGAACGCCTCGTTGAGTTCCACCGTGTGCAGCTCGCCGAACTCACGGCCGGCCTTCTTCAGCGCCCGCCGGGCGGCCTCGACCGGGCCCGCGCCGAAGTACTGCGGCTCGATGCCGGTGACGGCCGAGGCTCCGATACGGGCGAGCGGCTCCCGGCCGGTGGCGCGCAGGCCGTCCTCGTCCACGAGCAGCAGCGCGGCGGCACCGTCGCTGAGCGGCGAGGAGTTGCCCGCGGTCACGGTGCCGTCCTTGCGGAAGACCGGCTTCAGCGCGGCCAGGGCCTCGGTGGAGGTGGTGTCGCGGACGCACTCGTCCCGGGTCGGCTCCACTCCGTCGACGGGGACCACCTCGCCGTCGTACAGCCCGCCGGCCCAGGCGCGGGCGGCGTTGCGGTGGCTGGCGAGGGCGAACGCGTCCTGCTCGTCTCGGCCGATGCCGTACCGGTCGGCCAGCAGCTCGGCGCCCTCGCCGAGGCCCACCGTCCATTCCTGCGGCATCCGCGGATTGACCATCCGCCAGCCCAGGGTGGTCGAGTGCAACTGCTGGTGGGCGGCGGGAAAGCCGCGCTCGGGCTTCTGCAGCACCCACGGCGCCCGGCTCATCGACTCGACGCCGCCCGCGACGGCGACGGAGGCGTCGCCGACGGCGATGGCACGGGCGGCCTGGACGACGGCCTCCATGCCGGAGCCGCAGAGCCGGTTCACCGTGGTGCCGGGCACGGTGACCGGCAGCCCCGCGAGCAGCACGGCCATCCGCGCCACGTCCCGGTTGTCCTCGCCTGCGCCGTTGGCGTCGCCGAAGAAGACGTCGTCGATCCGCGCAGGGTCGAGCGCGGGCGTACGGGAGACGAGGGCGCCGAGCACTCCGGCGGCCAGGTCGTCGGGCCGTACCCCGGCGAGGGCGCCGCCGTACTTGCCGACGGGCGTGCGGACGGCGTCCACGACGTAGACGTCACGGAGGCGGTCGGTCATGACGGCTCAGCTCCTGTCTGTCTTCTCTCCTACCCCGTCGTGCGCTCGTTCCCCGTCGTGAGCGGCCACGCGGCGGTCCCGGCGACGGGCGAACCCGGCGGCCGTGCTGCCCGGCGACCCGGGGCCGGGCGGCGCCCGGGTCGCCGCCCCGTCCGGCCCGTGAGGGGGCGTGCGGGCGGGATCCGGAGGGCCGGTCCCCGGCGGTACGGGGCAGGGAGGACGGCGACGCCGCGGGGGACGCGGACCGGGTCCGTCGCGCCGCACACCCGCAGAGCCGCGCACCCGCCCGCCCGTCTCCTTCCCGGGGGAGGCCCGGTCGGCGTGGTCCTCCTGCCCGCGTCGACCGCACGCGATCCGTTCACCGGACGAACCGGAGCTCGTCCACGACTGGGCGCGAGTCTGCGTGCACCCGGCACGCATGTCAACGCCGCGGGAACTGTCCCGGGCGCCGCCAGCGCCCCGGCGGGGCGGGGCGGGTCACGTCGGTCTCGTGCGCGGGCCGGGCCCCGTTCCGCGGCCACTGCCCAGCCGGTCCCCGCCGATCACGGGGACCGGCGCCGGGGAGGGACTCAGCTGATCCAGAAGTCCCACCATCGAGTGAGCACGAGCATGCCGATGATCCCGGTCCACGCGATCGGCGGCAGCCAGCCGAACTCCCGCAGGCCGTCCCGCAGACGGGCCGGCGCCGGGAGCATCCGGTGCTCGACGGTGTGCCGGGTCACCCGGCAGAACAGGACGATCGTGGCGACCCACGCGAGACAGCACCACAGGCAGAGGGCGCCGATCCGGTACAGCGACTGGAACTGCAGCCAGCCGCAGAAGGCGACGCCGAAGAGGGCTCCCCCGTTGAGCGCGAGCCAGAACCAGCGCCGGTACCGGGCCCCCGCCAGCAACCCGGCGCCGACCGCGGCCACCACGGCGTACGAGACGAGCCCGAGCAGCGGGTTCGGGAAGCCGAAGACGGCCGCCTGCTCGCTCTTCATGATGCTGCCGCACGACACCACGGGGTTGAGGCTGCACCCCGGCGTGAAGCCCGGATCCTCCAGCAGCCGGAACTTGTCGAGCGTGATCACCCAGGAGGCGAGCAGTCCCGCCGCGCCCGTGAGCACGAGCATCAGGGCGAAGCCGCGGCTCGCGCCCACCTCGGCCGCCGGAGCGGCGTGCGACGCCGTCACCGGGCGCGGGACGCGCGTCTTGGCTCGTGTCCCCATGTCTCTCCTGACTCCTCTCCGGCGGTAGGCCGGCTCCATCGGGTTCCGTACGGCGCCGGCCGGCTCCGGTCGGTGCCTTCCGGTGCCGGCCCCGACTGATGCCGACCGGCCCCGACTGATGCCGACTGATGCCGGCCGGCTCCGCACGGTGCCGACCGGCGGATTCCCCGGCCCTCCGTCACCTGGGCCGATGCGCACACGCAGTAATCGCCGCCCCGCTCGGCACGACGGATCGTCAGATCCGGACTAACGTCGCGAGTGTCCCCAACCCCCTGTAAAAGGAGGCCACCGTGAAGCTGACGCTTCCTCACCCGGCGGCGGCCGCCGCCGTGGGCACCGGAATACGACGCAGGCTCGCCGGGACTGCCCGGGCGGACGCGCACCACGCGCCCTCCCGCCCGGCGAGCGCTTTCCGGCAGCTCTGACCAGCAAGGCGTGAACCAGGCCCGGCCGGCGGTCGTACCGCCGTCAGCCGGGCCTCTCGCTGCCCGGAGTGCCCTCAGCCGCGGAGCTGACGGACCGGCAGCAGGCAGTGCGCCGCCGTCGACAGCACCGCCTCGTCGCCGACGAACTCCCGCAGCAGGTCCTCGGTGACCGGGACCCCGGGCGCGGCGTCCGGCCAGGGCCGCGTGGCGAAGATGAAGTACACCTGGCCCCGCTCCCGGACCGCGGCCAGCCACTCCGGGGGCACCGTGCACTGCGCGGTGAGATGAGGCATCGTCAGGACGGCCTGGCCCGCCTCCACCAGCAGGGTGACGGGGAACCCGGTGGACTCCGCGGCGTCCACGTACTCCGTCCCGACCGGCAGGCCCACGGCGTCCAGCAGCTCCCGCGCTGCTGTCTCGGCCCCTTCCGGTCCGCCCTCGCCGTCCCCGAGCGCATAGGCCAGCAGGAAGGGCATGTCGCGCTCGTCGTCGGGGTGCTCGCCGCTCCAGGCGATGACGACGAGGGTGCCCAGTCGGGCGGGGCGGATGGCGCGTACCGCGCTGGGGGTGGAGGTCACGTCCGGGACCATAGCGACTCAACGGGACCATCCGGGCGCCCTTGTCACACGCGCGGGGGAGCCTGGCAGCGGATTAGCCCGAAGGGGTCGCGCTCGCTCAGGCGTGCGCCGGGCCCGCCCCGCGCCCGGTGGCCTTGCGGGCGGCCGGTGGGGCCGGGACAGCCCGTACTGCCGGGGACAGCGAGTGCGGCCAGGGCGGTCGGACGTCCCGCAGGCCCGGCGGAATCCACCGCCGGGCCTGCGGGAACGTGCGGGTACGCCGCTCAGGCGCCCAGCGGGAGGCCGCCGAGGAGTTGCTGCGGGGCAGCCGTCTTGTTCTTGTTCAGCTCGTCGGTCGTGTGCTGGACCGTGTGCAGCAGCGAGCCGTCCTGCTCCGTGTCCAGCGTCCTGTTCGCGAGGGGCTCCATGGCACCCGTGGTCTCGCTCGCGACGGTGCCCAGCCCGCCGTTCAGGCTGGTCGGAGCGAGCTCGGACGCGGCGAAAGCCGGGGCCGAGGCGCCCGCGGCGACCAGCGAACCCGCGACGACGGCGGCGACCTTCATGGGCTTCATCAGTGAATCTCTCCTTCGGCGACGCGTGTCGCGTGCACAAGTGACGGAATCCTCAAAGACCTTGCGGATGCCCGGCGTGCCCGCTCGTGCTGTGCGGCACGCCCTGTCCTGCTGTTCTGCGCTGCTACGTGTTCTGTAACGATCCGTCACCCGGCCGGAAACTCGGAAAGCCGGGGATTCCTGCCGCCCCACCCGAATGAAGCTCCCGTTCGGATTCCCCTGTCGGGTCGCTCTCGGAGGTCCGGGGGACACCCCGCGGGCGGCTCGGCACGGACCCGAAACGGACCCCCGAGGAGATTCGGCGCACCGGGCCGGCAGGGGCGCGGCACGAAAGCGCGGTACGCGGGAGCGGCGCGAAAGGGCCGCGCGAAAGGCCGTACAGACGCCGGAGGCCGGACGCGGGCCGGACGAGGACGGTGCGAAGGCCGTACGAACGGGCACGGCGTGCAGCCGCACGAAAGGGCCGTCCTCCCTGCCGCGGCGGGAAGGACGGCCCGAGACGCCCGTGCGGGCGATCAGTCGTTGACGCAGGCGTTGCCGAAGGACGGGTTCAGCAGACCGACGACGTCGACGGTGTTGCCGCAGGCGTTGACCGGAATGTGGGCCGGCGCCTGGACCACGTTGCCGGAGAGCACGCCCGGCGAGCTCGCCGCTGCGGCCTCCGCGCCGCTGTCGGCGGCGGCGATGCCGGTGGAGCCCGCAACAGCGGCGGCGGCGAGGGTGGACAGGACGAATGCCTTCGCGGTACGCGACATGGAGAAGCACTCCTTGGTCAAGATGTTCGGTGGCCGTGCGTGACTGCCCGGTCCGATGGTTCAACGGCAGCGAGGTCTGCCGGGTTGTGCGGCCGAAGGAGTGACAACCGGTCGGCGCACGGGGTGCGGGCGTCCGGCGGCGTGCGCCGCCGGACGTCCGGGCAGGTCAGTCGTTGGCGCAGACGTTGCCGAAGGCCGGGTTCAGCAGACCGACGACGTCGACGGTGTTGCCGCAGGCGCTTGCCGGGATGTGGATCGGCGCCTGGGCCACGTTGCCGGACGCGACGCCGGGCGAGCCGTCGGCGGCACCGGCAGCTCCGCTGTCCGCGACGGCCGCGCCCGCTCCGCCCATGATCAGGGCGACGCCCGTGCCCGCAAACACCGCCGACTTCGCGATTCGCTTCATCATTTTTTCCTTCCGGGGGGTTACCGATGCGGCGCAAGCAACAACGAGGGCACCCGAAGTCCGGACACGGAGCAAAGCCAAAAGGATTAATCCTTACCCCGGCCCCCCGGCCCGGACACGGAAAGTGCGGTCCGGTACCGGAATGAAATGAGGCTAGAGTCACCTCTCGCACCGGCTCCGCAAAGAGCGCACGAAGCTGCCCCCCACCGGCCCGCTCATGTGAATAGCCTTGGATATGAATCGGAATCGACGATCCGCGCAGCATGCTGAGTTCCGGCAGCAGCCGGTTCACCTTCCGATGCCCCGCGCACCGGAATTCCCACCCGCCGTTGCGGCCGGAGGAGTCCCCGACCCGGGACGCGGCCCCGCCGCGCACCCGTCGTCCGGGACCGGCCGCGCGGCCGTACTCCACGTCGTCCAGCAGACCGACGGCGGAATGGCCCGGGTCGTCCTGGACCTGGTGGCCCATCAGGTCCGCGAAGGGACCCCGGTGGCGGTGGCGTGCCCCGGCGGCGGCATGCTCGCGGAGGCCGTACGCACGCTCGGCGCCGGGGTCCACCGGTGGCGGGCGGCGAAGACGGCCGGACCGCTGCTGGCCTGGGAGGTGGGCCGGCTCGCCAGGATCGTGGCGGCCGCGGGCCCGCGACTGGTGCACGCGCACGGGCCCAAGGCCGGGCTGGCCGCCCGGCTCGCCCTGCGCGGCCGCCTCCCCACCGTCGTCCAGCCGCACGTCTGGTCCTTCGAAGCGGCCGGCGGGCTCCTCGCCGGCCCGGCCCGCCGCTGGGAGCGGTACGGGGCTCGCTGGGCGGCCCGGGTCGTCTGCGTCAGCGAGACGGAGCGGCTCAAGGGCGTGGCGGCCGGCATCGAGGCGCGGTGGGCCGTCGTCCCCAACGGTGTGGACACCGAGCGGTTCCGGCCCCCGGCCGAGGAGGCTCGACGGGACCTCCCCCCGCTGGTCGCCGACCTGCCCGGGTCCGCACCGCTCGTGGTGTGCGTGGGACGGCTCTGCCGGCAGAAGGGGCAGGACGTGCTGCTCGCGGCGTGGGAGCAGGTCCTGCGCAGGGTGCCGAACGCCCGCCTCGTGCTGGTCGGGGACGGACCGGGGGCCGACGCCCTGCGTGCGACCGCTCCGGCGTCCGTCCGGTTCGCGGGCGACCAGCCGGATTCCGCGCCCTGGTACCGGGCCGCCGATCTGGTCGTCGTCCCGTCCCGCTGGGAGAGCATGGCCCTGACACCACTGGAGGCGATGGCCTGCGGCCGGCCGGTCGTGGTCACGGATGCCGCGGGGACGCGGGAGAGTCTGCCCCCGGGGCACGCCCTGTTCTGCACCGCGCCGGTGCAGGATCCGCACGCCCTGGCCACGGCCGTGGGAGACCTCCTGCTCAACGGGCCGCTGCGCGGGACCCTCGGCCGTCAGGGCCGCCAGCACGTCCTCGCCGCCCACGACGTACGGCACAGCGCGTCCGCGATCGCGGACGTCTACCGCGAGGTGTCGGCCGCCCATGCCGCCGTCGGCGGCCCGCCGGCACGCTGACGACCGTCCCCTGGACGCGGCCTCGTCGACGAGGCCGCGTCCAGGGGACGCACGCACGGCCGGGGCACACCCGGCGTGCGTCCGCACGTCCGGGGAGCACCGGGCACCGCGTCGTTCGGGCACGGCCCGGGGAGGTCCCGGCCGGGGCCCGTCCGCGATCGGGGACGTCCGCGACCGGGGAACGACCGCGACCGGGGGACGTCCCGCCCCGGAGGGGTCTGCGCCCCGGAGGGGTCTGCGGCCGGAAAGGCCTTGGGCCGGAGAGGGCGTCGGCCGGTAACGTCCCCGGCCGGGAGAGTCCGATGAGGGGACTCTCCCGGCCGGGTGTCACACGGGAAGCGCGGTCACTCAGCGACGCGCGGCAGCCGTCCCGCGGCGGTACAGCAGGGCGCCGCCGGCCAGCAGGCCGACCGCGGCGGCACCGGCCGCCAGCGTGCCGGCGTTGCCGCCGGTCTGGGCCAGCTGGTCCGTGGTCGAGGAGTCGACGACCCGGTCGTCGACCGGGGTGTCCACCACCGGGACCAGGACCTCCGGAGCCTCGGGCACCTCGGGCACCTCGGGCACCTCGGGGATCTCGGGGGTGGCCGGGGTCTCGGGCACCTCCGGCACCTCCGGCGTCTCGGGGACCTCCGGTGTCTCGGGGACCTCCGGTGTCTCGGGGACCTCCGGCGTCTGCGGGATCTCGGGGATCTCAGGAGTCACCGGGATCTCGGGCGTCACCGGGACCTCGGGCGTCACCGGGACCTCGGGCGTCTCCGGCGTCAGCGGCGTCTGGCCCGTGCCGTTGGCGCAGGCGTTCCCGCCGGCCGGGTTGAGCGCGCCGATGACGTCGATGGTGTTCCCGCAGGCGTTGACCGGGACGTCCACCGGAACCTGGACGTTGTTGCCGGAGGCGACGCCCGGGGAGCCGACCGCGGAGCCCTCCGCGGACGCGCCCCCGGATCCGGCCGCGCCGTCGCCGGAGGCGTTGGCGCAGGCGTTGCCGAACGCCGGGTTGAGCACCCCGACGACGTTCAGCGAGTTGCCGCAGACGTTGACCGGCACGTGCACGGGCGCCTGGACGTTGTTGCCGGACAGCACGCCGGGCGAGTTCGCGGCCTCGGCGTCGGCCTGGGAGTCGGCGCTGGCGTAGACACTGGTCAAGGACAGAATGCCGGTGGCCGCAGCGGCCGTCAGGATTCCCTTGCTGATGACCTGTCGCATGTTGTTGTTTTTCCCGCTTTCGCTTCGCGAGCCGATCCGGAGCGGTGCCGCAGGGCACGCCCCGGACCGGCGGAAAACGACCCTTCAGGACTGTATGCGAGGACTGAATGTCAGTCGTTCACACAGAGGTTGCCGAACGCAGGGTTCAGCACGGCAATGAGATTGACGGAATTTCCGCAGGCATTCATCGGAACATGCACGGGAATCTGGATGACGTTCCCGGAAAGCACCCCCGGCGAGCCGGACGCGATACCGGTCGCACCGGAGTCCGCGAACGCCGGCGAGGCCATTCCCATGGCCATCACCAGTCCCGCCAGCACCGTCGTGGTCTTTCTGAACTTCATATCGGATGTCCTTCTGATCGACGGTCCGAGGAGTGCCGTGGAGTGCCGCGCAAACGCACGGGCAATTCCGCGACGCCCTGCCAACGAGCCGCACCGACCGAGGAAACCCTTCTGGTGCCCGGGAGTCCGGGCAATTCACCCGGATGCCCGCCGGCCCCGGGAACGGGGCCGGAGTGGCGGATCAGCCGTTGCCCTCGCCGTTGCCCGAGAGCAGCGGGATGTCGCTGAGGATGTGCGACAGCGCCTCGTCGCCCTTGGCCTGGGTCGAGTTCTCGGCGCACTGCTGGGCCTGCGGGCTCGACAGCACGTTGAGGTCCTGGACACCGACCGGCACGAGACCGACGAGCGAACCGGCGTTGGCCTTGGCCGGCAGGCCGACGCAGGGCTTGTTCAGCGAGCCCTGCACGAGGGCGAGCTGCGGGCTCTGGGCGCCGTAGGTGGCCGAGTTGCCGAACACCTGCGAGGCACCGACGCCGCTCGCGGACGTCGTACCGGTGTCGTCGCCGATGGCCAGGGCCTGGGGGGCGGCGGCGGCCGAGGCACCGATTACGGAGGCCGTGACCGCAGCCGCAGCCATAACCTTCTTGATCATCACTTGCTTGCCTTTCTGCAGGAACACTCCAGCTCGTCTGCGCACCGACTCAAACTGACCGGCCGGCGTTTGGTTTCGGCACGTCACCCGAACAGCCCTCGGCTCGCGACCGTGGCGACACGCCCGGGAAGGCCGTCGGCGGGCGGCTGAAGCGCCCGGCCCGGGGTGCCACGCGGGCCGCCGGCGGCACCGTCCTTTGGAGTGAAGCGGAAGAACCAACTCCGCTGCTCCGAGTTGGTCAGGAGGCTCCGGGGGACGGGCACTTCGGTCCCCGCGTAAGAGACCCCGGGCCCCGGAGCCCCAGACCCCAGAACCACGCACCCCAGGAAAGGGACTCTCGTGCTCAAGAAGGCTATGGCGGCCGTCGCCGTCACCGCGTCCGTCGTCGGCGTCTCGGCCGCGGCGGCGCCGCAGGCCCTGGCCGTCGGCAACGACACGGGCACCACGTCGGCCAGCGGCGTCGGCGCTTCGCAGGTCTTCGGCAACTCCGCCACGCACGGCAACATGAGCCCGCAGATGGCGCTCGTCCAGGGCTCGCTGAACAAGCCCTGCGTCGGTCTGCCCGCCAAGCTGAACGCGGGGTCGCTCGTCGGTCTCGTGCCGGTCGGCGTCCAGGACCTCAACGTGCTGTCGAGCCCGCAGAACCAGCAGTGCACCGAGAACTCGACGCAGGCCAAGGGCGACGAGGCGCTGTCGCACATCCTCAGCGACATCCCGGTGCTCTCGGCCAACGGTCAGGGCAACGGCTGACCGTTCCCACCACCCGGCCGGGCCGGGCCCGCCGCGGCGCTCCGCGGGGGCCCGGCCCGTTCGTTTCGGCGCCCCGGGACCGGCCCCGCGCAGGCGCCCGCAGGCCGCGTGCGGCCCGCCCGCGGGAGCGCCGGGGCCCCGGGACCGGCTCACCAGCGCGGCCAGGACCAGGAGACGAGGTCCGACCACTCGCGGTCCCGGACACCGGGGACGGTCCTCCCCTGGGCGTACCAACTGGCCATGAGGGAGGCGTAGATGGGCTCCACCGACCGGTCCGCGACCGGCCGGGCCGCCGGCCCGCCCCGGGCCGCCGGCTCCCGAACGCCATCCGGTTCCCTACGGCTCGCCGGAATCAGCCCCTGCCGTTCCCAACGGCCCTTGTGCTCCGCCATGCCCCCAATATCCCGTACCGCCCGGGCGCGCCGGTGCGAAAGAACCGAACGTCCCGAACAGCGCCCTCCGCGCTCGGCTGATCGGGCTACAGGCCGCAACCGGGGCGCGGGGGCCGGGGTTGATCACTGCGCCACTCACCGCCACCCGCACCGTGGCTCATCGTCACTCACCGGTGGAGTGCGCATCCCGACGCCCCGTACACCGCGAACCTTCCCGAAGGGAACCACCATGAAGAAGCTGTGGGCAGCAGCCGCCGTGACCGCGTCCGTGGCCGGAGTCTCGCTGACCGCCGCCCCGCAGGCGCTGGCGATCGGCGACGACACGGGCACCACGTCGCTGAGCGGCAACGACGCCATGCAGACCTACGGCAACTCGGCCACCTACGGCGCCCAGAGCCCGCAGCTCAGCGCCGTTCAGGGTTCGCTGAACAAGCTGTGCGTGGGGCTGCCGGCCAAGGCCAACGCCGCCTCGCTCGTCGGGCTCCCCGTCCCGGTGGCCCTGCAGGACGTCAACGTGCTGGCGAACCCGCAGGACCAGCAGTGCGCCGAGAACTCGACCCAGGCCAAGGGCGACGAGCCGCTGTCCCACGTCCTGGAGGACGTCCCGGTGCTCTCCGGCAACGGCGTCAACAACCACTGATCCACACGTGGGCCACCGGCCCGAGCGACTGCTCCACACCGCTGTTCCCGTCCGCAGCACGGCTCGGGATCCGGGGCCCGGCCCGGCGGACCGCCTCGCGCGGACCGGCCCGGCCGGGCCCCCGCGCGTCCGCCCCTCGGGCCCCCGGGCCGCGGCGCCCGTTCGTCAGCCGCGCTTGACGGCGCGCAGGACCACGAACTTCGGGTTGCTCGCGACGGTTTCGCAGCCGCCGAAGATCCGGCGCAGCTTGACGTGGTAGCCGAGGTGCCGGTTGCCGATCACCCACAGTTCGCCGCCGGGGCGCAGGGCGCCGCGGGCGCCGGTGAACATGCGCCACGCGGTGCCGTCGGTCAGCGCGCGGTGGGTGTGGAAGGGCGGGTTGTTCAGGACGAGGTCGACGGACTCGCGCTCCGTACCGGACAGGGCGTCGCCGACCACGAAGGCGGCCCTGGCCGACGGGCCGGCGTTGGCCCGGAAGGTCGCCTCGGCCGAGGCGACGGCCTGGTACGACTCGTCCGTGAAGACCACCTCGGCCTCCGGGTTGGCGACCGCCATCGCCGTACCCACCACCCCGTTGCCGCAGCCCAGGTCCACGACGCGGAGGGGGCCCCGGCGGCCGGGGAGGTGCTCCAGGAGGAAGCGGGTGCCGATGTCCAGGCGGTCGGCGCAGAAGATGCCCGCGTGGTTGGTCACCGGGCGCCCCGACATCGCGCCGATGCCGTCCGGCAGCGTGTAGGTGCGGGGCCAGGTCTCCTCCGCGGCGGCGGCCGTCGGTCCGGTGCGGTCCGGATCGGGGGTGCAGTGGATGAGCCGGGCCTTCTTCACCGCCAGTGAGGTGCGGGTGGGGCCGACGATCCGCTCGAAGAGCCTCAGCGTGGAGGTGTGGATCTCCGTCACCATGCCGGTGCCGACGACGAGCGTGTCGCGGGTCAGCCGGGGGGCGAGCCGCTGGAGCTGGTCCTCCAGCAGGGCGAGGCTCTTGGGGACGCGGACCAGCAGGACGTCGATCCGGTCCGGCGGGGTGTCCCGGGTCGACAGCAGCCGTACGCCCTCGGTCTCGGCGGCGGTGCGGTTGCGGGCGAGGTTGGCGCGGGTCGCCCGCTGGGTGAGGTAGGAGTCGCTGATCTGTACGGGCCGGTGCGCCGCGAGCGCGGTGGCCAGCGCTCCCCAGCGGTCCCCGACGACGGCCACGGTGCCGGCGAGCGTCTCGCCCTCCAGATGGCGCAGCAGGTACTCGTCCGAGGCGTCCCAGGCACGGAGCCGGTCACGGGGGTCCTCGGGGAAGCGGGTCAGCCCGAGGTCGCCCCATGACGTGGTGAAGATGTTCATCGTGCTCTCAGGCTACGCGGCCGCCTTCCGGAGCTCGGCGGCACCGAAGGAGACGTCGAACCGGTCGCACCAGATGCTGACGCTGGTCAGCCGGTTCAGATCGGCGTCGGCGGGCAGCGCGTAGTTCTGGTCGCCCTTGTTGCCCTTCAGCTTGCCGAGGCTGACGTACTCCCCGTCGTCGAAGACGTGCCAGCCGTCCCTGCCCTCCTTCACCGGCGCGTCGGTGAGCCAGACACGCAGGTCGGGGCCGCTGCTGGTGTCCAGGTCCTCGATCCGCAGGGTGCGGGAGCCGTCCGCGAGCCGGAGGATCTTCACACTGCCGGTCGTGGCGTGCTCATGGCTGATGAAGGTTCCCGTGGCCAGCACCTCCGGCCCGGCGGGCGCGGCCGGGGAGGCCGGGGCCTCCGATCCGTCCGGTGAGGCCGGGGCGGCCGGGGAAGCCGGGGCGGCCGGGGAGGCCGCGGGCAGCTCCTCCCGCACGGTCTCGTCCACCCAGAGCTTCCAGGGCTGGAACCAGTACAGCCCGGCGACGGCCACGATCGCGACCACCACCAGACCGACGATCACCACGGGTCTGCGTACGAGCGATGTCCTCATGACTCCATTTAAGTCGCGTGGGACGGCATTGTGATCGTTCCGGGTGGTGACGGAAGTCTTACGCCCGCCGTCCGCTGCCGCACCGGGGCATGCGCCTCCGCTTCCGCCCCGGGCAGGCACCTCTCGCTCCCGGGCGCCTCCGCTCCCGGCCGCCTCCGCTGCCGGCCCCGGCGGGCGCCCGGCCCTCGCAGGTCCGGTCCGGGCACCACCGGGCTCTCCCGCCCCCCGCGCGGGAGTGCCGCCGACCGGGCCGGGCGTCAGCCGTCGCCCTCCAGGTCGCCCTCCGTCTCGAGGAAGACCTGGCGCAGGGCGTCGACGACCGCCGGGTCGGGCTTCTCCCACATGCCCCGGGACTCCGCCTCCAGCAGCCGCTCGGCGATGCCGTGGAGGGCCCACGGGTTGGCCTGCTGGAGGAACGCGCGGTTCTCGGGGTCCAGGACGTACGCCTCGGCGAGCTTGTCGTACATCCAGTCGGCGACCACACCGGTCGTGGCGTCGTAGCCGAACAGGTAGTCCACGGTGGCGGCGAGTTCGAACGCCCCCTTGTAGCCGTGGCGGCGCATCGCCTCGATCCACCGGGGGTTGACGACGCGGGCGCGGAAGACGCGGGAGGTCTCCTCGACCAGGGTGCGGGTGCGGACCGTCTCCGGGCGGGTGGAGTCGCCGATGTACGCCTCGGGCGCGCTGCCGCGCAGCGCGCGCACGGTGGCGACCATGCCGCCGTGGTACTGGAAGTAGTCGTCGGAGTCGGCGATGTCGTGCTCGCGGGTGTCGGTGTTCTTCGCCGCGACCGCGATCCGCCGGTACGCCGTCTCCATCTCCTCCCGCGCCGCCCGCCCCTCCAGGCCCCGGCCGTACGCGTAGCCGCCCCACACCGTGTAGACCTCGGCGAGGTCGGCGTCGGTGCGCCAGTCGCGGGAGTCGATGAGCTGGAGCAGCCCGGCGCCGTACGTGCCGGGGCGGGAGCCGAAGATCCGGGTGGTGGCCCGCCGTTCGTCGCCGTGCTCGGCGAGGTCGGCCTGGGCGTGGGCCCGTACGAAGTTGGCGTCGGCGGGCTCGTCGAGCCCGGCGGTCAGCCGGACCGCGTCGTCGAGGAGGCCGATGACGTGCGGGAACGCGTCGCGGAAGAAGCCGGAGATGCGCAGGGTGACATCGACGCGGGGGCGGCCGAGTTCGGCGAGCGGGATCGGTTCGATGCCGTTGACGCGGCGGGAGGCCTCGTCCCAGACGGGGCGGACGCCGAGCAGCGCCAGGGCCTCGGCGACGTCGTCACCGGCGGTGCGCATCGCGCTCGTGCCCCAGAGGGACAGCCCGACGGACGTCGGCCAGTTGCCGTTGTCGGTGCGGTAGCGCTCCAGGAGGGAGTCGGCGAGCGCCTGGCCGGTCTCCCAGGCGAGGCGGGAGGGCACGGCCTTGGGGTCGACCGAGTAGAAGTTGCGGCCCGTCGGCAGCACGTTGACCAGGCCGCGGAGCGGCGAGCCGGACGGTCCGGCCGGGACGAAGCCGCCGTTCAGCGCGTGGACGGCGTGGTCGAGTTCGTCGGTGGTGGCGGCGAGGCGCGGGACGACCTCCCGGGCGGCGAAGTCCAGGATGTCGGCGACCGCCTGCCCGTGGCCGTCGGCCACCGGGGCGACGGCGGCCGGGTCCCAGCCCGCCTCCTCCATCGCCTCGACCAGCGCGCGGGCCCGGGCCTCGGCCTCGTCGGCGCCGGTGCGGGTCGCGGCGGACTCGTCGAGGCCGAGCGCCTCGCGCAGTCCGGGCAGCGCGGTCGTGCCGCCCCAGATCTGCCGGGCGCGCAGGATCGACAGGACGAGGTTGACCCGCTCCGGGCCGGTGGGCGCGCCGCCGAGGACGTGCAGCCCGTCGCGGATCTGGGCGTCCTTGACCTCGCAGAGCCAGCCGTCGACGTGCAGCAGGAAGTCGTCGAAGCCGTCGTCGGCGGGGCGTTCCGCCATGCCGAGGTCGTGGTCGAGCTTCGCCGCCTGGATCAGGGTCCAGATCTGGGCGCGGATCGCCGGCAGCTTCGCCGGGTCCATGGAGGAGATCTGCGCGTACTCGTCGAGGAGCTGCTCCAGGCGGGCGATGTCGCCGTAGGAGTCGGCGCGCGCCATCGGCGGCACGAGGTGGTCGACGAGGGTGGCGTGCACTCGGCGCTTGGCCTGGGTGCCCTCGCCGGGGTCGTTGACCAGGAACGGGTAGACCAGCGGCAGGTCGCCGAGCGCGGCGTCGGGCGCGCAGGCCGCGGACAGCCCCGCGTTCTTGCCGGGCAGCCACTCAAGGTTGCCGTGCTTGCCGAGGTGGACCATGGCGTCCGCGCCGAAGCCTCCCTCGTCGTGCGGGGTGGCGATCCAGCGGTAGGCGGCGAGGTAGTGGTGCGAGGGGGGCAGATCGGGGTCGTGGTAGATCGCGATCGGGTTCTCGCCGAAGCCGCGCGGCGGCTGGATGACGATGAGCAGGTTGCCGCGGCGCAGGGCGGCCAGGACGATGTCGCCCTCCGGGTTGCGGGAGCGGTCCAGGAACATCTCGCCGGGCGCCGGGCCCCAGTGCTCCTCGACCGCCTCGCGCAGTTCGGCGGGGAGGGCCGCGAACCAGCGCCGGTAGTCGGCGGCCGGGATGCGGACCGGGTTGCGGGCGAGCTGCTCCTCGGTGAGCCAGTCCTGGTCGTGGCCGCCGGCCTCGATGAGCGCGCGGATCAGTTCGTCCCCGTCGCCGGACGCCAGGCCGGGGACCTCCTCGGTGCCGAAGTCGTAGCCCTCGGCCCGCAGGCGGCGCAGCAGGGCCACGGCGGAGGCGGGGGTGTCGAGGCCGACGGCGTTGCCGATGCGGGAGTGCTTCGTCGGGTACGCGGACAGCACCAGGGCGAGCCGCTTCCGCGTGTTGGGGATGTGGCGCAGCCGGGCGTGGCGCACGGCGATGCCGGCGACGCGGGTGGCGCGCTCGGGGTCGGCGACGTACGCGGGGAGGCCGTCCTCGTCGATCTCCTTGAACGAGAACGGGACCGTGATCAGGCGGCCGTCGAACTCGGGGACCGCGACCTGGCTGGCGGCGTCCAGCGGGGAGAGGCCCTCGTCGCTGTCCTCCCAGGCGCTGCGCGACCCGGTCAGGCACAGCGCCTGCAGGACGGGCACGTCGAGCGAGGCGAGGGCGCCCGCGTCCCAGGCCTCGTCGTCGCCGCCCGCCTGGGCCCCGGCCGGGGTGGTGCCGCCCGCGGCGAGGACGGTGGTGACGACGGCGTCGGCGCCGCGGAGCCGTTCCAGCAGTTCCGGTTCCGGGGTGCGCAGCGAGGCGACGTACAGCGGCAGCGCCCGGCCGCCCGCGTCCTCGACGGCGTCGCACAGGGCCCCGACGAACGCGGTGTTGCCGCTCATGTGGTGCGCGCGGTAGTAGAGCACGGCGACCAGGGGGCCGGTGCCGTCCCGCGGGGTGCGCTCCAGCTCGCCCCAGGTGGGGGCGGGAGCGGGCGGCACGAAGCCGTGGCCGGTGAGCAGGACGGTGTCGGACAGGAACCGGGCGAGCTGCTCCAGGTTGCCCGGTCCGCCGTGGGCGAGGTAGGCGTGGGCCTCCGCCGCGATGCCGATGGGGACGGTGGACGCCTCCATCAGCTGGGCGTCCGGAGCCTGTTCGCCGGTGAGGACGACCACCGGGCGGTCCTGGGCGAGGAGCGCGTCGAGGCCCTCCTGCCAGGCGCGGAGGCCGCCCAGCAGGCGCACCACGACCAGATCGGTGCCGTCGAGCAGCCCGGGCAGCCGGTCGAGCGGCAGCCGGGAGGGGTTGGCGAAGCGGTACCGCACCGGCCCTTCGGCGGCCCGGGCGCTGAGCAGGTCCGTGTCGGAGGTCGACAGCAGGAGGATCGTCGCGTACGTCATCGCGTGCGCAGGCCTTCCTCGGGGTTTCCGCGCCCCGGGTGGTCGTGGTCGGCGGGAGTTCCTGACTCGCCGGGGCCCCGTCGGGGTCCGGCTCACAGTGGCGGGACCGCGCCGGATTCTCACCGGGCTTCCTCCCTTGGGCCCTGGGACCCTGTGCCGTCTCGCATAGTAGAGGCCGCCGCCCCGGCGGGGGGCCCCGGGGACGGTCCTGGGTATGCTCGCCGCCATGCCGCCCCCACCGACAGCACCCCCGGACCAGGGCGAAAGCCATATACGGGACCGGGGTGACGCCTGCCCGGGTGCGCTGCGGCTGCACCCGGCGGCCGACGGCGGGCTGGCCCGGCTCCGGCTTCCCGCAGGCTTGCTGACGGGACGTCAGCTGTGGGCGCTGTCGGTCGCGGCGGAACGGCTGGGCGACGGTTCGCTGAGCATCACCTCCCGGGGGAACGTGGAGCTGCGGGGCCTGGCGGACGGCTGCGGGCCGGCGCTGGCGGAACTGCTCCGTGAGGCCGGGCTGCTGCCCTCCGACACCCATGAGCGGGTGCGCAACATCGTGGCCTCGCCGCTGGCCGGACTCGACGGGTACGGGGGGCGCGGGGGGCGCGGTGGGAGCGACGAGCATGGTGGACACGACGGCGGACATTGTGGGCGCGGCGGCGTGGACGTCCGGTCGTGGGCCCGGGAACTGGACGCGCTGCTGTGCGCGAGCGAGCGGGCCGCGGAGCTCTCGGGACGGTTCCTGTTCGCCCTGGACGACGGCCGGTGCGACGTCGCCGGGCTCGGCGCGGATGTGACGCTGGTGGCGCTGCTCGCCGGCGACACCGGGCGGCGGGACGGACCGGCAGACGGGTCGGAAGACGGGCCGGAGGACGGACCGGGAGACGGACCGGAGAACGGGTCGGAAGACGGGCCGGAGGACGGCCGGGTGGAGCTGCGAATCGGCCGCCACACCTTCCGGGTGCGTACCGCCGACGCCGCGCGGGCGGCGCTGGCCGCCGCCGAGGCGTTCCTCGCCGCGGCCGCCGAGGCGGGCACCGGCGCCTGGCGGGTACGGGAGCTGCCGGAGGGACAGGACATCGCCGTGGGCGCGGAGCTGGAACGGGCGGGGGTGGCGGCGACGCCGTGTCCCGGTACGTCCGGAACGCGGCGCTCCGCCCCGGAGCCGGGATCGGAACCCGCGGTGGACGGTCCCACCGGGCCGGGCGCCGGGCCGCTTCCCGGGATCGTGGAGGGACCGGGCGGCTGGGCCGTGTCCGTCCTCGCGCCGCTCGGGCGGCTCACCGTCGCACAGGCGCGGGAGCTGCTGCCGGCCCCGGCGGACGAGGTGCGGCTGACCCCGTGGCGCGGGGCCGTCGTGCCCGGCTTCGCCGACCGCGGCGCGGCGCGGGCGCGGCTCGACGCACTGCGGCGGGCGGGCTTCGTCACCGGCACCGGCTCGCCCTGGTACGGGGTGGGCGCGTGCACCGGCCGGCCCGGCTGCGCCCGCTCCCTGGCCGACGTCAGAGCCGACGTACGGGCATGCCTGCAGGGCGGTGCAGCGGCCGGAGTCCCGGCCGGCGCCGCGCCCGGCCCCGGCGGGCTGCCCGTGTACTGGTCCGGCTGCGAGCGGCGCTGCGGCCGTCCGCAGGGGGACCACGTGGACGTCGTGGCCACCGGGGACGGCACCTACCGCGTGACCGCGCGCGGCACGTCCGTCCCCGTACCGTCCAGCGCCGAACTCGGCGACACCATCGCCACAGCCCGGATCCGTGCGACGAAATGAGCGACCAGACCGTGTTCGACTACGAGAAGGACGGAGCGGAGATCTACCGCCGGTCCTTTGCCACGATCCGCGCCGAGGCCGAACTCGACGCGCTGCCCGCCGACGTCGGCCGGGTCGCGGTGCGGATGATCCACGCCTGCGGCATGGTCGACCTCGTCCGCGACCTGGCGTACTCGCCCGGCGTCGCGGCCCGCGCCCGGGAGGCGCTGCGTGCCGGGGCGCCGATCCTGTGCGACGCGCAGATGGTCGCCAGCGGCGTCACCCGCAAGCGGCTGCCCGCCGGCAACGAGGTGGTGTGCACGCTGTCCGAGCCGTCCGTGCCGGAGCTGGCCGCGGCGCTCGGCACGACGCGCAGCGCCGCCGCGCTCGAACTGTGGCGGGACCGCCTCGACGGCGCGGTGGTCGCCGTCGGCAACGCCCCCACGGCGCTCTTCAGACTGCTGGAGATGATCGACGAGGGCGCGCCCCGCCCGGCTGCGGTGATCGGCGTACCGGTGGGCTTCATCGGAGCCGCCGAGTCCAAGGACGCCCTCGCCGCACACGGCGGCGGTCTGGAGTACCTGGTGGTGCGGGGCCGGCGCGGCGGCAGCGCGATGGCCGCGGCCGCGATCAACGCGATGGCGAGTGATGCGGAGTGAGCGCACGGCAGGCCGGCAGGCTGTACGGCGTCGGACTCGGCCCGGGCGACCCGTCGCTGATGACGCTCCGGGCGGCCCAGGTCGTCGCGGAGGCCGACGTCGTGGCGTACCACTGCGCCCGGCACGGCCGCTCCATCGCCCGCTCCATCGTCGCGGCGCATCTGCGCCCCGACCACATCGAGGAGCGCCTGATGTACCCGGTGACGGTGGAGACCACCGACCACCCGGGCGGCTACCGGGGGGCGCTCGACGACTTCTACGAGGAGGCCGCGGCCAGGCTCGCGGCGCATCTCGACGCGGGGCGGACGGTGGCCGTGCTCGCCGAGGGCGACCCGCTCTTCTACGGCTCCTACCAGCACATGCACAAGCGGCTGGCCCACCGCTACCGGACCGAGGTGATCCCCGGCGTGACCTCGGTGAGCGCCGCGGCCGCGCGGCTCGGGGAGCCGCTGTGCGAGGCCGAGGAGACACTGACCGTCATCCCCGGCACGCTGCCCGAGGAGGAGCTGGCGGCCCGCCTCACCGCCGCCGACTCGGCGGTGGTGATGAAGCTCGGACGGACCTTCCCCGACGTGCGGCGGGCGCTGGAGCGGGCGGGCCGGCTGGAGGACGCCCGCTACGTGGAGCGGGCCACGATGTCCGGCGAGCGCACGGGGCGGCTGGCGGACGTGGACCCGGAGTCGGTGCCGTACTTCTCGGTGGCGGTGCTGCCGAGCCGTATCGACGAGGTGCGGCCCGAGGCGCGGCCCCGGGGCGAGGTCGTCGTCGTCGGCACCGGACCGGCCGGGCCGCTGTGGCTGACGCCCGAGACACGAG
Source organism: Streptomyces tirandamycinicus (assembly GCF_003097515.1). Taxonomy (NCBI): domain Bacteria; kingdom Bacillati; phylum Actinomycetota; class Actinomycetes; order Kitasatosporales; family Streptomycetaceae; genus Streptomyces; species Streptomyces tirandamycinicus. Next base: position 1,157,524 of record NZ_CP029188.1, on the reverse strand, counting down.
GCGCCCTCGCCGCGGCGGACGACCTGGTCGGCTACACGACCTATCTGGACCGGGTACCGGCGCGGGCCGGGCAGCGCCGCCACGGCTCGGACAACAAGGTGGAGTCCGAGCGGGCGGAGTTCGCCCTCGACCTCGCCCGGCGGGGCCGGCGGGTGGCGGTGGTGTCGGGCGGCGACCCCGGGATCTTCGCCATGGCCACGGCCGTACTGGAGGTCGCGGCGCGGGAACCGTACACGGACGTGCCGGTACGCGTGCTGCCCGGCCTCACCGCCGCGAACGCGGCCGCGGCCCGCGCCGGTGCGCCGCTGGGGCACGACTACGCCGCCATCTCCCTCTCCGACCGGCTGAAGCCCTGGGAGGTCATCGCGGAGCGGCTGACGGCGGCGGCCCGTGCCGACCTCGTCCTGGCCCTCTACAACCCCGGTTCGCGCAGCCGGACCTGGCAGGTCGCCAAGGCCCGCGAGCTGCTCCTCGGCCATCGCGCCCCGGACACCCCGGTCGTCGTCGCACGCGACGTCGGCGGCCCGGAGGAGAGCGTGCGGATCGTGCGCCTCGGCGAACTCGACCCGGCGGTGGTGGACATGAGGACGCTGCTGCTGGTCGGCTCGTCGCAGACCCGGACGGTACGCCGCGGTTCGGGCGAGGAGGTCGTCTGGACGCCGCGCACGTACCCGGCGGGCGAAGCGACGGGCGAAACGGCGGGCGAGCCGGCGGGCGAGCCGGCCCCGGAGTGAGCCCCCGCCTTCCGGGGGCCGGCGGGCGGGGTGCAGGTGGTGGGTGCGGTTCGCGGGTGCACGCGGTCCCACGGCCCGGTGGCCACGGCCATGCGCGCGGGCCGGTGGACCGGCCGAGCCGGCCGATACGGGTGATACGGGTGATACGGGTGATACGGGTGATACGGGTGATGGAACGGTCCGGCCGATACGGCCGTTCCTGCTCGCGCCCTGCCGGTGCTGCCGGTCCGGCCGGTCATGCCCGTCCGGCCGGGCCCGGAGACCGGTGTGCTTGAGTGGGGCGCCGCGCCCGCCGGTGGGCGCCGGTTCACTCGTGGAGGTCCCGTGCACGTCCTGGTTCTCGGCGGTACGACGGAGGCCCGCGCCCTCGCCGAGTCGCTGCACGGGCGCGGGGAGCGGGTGACCACGTCGCTCGCCGGACGGGTCGCGGCGCCGAGACTGCCCGGGGGCGAGGTGCGGATCGGCGGCTTCGGCGGTACGGAGGGCCTCGCCGCCTGGCTGCGCGAGCACCGGGTGGACGTCCTCGTCGACGCCACCCATCCGTTCGCCGGGACGATCAGCTTCCACGCGGCGCACGCCGCGGACCTGGCCCGTGTCCCCCTGCTCGCGCTGCGTCGGCCCGGCTGGGTGCCGGTGGCGGGCGACGACTGGCACCCGGTCGACTCCCTGGCGCAGGCGGCCGAGGCGCTGCCCGCGCTGGGCCGCCGGGTCTTCCTCACCACGGGCCGCATGGGCCTGTCGTCCTTCGCTCACCTCGACGACCTCTGGTTCCTGGTCCGCTCCGTCGACCCGCCGCAGCCGCCGCACCCTCCGCGGATGAGGGTGCTGCTCGATCGCGGCCCCTTCACCCTCGACGGCGAGCGGAGCCTTCTCGCCGGCCACGCCGTCGACGTACTGGTGACCAAGGACAGCGGGGGCGCCGCGACCTCGCCCAAGCTCACCGCGGCCCGCGAGGCGGGCCTGCCGGTCGTCGTCGTCCGCCGCCCGCCCGTACCCGAGGGCGTCCCGACGGCGTCCACGGCCCAGGAGGCACTGGCCTGGGTGACGGGGCCGGCATCCGGGCGGTAGGGCCGGGCCGAGAGCGGCGCTGCCGCACGCCCCGCCGACAGCCCGAGCGCGGCGCTGCCACACGCCCCGCCGTCAGCAGACGTGCCGGTCCCGCGCCGGGTCGTACAGGTGACTGTCGCGGAACTGCGAGGCCGCCAGGGTGCGGCCCACCAGGATGACCGCCGTCCTCACGACACCCGCCTCCTTCGTCAGCCCGGCGATCTCGTCGAGCGTGCCCCGGAGCACCAGTTCGTCCGGGCGGCTGGCCATGGCCACCACCGCGGCGGGGCAGTCGGGACCGTAGTGCGGCAGCAGTTCGGCGACCACGCGGTCGACGTGGCGGGCGGCGAGGTGCAGGACGAGCAGGGCGCCGCTGCGGCCGAGGGTGGCCAGGTCCTCGCCCTCGGGCATGGGGGTGGCCTGCCGGGCGATTCGGGTCAGGATGACGGTCTGACCGACCGTCGGTACGGTCAGCTCCCGCTTCAGTGCCGCCGCCGCGGCGGCGAACGCCGGAACGCCCGGGACGACCTCGTAGGGGATCCCCGCCGCGTCGAGCCGCCGCATCTGCTCCGCCACCGCGCTGAAGACGGACGGGTCGCCGGAGTGCAGCCGGGCCACGTCGTGGCCTTCCTCGTGGGCGCGGACGAACTCCGCGGTGATCGCGTCCAGATCGAGGTTCGCGGTGTCCACGAGACGCGCGTCCGGCGGGCATTCGGCGAGGAGGTCGGCGGGGACGAGAGAGCCCGCGTAGAGGCAGACCCGGCACGACGCGAGAGTCCGCGCGCCGCGCACGGTGATCAGATCGGCGGCACCGGGGCCCGCGCCGATGAAGTACACGGTCATGAAGGTCCTCCTGCGGGGGGTTTGGTGACGGACCACTGCGTGACGGGCATCGCCTGCCGCCAGCCGGTGAAGCCGCCCACCGGCACGGCGTGCGCCACCGAGAGCCGCACCAGCTCCCCGCCGTGCCGCCGGTAGCGCTCCGCGAGCAGCGCCTCCGACTCCAGCGTCACGGTGTTGGCGACGAGCCGCCCGCCCTCGGGCAGCGCGTCCCAACAGGCTTCGAGCAGTCCGGGCGCGGTGAGCCCGCCGCCGATGAACACCGCGTCCGGCACGGGCAGTCCGGCCAGTCCGCCCGGCGCCGCCGCGGTGACGACCCGCAGTCCGGGCACGCCGAGCGACTCCGCGTTGCGCTCGATGCGCCGTGCCCGCTCCGCGTGCCGCTCGACCGCGACCGCCCGGCACGACCGGTGCGTACGCATCCACTCGATGGCGATGGAACCGGAGCCGGAACCGACGTCCCACAGCAGTTCGCCGGGGGCCGGCGCGAGCGCGGCGAGCGTCGCCGCACGCACATGGCGCTTGGTCAGCTGCCCGTCGTTCTCGTACGCCTCGTCGGGCAGCCCCGGGCCGGCGCCGAGCCGCAGCGCGCCGGGAGCGCGGACGCAGCCGACGGCGACGATGTTGAGCGGGTCCCCCGGCGGCTGGTTCCAGGTCTCCGCGGTGCCGGAGACCTGCCGCTCCCCCCGGGAGCCGAGCTGCTCCAGCACCCGTATCCGGCTGGGACCGAAGCCCCTGGCGGTCAGCAGCTCCGCCACCTCCGCGGGGGTCGCGGCGCCGGCGCTCAGCACCAGCAGCCGGCGACCGTGGTGGAGCGCCGCGCCGAGCCCGGCGGCCGGCCTGCCTACCAGCGTCACCACCTCGGTCTCCTCCACCGGCCAGCCGAGGCGGGCGCAGGCGTACGAGACGGACGAGGGGTGCGGCAGCACGTGCACCGCCCCGGCTCCGGCGATCTCGGTGAGGGTGCGGCCGATGCCGTAGAACATGGGGTCCCCGCTCGCGAGGACCACCAGCCGGCGGCCGGCGTGCTCGGCGAGCAGCGCGGGCACGGCGGGACGCAGCGGAGACGGCCACGGCACGCGCTCGCCCGCGCATTCGGCCGCGGGCAGCAGTGCGAGCTGGCGTGGGCCGCCGACGAGCACCTCGGCGGTGCGCAGCGCGGTACGGGAGGTCTCGGGCAGTCCGTCCCAGCCGTCGGCGCCGATCCCGACGACGGAGACGGCGGGGCGGGGGTCGGGATTCACGGACCGGACTCTACTGATGAGCGGGTGAACGCCTGGTCGCGGGGGTCGCGGCGCGGGTCGGGGCGCGGTCACCGGCGGGCAGGCCGCCCAAGATCACGTGATACTGAGGGGAGGAAGCAGCCCCTGGCTCCGCCGCGCCCGCCCCCTCGCCCGTCTCGGCCCCCGGGAGGCAGCCATGGCCACCCGACGCACCCCTCTGCCGGGCGCCGGTACGCGGTACGACCTCACCCCGGGCAGCAGTACGGCTGCACCCCGGAGAGGCCACTGCGGCTCGCCGGCCGTCCATCCGGACGGCCGTCGGTCACCGGGCTTCCGGCGCGCGGACGGCCCCGCCGAGTGCGCGGCGTCCACGGCGCTCAGGCATGAGGGTGCCGGCGGGATCGCCACGGTTCACGGGCAAGACCCCGGCCCCGGCCGGCCCGGAGGCTGACCGTGCACGACACGACCATGCTCCTCATCGAGCTCGGCGGCATCATCCTCATCCTGGGGCTGATCGGCCGGTTCGCCGGACGCTTCGGGCTGTCCCCGATCCCGCTCTATCTGCTGACCGGACTCGCCTTCGGCGACGGCGGGCTGCTGCCGCTCAGCGCCAGCGAGGGCTTCATCGCCGTCGGCGCCGACATCGGCGTGATCCTGCTGCTTCTGCTGCTCGGTCTCGAGTACAGCGCGTCCGAACTGGTCACGAGCCTGCGCACCCAGTACCCGTCGGGCATCGTGGACTTCCTGCTCAACGCCCCGCCGGGCGCCGCGGCGGCGCTGCTGCTCGGCTGGGGGCCGGTGGGGGCCGTGGCCCTCGCCGGCGTCACCTGGATCTCCTCGTCGGGCGTGATCGCGAAGATCCTCACCGACCTGGGCCGGCTGGGCAACCGCGAGACGCCGGCGATCCTCGGCGTCCTGGTCATCGAGGACCTGTCGATGGCCGTGTACCTGCCGCTGCTGACCGCGCTGATCGCGGGCCTCGGCCTGGCCGGCGGCAGCATCACCCTGCTGATCGCCGTCGGTACGGTCTCCCTCGTCCTCCTCCTCGCGATCCGCCACGGCAGGCATCTCAGCCGGGCGGTCTCCTCCGACGACCCGGAGATGCTGCTGCTGGTCGTGCTGGGCCTCACCCTGCTGGTCGCGGGTGTGGCGGAGGAGCTGCAGGTGTCGGCGGCGGTGGGCGCGTTCCTGGTGGGCATCGCGCTGTCGGGCGAGGTCGCGGAGGGAGCGAGACGGCTGCTCAGCCCGCTGCGGGACCTCTTCGCCGCGGTGTTCTTCGTCTTCTTCGGGCTGTCGACCGATCCGGCGGCCATCCCGCCGGTGCTGCTTCCGGCGCTGCTGCTGGCCGCGGTCACCGTGCTGACCAAGATCGCGACCGGCTGGTACGCGGCCCGCCGCGCGGGCATCGGCCCCCGCGGCCGTCTCCGCGCGGGCGGCACCCTGGTCGCCCGCGGCGAGTTCTCCATCGTCATCGCCGGGCTGACGGCCGCCGCCGAACCGCGCGTCGTGCCGCTGGCCACCGCGTACGTGCTGATCCTGGTGGTCCTGGGGCCGCTCACCGCCCGCTGGACCGAGCCGGTGGGCCACGCGACGGGGTCCTGGCTCCGGCGCGGCCCGCGCCCGTCCCCGCCGGGGGCGGCGATGCGGGCGGCGTCCGCGAGGGACGGGGCGGTGGCACCGGCGGCGGGCGGCTGATCGCGGCCGGGAGCACCGCGCGAGTGGTCCGGTATCCGGAACACCGCTCATCCGAACACCACTCTTCCCGAACACCGCTCATCCGAACACCACTCTTCCCGAACATCGCTCATCCCGAACACCGCCCGTCCCGAACACCGGATCGAGCAGCGTCCGCCGCCGGGTGATCAGGGTGGGCGAAAGTGCCTCCGCACGGCCCGGCTGTGGGAACGTGGTCCCGTCCCGCCATCCCGCACCTGCGAAGGGAGCAAGCGGTATGGGTGCCGTACCCGCCGACTACTCGCAGGGCGTCGATCCCGAGCGCGCCCTGAAGTACGCCGTCCAGAACGTCAGGGGCGACCGCGCCCAGATCATCGAGGGGATCATCGAGCAGATGTCACCCGCGTGGGACCACGAGGCCGCAGCCGAGACGATCCGCGACCAGATCAAGCCGCGGGCCGGGGAACTCGACTGCATGACCGGATCGGGAAACCTCGACCTGCCCGGGTCACCGAACTGGTACGTCCCCGACCTCGCGGTCGTCCCCGTCGCGGCGGCCAAGGGCGGCGGCGCCCTGCTGCCCGACCAGACCCTGCTCGTCGTCGAGGTCACTTCTGAGTCGAACGCCGAGACCGACCGCGTGGTGAAGCGCCGCAGGTACGCGGAGTACGGCGCTCCGCTCTATCTGCTGGTCGACCGCACGGAGCGCAGCGTGACGCTGTTCGCGGAACCGGGTCGGCTGGGCTACACCCGTGTGGACGGGCCGCATCCGTTCGGTACCCGCCTGCACCTGCCCGCGCCGTTCGACCTGGACCTCCGGACCGACGACCTCTGACCCGCACGGCAGACCGGTTGCGGCCACCGCGTCGCCGGCGCCTTCGATCGGCCGGCCACGGCGCGGGCGGCCACACCGCCCTGTCTCGCCGACCAGGCGATCCCCGCGGCGGCGGGGCACGGCAGGAGGCGAAGACGCGTGCCCATCGGGCCCGGCGCGGCGGCGGGGGCCGATCATCCGCCCGCCGGCATCGGGAAGCCACCGCGCGAGCCGTCGCTCCGGGACGTGGCCCGGCCGCGCCGGAAGGCTCCGGACCCGGCGCACGCAGGCCGCCCTCCAAGACCCCCGGAGGAAAATGCCGAGGCCGAATGTCAGTGCGGCCTCCTATCGTTTGCACCATGACTCCGGCACTCATCGGGCGCGAGCATCCCGTAGGTGTCCTGCGGGCCGAGATCGGCCGGGCGACGGACAGCCACGGGGGCCTGGTGCTGGTCACGGGTGAGGCGGGCATCGGCAAGACCACCCTCGTGACCCAGGCCGCCCAGGAGGCCCGGCGGCGCGGTGCGCTGGTGCTCGGCGGATCGTGCTGGGACTCCGGCAGCGCGCCCGGGTACTGGCCGTGGGTCCAGGTGGTCCGGGCGCTGCGGCGGTCGGTCGGTGCGGAGGAGTGGGCGCGGGCCGAGGAGGCGGCGGGCGGACGTCTGGCCGTGCTCCTCGGGGAGCCGGGCGGGACGGGCACCGGCGACGGCGAGGCCGGTGCCGCGGCCGGAGGACCGGAGGAGCGGTTCCCGGCCGACGGGGACAAGGAGCCTTTCGCGGTGTACGACGCCGTGACGACCGCGCTGGTCACCGTCTCGCAGAGCCGGCCCGTGGTGGTCGTGCTCGACGATCTGCACTGGTCGGACCCGGCGTCACTGAAGCTGCTCGAGTTCGCGGCGCAGCACGCCTGGTTCGAGCGGCTGCTGCTGCTGGGCACCTACCGGGACGTCGAGGTGGAGACCCCCGGTCATCCGCTGCGGCAGCTGGTCCTGCCGCTCGCCTCGCGGGCGACGACACTCACCCTCACCGGCCTGGAGCGGGACGAGGTGGGGGCGTTGATGGCCGTCACCGCCGGCCGCGAACCGGACCCCGCACTGGTCGCCGAGGTGCACCGGCGCACCGGCGGCAATCCGTTCTTCGTGGAGCAGACCGCCCGTCTCTGGCACAGCGGCAGCCCCGTGACCGCGGTCGCCCCCGGGGTGCGGGAGGCCGTGCGGCGGCGGCTCGGCCTGCTGCCGGGGCCCGTCGGCGAACTGCTGACCACGGCCGCGGTGCTGGGGCGCGAGTTCCACCGCCAGGGTCTGGCCCTGGTGGCCGGTCAGCCGGTCCCGCACGTGGACCGGCTGCTGGACCGGGCGGTGTCGGCCCGGCTGGTCACGGCCCGCGAGTCGGGACGGTTCACGTTCGCCCACGATCTGGTGCGGGAAACGCTGTACGACGCGCTGGACGAGCCGGACGCACGCGCTCGCCACGGCGCGGTCGTCCGCGCCCTGGACGGCACGGCCGGACTGCCCGAGCAGGCGCGGATCCTGCCCGGCGACCTCGCGGGTCACGCCTACCTCGCGGGCGGCGAACTGCCGCCCGTGCGCCGCGTCGAACTCCTGGTGGAGGCGGCCCGCGACGCCGCCGGCCGGCTGGCCTCGGAGGAGGCGGTGGGCCACTACCGCCGGGCCCTGCAGATCGCGGAGTCGGCGGCGGACCGCGCGGCGACCGATGTGCCGGCCCTGGCCGGAGGCGCCGACCGGCACGGCGGCCGGGCGGACGGACCGGCTCCCGCGGCGGCCCGCCGGGCGGTCCGGGAGGAGCACGGCGGGCCGGCGGGGACGTGGGTCACGGCACCGTGCGGTACGGGCCCGCCCGGCACGGCCCCCGTACCGCCGACGACGCTGCGGCCGCTGCCGCACCGTACCGGCCGCGCGGGGGAGCCGGGGGCGGACGACGGGCAGCACACCGACCGCGCGGATCCGCCGGAGGCACACGGCTGCGAAGCGGCGCGGGCGCTGCGGCGGCGGGCCGCGCTGGTGGCCTTGGAGCTCGGCGGCGAACTGCACCACAGCGGCGCGGAAACCGAGGCCTGGGCGGTGTTCGACCGGGCGGCGGCGTTCGCCGCCGCCCTGGACGAGGGCGAGTTGCTCGCCCGGGTCGCCATCACGCTGTACTCGCGCAGCGCCCTGGCGGACAGCCCCACCCGCGCCCGGTGCACGGCGCTGCTGCGCGATGCGTACCGCGCTCTGACGGGCGGCGGGACCGACGCCGGGCGGCCGGACCCGGACCGGCTGCCGCCCGAGCTGATCGCCCAGGAACTCGCGAGGCTGTCGACGACGCTCGCCCGGCGCGGCGAGGACGACGACGCCCTCGCCTTCTCCCTCTGGGCCCGGCACGACTCGATCTGGGGGCTCGGCACATCGGAGGAGCGTCTGGCCCTCACGGACGAGATGGCCACGGTGGCGCGCCGGACGGGGAACCGGGACATGGAGTTCCACGCCACCTCGATGCGCTGGGTCACGCTGCTCGAACTCGACGACCCCCGCTACCTGGACCAGTTCCGCACGGCCCGGGCCCTCGCCGAGCGGATGGGGGTGCGCCGCACGGACCTCGGCGTCGCCGTGGACCACTGCCTGGTCGCCTCGCTGGGCGGCCGCTTCGACGAGGCGGAGGCGCATCTCACGCAGGTCACCGACCTGGGCCGGGAGCACTCCCCGTTCGCCTTCGTGGCGCTGCACATCGTGTGGGGTCTGCGGCTGCTCCAATGCCGGTTCACGCGGGCGGAGGAGGTCCTGGGTCAGCTGGGCGCGGCCGGGCACCCGTATCCGGCGCTGCTGGAGGGCATCACGGCCGCGGAGCGCGGCGACCGGGCCCGTGCGCTCCGGTCGGCTGCCGAACTGGAGGAACTGCCGGATCCGTTCCCCCGGGTCTTCGAACCGCTGCGGATCCGGCTGCGGGCGCAGGCGGCGGTCCTGTCGGGCGACCAGGCTCGCATCGCGTCGGCGCGCAGCGCCCTGGAGCCGTACCGGGGTCAGTGGCTGGTGTCGCTGTACGGCTGCGACATCAGCGGTCCCGTCGATCTGTGGCTGGGCCTGCTCGACACCGCGGCGGGCCGCTGGGACGAGGCCGTCGGGGAACTCGACTCGGCGGTCGCGTCGGCGGACCGGCTCAGCGCCCGCCCCTGGGCGCTGCGCGCGAGGTCCGCCCTGGCCCGGGCCTTGCGCGCCCGTGCCTCGGCGTCCGACCGGTCCCGGGCGGACGAGCTCGACGCCCGGGTGGCGGAGGAATCGGAGTCCCTCGGCATGGGAGCGCCCGCCGCGGCTCCGGAAGGCGGGCCGGCGAGGGGCCGGCCGGAGCACCCGGAGCCGGGCGACGGTACGGCCGGGGCCCCGTCGGCCGGGCGTCTCACCGGGCAGGCACCGCCCCGGCCACCCGCCCCGTGGAACCGACCCGACGGATCACAGCCGCCGTCGCGGTCCCGGACGAACCGGCCGGCTCAGGAGCCGCAGCCCGCCCCACCGGAGCAGTCCGCGCAGGGCGTGTTCCGGCGCGAGGGCGCCGTATGGCTGCTGGCCTACGACGGCCGCACGGTCCACCTCCCCGACGCCAAGGGCCTACGTGACCTCGCCACCCTGCTCGCCGCCCCGGGCACCGGTGTCCCGGCCGTGCGGCTGCTCGCCGCGGAATCCGGCGAAGCGGCCGTGGCCGCGCGGAGCTTCGGCGGCGATCCGGTGCTGGACGAGGAGGCCAGGGCCCGGTACCGCAGACGGCTGGAGCAACTCGACGACGCGATAGACCGTGCGACGGCCTCGGGGGACGACGACGTCGCCGCCGCATACGACCGTGAACGCGCGGCCCTCCTCGACGAGCTCCGCCGCGCCGCCGGGCTGGGCGGCCGCACCCGCCGTCTCGGCGACGAGGCCGAGCGTGCCCGCAAGGCGGTCACGGCGCGCATCCGCGACACCCTTCGCAAGCTGGTCCCTCTGCACCCCGAGTTGGCCGCCCATCTGCGCGCGTCCGTCTCCACGGGATCCGCGTGCGCGTACCGGCCCGAGCAGCCGGTGCGCTGGCTGCTCTGACCGATGAGGCCGTGGTGACACCGCCGAAGGGCCCGACCCGGCTCTGACCGGCCACGGCATCGCCCGGCCGCTCTGATCCGGCTCTGTGGACCACGGCGTCGCCCGGCCACTCGTCCGGCAGCCGGTTCCGGCCGGTCGCCCATGGGCCAGGCCGGGACCTTGCGGTAAGCCGCGGGCCCGGACGGAGCCGAATGCCGGGGGAGAACGGCGACTGAGCCCGTCGGTACGTCAGCCACGCGGTCTCGGCTCACAGCTCCACCACGTCGGCCACCACGCAACCCACGTTGTCCGGTCCACCTGCCTCGTTGGCGAGGGCGATCAGTTCCCGAGCCGCGTCTTCCGGATCGGCGACGGTGGCCGCCACCCGGCGCAGTTCCGCCTCCGGCACCACCGTGAACAGCCCGTCGGAGCAGAGCAGATAGCGGTCCCCGGCCTCGGCGTCATGGAGCCGCAGATCGGGTTCCGCGGGGGAGCCCGCCCCGTCGAGGGACTTGAGCAGCATGGCCCGCTGGGGGTGGGAGTGCGCCTCTTCCTCGGTGAGGCTGCCGTCGTCGACCATCGCCTGGACTACCGTGTGGTCATGGGTGATGCGGAAGATCCTTCCGCCGCGCAGCAGGTAAGCGCGGGTGTCGCCGATGTGGACCAGACCGAGCCGTGAGCCGGTCCACAGCAGTGCCGTGAGGGTGGTGCCGGATTCCGGGAGGGCGCCGACCGCACGGTGGGCCAGCCGCACCGCGTCGGCCAGCAGATTGAGCAGTTCTCCGGATTCGGTGGTCACGCTCTCCAGCGGGCGCAGGGCGTCGATCGCCGCTCCGCCCGCCTGCTCGCCTCCGCCACCGTAACCGTCGGCGACGGCGAGCAGTCGCGGGCCCGCGTACACGGAGTCCTGGTTGGTGTCGCGGACGAGGCCGCGATCCGAAAGGGCGGCGTAACGCAGTCCCAGGGGTGCGCCGAGTCGTCGCATCGGACGGTCCTTTCCCGCTGCCGCGTCGGACAGCCGGTCGATGAGGAAGTCCGCGAGGTCGCGCCGGGCAGCCGTCTCGGCCTCCACCTGCGCCCAGAAGGCACGGATGTCCCGGGCCGCCGCGTCCGGGTCCGCCGCGAAGAGCGCGCAGACGGAACGGATACGGGCAAGTGGCATACCGATGCGGCGTAGCCAGGCCACCAGCCGGGCGTGCTCCAGCTGTACGGGGTCGTAGTAGCGGTAGCCGGTGAACGGATCGACCCGGACCGGGCACAGCAGGCCCTGCTCGTCGTAGCGTCGCAGCGTCTTGGCCGAGAGCCGCGCGGCACGCGCGAACGCCCCTATGGTCAGCAGCCCCATGCCCGCTCCCCCGCTTCCTCCTCATACCGGGCGCCGTGCCCGGCACGGCCGATGCTGGGGCTTCCCCCGCGGGGAAGGTCAACAGCCGGCCGTCACCGGACGTAGAAGGGCGAGGGCACGACTCAGCGGCTCAGCGGCTCAACGGCTCAACGGCTCAGCGGCCCAACGACTCAGCGGCTCAACGGCTCAACGGCTCAACGGCTCAACGACGGTTGTACAGGCGCATGGTGATGGCGCCGAAGCCGATCACGAACAGCGCCGCCCAGCCCAGGGTCCAGGCGATGTCGGCCGCCGGCCAGTTGCCGGCCATCAGCTCCCGTACCGCCGTCGCCAGATGGGTGACCGGGCTGTTGTTGACGAAGGCCTGCAGCCAGCCCGGCATCGTCTTCGGCTCGACGAACACATTGCTCAGGAAGGTGAGCGGGAAGATCACCATCATGCTGACGCCCATGACGGACTTCTCCGTGCGCAGCAGCAGCCCGAACATCGTCCAGACCCAGGAGAAGGCGAAGGAGAAGACGAGCAGCAGGGCCACCCCGAGCAGGACGCCCATCGGCCCGCCCTCCGGCCGATAGCCGATGATCATGCCCACCGTCAGCATCACGGCGGACGCGATGACGTAGCGGACGACGTCGCCGAGGAGATAGCCCACCATCGGCGCCGGCCGCCAGATCGGCAGAGTGCGGAAGCGGTCGAAGACGCCCTTGTCGATGTCGGTGTTGATGGCGACTCCCGTGTACATCGTGATCATCACGACGCTCATCACCAGGATGCCGGGGAGCAGGAACTGGATGTACGCGTCGACCGACCCGGCCAGCGCCCCTCCGAAGAGGTAGGTGTACATCAGCACCATCATGATCGGGAACGCCGTGACGTCGAAGAGCTGTTCCGGCACATGCTTGATCTTCAGCATGGCGCGCCAGCCGAAGGTCATGGACGCGGAGAGGGCGCTCGGCCGTGCCGGGCGTTCCCTGGCGACGAGCAGGGCCGCCAGGGACTCCGTCCTGGGAGCGTTGCGGGTGAGGTCCTCGGCTTCCCGGGTGGTTGCGGTGCTCATGCGACGGCTTCCTTCTCCGTGTCGGGCGTGCGGTCGGTCAGGGCGAGGAAGACCTCGTCCAGGCTGGGCTGGCCCAGCGCGAAGTTGTCGACGGTGATGCCCTCGCGGGCCAGCTCGGCCAACGCCCGGGCGGCCTGCTCCGCGGCTCCGAGCTCCGTGCTGTGGCCGTTGACCCGGGCCGTCAGGGCGACCGGGTCCGTGTCGAGCTGGACCGTGGCGTTCAGCGCGACGGTGAGGACGCGTTCGGCGTCCGGGCGCCGTGCGGGATCGCGCAGCCGCACATGGACGGCTCCGGCACCGACGGACGCCTTCAGCTCGCCCTTGGTGCCCTCGGCGATCACCCGGCCGTGGTCGATGACGGCGATCCGGGACGCCAGCTGGTCGGCTTCGTCCAGGTACTGCGTGGTCAGCAGGACCGTCGTGCCCTGCGCGACGACGGCCCGCACGATGTCCCAGACCTGGTTGCGGCTGCGCGGGTCGAGACCGGTGGTCGGCTCGTCCAGGAAGAGCAGGTCGGGAGTGTTGAGGATCGACGCGGCGATGTCGATGCGCCGCCGCATCCCCCCGGAGTAGTTCTTCACCTGGCGGTCGGCGGCCTCCGCCAGCCCGAACGCGTCGAGCAACTGCCCGGCCCGGACGCGCGCGGCCCGCTTCCCGTGGCCGAGGAGCCTGCCGAGCAGGAGCAGGTTCTCCGTGCCGGTCAGGTCCTCGTCCACCGAGGCGTACTGTCCGGTGAGGCTGACCCGGCCGCGTACCGTGTCGGCGTCCGCCAGCACGTCGCTGCCGAAGACCAGCGCCTCGCCGCCGTCCGGCCTGAGGAGGGTGGCCAGCATCTTCACCGTGGTCGTCTTTCCGGCGCCGTTCGGCCCCAGGAGGCCGTAGACGGTGCCGGCGGGCACACGGAGATCGACGCCGTCGACGGCCCGGTTGTCGCCGAACACCTTCACCAGGCCGTTCGTCTCGATGGCCAGATCTGTACTCATCGCGGGGTTCCTTCGGTTCCTTCGCTGCGGCGGCCGCGGTCGAGGTCACGGGCGTGGGCACGGTCGCGGTCCGCGGGGTGGTCTGGGGCTCTGGTGGCTCTGGTGGCTCTGGTGGCTCTGGGGAGGGGCAGGGGCGTGGGGTTGCGCGAGGTCGGATGACGGGGCGGGGCGGGAGCGTCCTGGACACCGTTCAGGAGATGTACGGGCGGGCGGTGCGGGCATCGCGGAGGGCGAGGCCCCACCAGGCGAGCTGGTCGAGCATCGGGCCCACGGACCTCTCCGGGTCCGGCCCGGACAGGTCCTCCAGGAGGTTGAGACCGACGCCGTTGCGCAAACTCACCGCATGCAGCTCGGTGAAGACGGTACGCAGCTGCTCGACCGCGTACAGTCCGCGCGAGCCGTGGCCGTAGCTCACGAAGGCGACGGGCTTGGCCCGCCATTCGTCGTAGGCGTAGTCGATGGCCTGCTTCAGCGAGGCCGGGAAGGAGCGGTTGTACTCGGGGGTGACGACGACGAACGCGTCCGCACGGGCCACCTCGTCGGTGAACTCCCTGATCCCGGTGGTGGCGCGGTCCGGGTAGTGCGCCGGGAAGTCGTAGTCGATCAGGTCGACGAGGGACAGCCGCAGATCGTCACGCGATGCGGCCCGCTCGGCGAACCAACGGCCCACGGTCTCGCCGCAGCGCCCCTCACGGGTGCTGCCGATGATGACGGCGACGCGCAGCGGCGCCTCCGCCTCACGTATCTCGCGCCCCCGGTCCTGCCGGTCGGGTGCCCGGTCCGCCCGGTCCTCCCGGTCGGGTGCGCGGCCCCGGTCCTCCCGGGCCTCCCGGGCCTCCGGGACCGCCCGATCCGGGCCGCTGCCGCGGTACCGATGCCGGTCGTGCACGAGGCACCTCCTCCCGTCCGCCTCCGGTGACCGGCCGTCTCCCCGGTCCCACCCCACAGGCGCGAGACCGCGAGGCGCGGCCGCCAGATCGGATCTGGCGGCCGCCTCGCGAGGTGCCTCATGAGCGGGGACGTCACTCCTCGTGGACGTAGAAGGTGTAGAACATCACGCAGAACGTCGCCGCCGCGATGATCACGGACAGCACCACCGCGGTGAGGATGCTGTCGCCGGACAGGCTGTTGAGGTAGCCGACCGAACCGCCGACGAGCACCGCGTAGGCCACCGCGCGCAGTTCCCGCGGGAGGCTGTGCTGGTAGCGGCCCAGGGCGTAGCAGAGTCCGGCGAGCACCAGGCAGGAGACGATCCCGATAGCGAACTGCGCGCCCGCGGACTCTCCGGACATCCGGGCGATGAAGGACGTGTAGAGGCCGTAGATCACGCCGATCACGACCGGCAGCACGATGCCCAGGGTGGTGCCGTGGTGCCGCTCGGGCACCGACGCGTGGGCCATGACAGAGCTCCTTCCGCTCCGTACCCCCGGCTCCCCTTCCACCAGCGGACACCCCGGCGGCGGGTGCGGCAAGTGGATCAGACGGGGGGAGACGGGGGTACGGAGCGGGAGAGCCACGCACCGCGCCGGGGGCCGCCTCGCCGTCCCGGCAGAGCCACGCACCGCGCCGCGCGCACCGCCGCGCCGTCCCGGAGAACGCCGCCGCGCCGTCCCTGGGGAACCGGGGGACCCGCCGCGCCGGGCGAGCCGCCGGGCCCGGCACCGCCGAGCGGGGCCGTAACCCGAACGGACCCGCCGGCATGCCGCGGCGGGCCGTGCGCCCCACGATTGCGCCATGAGCCAACACACTGCACGGAGCGCGTCGGGGACCGGCCCGGACACCGGCTGGGCGGCGGGTGGCACCCTGTTCGCCGGCGTCCTGATGCTGGTCATCGGTGTCATCAGCATCCTGGAGGGGATCGCCGGCATCGTCGAGGACGAGGTCTACCTCCGGGTCGGCGGCTACGTCTTCTCCTGGAACCTCACGGCCTGGGGCTGGATCCATCTGGTCCTGGGGGTCCTGGTGGCGGTCACCGGCTGGGGCATCCTCAGGGGCATGGAATGGTCGCGCTACCTGGGTGTCGCCCTGGCGTCGCTCAACATCATCGTCCAGTTCCTGTTCCTGCCCTACCAGCCGGTGTGGGCGCTCTTCTCGATGGCCGTCTCGGTGTTCGTCATCTGGGCGCTGGTGTCCACGGAGTCGCACCGCCCCGCCTGATCCGGCCCGCCTGATCCGGGCCGCCGGGGAGGCGGGCCGCCTGATCCGCCCCGGCCCCGGCCTCGCGTGACCCGGCGCTGTGGTCTGCCGGCCCCCTTCACCCGCCGGGCCACCGTTCACCCGCCGGGCCACCGTCCGACCCGGTCAGGCCCCGCGCGGGGCGCCCCGCCTCGTCCCCGCGCGGAACCGGTCCCGAGGGCCGGTACCTCAGCCGCCGTTCGCCATCAGCTCGAACTCGAACGGATCGTGCGAAGAGAAGATCCGCACAAGGCGGGGATGGGCCCGGCGCAGGCTCCTCAGCCGCTCGAGCTGGCCCAGCCTCATCTCGTGGTCGTCGGCGACGAGCCGCTGGTGGAGTGCGAGCGGCCGGGGGCAGCGCGGGCGGCGCAGGTCGATCTCGCCGTGGAAGAAGTAGGCGTCGCCCGCGTGGAGCAGCCAGCGGTCCGGCTCCTGGACGGCGACCGCGCTGTGGCCGCGGGTGTGTCCGGGCAGCGGCACCAGCAGGATGTCGGGGGCGCGCAGCACCCGGGAGGCGGGGAAGCCCATCCAGCCCGAGTCGGCGTGGTCGTGGACGACCCAGTCGACGCCGTGCGCCCACTGGGCGGGCAGGTAGCGGCTCGCCTCGAGCCGGGTGTCGCGCCGCATCGCCGCGCGGTACTCGTCGGCCATCACATGGACGCGGGCGTGCGGGAAGTCCGCGAGACCTCCGGCCCGGTCCAGGTCGAGATGGGTGATAACGATGTCCCGTACGTCGTAGGGGTCGTAGCCCAGTGCCCGGACCTGGTGGACGGCCGTACGGGACAGGTCCAGTTCCGGCCGCATGGTGCGGCGGAACAGGGTGCCCAGCCGCCGCGGATCGGAGACCTCGGCGGCGCCCAGACCGGTGTCGACGAGCACGAGCCCGCTCCCGGTCGCGATCAGCAGGCAGTGCGCCACGAGCGGCGCGCCGCCCAGGGGGCGCATCGGCCCGCAGTCGAGGTGGTGGATGGTGATGGCCGAGCGCCGCTGACGGGCCGGGGTCGTACGCACAGGCATCTGTGCCTCCTGCTCACAGGGGGACACCCGGCGCGGGGCGGCCGGGCTGGGAGAGGATGGTGGCCGTGCTGTTGTGCTCGGCGGACCGTCCGCTCGTGGCTCCCGGTCCCGGAAGGCGCTCGTACGGACGGCCGCGTCGTGTGCGGCCGTCCGTCTGTCATCTCGCCCTGCCTCCACAGCAGTTGCGCCACTTACACCGTAAGTACGAGACAGGAGAGAAGCACTTACGCTGTATGTCGTCAAGCGTTACCGCACGTAGCCACCCGAAATGAGGAGCCGTCGCTCATGGCCCGAGGAGCACGACCCGAAGTACCCGGCCCTCGCGAGCCCTTGAGCCGGGACCGGATCATCGGGGCGGCACTGGTGATCATCGACGAGGAGGGCGTGGAGGCACTGTCGATGCGCCGCATCGCGGCCCGCCTCGGCGTCCAGGCCATGTCGCTCTACAACCATGTGCGCGGCAAGGACGACATCCTGGACGGGGTGACCGAGTTCATCACCGACGACATGCGGATGCCGCGCCGGATGGCGGGTGGCTGGGAGGAGGGCATCCGCGACCTCTCGTACGGCTTCCGCAGGGCGTCCCTGCGCCACCCGCGGGCCTGCGAACTGGTGCTGATGCGGCAGCTGTCGACCCCCACCGCCCTCGCACCGGTGGACACGATGATCGCGATGATGCTCGACCACGGCTTCGACGAGGAGGTGGCCGTGCATGTGCTGCGCCTGTTCATCTCCTTCCAGGTCGGCACCCTCCTGCAGGAGGTCCGCAGCGGGCCCGGGTCCGGCCGCGAGACCCGGAACCCGGAGGAGCGGCTGGCAGCCCGCGCCGCGTACTTCGCCGGCTCCGGCTTCCCCGCCGTGGCCAAGGTCGCACCGATCCTCGCCGTGAACGACCACGAGGCCGAGTTCGCGTTCGGTGTCGAGCTGCTCATCTCGGCACTGCGCGGACTGGCCCCGGTGGCGCGAGACTGACGCGGCCCCGGCCGGTGGGCCCCGCCGGGCCGCGCGGCCCAACCCGCCCCACCGGCCGGGGCCCCCACCGCACCGGGTGGCCGAACCCGCACACCGGACGGGGCCCCGCCGGGCCGAGTGGCCGAACCCGCCCCGGGGGCGCACCCTGGTGCGTATGAGATCGAGCCATGGCATACGGAACGCCGTCATGGCCGCCGCGACCGCCGTCGCGCTCGCGGCAGGGATGACCGGCTGTACGAACGACAGTGGCGAGACACCGAAGTCGGTGGCCTCCGAAGCGGGTGCGGCCGTCCAGTCGGCAACCGCAGCGGCGGCCTCCGAGATAGCCAAGATCAAGGGCGGTCTGGACGCCAAGTCCGATGTGAAGGCCGGCCCGACGGAGGCCGAGAACAACCGCCTCTTCAACGAGATCACCGCGACGAACCCCACGGACAAGGCCGTCGACTACACGGTCCTGGTCAACTGGAAGGACAGCAGCGGGAATCTGCTCGACGCGACCGTCGTGTCGATCGACGCGGTCCCCCCCGGCGGCACCAAGTCGGCGAAGGCGCAGACCCATCGGGACCTCTCCGGCACGCCCCCGGCCGAGATCGGGCAGGCGATCCGGCACTGAGCACCCCTCCCGGCGGCACTGAGCACCCTTCATGGCGGCGCCGATCACCGCCGGTCCCGCCGACCGTCGCCGGCGGGACCGGCGGCTATCGGCTGGGCATGCAGATCGGCTGGGCGTGCAGATCGACCACTCACTGCCGGTGAGCGATGATCCCGGCGTGGGCGGCGCCCGGTCCCCCGGCCTCCGGCGGGCGGACCACCGCGCCCCGATCGTCGGCCTCGAACCGCACCAGGGGTGACCGTGAAGGAGCGAGTAGGGCTGGTCCCGCCGGCATGGCTGGTGTCCGGACTGCGCCCGCAGCGCACACCGGTGAACTGGGCGGCGGTCGCCCGCGCCTCCGTCGCCCTGTCGGCTCCCCTCGCCGTGGGCTTCGCCCTGGACCGGCCGGCGTTCGGGGCGCTGGTGTCGATCGGCGCCCTCTCCGGGGTCATCGGCGACACCGCCGACGCCTACCGGATGCGCCTTCTCAACATCGCCGTACCCCAGGTCTTCGGGGCCGTCGGAGTCACGCTCGGCACGCTCGTGTACGCCCGCGGATGGCTCACCGTCGCCGTCCTCACACTGGTGGCCCTCGTCTCCGGAATGGTCTCGTCGATCGGCGCCGTGGCCTCGGCCTCCGGACTGCTGCTGCTGCTCAACGCGGTCATCGGGTCGGGACTGCCGCTGCCCCGGCCCTGGTGGGCGCCCGCGCTGCTGCTGGGCATCGGCGGCCTGCTCGTCCTCGCCCTCGCACTGCTCGGCTGGCCGCTGCGCGGCGGCGCGCCCGAGCGGTCGGCGGTGGCCCGCGCCTACCGGGCGGTCGCCGACCTGCTGGACGCGGCCGGCGCCGGCACGTTCGGCGAGCGCCGGCAGGCCGTCACCCAGTGCCTCAACGACTCCTACGACCTGATCCTCGCCCGCCGCACCCGCGACCACGTCCGCAATCCCACGCTGGTCAGGCTGCTGGCCCAGCTCAACGCCCTGATCCCGGTCGTCGAGGCCGCCTTCGCCGCCGACCAGCGCGGCCGCCCGCTCCCCCCGGACGTCGCCGCGCAGGTCCGGGTGCTCGCCGACGCGGTCGAACGCGGCTCCGCGGGCCCGTACCGGCCGGACCTGGCACCCCCCGCCACACCCACCGAGCGTGCGGTCGACCACGCCCTGCGGCATGCGGCGACCGTCGTCCTGGAGCAGGACCCCGACCCCCACAACGTGGACGACCGACTCGGCCGGCCCGCCGCGCTGGGGGTCAGAGTGCGCCGCACGGCACGCGAGGT
Source organism: Streptomyces tirandamycinicus (assembly GCF_003097515.1). Lineage (NCBI taxonomy): Bacteria > Bacillati > Actinomycetota > Actinomycetes > Kitasatosporales > Streptomycetaceae > Streptomyces > Streptomyces tirandamycinicus. The sequence goes on along the minus strand of NZ_CP029188.1, from coordinate 1,137,734 downwards.
GCTGTTCTCCGAGGCGTCATGGCGCTACGGACTGCGCCTCGCGCTCTGCATCGGCCTCGCCCAGGCGCTGGTCTCGGTCGTGGAGCTGGACCGGTCCTACTGGGTCCCCCTCACCGTCACCTTCGTCCTGAAGCCCGACTTCGGCTCGGTCTTCTCCCGCGCGGTGGCGCGCGGACTGGGCACGGTGGCGGGCCTGGTGGTCGCGGCGGCGGTCCTGGCCGAGGTGCCGCGCGGCTGGTGGGACGTGCCCGTGATGTTCGTCCTCGGCGGGCTCATCCCCGCGTTCTCGGCGAAGGGCTACGCGTTCCAGACGGCGGCGATCACCCCGGTGATCCTGCTGCTGTCCGACCTGCTCAGTCGTGAGGGGATCGGCCTGGTCGGGGCACGTCTGGTGGACAGCCTGATCGGCTGCGCGATCGTGCTGGTCGCCGGGTACCTGCTCTGGCCGGAGAGCTGGCACAGCCGCATCGGGGACCGCCTCGCGGACTCGGTCGACCACGCCGCGCGGCATGTGGCGCTGGCCTTCCGCACCGACGCCGACCAGGCCGAGAAGGCACGGTCCCGGCGCCGCCTCTACCGGGATCTCTCGGCCGTGCGCTCGGAGTTCCAGCGGGCGCTCACCGAGCCGCCGCCCGCGGGCACCCGGGCGGCCGCGTGGTGGCCGCTCGTCGTCGCGGTCGAACGGATCGCGGACGCCACGACCGCGGCCAAGGTCCGCGTCGACCACGGCGCCGCGCCGCCCACCCGGGGCGAAGTCGACGAGGTCGTAGGGCAGTTGCACGAACTCGCCGGGGACATCCGCTCCCGGGAGAAACCCGCCGGGATGCGTGCGGAGCCGGAGGGCGACGAGCGGAGCGTCCTCGAACCGCTCCGCCAGGAGGTGACGGCGGCCCGGACGATCGCTTCCCCGTCCACCGTGTCCGGCACGCCACCCGGGCAGTGACGTGGCGGGCCGCGATGTGGTGGGTTTTGACCGGGCGGGCCGCGAAGTGGCGGGCCGCGACCTGGCGGGGCTTGACCGGGCGGGGCTTGACCGGGCGGGCCGTGACGTGGCGGGTGGTGGCCGCCCGGGCGACGCCGCCCCCGTCAGCGGGGCGACGCGCGGCCGTGAAGGCGCTCCATCTCCCTGCGGTCGCGCTTCGTCGGCCGGCCCGCGCCCCGGTCCCGCACGCCCGTCGGGGCGGTGAGTTCACGCGGCGGGGGCGGCGGGCTGTTGTCCACGTAGCACTGCGCGGCGGCGGGCGCCCCGACGCGCTTGCGGATGATCCGGGAGACCACCACGATCCGCTCCCGGCCCGCGTGGAAGAGACGGACCTCGTCCCCGGCCTTCAGCGCGTGCGCGGGTTTGACGCGCTCGCCATTGATCCGGACATGACCCGCACGGCAAGCCGCCGCCGCCTGTGAGCGGGTCTTGGTCAGCCGCACGGACCAGATCCACACGTCGACCCGCACGGTCCCATCAGCGGCCCCGGGGGGCCCAGCGTCATCCGCCATACCACCGAGGGTACGGGGGGCGACTACGATGCGCTCCGTCCCCCGTCGCGGAATCGCCCGTTCAGCGCGGCTGACGCCCCTGATCCGTCGCCATATGCCCTGCCACACAAGGACATCCGATGAGCAGCAACACCGGCAGAGGGCTCCAGCCCAACGTCCTCGGTACGTTCGACACCATCGTGATGGCGGTCGCCGGGAGCGCCCCCGCCTACTCGCTCGCCGCGACCACCGCCGTCCTGGTGGGCTCCGTGGGACTGGCCGGTCCCGCCGCACTGCTGTACTGCGCGATACCCATGCTCGGCATCGTCCTGGCGTTCGGCCGTCTCGGCCGGATCGACGTCAGCGCCGGAGCCAGCTACTCCTGGGTGGGCCGCACGCTCCACCCGTTCCTCGGCTTCCTCTCCGGCTGGGCCCTGGTCGTCTCCGCGACGATCTTCATGGTGGCCGGCTCGCTGCCGGCCGGTGCGATGACCCTCGCGCTCTTCGACCCGGGCCTGGCCGACGACACCGCGCTCGCGGCGCTGGTCGGCGCCGGCTGGTTCCTGGTGATGCTGCTGGTGGTCCTCGGCGGGGCGCGCCTGACCGTGCGGGCTCAGTTGCTGATGACCGGCGTCGAGGTGCTGCTGCTGGTGCTGTTCCTGCTGGCCGCCCTGCTGCACAAGGGCGCCGCGACCGCCTTCGACTGGTCCTGGCTGGGCTTCTCGCATTTCGACGGCGCCTCGGGCTTCGCCTCGGGCGCGCTCATCGCGGCGTTCTACTACTGGGGCTGGGACGTCACCAGCAACCTCAGCGAGGAGACGCGCAACAGCCGCCGGACGGCCGGCGTCGCCGCCCTGGTCGGCGTCGGCGTGGTGCTGCTGCTCTTCGTGGCGTTCACGGTCGCCGTCAACGTCATCCTCACGTCGGAGCAGATCCAGGCGGGCAGCGGCAACATCCTCGGCGTGCTGGGCGACGAGATCTGGCCCGGCGTCGGCGGCAAGCTGCTGATCGTCGCCGTGATGCTGTCGACCGTCGCCACCCTGGAGACCACCCTGATCCAGGTCACCCGCTCGCTGTTCGCGATGGGCCGGGACCGCACGATGCCCGCCGCGCTCGGCACCGTGCACCGGCGCTGGAACACCCCCTGGGTCGCGATCGCCGTGGTGGGCGCCGCGGCGGTGGCGATGCTCTTCGCCGCGACCGCGCTGGGATCGGTCGGGGACGTCCTCTCCGACGCCGTCAACGCGATCTCCCTCCAGATCACGGTGTACTACGGCCTCGCGGGCATCGCCGCCGTCGTCGCGTACCGCAGGATGGTGCTGACGTCGGTGAAGGACTTCGTGCTCGGCGGTGCCTGGCCGCTGCTCGGCTCGGCCTTCATGTTCTGGATCTTCTTCGAGTCGCTGGGCGGACTGAGCACCGCGTCGATCGCGATCGGCCTCGGCGGACTGGCGGCCGGGGTGGTCCCGATGGTCTGGTACTGGCGGCAGGGCAGCGCGTACTACCGGCCGGCGACGCTGGACGCGGCACGGGCCATCGAGGCGGAGGCGGCGTACTCCGGTGCCGCCTCCGCCCGGCACGACGGTCCCCGGGACGCCATGGCGACGGACTTCTGACCGCGGCAGGCGGGGAAGGGCACGACAGGACAGGGCAGCGCAGGGCACAGCAGCACAGGGCCGGCACCGGGCACTGGGAGAGGCAGGGAGGGACATGGTTGCCGCTCGCCGCCGTTTCGAGCCGGTCTTCGACCCGGACTCCGGGGACCGCGCGCTGACGGAGGCCCGCCACGACATCGTGATCGGGCGGTGGCAGGGGGTACGCGACCTGCTGCACGCCACCGGGCGGGACTGGCCCCGCCGCACCCACCGGCTGCGGCAGCTCTCCCACGCCGCGGCGGGCTCCTCCGCCGTGGAGGCGTGGTGGGCGGCCGAACCGGGGAACCCCGACGCGGCCGTGCTGCGCGCCGCGACCGCGGTGGTCCGGGTCTTCGAGGACGCCATCGCGCTGGGCCGGGGCACGGCCGTGGACCGGGACCGGATCGACGTGGCGGTGATGGCCTGCTTCGGAGCCGCCGAGGCCGCGCCCGCCGACCCCATGCCCTGGGTGTCGCTGCTGACGGTGGCCCGGCTCTACGACGGCGGTGTCGGACGGCGTCAGCTGCGGTCCTGGTGGGACGAGTTGCGGCGGCGCGACCCCGACAACATCGAGGGCCATGTGCAGTTGCTGCGCTACTGGTCGGCACGGTGGCACGGCACGCACGGCTCGATGTACGACATCGCCCGCGACGCGGCGGGCGCCGCCCCGGCCGGCTCCCCGCTGCCGGTGCTCGTGCAGATCGCCCGGGTGGAGGAGTTCCGCTACGTGGCGGAGGGGTCCCGGGGCCGGGCGCCGGTCCGCGACTTCGGCCAGCACTGGAAGCACGAACTGGCGGTGACCGAGGTGCGGCGCACCTGGGAGCGGTGGATCGGCGGCCGGCCGCAGGGCCCCGTCCACCCCGAGGAGGTGGCCGAGCTGAACTATCTCACGCACGCCGCCTGTTACGCGGGCGAGACGGACGTCGCGCGCGGGCTGTTCGCGCTGCTGGGCGCGAGGGCGGCGCGGGTCCCCTGGTCGTACACGGGCGATCCCGCCGAGCAGTTCGTCCGGTTCCGCGCGGCGGCCGAACCGGACTGACGCCCCGGCACCGCGCGGAGTGCCGCCGCGGACGGGCCCGGCCTCCCCCGTGGGCCCGGCGGGAGCGGCCGGGCCCACGGGGCTCACCGGGGCGGCTGGTCCGGAGGCCGCGCCCCGCCCCGCCGGCCTGACCATCGAAGGCGGACCGGGCTTCTCGACCTCGGACGCGTTCTAGTCGACGCGTTCCATTCGACGCGTTCTCTTGGACGCGTTCCCGTGGACGCGTTCCCGTGGACGCGTTCCCGTGGACGCGTTCTACGTGCGCATCAGACGCCGATGTCGCGGCCGTCCTTGCGGTAGACGGCGACGACCGACGGGCGCACCAGCCGGCCCGGTCCGTCGGGCCAGGTCGAGGCCGGCTTCTCGACGGTCGCCCCGTCGACCTCGCCCGGGTGCTGGACCGCGACGACGACCCGGCGGTCCTGGATGATCGGGCCGCAGGTCTCGGCGCCCTTCGGGACCGTGAGGAACTGCTTCAGCTCACCCCGGCGATCACCGGTCGTCGCGACGCCGAACAGGCCGTCGTGCGAGCCGAGCTGGGCGCCGTCGGTGGAGATCCACAGGTTGCCGTACGGGTCGAAGGCCACGTTGTCCGGGCAGGAGATCGGGCTGACCCTGTCCTTCGGGTATCCGGCGAAGTACGTGGCCGGGTCCTCCGGGTCGCCCGCGACCAGGAACAGCCGCCAGGCGAAGCCGTCGGACGACGGGTCGTCCCAGTGCTCGGCGAGCTCCAGGATCTGGCCGTGCTTGTTGAGGTTGCGCGGGTTGGCCTCGTCCGCACCGGGCTTGCCGGCCTTGCCCCGGTCGGTGTTGTTCGTCAGCGCGACGTACACGCGGCCCGTGCGCGGGCTCGGCTCGACGTCCTCGGGGCGGTCCATCTTCGTCGCGCCGACCTTGTCGCCGGCGAGGCGGGTGAAGACGTACACCTCCTCGGCGGTCATGCCGGGGACGTGCGAGACGTCCCCGGTGGCCAGCGGGATCCACACGCCGCTGCCGTCGAACTCGCCGTCGTTCGGGAGCTTGCCGGTGCCGTCGATGTCCTGGGGCGAGTCGCCGGTGAGCTTGGCGACGTACAGCGTGCCCTCGTCCAGCAGCGTCAGGTTGTGCTCGCGGGCGGCACGGCTGTCGCCCTTCTTCATCCGCTTCGACGAGACGAACTTGTAGAAGTAGTCGAAGCGCTCGTCGTCGCCCATGTAGACGACCGGGCGGCCGTCACGGGTCAGCCGGGGCTGCGCGGCCTCGTGCTTGAAGCGGCCGAGTGCCGTGCGCTTGCGGGGCGTCGAGTCCGGGTCGTACGGGTCGAGCTCGACGACCCAGCCGAAGCGGTGCGACTCGTTGGGCTCCTGGGCGGCGTCGAAGCGCTTGTCGAAACGCTCCCACTTGCGCTCGGTGGCACCGGTGCTCAGGCCGTAGCGCTTGTCGGTGGCGCTGGAGCCGTTGGCGAAGTACTGGTTGAAGTTCTCCTCGCCGTGCAGCGTGGTGCCCCAGGGGGTCGTGCCGCCGGCGCAGTTGTTGAGCGTGCCGAGGACCTTGGTGCCGGACGGGTCGGCGGACGTCTTCAGCAGGTCGCTCCCGGCGGCGGGGCCCGTGAGGCGGAACTCGCTCGTGGCCGTCAGACGGCGGTTGAGCCAGTGGCGGCTGACCGGGGTGAGCTTGCCGCTCCTGCGCTCCTCCTGGACGACGACCACGGAGAGGCCGTGCGCGGCCCAGCCGATCTCGACCTGCTCGCGGGTCGGGTTGGCGGCGTCGTAGCCCTTGAACATCAGCTGCTCGTCGGTGTACTCGTGGTTGGCCACGAGCACCTGGCGGCCGTGCTCGCGCAGCGGCAGCAGGCTGAGGAAGTCGTTGTTGTAGCCGAACTGCCCGGCCTGCGCCTCGGCCGTCTGCCGGTCGGCGTCGAAGGCGGGCGCGCCGCGCAGGATCGGCTCGCCCCAGCGGATCACCACGTTCTGGGCGTAGCCCTCGGGAACGGTCACCGTGTCGGCGGTGTTGGGCGCGACCGGAGCGAAGCGCAGGCCGCGGGCGCCGTCGCCCTTGCCGCCCCCGTGCCCGCCGTGGCGTGCGTCACCGGCCGCGGGCACCGCGGCGGCCTGCGCGGAGGGCGCGTTCTGAGTGAGCGCGGCACCGCCCGCGGCGGAGGCGACGGTCACGACGGCCGCGGTCCGCATCATCGAACGCCGCGACAGCGTCCCGGCGATGATGTCACCGGCGTACTCGTTGCCGCTGGTGTTCGGCACCTCGTGGAAGCAGGCGTCACCGCAGCGGTACCGGCAGGTCAGAGCGGAACGACCGCCTGCGTGGTTCGAGCTCAGGAGCGGCAGGATTCTGCGCACGTCTTCTCCCTGTCACCTCGGCGCACCCTGCGCCGACATCGTGTCGGAATGTCTCCGGCCGCGACGGTAGGGGTACATGTGTGCAGGGCGGCGGACGAGAGGTGAACGGGGGATGAATCGGGAGCGACCGGGGCGCTCTTGACGCGGGAGGGGCTTGCTGCTGCACGGAAGAGGCGGCCGCTAACCTTACGTGTCCGCGCTGGCCGGAGCTGCGGCGTTGCCACAGTCAGACCGGGTATTGCCGGAAAATGCGGACATTGATCGCACCCAATTCACGCGAAAGGCCTCGCCCATGGGCATTCGGAGCTTGCTGCGAAAGGTGTTTGGACGCGAGCGCATGGAGTCGTCCTCACCGGCCTCCACGACGACCCCTACCGCCCCCGCCTCCGTCCCGCCCCAGGCCGAGGCCCCCACCCCGCAGGACCGTGCGGCGGACCTGGTGGCGGCGGCGTTCGACGCTCCCCCGGGCACCCGCCCGACGATCCCCCCGGCCCGGACACCGTCCAGGCCGGACGCGGACGCGGCGGGCGAGAAGGCTGCGGGCGCGGAGAAGACGGACGGGAGGGGGACGGACGCGGAGAAGACAGACGCGGACGCCCCGGAGACCACGGACGCGAAGACGCCGGACGCGGAAACGGCGGAAGCGAAGGGAGCCGAAGCACCCGTCGCCGAAGCACCCGCGGCCGGCTCGGAGACCAAGCCTGCCGCCGAGGCCGCCGAGGCCCCGGTCGGCGCGGAGCCGCAAGCCGCCGAGAGCGCCACCGCGGAGGCGACCACCGACGCCACGGTGCCGACCGCCCCCGCGCCCACCGAGTCCGGGGCAGCCGCGCCCACCGAGTCCGGGGCAGCGCGGCCCGAGCCGACCGGGCAGGTGGACGCCGAGGCGGACACCCCGGCGGCTGACCCGGCCCCGGTGACACCCGAGCCCGCCGCCGCGGCCACCCCCACCGAGCCCCCCACCGAGCCCCCCGCCGACCCGGACACCACCCGGCCCGAAGCCGTCGGCGGACCGCTCTCCACCGACCCGGCACCGGCGCCCGCCACGGAGGCCGACCCGGCACCGGCGTCCGCGTCCGCGTCCGCCACCGAGGCCACCGAGGCCACCGAGGCCACCGAGGCCACCGAGGCCACCGAGGCCACCGAGGCCCAGCCTGTCCCGGAACCGGCCACCGAGCCCCAGCCCGCCCCCGAACCGGCCGCCGTCGCGGCCGAGGCCACGGAGGCCACCCCGGCCACCGAGCCCCAGCCCGCCACCGGCCCCGCCGACGGCGAGCCCGCCCTCTCCCTCGCGCGCGTCAAGGCGCGGGCCGCGGGGCTGGTCGGGGCGTACAAGGCGGCCGGCACGGCGCTGAGCACGGCGGGGGCCACCGGGGCGCGGGCGAAGGTCTACCTCGTGCTGGACCGGTCCGGGTCGATGCGGCCCTACTACAAGGACGGCAGCGCACAGCAGCTCGGCGAGCAGACCCTCGCCCTCGCGGCGCACCTCGACGAGAACGCGTCCGTGCACGTCGTGTTCTTCTCGACGGACATCGACGGCAGCGGCGAGCTGACGCTCGCCGAGCACGAGGGCCGCGTCGACGAGCTGCACGCGGGCCTCGGGCACATGGGGCGGACCAGCTACCACCGGGCCGTCGAGGAGGTCGTCGCGCACTTCGAGAAGTCCGGCGCCGACGGTCCCGCGCTCGTCGTCTTCCAGACCGACGGCCCGCCCGACGCCAAGCAGCCGGCCAAGCAGGCGCTGTCCGACGCGGCCGGCAAGCCGATCTTCTGGCAGTTCGTGGCGTTCGGCGAGCACGAGGCCAAGGGCTTCGACTTCCTGCGCAAGCTCGACGCCGACGCCTCCGTGGAGAACGCCGCGTTCTTCCACGCCGGCCCCGATCCCCGGGAGCTCACCGACGAGGAGCTCTACGAGGGGCTGCTCGGCGCCTTCCCGAAGTGGCTGGACCGCCTCGGCGGCTGAGCACGGCGTCCCCGACCGGTGCGGCGAGAGCGCCGCACCGGTCGGGGACGGAGACCGCAGCGGCCCGCGGTCGACCGGGCACCCACCTGCGGAACGGTTCCCGCCGGGGGACGGTCCGGCCCGGTGGCCCGGCCGGCGGCCCGGCCCGGCGAGCGCGTTCCACGCGGGTGAGTCGATCTTCCGGCGGCCGTTAGGATTTCGACCATGGCGGCCACTGGATCCGAGAAGCAGGGGGCGAAGGCGTACTACGTCTCGACCCCCATCTACTACGTCAACGACGCTCCTCACCTGGGCCACGCCTACACGACCGTCGCAGGCGACGTGCTCACCCGCTGGCACCGCCAGCGCGGCGAGAAGGTGTGGTACCTCACCGGCACGGACGAGCACGGTCAGAAGATCATGCGCACCGCGGAGGCGAACGGCGTCAGCCCGCAGGAGTGGTGCGACAAGCTCGTGGAGGAGGCGTGGAAGCCCCTCTGGGAGCACCTGGAGATCGCGAACGACGACTTCATCCGCACGACCGAGCGCCGGCACACCGACCGCGTGCAGGAGTTCGTGCAGGACCTGTACGACAAGGGCGAGATCTACAAGGGCGGGTACGAGGGCCCGTACTGCGTGGGCTGCGAGGAGTACAAGCTCCCCGGCGAGCTGCTGGACGGCGAGGGGGAGTACGCCGGAGAGAAGCTGTGCCCCGTGCACAAGAAGCCGGTGGAGATCCTCAAGGAGGAGAACTACTTCTTCAAGCTCAGCGAGTACGGCCCGAAGCTGCTGGAGTTCTACGCGGCCAACCCCGGGTTCATCCAGCCCGAGTCCGCCCGCAACGAGGTCGTGAACTTCGTCAAGCAGGGCCTTCAGGACCTGTCGATCTCCCGGTCGACGTTCGACTGGGGCATCCCGATCCCGTGGGACGAGAAGCACGTCATCTACGTGTGGGTCGACGCCCTGCTCAACTACGCTACGGCGGTCGGCTACAACGAGAACCCGGCGAAGTTCGAGGACACGTTCCCGGCGGACGTCCACCTCGTCGGCAAGGACATCCTCCGCTTCCACGCGATCATCTGGCCCGCGATGCTGATGGCGCAGGGGCTCCCGGTGCCCGGGAGGATCGCCGCGAACGGCTGGCTGATGGTCGGCGGCGAGAAGATGTCGAAGTCGAACCTGACCGGCATCAAGCCGCAGGACCTCACCACGCACTTCGGCGTGGACGCGTACCGCTGGTACTTCCTGCGCGCGATCGCGTTCGGCCAGGACGGCTCCTTCTCGTGGGAGGACTTCTCCGCCCGCTACACCAGCGAGCTCGCCAACGACTACGGCAACCTGGCCTCCCGGGTCGCCGCGATGGTGGGCAAGTACTTCGGCGGGTCGCTGCCGGCGGTCGGCGCGAACGGGGAGGCCGAGAAGGCGGTCCAGGAGGGCCTGGCGAAGGCCGTGGCCGAGGCGGACCGCAGGATCGGGGAGGAGCTGGACTTCCAGGGCGGGATCCTGGCGGTCTTCGACTTCGTGAAGCAGGTCAACGGCTACATCACGGAGCAGGAGCCGTGGAAGGTCGCCAAGACCGCGTTCGACCAGGCCGCCGACGCGGCGGTCTCCGAGGAGGGCCGGGCCCGCCTCGCGACCATCCTCTACACGGCCGCGGAGTCGCTGCGGGCCGTGGCCGTGCTGCTGAACCCGGTCATGCCGGACACCTCGCGGAAGCTGTGGGACTCCCTGGGCGCCGAGGCGTCGCTCGGCGCTCTGGCGGACCAGCGGATCCAGGACGCGGCGGAGTGGGGCGCGCTGCCGGCCGGCTCGACGGTGACCAAGGGCGCGGTCCTCTTCCCGCGTCTCGAGGAGCCCGGCAAGGGCTGATCTTCCGCCCGTACGGCCTGACCGGCCCGTACGGATCGAGGGGCCCGGGAGCACCGGCCGGCCTGCTGTCCGAACCAGCAGGCCGGCCACGATCTCCCGGGCCTCTCGACGTATCCGCGTGTCCGCGTGCCCGGGTGTCCTCGCGTTCACGGGCCCGCACGCGGGCGTACCCACACGCCCCGCGTGTCCGCACGTTCACGTGCCCGCACGTCCGCGTACCCACACGCCCCGCGCGCCCGCGACCACGCCGCCCCCTGCCTCACCGCCACCGCCCCGCGGCGGTCAGCGCGCCAGCGACTCCCCGTCCCCCATCACGACCACCGGCCGCTTGCCCGGGTCCAGCCTGCGCAGCAGCTCCGCCATCCGGTCCAGGTCGAGCGAGATGCACCCCTGGGTGGGGCCGTCGTGGTCGACGTGGATCCAGACGCCGCCGCCCCGGTCCCAGCCCATGGGCCGCCGCTCGTCGAGCGGGGTCAGTCCGGACTCCCTGTTGTAGTTGATCGCCACCACGTAGTCGAAGGACCCCCTCAGGCTCTCGCCCCGGAAGCCGGTGCCGACGGCCACGAACTCCTCGGACTGGTGGTACGGGAGCCGGGTGCCCGGGTCGGGCAGCCGGCCGCCCGCGTCGGTGAGCCCGAAGACACCGATCGGCGTGCGGTGGTCCCCGGCCCAGTGCTCGTCGGTCCATCCCTTCAGGGCGTTGCGCGCCGGCCACGGCCCGGCGACGGCCCTCCAGCGGTTCTCCCCGTCGCGCTCGTACAGCGTCGCCGTGGACTCACTGGAGTTGGTGGACCTCCCCCTCACCAGGAGGGCCTGGCGGGTGCCGTCGGGAACGAGTTCGCCGGTCCTGGGCCCGAGACCGGGCAGTCCGGCGGGGCCCGCCCCTGAGCCTCTGCCGCCGCCTGCGCCTCCGCCTCTGCACCCGCCCCGGCCCCGGCCCCGTCGGTCCGCCGCGTCCACTACGGCTCGTTCACCGCCGTGCACCCGCTGGACCTGACCGTCCCCGAGGGCTCGTTCTTCGCCCTGCTCGGCGCCTCCGGCTGCGGCAAGACCACCACGCTGCGGATGATCGCCGGACTGGAGGACCCGACCACCGGCTCCGTCTTCCTCGGCGACCGGGACGTCACCGACCTCCCGCCGTACAAGCGCCCGGTCAACACCGTCTTCCAGAGCTACGCCCTCTTCCCCCACCTGACCATCCACGAGAACGTCGCCTTCGGGCTCCGCCGCCGCGGCCCGCGCGCGGCCGGCCGGCCCGGGGTGCGGGACACCGCCGAGCAGCCGGCCGGGGCGCCGGTCTCCGTGCGGCCGGGCGGCTCCGCCGGCCGGGGCGGGCGCTGGCGGACGGCTCATCCGCGGCGGCGGGACTGCCAGAACGCCGCCCCGCCCAGCGCGAGGACGGCCGCGACGCCCGCGAAGAGCCCCACCGAGGGGCCCTCGTCGGTGCCCTCGGCCGCCGTGGCCCCCTGCTCGGCAGCTTCCCCGGAACTTCCCCCGGGCCCTCCTTCGGGTCCTCCCCCGGGCCCCTGCCCGGTCGGCGGGGAGGAGGTGCCCGGCTCGGCGGGCACGTCCTGGTCCCCGGCCGACACCTGCTCGCCGCAGCCCGTCCTCGGGTAGCCGGAGATCGCGCACAGCAGCGCGCCCGCGTTGTAGCGGAGGGGCGCCGCCACCGCCGCCAGGGCCTCCGCGCTGGTCGCGTCCGACGGGACCGAGGCGCAGCCGGAGGCCCGCGCCGACGGGGGCTTCTCCCCGGCCGGGGCGTCCGCACCGGTGCCGAAGTCGATCACGACGGCGACCCGCTTGGCGCCGGGTCTCGCGGGTGTGTCCGCGCACAGCTCCGCGAAGGAGGGAGCGCTGCGCGGCTTCGCCGCGTCCTGCGAGTCCGCGCTGACGGAGAACCGGTATCCGTCCACCGTGCCGTCGGCGGGCCGTGCCGTGGCCGGTCCCTGGGTGGCGTAGGCCCAGCCGCTCCCGCCGGACTGCCAGAACGACCAGTACCGGTAACCGGCCGCCTGCGCCTGCCCGGCCAGGCCCGGCGCCGCGAGCACGGCGCCGAGCGCGAGGAGCAGCGCGGTCAGCCACCCGCGTGTCACTGCTGCCGCGGTCAGTCGCCCACGTGTCACTGCTGCTTGTTCTTCCTGCGGCCGCTGAGCAGGATCCCGATACCGGCACCCGCGGCGACGCCGGCCCCGACCATCCACCAGATCCCGGCGCTGTCGCCGCCCTTGCCCTCCTCGCCCGCGTCGCCCTGCGCCTTCGGGGCCGGCGGCGCGGTGGTGGAGACCGGCGCGGGACCGGTCGCGTTCAGCTGCCGGACGAGATCGGCGCCGCCGAAGTCCCTCGGGTCGTCGCCGTGGGCGTGCGCCGCGAGGATCAGCTGCGCGTACGCGGCCGGGCCGGCGTCCTTCGCCCACGCGGCGGAGTTCTTCGCCAGCCACTGGACCGACGCGTCCGCCTTGTCGCCGTGCCCGGCGGCGGAGAGCGCGACGACCGCGTCCGCGGTGTTGCCGAAGTCCGGCTGCGGGGCGGGGTCGGTGGCGCCCGGCATCGGCGGCGAGTCCAGGTGGCCGGTCTTCGCCAGCGCCCCGGCCAGGTACGCGGCGCCGTTGCGGGCCGACTGCTCGGCGGTGGCCTTCGCCGCCGCCTGGCAGGTGGCGGGGGAACCGTCCGGCTCGGTGCCGGTGACGACCAGGCCGTGGCCCAGCCCGGCGAGGACGGCGGCCGCGGTGGCGTCGCCGTTCGCGAGCAGCTTGCCGGACTGGTCGGGCTGGTACGCGAACGCGCCGCCGCCGGCCTTCTCCGCGCACGGCACGGCGAACGTGACGAGCGCGTCGAACGGGCTCTTGCCGCTCTTCGACCTGACCTGGCCGGGCCGCGCCTTGGCCGCGGCGAAGGCGCCGATCACGACGGACGTGGAGTTCGCGTCGGACGGCATGCCGGGGTTGTAGCTCCAGCCGCCGTCCTCGTTCTGCACGGACTTCAGCCATCCAAGGCCCTTGTCCACGGCGTCCCGGTGGCCGCCGAGGGCGTGCAGGGCCTGCACGGCGGCGGCGGTGGCGTTGGTGTCCAGCATGGTCTTCGCGTCGCACGCCCGGGACACGTCGGCACGGTAGGAGGCGAAGCCGCCGTTCGCGCACTGCTGGCCGGTCAGCCAGCCGACGGCCTGCTCGGCGGGCACGGTCTCGACGGCGTCCTGGGCGAGCAGGGCCAGCGACTGACGCCAGACACCGTCGTAGGTCGGGTCCTTCGTGCCGTACAGCCCGGCCGGGAGCGCGGCCGAGGGGGAGGGCGTGGGGGCGGCCGTCGCCGCCGGGGCAGCGGCCACGCAGAGCACGGCGGAAGCGGCGGTGAGCGCGGCTGCGCTGCGGCGTACGGGCATGGCGGGCTGGGCCTCTCCTGCGGGGAGCCGGGCACGGGCACCCTGAGGCACCGGGCTCCGGCTCCGTATTCCTCGACGGTGCCTGCCAGCGGGCGGTCCCCGATGGCACGAGCCGGTCACCGCCGGTACGGGGCGTTCCGACTCACCGCCCACGAAGGCGGCTCACGGTTGCGGGTCAGTGCCGGATTCGCGCCGGCTTTCCCCCGTACGGGTGTGATGACGACTCGCACACTCTACCGGCCTGTCACCCCGGCCCCTCGGGACGGGCGCCGGGGGCCGGGGCGGACGGGGAGGAGCCACCGGGCCGGGGCTGCTGACGGGTGCGCTCCGGCCCGCGCCCGGGGCCCGGAGGTGTGGGATGTCCGGCCTCCGGCCGCTGTCGGTGGTGGCCTGTTCAATGTGGCCCATGGAGACGGAGACGACGAGACGCGGGCTGTTCTGGGATGTGCAGGCGGGGCGGGTGCCACCGCCGCCTGCGGCGACGCTTCTCGGCTGGGAACTGGTGCAGGTGGATCCGGAGCGGGGGACGATCGAGGTGGCGTTCCACGCCGGTGATCAGTTCACGAACCCCGTGGGCGTGATCCAGGGCGGGTTCCTGGCCGCGATGCTCGACGACACCCTGGGGCCGGCGCTGGTCGCGTCGCTGCCGGAGAACCAGTTCGCTCCGACCCTCGATCTTCATGTCCAGTTCCTCCGTCCCGCCCGGCCCGGACGGCTCGTGGGACGGGGACGCGTGGTGCAGCGCGGGAAGGAGGTGTGCTTTCTCGCCGGTGAGCTCGTCGATCCCGAGGGAAAGCCCGTGGCCGTGGCGACGGCGACCGCGCGGATCCAGACCGTCCGTCAGTGATCGTGGTGGTGATCGTGGGAGTGATCGGGGGGATCGTGGGCGATCAGGGACCGGATGACGGGGCGTCGGTCGTGTGGTCGTGCAACCGTGCCGGACGGCGGCGGCCGTGGTGAGAACGCGTTGGGCGGCACGGACGGCGACGCATGCGAAGGTTCGGCCGCGGCGCGGGCCCGGGGCCGTCGGCCCGGCCGTCAGCCCGCCGCGGCGATGTACGTCATGGGGTCGCTGCCCGCCACCGCTTCCGCGCGCCCCAGTTTCACCAGGTGGCGCAGATGGGCCTCCGCCTCGGAGACGGCGATGGTGCGGGAGCCGTAGGGGATCTCGTCCCACGGCCGGTTCCACTCCATGCGTTCGGCCAGTTGCCACGGGGTGAGCGGTGCGGCGAGCAGGGCCAGCAGCCCGGTGAGCCGCTCCTCGTGGTGGGCGAGGAGTTCCCGGACCCGGGCCGGGGCGTCGGTGAAGGCGTGCTGGTGCGCGGGGAGGATCTCGGCCGCGCCGAGCCGCCCGACGCGTTCCAGGGAGTCGAGGTAGTCGCCGAGGGGGTCGGTGACCGTGGCGTCGTCGGGGTCCTCGTACAGCCCGATGTGCGGGCTGATGCCGGGCAGCAGATGGTCGCCGGAGAAGAGCCGGCCGCGGCCGGGGAGGTTCGCCGGATGGTCCTCCTCCAGATGCAGGCACACATGGCCGGGCGTGTGGCCGGGTGTCCAGACCGCGCGCAGCCGCCGCCCGGCCAGGTCCAGGAGCTCACCGGGGGCGATCTCGCGGTCGGGCAGGGCCGCCCGCAACCCGGGCAGGGTCCGCATCCGGCCGCTCTCGCGGGCCGCGAGCAGCGGGGCCAGATGCTCCTCCGGCGCACCGGCGGCGGCCAGCTTCCCGGTCAGGTAGCCCAGCCAGGACCCGGGCGGGGCGTCCCTGGTGCGGCGGACGACGGCGATGTCCGCCGCGTGCATCGCGATCCACGCCCCGGACGCCTCCCGGACCTTGCCGGAGAGCCCGTGGTGGTCGGGGTGATGGTGCGTGACGACCACGCCGTGGACGTCGGCCACCGCGAGGCCCAGCTCGCCGAGCCCGTCCGAGAGGGCCTTCCAGGACGCGGGGTCGTCCCATCCGGTGTCGACGAGGACGGGCCCGCGGCCGGTGTCGAGGACGTGGACCAGGGTGTTGCCCAGGGGGTTGTCCGGGATGGGGACCTCCAGGGACCAGACCCCGCCGCCGTGCTCCGTCACCCGTGTCATGGGTTCTCCGCCCTCCCGGTTGGGGGGCCCGTGAGGAGAACCCGTTCCCATGGTCGCCCAAGGCCACTTCTTTGCAAAGGCCCGGCCGGATGCCGGCTTCGTCCCTGCCGCGGCGCTACGGCCGTGGACTCCTCCGCCGATTGCTGTTATCAGTTCAGTCAGTCAACCATTCTGATAGACCGTCAGGTAGTGGCGGGGAGCCGGGCCGCGGGAGGCAGTCGTCATGACCGGATTCGTCGAGCACGGAAAACTCTTCATCGGCGGGGAGCTGGTGGATCCCCGCGGTACCGGCACCATCGAGGTGGTCTCGCCGCATACCGAGCAGGTCATCGGACGTGTCCCGCACGCCTCGCGGGCCGATGTGGACCTGGCGGTTTCGGCCGCCCGCGCCGCGTTCGACCACGGTCCCTGGCCGCGGAGTTCGCTGGAGGAGCGTCTCGAGGCGGTCGGCAGGATCAAGGACGCGATCGCCGTACGGCACGAGGAGATCGCGCGCTCGATCAGCTCGCAGAACGGGTCGCCGTACTCCTGGAGCGTCCTGGCCCAGGCGCTCGGCGCCATGATGGTCTGGGACGCGGCCCTCACCGTGGCCCGTGACTTCACGTATGAGGAACGGCGCGGCGGAGTCCTCGGTCCGCTGCTCGTCCGCCGTGAACCGGTGGGCGTGGTCGCGGCCGTGGCGCCCTGGAACGTCCCGCAGTTCGTCGCGGCCGCCAAGCTCGCACCGGCCCTGCTCGCGGGCTGCTCCGTGGTCCTGAAGCCCTCGCCCGAGACCCCGCTGGACGCCTACATCCTGGCCGACATCGCCCGTGAGGCGGGGCTGCCCGAGGGCGTGCTGTCGATCCTGCCCGCCGACCGCGAGGTCGGCGAGTACCTCGTGGGGCATCCCGGCGTCGACAAGGTCTCCTTCACCGGCTCGGTCGCGGCGGGCAGGCGCGTGATGGAGGTCGCCGCCCGCAACCTCACCCGCGTCACGCTGGAACTCGGCGGCAAGTCCGCGGCGGTGGTGCTGCCCGACGCCGATCCGGAGGCGGCCGTCCAGGGCATCGTCCCGACGGCGTGGATGAACAACGGCCAGGCGTGTGTGGCCCAGACCCGCATCCTCGTCCCGCGCGCCCGCTACGACGAGTACGCCGACGCCTTCGCCGCGGCGGCCGGGGCCCTGGTGACCGGCGACCCGATGGACC
The DNA here is from genome assembly GCF_003097515.1 of Streptomyces tirandamycinicus. Taxonomy (NCBI): domain Bacteria; kingdom Bacillati; phylum Actinomycetota; class Actinomycetes; order Kitasatosporales; family Streptomycetaceae; genus Streptomyces; species Streptomyces tirandamycinicus. The sequence goes on along the minus strand of NZ_CP029188.1, from coordinate 1,120,799 downwards.
CGGCGACCCAGGTCGGCCCGCTCGTCGCGCGCCGCCAGCAGCAGAGGTCGCTCGGCTACATCGCGATCGGCCAGGCGGAGGGCGCCAAGGTCCTCGCCGGGGGCGGCCGCCCGGCGGGCCTGGACCGCGGCTGGTACGTCGAGCCGACGCTCTTCGGCGGCGTCGACAACGCCATGCGGATCGCGCGCGAGGAGATCTTCGGCCCCGTCGTCTGCCTGCTGCCGTACGGCGACGAGGAGGAGGCCGCGGCGATCGCGAACGACTCCGAGTACGGGCTCAGCGGCAGCGTGTGGACGGCCGACGTCGAGCACGGCGTCGACTTCGCGAGGCGGATCAGGACCGGTACGTACAGCGTCAACACCTTCAGCCTCGACATGCTTGGCCCGTTCGGCGGATACAAGAACTCCGGGCTGGGGCGGGAGTTCGGTCCCGAGGGATACGGTGAGTACTTCGAGCACAAAATGGTGCATTTGCCGTCGGGATACGGGAGCGAGACTGATGGGTGACCGCTGGCAGGTCGAGGTCGACCGGGGTGTGTGCATCGGATCGGGAATGTGTGTCAGCAGCGCGCCGGGCGGCTTCACGCTGGACACGGCCCGCCAGTCGCACCCCACCGAGCCGGAGACCGACGCGAACGACGACGTCCTCGCGGCGGCGGAGGGCTGCCCGGTCGAGGCCATCTCGATTCGGCGGTCCGGGGGCGGTGCGGTGGTGTTCCCGCCCGAGGAGCCCGGGGCGTAGGCGCCGCGGCCGGGTGGAGTCCGGCGGGAGGAGCGCCGGCCTCCGGCTGCCCGGTGCCGCGGGCGGACCGGATGCGCGGCGGAGGCTGAGCGGACCGGACATGCGGCGGGGGCTGAGCGGACGGCAAGCGCGGCCACGGTGGCGCGGCCGCGAAATGCGGCCACGCCGCCGTGGACGTCAGCCGGACCGCCGGACCCGCCCCGGGTCCGTGAGGTCGATCAGCCGGCAGACCGTCTCGATGTCGATCCGCACCTGGGCGATGGAGGCCCGGCCGGACAGCCAGGTGATCAGGGCCGAGTGCCAGGTGTGCTCGATGACCCGGACGGCCGAGAGCTGCTCCGGCGTCGGGTCCTCCAGGCCCATCGCGTCCAGGATGATCGCCGTGGTCTGCCGCGAGACCGTGTCCACCTCGGGGCTGACGCTGCGGTCGGCGAAGGTCAGCGCCCGGACCATCGCGTCCGCCAGATGCGGCTCGCGCTGCAGGGCGCGGAACGCCCGCATCAGGGTCTCGGCCACCCGCTGCGCCGCGCTGTCCGCGGCGGGCGGGCGTTTGCGCAGGGTGCCGTGCAGATGCTCGAGCTGGTCCTGCATCGTGGCCACGAGCAGGTGCACCTTGGAGGGGAAGTACCGGTACAGCGTGCCGAGGGCGACCCCCGCGGCCTCGGCTACCTCGCGCATCTGCACGGCGTCGAAGCCGCCCCGACCGGCCAGCTGGGCGGTGGCGTGCAGGATGCGCCGGCGCCTGGCCTCCTGGCGCTCCGTCAGGGGCAGGGCCGCCGGCACCGCCGGCCTGGCATCCGCGCTCATCTCTTCCGTCCCCGTCCCCGTCCCCGGCCCAGGGGCCCTTCCCGGCCCGCTGTCCGGATTCGTGCTGCGTTCCCGTTCCGGGAGCTGCGGAGGGCCCAGCATGGCAGGGCTCCGCGCCGTGGCGCGAATCACCTGTTCCAGGCCTTCCGGCAGCGCTACCTGCCGGTAGATTCGATGCTCCTTGAGCGATCAAGAACGATCGAGTGTGGAACTTGTTCTAGATTAGCGCGAGCGGTTACGCTCCGGCGAAAGTGGAGTGAGAAGGGGGCCGTAGGTGACCGCTGAGGCCATAGCGGCCGGGCCCCATGGGGGTGCGTCCGGCGCCGGTGACCGACCGCTGCGCATCGCGTTCCTCACCTACAAGGGCAACCCCTTCTGCGGGGGCCAGGGCGTCTACGTACGCCATCTGTCGCGCGAGCTGGCCCGCCTCGGCCACCGCGTCGAGGTGATCGGCGCCCAGCCCTTCCCGGTGCTCGACGAAGGCGTGCCGCTCACCGAGCTGCCCAGCCTCGACCTGTACCGGCAGCCCGACCCCTTCCGCACCCCCGGGCGCGGCGAGTACCGCGACTGGATCGACGGGCTGGAGGTCGCCACGATGTGGACGGGCGGCTTCCCCGAGCCGCTGACCTTCTCGCTGCGCGCACGGCGCCATCTGCTGGCGCGCCGGGGCGAGTTCGACGTCGTCCACGACAACCAGACCCTCGGCTACGGACTCCTCGGCGACCTCGGCGCACCGCTGGTCACCACCATCCACCACCCCATCACCGTCGACCGGCGGCTCGAACTCGACGCGGCGCAGGACTGGCGGCGGCGGCTGTCGGTGCGCCGCTGGTACGGCTTCACCCGGATGCAGAAGCGGGTCGCGCGCCGGCTGCCGACCGTCCTCACCGTCTCCGGCTCCTCCGAACAGGAGATCGTCGAGCACCTCGGTGTGCGGCCGGAGCGGCTGCGGGTCGTGCACATCGGCGCCGACACCGAACTCTTCTCGCCGGACCCGTCGGTCGCCGAGGTGCCCGGCCGGATCGTGACGACCTCCAGCGCCGACGTGCCGCTCAAGGGCCTGGTGTTCCTCGTCGAGGCGCTCGCCAAGCTCCGCACCGAGCGTCCGGACGCCCATCTGGTCGTCGTCGGCAAGCGCGCCGAGGACGGACCCGTGGCCCGGATGATCGAGCGGTACGGGCTCACCGAAGCCGTGCGGTTCGTGAAGGGCATCTCCGACCGGGAGCTGGTGGACCTCGTGCGCGGCGCCCAGGTGGCCTGTGTGCCGTCGCTGTACGAGGGGTTCTCGCTGCCGGCCGCCGAGGCGATGGCCACCGGCACCCCGCTGGTCGCCACCACCGGCGGCGCCATCCCCGAGGTCACCGGCACCGACGGGGAGACCTGCCTCGCCGTGCCGCCCGGCGACGCCCACGCCCTCGCCGGGGCGCTCGGCCGGCTCCTCGGGGACGAAGCGCTGCGCCGCCGCATCGGCACCGCCGGACGGGACCGCGTGCTGTCCCGCTTCACCTGGACCCGCGCGGCCCAGGGCACGGCGGAGCTCTACCGCGAGGCCATCGCGGCACGCCCGGCGCCGGCCGGGGCCCGATGAGCACCCGGCGCTCCGCACCGCGGGCGAGGACCCGCTCCGCGGGTGCGGACGGCGGGTCCGCACCCCCCGCAAGGCGCGCCCCCGGCGAGGGCGCCGTGACCCACCCGGAAGGGCAGACCTCGTGCTGACCGTCGACTTCTCCCGCTTTCCGCTCGCCCCGGGCGACCGCGTACTCGATCTCGGCTGCGGTGCCGGACGGCACGCGTTCGAGTGCTACCGGCGCGGAGCCCGGGTCGTGGCCCTCGACCGGAACGCCGAGGAGATCCGCGAGGTCGCCACCTGGTTCGCGGCGATGAAGGAGGCCGGCGAGGCACCCGAGGGCGCGAGCGCCACCGCGATGGAGGGCGACGCGCTCAACCTGCCCTTCCCCGACGAGTCGTTCGACGTCGTCATCATCTCCGAGGTGATGGAGCACATCCCGGACGACAAGGGCGTCCTCGCCGAGATGGTCCGGGTGCTCAGGCCCGGCGGCCGGATCGCGGTCACCGTGCCCCGCTACGGCCCCGAGAAGATCTGCTGGGCGCTGTCCGACGCGTACCACGAGGTCGAGGGCGGCCACATCCGCATCTACAAGGCCGACGAACTCCTCGGCAGGATCCGCGAGGCGGGCCTCAGGCCGTACGGCAGCCACCACGCCCACGCGCTGCACTCGCCGTACTGGTGGCTGAAGTGCGCGTTCGGCGTGGACAACGACAAGGCGCTGCCGGTGCGCGCGTACCACAAGCTCCTGGTCTGGGACATCATGAAGAAGCCCCTGCTCACCCGGGTCGCCGAGCAGGCGCTGAACCCGCTCGTCGGCAAGAGCTTCGTGGTGTACGCGACCAAGCCGCACCTGCCGAAGGCCGACGCGTGACCGTGCCCTGGCGCCGTCAGGGGCGTACCGAGCACCTCGTCCTGCCCGGCGTCCTCACCGCCGAGCAGGCCGCCGAGACCGTCGCCGGCATCCTCGCCGTCCAGCGCGAGGACGGGGCGATCCCCTGGTTCCGCGGGCACCACCTGGACCCCTGGGACCACACCGAGGCCGCCATGGCGCTGGACGCGGCGGGCGAGCACGACGCCGCGGCCCGCGCCTACGAGTGGCTGGCACGCCATCAGAACGAGGACGGCTCCTGGTACGCCGCGTACCACGACGGCGAGGCCGACCGGCCCACCGACCGGGGGCGGGAGACCAACTTCTGCGCCTATCCGGCCGTCGGCGTCTGGCACCACTACCTGGCCACCGGCGACGACGTGTTCCTGGACCGGATGTGGCCGTCCGTCCACGCGGCGATCGAGTTCGTACTCCGGCTCCAGCGGCCCGGCGGCCAGATCGGCTGGAAGCGCGAGGCCCCGGAGGACGGCGGCGCGGCGGTCGACGACGCCCTGCTGACCGGGAGTTCGTCCGTCTACCACGCGCTGCGCTGCGCCCTCGCCATCGCCGAGGAGCGCGAGGAGCCGCAGCCCGACTGGGAGCTGGCGGCCGGAGCCCTCGGGCACGCCGTCCGCCGCCACCCGGAGCGCTTCCTCGACAAGTCGCGCTACTCGATGGACTGGTACTACCCGGTCCTCGGCGGCGCCGTCACCGGCGACGAGGCCAAGGCCAGGATCGACGCGCGCTGGGACGCGTTCGTGGTCCCCGGACTCGGGGTGCGGTGCGTGCTGCCCAACCCGTGGGTGACCGGCGGGGAGAGCTGCGAACTGGCGCTGGCGCTCTGGGCGATGGGGGAGTCGGACCGGGCGCTGGAGATCCTCCAGTCCATCGGGCACCTGCGCGCCGAGGCCGGGATGTACTGGACCGGTTACGTCTTCGAGGGCGAGCGCGCCGTGTGGCCGGAGGAGCTGACCACCTGGACGGCGGGTTCGCTGCTGCTCGCGGTGGCCGCCCTGGGGGGCGACGAGGCGACCACCGCGGTGTTCGGCGGGGAGCGGCTGCCGCGCGGCCTCGAACCGGAGTGCTGCCGGTAGACCGGAGTACCGCCGGTAGACCGGAGTGCTGCCGGCTTGACCGCCGCCGGCCGCGCGGGGGAGAGGGTCAGCCGTGGCGGCGCAGCCGGCCCGCCACGGCGTGTCCGACGAAGAGGTACACGAGCGCGGCGAGACCGTAGCCCGCCACGACCCGGGCCCACGCCTCGTCGAAGGTGAACAGATCATGCGACCAGCCGGCGAGCCAGCCGGCCACGTCCCGGATCAGGATGACCAGGTCGTTGGCGCGGTTCGCGTCCAGCAGGTACATCAGGATCCACAGGCCGATGATGACGGCCATCACGTCGGCGACCACCATGATGATCGTCGCCACCTGGTTGCTGCCACTTCTGCGGGGAGACATGGCATCCGGATTGCCGTTCTCCGTTGAACCAAACCCGGGATGTCTCCCGGGTGCTGCGGGGGCGGCAGAGGGGCGCGGGCCACCGGCGACAGGACCGGACGCCGGGCGTCCGCTGAGGGGACGGGCCATGGGCGGTTGGCCGCCACCCTGTTTGTGCGTGGCGGAAGCGGCAACTCGGACGACATGACCAACTCACGCGCGAACAACAACGGCAGCGGCACGGCGACCCGTGCCACCAAGGCGACCAAGGCGACCGCCGCCAAGGCCAAGGAGTCCTCGGCGGAGACGGCGCAGAGCACCGCTTCGAAGGCGGAATCGGCGAGCGGCGCGGCCGGGCGGGCCGCCGAGGCGGCGGGCAGTGGCGCCGCACGCGCGGCGGCCACGGCGGGCTCCGTGGCCTCGACCGCGCTCAAGGGGGCCGGTTCGGCCGCCGGGCACGTGGCGTCCGCCGCCACGACCGCCTGGACGGTTCTCAAGGCCCGCAAGCTCGTCGCGGCGGGTGCCACGGCGGGCGCCACGGTCCTGGGCGCGGTCTCCTACCTGGCGGGCCGGCGCTCCGAGCGCAGCGGTCACGGCCCGGTCACCCGGCTGACCGGCGGGCGTCTCTAGGGGCTTGCGGGGAAGCGGCACCCCCCCCCCGCACGCCCTTGGGCGGTGGCCGGAGAGTCCCGCCACCGCGAAGGTCCGCCCCGCCCGGCCGAACGGACACGCCGGCCGAACGGACACGCCGGTCGAACGGCGGACGAGCCCATGCCGTCCAGGGTGCCCGCCGGCTCCGAACCCGAGTTCTCCCCGCGTCGAGGGGACGGCGCCGTCCGTTCGCCCGGCGACCTTCCGTCACCACCGGGAGCGAGCGGGCCTGACGGCCGGCATCGGTCGCCGAGGGGGCCGCCCGCCGCCCGCGACGGCCACCGCCCCGGGACGAGGCGGCTGTCGAGGGCGACCGGGGGACCGGACGATGCGGCGATGCGCGGGTCAGCGGGTCCTGAAGCGGCGGTGAAGGTTTCGGGCCACGTACACCCCCGGGCCGCCGAAGCCGACGATGTCCACGCGTCCGTCTCCGGTGAGGTCGGCGAGGAAGCGGGGGTGGCGGTCGACCCGCCAGGCGCCGGCGGCGTCGCCGTACCCGAACCCGCGGCACACCAGTTGGGCCTGCTCGAACCTGCCGTCGCCGAGGTGGTGCGACACCCAGACGCCTTCGTCGCCGAAGCCGACGATGTCCGGGGTGCCGTCGCCGGTGACGTCGGCGAGGAGGCGCAGGTGCTTCCGGCCCGTCCACCCCTGGGCGAGTCCGAAGTCGTTCAGGACGAGTCGCGACGGTTCGAACGTGCCGTCGCCGCGCCCCCGGGAGAGGACGACACCCTGCGGGCCGAACCCGATGAGGTCCACCGCTCCACCGTCGGTGGTCGCGAGCAGGAACCTGGGGTGCTCCCCGGCCGTACTCCACCCCTGGTCGACCCCGAAGTCGTCGAGGACGTACAAGGGTTCGGCGAATGTGCCGTCCTCGTCCTGGAGCGAGACCCAGACGCCGTCGTCGTGGCAGCCGACGATGTCGACGCGCCCGTCCCCGGTGGTGTCGACGAGGAAGCGGGGATGGGTGCCGGCGAGCCAGCCTCCCGCCTTCTCGCCGTGGCCGAACGCCCTGAGAACCGGCTCGTCGTCGAGCGGTGCGAACTCGCCCCGCTCGTTCTGGAGTGACACCCGGACGCCGTCGTCGTGGCAGCCGACGATGTCGACGCGCCCGTCCCCGGTGGTGTCGACGAGGAAGCGGGGATGGGTGCCGGCGAGCCAGCCACCCGCCTTCTCGCCGTGGCCGAAGGCCTTGAGGACCAGCTTGCCGCCCGCGGGTCCGAACGTCCCCGCGTCGCTCAGAACGGACACCCGGACACCGTCGGCGGCGAGTACGACGACATCGGGCCGGCCGTCGCCCGTCATGTCCTGGAGGGCCCACAGGTCCGCCGGACCCGAGGAGGGCGCGGACGGATGCAGGACGCGTTCGTCGTCGTCGAACGTCCCGTCGCCTCGGCCGGACGACGTCACGCACCCCCTCGCGGGTGTGAGGGCCACGATGTCCGCCCGCCCCGCTCCCGTGGCGTCGGCGAGGAACCGCGCGCCCGGCCCCGCCCAGCGGCCCGGCTGCCCGCCGGGGGAGCGGTCGGCCCCGTCGCTCTTCCACCCGCCGGCGTCCTGGTCGCTCCCGAAGCGCTTGAGGACCAGCAGCATGTCGCTGAAGGAGGGTGCCGCGCCGGGCGCCGGGCGCAGCGCGGCCGAGCGGGCCGGTCTCCACGACCGGCGGCCGTTCCAGTGGCTCAGCGGTGCCCAGCGCAGCACGGGGTCGCTGGTGCGCTCGGGCTCGGCCGGGACGAGGCGCCAGCGCTGGCTCGCCGCACCGTCGTCGTACTCGCGCAGGACGACCCGGGTGTCGTCCGGGCCGGGGTCGGCGAGGTCGAGGACGGCACCGTCGGCCACGCCCTCGACGGTGTAGAGGCCCGCTTCGCCGTCGACGGGGACGAGGTGCCACTGCTGGCCCTTCCTGCCGGCGGCGGCGTCCCACAGGCGGACGCCGCGGTCCGGGGCGGCGGGGTTGTCGAGCACCTTGCCGCCCGCCGCGTGGCGGATCACCAGGGCCTGTTCGCCCTGTGCGGTCCGCACGGGGGTGAGCCGCCACTGCTCCGGGTTCGGGCCGGGGGAGTCGCGGACGACGAGCGTCCCGCTCGCGTGCGGCGCGGCCCCGACGGTCAGGGACTTCCCCGTGGCGGCGTTGACGATCTCCAGCTTCATGTCTTCCGTGGGCACGGGCATGGTGGTGCCTCTTCCAGGCGGTTGGGGCGTTGACTGGGGACGGGTGCGGCGCGGCTTCGGCCGCGGGTCAGGTGAAGAGGTGGTGGTACGGGACGTCCCACTCGTTGGGCAGCCGGGGGTAGAACGTGTTGATGACCGTCCCGGTGAAGTCCCCGCCCCAGTTGTAGGTGACGCGGACCTCGCTGCTGGCCGTCACCGTGTGGTCCTTGAACCCGAGGATGGCGTCGGGGTGGGTGATCGGCACGAAGGTGATCCCGCCCCACGGCGTCACCGTGACGATCCAGAGCTGGGTGTCCTCGGGGGCGCCGTTCTTCCCGCGCCATTTGTCGCCGACCTTGTCGGGCAGGCCCACCTGGACGGTGTCGGCCGTGCTCCTGGGCGCGTCCTGGTGGACGGTGATCCGCCTGCGCTGCGGCTTCGGCGCGCCGTCGTCGCCGCGGCCGGCGTCGGTCGCGCCCGCGGCGGCCGGCTTGGGCGTCACCTGGCCGGCGGCGCTCTCGACGAAGTACAGCGGCCGCTGCCCGAAGAAGCCTGCGGGGGTGATGTACCAGAGGTGGCCCTGTGCCTCCTTGGTGGCCGGGTCGAGGACCGTGGACAGCTGGACCCCCTTGTCGTGACCGGCCTCCTTCAGCTCCACGGGCCGCAGGAAGCCGCCGTTGAAGGCGTGGACGAGCATGACCGGCCGATTCTCGGTCAGCGCCGCCACGATCGCGTTGTCGTAGCTGTTCACCGCCACGGGGCCGCCGACCACCAGATTCGTCATCGTGGTGCGTTCTTGGGTGTACATCGCGGAGACCTCACCTGTTCTGGATGGGGAGAACGACGTGTGGGACATTCGGTGCCGTCGTCTTTCAGGCGTGACGACGGGAATTCGATGTGCTCTCGATCGAAACGCCTGGACGGCTGAAGGGAAACTGCTGCGTCCACGGCGACTTCCGGGGTGCGGAGCTCTTGCGCGGCGATATCGGGAAGTCCTCGGCCGATTGGCCGACAGTTCCTCAAGGTACCTTCTGGACAAGCCAGTTGGGCATTGCGGGAAGCTCAATCACCCGATTGAGGGTGATGGCCGAGGGCGTCTTCCCGGAGAATTGATCCCGTGCTAGTTTCGCTTTTCGGATCGCGTACGGATTCCATTCCTGTTTTCCCTTCGCCGAGCACGGTTCGACCGGAATCATTCGAGGACGGGTCATGCCTTCCACCGCGTACATCCTGGAGCGCGCCAAGCGCCGGCCGCTGACGAAGAAGAACCTTCGGGAACTCGACATCGAGCACACCTGGAAGTCCATCCTGAACCACCCCAACCTGGTCTACGTCGACGACTACGGTGCGCAGCACAAACCCGTCGGGTTCTCCGTGAACAAGTCGAGTTTCGGCAGCTTTCCCGGGTCCGCGTCCCAACTGGGCTGGATCGCCTACATGAACCTCGGGGAGCCACTGATCGAGGAGCGCGGCGACATCGGCCGGCCGTCGCCCGACACGTTCTCCTCGCGCTCCTACGTCAACCGCGGCCAGAGCCCGATGAACTTCACCGACTCGGTCGACTTCACGGTGTCGAACGGGGTGACGTGGTCGCTGCACGGGGAGGCGAAGCTCACCTTCGGCGGCAGCGTCAGCGCGCAACTCCAGCTGCAACTGCAGAACCAGCTCCGCATGGACCTCCAGTCCCAGTTGCAGACGCAGCTCCGCAACGACATGACGAACAAGAACACGACCACCGTGACCAACAAGAACAGCAAGGACAACATCGGGGTCGACAACGCCACCGCCACCGACACGGCCACGACGAACTCGGCGGGGAACTCGGCGGCGAACACGGTGACGAACTCGGTGGGGTTCACGACCCAGGGCAGCGCCACCGGGACCGGGACGCTCAACGCCTCGTTGCTGCTGGGCATCTCGGCCTCCGTCGGCGGCTCCCTGACCACCAGCTGGGCCTCGAAGTCGCAGATCTCCGGCGAGGTCCCGGCGAACTCCCGGGTGCAGACCGTCGTCACGCAGCGGCGTACCCGCAAGCAGTTCGTCTACGAGATCCCGGTGACGTTCTCCGGACTGATCGCGGTGAAGTACGACGTGCCGGTGGCGGTCCTGTCTCCCCCGCAGCCCGGGAACTACCCCGGTCTCGACCAGCTGGTCGCCCGTGACATCGGCGACATCGACCTGGCCGGCGGCGACTTCCGCATGAAGGGACTGGCCGAGGTCGTCTCCGCCCTGGAGGTCGACCACACGATGTTCGACGTCGAGAGCCTGACCGACGACCCGCGAGCGCTCTCCAAGCAGCCTTGAGCGGCGCGCGGCGCCCCCACCACCACCCCCAGGGAGGACGACCATGGTGTTCGACAACGTCTTCGGCTTCGCGGGCACAAGCGCGGGGCTCTTCTCCGTGACCACCGACGGCTCCAAACCGCAACCCGGCGCCGGCGTCGACTTCGAGGACGCCGACGACGACACATACGACGACACGAGCACCAGCCTGTTCGACAGCGCCATCCACGGGGCCTCCTCCCGCGCGAAGGTCGTGCAGGAGCAGTCGCCCGAGGCGCGGGCCGTCCTGGGCTTCCTCGGCTCCTTCATCCGGACCGCCCAGGCGTCGGCCGACGAACAGGCCCGGTACGCCCGGGATCCCGGCTCGGTGTCCCAGGCGGCGGCCGGCGGCATGCGGGAGTCGAGCACCACGGTCACGGAGCACAGCGGCCTGCAGAAGGACGCGGACCTGGAGAACCGGCCGAGTCGGAGCGACTTCACCAAGCCCCCCAAGGCACCGGAGCCGCCCAAGGCACCCAGGCCGACCGCCGAGGACCCAGCCGCCTCCGGCTGACCGCACAGGGCGCGAAGGGGTCAGGGGCGAGGCCGCCCCTGACCCCTTCACGCGTCACTCGGGCAGCAACTGCCACTGCCGGCCCCGGTGGTCGCCGTCCGCCCCGCCCTGCATGATCGCCGTGCTGGCGTTGGTGTCGACGAGCAGGAGCAGACCGCTGCTCCGGTTCGCGATCTCGAACACCCGCGGTGTGTCGTCCGCGGAGCCCACCGGGATCAGCCTCCACTGCTGATGGCGTGCGCCAGGACCCTCGTAGGTCCGCTGCGCGACCGCCGCCCCGGCCGCCTGCTGTGCTCCGGCGACCTCCAGGGCCTTGCCACTGCGCACGTTCTCGATCCGGTACAGGATGTCGCCGTCGTCCTGGCCCGCCGCCACCAGCCGCCACCGTTGGTGATCCCTGGACGCGGCGAGCGACTGGTGGATCACGGCCCCGTCCCTGGTGGACTCGCGCCAGACCCCCATCCGGAGCCTGCTGCGGACATTGGCCCAGCAGACCACCGTGCCCGAGTCGGGCAGCGCGGCCAGCTTCGCCGACGCGACCCTCCGCACCCGGTTGTTGACGTGGTCGGCGATATAGAGGGTGTCGACGCAGTCCACGGCGAGACCGAACGGGTTGTGCAGCTGGGCCGATGCCGCGGGGCCGCCGTCGCCTGCGAAGCCCGCGGCGCCGGTGCCGGCGACGGTGCTGATCGTGCCGTCGGCTGTGATCTTGCGGATGCGGTGGTTGCCGTGGTCGGCGATGTAGAGGTTGCCGGTGCTGTCCACCGTCACGGACAGCGGGGTGTGCAGTCGGGCGGCGGTGGCGGGGCCGGCGTCGCCGCCGAAGCCCGCGCTGCCGGTGCCGGCGACGGTGCTGATCTTCCCGTCGGCCGTGATCCTCCGGACCCGGTGGTTGCCGCAGTCGGCGACGCAGAGGCCGTCCTCGCCGTCCACCGCCACCGCGTACGGGCCGTGCAGCTGGGCCGATGCCGCGGGGCCGCCGTCGCCTGCGAAGCCTGCGGCGCCGGTGCCGGCGACGGTGCTGATCGTGCCGTCGGCTGTGATCTTGCGGATGCGGTGGTTGCCGTGGTCGGCGATGTAGAGGTTGCCGGTGCTGTCCACCGTCACGGACAGCGGGGTGTGGAGCCGGGCGGCGGTGGCGGGGCCGCCGTCGCCGCCGAAGCCCGCGGCGCCGGTGCCGGCGACGGTGCTGATCCTCCCGTCGGCCGTGACCTTCCGGATCCGGTGGTTGTTGCCGTCGGCGATGTAGACGGCGTCGGCGCCGTCCACCGCCAGCCCACGCGGGTAGTTCAGCTGGGCCGAGACAGCCGGGCCGCCGTCCCCGCCGAAACCGGCGGCGCCGGTGCCGGCGACGGTGCCGATCCTCCCGTCGGACGTGATCTTCCGGACCCGGTGGCTGTAGTCGGCGACATAGAGGGAACCGGCGCCGTCCACCACGACCCCCGACGGACGGTTCAACTGGGCCGAGACGGCCGGACCAAGGTCCCCATGGGGTCCCGCGACCCCGGTCCCCGCCACCGTGCTGATCGGCGGGACGGAGTTCTCACCCTCTGCGGCTTCCGCCCGGGCAGTGCTCATCGTGATCCCTTCATCGTGTGAACCGCCCACCACAGACGGTTGTCGGAGGACCGCCGGGCCCGGCCCGGTGCCGTACCGCCCGCATCGGCGACGGCCGGCATGGTCCTCCCGGTGGGACAGCGAACGTCTTCGGCGTTCACACACGAAGCGGCCGTGGCGCCGGAGAGGTGCGCTGCTCCCATGCTGGAGGCCGGGCGGCCCCCCGTCCCGGCCCGCGGCGGGCAAACCCATCCATCAAGTGGTCGGGAAGCACGCCCCACCACGCAGGTGCATGGTCGGAACGCTGCGGCACACGACGGGCGGACGGTCTGCGACCGGGCGCCCGGCCTGCGCGCCCGCGTACGGACCCGAGAGCAGCCCGGCGGCACGTCGCGCCTGCTGTCTCCCCTACCCCGGGTACCCCGGGCCCGTCCCCGCCCCGTCCCCGTCCCGTCCTCGTACCCGTCAGGCGGTTCCGGTCACGGCCCCTGGCCGTTCAGCTCGGCCAGGACCCTCAGTGTGCGGAGGTCCGGCGCCATGACCAGCAGGTCGGTGACCGGGCCCGCGCGCCATGCCTCCAGCCGCTCGGCGATGCGCTCCCGCGGCCCGACGAGCGATATCTCGTCGGCGAAGGAGTCCGGTACGGCGAGCACCGCCTCCTCGCGGCGGCCCTCGGCGAACAGCCGCTGGATGCGCCGGGCCTCGGGCTCGTAGCCCATGCGCGCCATCAGATCGGCGTGGAAGTTGCGGGCGGCGTGCCCCATGCCGCCGATGTAGAAGCCCAGCATCGCCTTGACCGGGAGCAGCCCCTCGGCGACGTCGTCGCAGACCCGGGCGCGGGCCATCGGCGCGACCATGAACCCGGCCGGCAGCTCGGCGAGCGACGACGCGTACACCTCGGTCCGCAGCGGCGACCAGTACAGCGGCAGCCAGCCGTCCGCGATCCGGGTCGTCTGGGCGATGTTCTTCGGCCCCTCGGCCCCCAGCAGCAGCGGCAGCCGGGCCCGCAGCGGGTGAGTGATCGGCTTGAGGGCCCTGCCGAGGCCGGTGCCGTCCTCCCCGGTGTACGGGAGGGTGTGGAAGCGCCCGGCGAGCTCCACCGGGCCCTCGCGGCGCAGGACCTGGCGTACGACGTCCACGTACTCCCGGGTCGCCGTCAGCGGGCTCCCCGGAAACGGGCGTCCGTACCAGCCCTCGACGACCTGCGGTCCCGACAGGCCGAGCCCCAGGAGCATCCGCCCGCCCGAGAGGTGGTCGAGGGTGAGCGCGTGCATGGCCGTGGCGGTGGGGGTCCTGGCCGCCATCTGTGCCACCGCGGTACCGAGCCGGATCCGCTTCGTCCGCGCGGCGATCCAGGTGAGCGGGGTGAACGCGTCCGAGCCCCAGGCCTCGGCCGTCCACACGGAGTCGTAGCCGAGCCGCTCCGCCTCCACGGCCAGTTCGGCCTGTGCGGGGTCCGGACGGCGCCCCCAGTAGCCGAGTGCGAGTCCGAGCCGCATGACCCCAGCCCCTCTCCGACATCGCTGACGATGCGTCAGTTTCGGTGCGTGGGCGACTGTACGGCAGCGGCCCCCCGCCCGGAAGGGCGAGGGGCCGCGCTGCGCGCCGGACGGCCGGAGTCAGCCGCGCTGGATACCGCTGGTGTCCTGCAGTACGCCGCGCCGGCCGTCCTGGGTCTGCGCCACCAGGGCCGGGCCGCGCTGGTCGACCGCGAGGTACCAGGTGCCGGGCGCCAGTTCGGCGATCGGCGCCGGGGAGCCGTCCTCCGCGTACAGCGGCCGGGCCACCGGCACCGCGAACCAGAACGGCGAGAACTCCTGCGCCGGGCCGCCGCCCTGCGGCCGGGCCTGCTGGCCCCCGTAGGGCTGCTGCTGACCGTGCTGGCCGTACGGCTGCTGCTGGGCGCCGGGGTACCCGTAACCGCCCTGCGGCTGGGCGCCGTAGGGCTGCGGGGACTGCGGCCTGGGCGCGCCGATCAGAGGGGCCTTGAGCGCGGGGACCAGCGGGGTGGCGATCGCACCGGCGGCCAGCAGCAGGGTGCCGAGCAGGCCGAGGATCGCCCCGGCGCCGGCGTTGCCCGCGATGTCGATGACCGTCCAGACGATCGTCCAGAGCGCGAAGATGCTCAGGGCCACGCCGAACTGCGCGACGTCCAGGCCCACGACCTTGCGCCCCGGCATGGCGCGCCCGGCGACGACCAGCCCCGCGGCGATGATCCCGCCGAGATAGACGGACATCACCGTGCCCAGCGAGTCCCAGGCGTTCGGCACCGGACAGTCGACGCCGCTCGGGCAGTCGACGCTGAGGAAGTCGAGGAACGAGGCGATGAACAGCACCACCGCTGCTCCGATCACCACGCCATCGCCTCGAGTGAGGGAGCGGATGTTCACGTGTAGTCCTTAGTCGGTTGCGTCTCGTCGTGGCGGTCGTCGACGCCGCCGGTCGGCGGTGCACGGCGCGGAAGCTCGGGGGTGGCCCCATCGTACGGGTGCCCGTGCGGACCGGCGTGCGACCCCCGTCGCAGGCGGGAGACGAATCTATCGCCTGCCCGGTCTACCCCCGGAGGTAGGTGCTGATGCCTTCGGCGATCCCCTGGGCCGCCTGCTGACGCCATCGCGAACTCTTCAGCAGGGCCGCGTCCTTCGCGTCGCGCATGTTCCCGCACTCGACGAACACCTTGGGGACGGTCGACAGATTCAATCCGCCGAGGTCGCCTCGCTCGTGCAACCCGGTCCCGCCGCCGACGTATTCGGCGGGCGCGCTGCCCGTGGCCCGCACGAACTGCCCGGCGATGCGCTCGGCCAGTTCACGTGACGGGCCGACGATCTTCGCGGTGTCGGCGGCACCGCGCTCGACCGGCGCGGGGTGGATCACATGGAAGCCGCGGTTGCCGCTGCCCGATCCGTCGGCGTGGATGGACACCGCCGCGTCGGCGGCGGCCCTGTTGCCGATGCGGGCCCGCTCGTCCACGCAGGGACCGAACGGCCGGTCGTCGTCCTGGGTGAACCGCACCGTCGCACCCTGCTTCTCCAGCAGGGTGCGAAGACGACGTGCGACATCGAGGTTGAATGCGGCCTCGGTGTAACCGTCGTCGGTGGCCGTGCCCGTGGTGTCGCACTCCTTGCGGTTCGTGCCGATGTCCACGAGCCGGCTGATCTCGCGGGGGTGGCGGAAGTTCCCGGGGTTGTGGCCCGGGTCGATCACCACGACCTTCCCCGCGAGCGGCCCCCCGCCGGGGCCGGCCGGCTTGGCGTCCCGGGACGGCGCCGGAACGTCCCGGCCCGCGGGGGCCCCGTCCCCGCCTGCCGTGGGGGAGGGACCGGAGGCCGCGGTGGACGGGGTGGCGTCGGCCCCCTCCGGGCCGCCGGGCGCGGGAGCGGCGCCGGGACCGCCCGAACCGCCGCAGCCGGCGAGCGTCAGTGCCGCCAGAGCCATCACGGCCGGCAGTACCGTCAGCGCGGCGGTCGTCGGTCCGGCTCCGCCGTGGTCCCGGGCACGCGGCGCGAGGCGGTGGGGCCGGTGCTGCGGGGCGGGCTGCGGGTTCAGGTCGTACGGCACGTCGCGATGCTAGGGGATGACCGGGCGGTACCTCAGATCCCGCCACCGGTGCGCCGCAGCACCCGCAGGGAGCCGGTGGCCGGCACCTCGGTGAAGGCGCCGCAGGCCAGCGCCCTGAGGTAGATCCGGTAGGGCGCCTGACCGGTCCACTCGTCCACCGGGTCCGGGAACACGTCGTGGATCACCAGCAGGCCGCCCTCGGCCACGTGCGGGGCCCAGCCCTCGTAGTCGTTCACGGCGTGCTCGTCGGTGTGCCCGCCGTCGACGAAGACCAGGCCCACCGGGCGGCCCCACACCTTCGCCACCTGCGGCGACCGCCCCACCACGGCGATCACGTGGTCCTCCAGTCCCGCCGCGTGCAGGGTGCGGCGGAAGGCGGGGAGGGTGTCCATCCGCCCGACCTCGGGATCGACCAGCTCCGGGTCGTGGTACTCCCAGCCCGGCTGCTGCTCCTCGCTGCCGCGGTGGTGGTCCACGGTGACCGCCACGGTCCCGGCCTCGCGGGCGGCGTCCGCCAGCAGGATCGTGGACCGCCCGCAGTACGTCCCCACCTCCAGCAGCGGCAGTCCGAGCCTCCCGGCCTCCACGGCGGCCGCGTACAGCGCGAGGCCCTCCTCGACGGGCATGAAGCCCTTGGCGGCCTCGAAAGCGGCGAGGGTCTCCGGCTTGGGGGCGGCGGGCATGCGTTCCTCCGGCGGGCTGCGCGCGAGCGGGCTACTGGGCGGTCACATGGTAGGCGCGGGCGGTGGGTGCCGGCGGGTGCGGGTGGTGGGTGAGGCGGCTGCGGTGGTCGGCGGTGTCGGGCTCGGGTGGTGGGTGAGGCGGCTGCGGTGGTGGGCGGTGGCGGGTGCGGGTGGTGCGCGATGCGGCTGCGGTGGTGGGCGGTGGCGGGTGCGGGTGGTGCGCGATGCGGCTGCGGTGGTGGGCGGTGGCGGGTGCGGGTGGTGCGCGATGCGGCTGCGGTGGTGCGCGCCGCGGCTGCCGTGCCGGATCGGGTCCGGCGCCGACGGGTGCTCCGCCCGGATTGGGGACACGATGGACACACGCACGAGAGCTGCCCGGCGACCGCCCGGGACGACGACTGCTGCGGAGGCGCCATGGACACCTGGGCGACGTGGACCACTCAGGGGATCATCGCCGGCACCGGCGGGGTTCTGACCACGGAGGGTGGTCCCATCACGGGCGACGTGACCGTCCACACCACCTGGATCGACGGCCTGGCGCAGGTGACCGTCCAGCACACCGGGGCGACCGACTGGTACGCCGTGCAGGGCAGCCCCGTGCCCGCCGACGACGAGGACGTGGGGCGGGCCGTGCACCAGGCGGCGGTGGAAGCGGTCAAGGAGGGCGGCGGCAGGGCGTTCTCGTTCCCGGTCTGAGGCGCGCTCCCCGTGCCGCTCCGGGCGGGCAGCTGCGGACGGGCGCGAAAGACGCCGGACTCGGCGGCCACGGGGGCGGTGGGACGACTGCGGCGGCGTTCGCTGAGCCTTCGGCGTCCCTCGACACTCGAGGGGGCGTTCGCATGTGTCACCGGGCATCCCGGTGCTTCGGCCACCCGCGATCACGGTGCGGAAGGCGAACGCGACGAGCAGCGCGACGGCGACCAGGAGCCCGCTCGCCCACAGCGGCCCGAGGTTCCCGACCGCGGTACCCAGGGTGGTTGCGGCGACGAGGGGGCGGACGGCGGCGCCGACGTCGAGTGCCACGGTCGCATACGACCCGGCCATGGCGGGGGCTTCCGCGGCCTCGCACAGGACCCGTGCGATCAGCGTGCTACCCGGCGCGAACGACAGGGCGCCCCTCTGATATGCGGGGCTCGTCGTCAACGCCAGTACGACGATCCCGCAGTGATGAGTGGCGGTCCGTCAGCAGGATTCGAAGCTGGGGACAGCCGGACCGATGTTGCCGTCTTCGTCCATGAACTCGAGCCGTTCCATGAACGCCGTGATGAACTCGGTGAACGAGCCGTCGAAGGTCGCGCATCCCTCTTCGTGAGCCATGGTGACGATCGTCCAGCGGTCTGGATCCGGGTTGCAGGGCAGGAAGAAGTGCTCGTCGCCGCCATAGTCGTAGCCCCAGGAGATCAAGCCGCCCGGCTCGGGGTGGAACGGGTGCGGGAAGTCGTCCGGGCGGCGTTCGCGCGAGCCGGCGAAGCTCTCGTGGATGCGGCGCATGCGCTCCAGCAGCGGGCTGGAGCCGTGGGGGTGGAAGACCACAAGCTCTTCGGCAATCACGCCGGTGCCGTAGGTGTCCAGGAATGCCTTGAAGTCGCTCGGCATGGGTGACCCCACATAGCTCTCGACCTCGGTCCAATCGTCGGGTGACCACCGACGTGGCAACGGCATGCCGAGTAGCTGCTTCAACGCTTCGAGTGCTGCCATGTGCCTCACCTGCTCGATCACCCTGATTGAACGGGGCAAACCTAACGGGATCAACCTGTCCAGTGGACGGAGGGGTGGCTCCCCGGCCCGCCGGAGAGGCAGAGTCAGCCGGCCTGCTCGTCGAGGCGGGCCGGCAAGCCGTCGGAGATCGGCCACAGGACACTTCCCGTCCCGCGCGGCCGGTGCGATTCAGCGGCTCTTCTGACCTTCCGTCAGATTGAAACGTGTTCTACTATCCCGCTCCGTGGGGCTGCCGCCGCCGCGTCGCGGTCCTTCCGCTCCACGGGGAGGGGAAGCATCGCGGCGGCCACTCACGACCAGCGCGCTCTCGCGGACCCCGGGTACCGCCGGCGCGCGCTCCGTACCGCCAAGGGCCCGACGTGGTCGCCGGGCGCCCGCACGCCTGCGCCACCCCGGCGGCGACCCGGGTGCCCGGCCGGGACCGACCCGGGCCTCTCGGGCCTCCCGCGGCGGCCTGGCAGGGGCCGTCCGGCCCGGGAACCGACCTGCCGGGGCCGTCCCGCCCGGGTCGGGCCCTCCGGGGAGGGGTCGCGCCCGGAGGGGGCCCGCTCCGGGGCCGGCCGTATCGAGACCGGCCGTATCGAGACCGAAGGAGTTCCTCCGGTGAAGAGCTACATCGTCGGCGTCGGGATGACGAAGTTCGAGAAACCCGAGTCAAGGGACTGGCGCTACCCGGACATGGCGAAGGAGGCCGGCGCCGCGGCCCTCGCCGACGCCGGCATCCCGTACGAACTCGTCCAGCAGGTCCCGGTCGGCTACTGCTTCCAGCCCTCCACGGCCGGGCAGCGCGCCGTGTACGAACTCGGCCTCACCGGAGTGCCCGTCTACAACGTCAGCAACAACTGCGCCACCGGCTCCACGGCGCTGATGATGGCGCGGCAGTTCGTCGAGGGCGGGCTGAGCGACTGCGTACTGGCCCTGGGCTTCGAGCAGATGAAGAAGGGGGCGCTCGGCGGGGGAGCGGACGGCGGGGACTTCGCCGCCTCACCCGTGGCCCGGCACTACGGGATCATGGCCGCCGCCCACGGCTTCGAGCGGACCCCGCCCACCGCCCAGATCTTCGGCAACGCGGCCCGCGAGCACATGGAGCGCCACGGCACCACCGAGCGGCAGCTCGCCGCCGTGGCCGCCAAGAACCACCGGCACTCCGCCGCCAACCCGTACGCCCAGTTCCGCGAGGTGTACGAGGTGGACGAGATCCTCGCCGACCGGACCGTCCACCGGCCGCTCACCCGCCTGCAGTGCTCGCCGACCTCCGACGGCGCCGCCGCGGCCGTCGTCGCCTCCGAACGGTTCGTCGTCGCACACGGCCTCCACGACAGGGCCGTCGAGATCGCCGGGCAGGCGATGGCCACCGACACCGCCGAGTCCTTCGCCTCGGGCTCCTGCGTCGACGTCGTCGGCGTGCCCATGTCCCGGGCCGCGGCCCGCCGGGCGTTCGAGGCGTCCGGTCTCGGCGTCGAGGACGTCGACGTCGTCGAGCTGCACGACTGCTTCTCGATCAACGAGTTGCTGACGTACGAGGCGCTCGGCATGTGCCCGCACGGCGGGTCCGGCAAGCTCGTGGAGTCCGGGGCGACGACGTACGGGGGCCGGTGGGTGGTCAACCCGTCGGGCGGGCTGATCTCCAAGGGCCACCCGCTGGGCGCGACGGGCCTCGCCCAGGTCGCCGAACTCACCTGGCAGCTCCGCGGCGAGGCGGGTCCGCGCCAGGTCCCCGGCGCGCGCACCGGGCTCGCGCACAACATCGGGCTGGGGGGCGCGGCGGTGGTGACGGTGCTGCGGAAGGGGTGAGGGGCCGCACGGCCGGGGCCGGTGCGGCGCCCGGCTGGTGCCGGCGCCGGTGCGGAGAGCGGGCGCCGAGGCGCACCCGTGGTGAGCGCGAGCGGTACCGGGGCGGGCACGGCACGGCGCGCACCGGACGCGTGGCGGTCCTAGGACCAGGGGCCCGGGTCCCGTCCGTCGAAATCAGGATGTACGGACGAACAGGTGCCTGGGAGTATGACGCTCATGACCCACGTCCAGCGCGCTCCCGTCGGCACCCCGGATCTCGCCCTGCCGGCCACGGGGCGCACCGGCGGTGCCGGGCAGCGCATGTGGGCGGTGATGCTGGCGGCCTGCGCCGGGCAGTTCCTCGTGGTGCTGGACATATCGGTCGTCAACACCGCGCTGCCGTCGATACGGGCCGACCTGGGGCTGAGCGCCGCCGGGCTGCAGTGGGTCGTCAACGCGTACTCCATCGTCCTCGCCGGGTTCATGCTCCTCGGCGGACGGGCGGGCGATCTCTACGGGCGCAAACGCATGTTCCTGGTGGGGCTCGGGGCGTTCACCGTCGCGTCGCTGGCGGGCGGACTCGCGCAGGAGGGCTGGCAACTGCTCGCCGCGCGCGCCGGCCAGGGTCTGGGCGCGGCCGTCCTCGCCCCCTCGACGCTGACGCTGCTGACCTCCGCCGTGCCGGAGGGCCCTGCCCGGGCCCGGGCCATCGCCACCTGGACCGCGGTCGGGGCTGGTGGCGGCGCGGCGGGCGGACTCGTCGGAGGCGTGCTCACCGAGGCCCTGTCCTGGCGCTGGACCCTGCTGGTCAACGTGCCCATCGGTGCGGCCGTCGTCGTCCTCGGCGCGTGGTGGCTCGCCGAGAGCCGCGCGGGGGAGCGGCGCCGGCTGGACCTGCCGGGTGCGGTGCTCGTCACGGCGGGTCTCGCGACGCTCGCCTACGGCATCGTGCAGACCGAGCGGGACGGCTGGACCGATCCCGCGACCCTGCTGCCACTGGGCGCCGGGCTGGCGCTGCTCGGGGCGTTCGTCGCGGTGGAGGCCCGTACGGCGGCGCCCCTCATGCCGCTGAAGCTGTTCCGGATGCGGGCGGTGGCGGCGGCGAACGCGGCGATGTTCACGTGCGGCGCCGCCATGTTCTGCATGTGGTACTTCATGACGCTCTACGCCCAGAACGTTCTGCACTACAGCCCGCTGGCCGCCGGGCTCGCCCTCATGCCCAGCTCGCTCGCGGTCGTCCTCGGCGCCAAGGTCGCCCCCCGGCTGATGCGCGTCTCCGGCGCGCGCCGGGTCGCCGTGCTGGGAGTGCTGGTGTCCGCGGCCGGTTTCGGCTGGCAGTCCACCATGGACGCGCACGGCTCGTACGTCACCGGGATCATGCTCCCCGGCATCGTGATGATGGCGGGCGCGGGGCTGGCGGGGACGCCGCTCGCCTCCCTGGCCACCTCGGGCGCCGCACCGGGCGACGCCGGCCTCGTCTCCGGCCTGGTCAACACCTCGCGGGTGATGGGCGGGGCGCTCGGCCTCTCCGTCCTCGCGACGGTGGCGGCGGCCCGTACCGGGGGCTCGATGGCCCCCGAGGCACTGACGGCCGGGTACGCCCTGGCCTTCAGGACCGGTACGGCAATCCTGTTCGGCTGTGTGCTGATGATGCTGCTGTGGCTGCCGAAGGACCGTGAGCGCCGGGCCTGAGCACGTCCGGCGGGTGCGGGTGCGGGCGCGCGTGTGTCGGTGTGAGTTCGTGTGCGGGCGTCGGTGTGGGTGGGCGTGCGGGTACGGGTGGTACGCCCGTCAGGGATCGGTGCGGGCTGCGCGGTGGCCGTACGGGGTCAGCCCGGAGCGCTCCCCTCCCGCCGAGCGGCCCGCACGTCCGGCGGACTCGGTTCCGTGCGCGCTGCCGCCGCCGCGAGGGCCGGATCGACGACCGTCTCCCCGCGCAGTACCCGGCGAATGGAGTCCGCCAGTTCCTCCACCGGGCCGTCCTTGACGAGGAATCCCGCCGCCCCGGCCTCCATCGCCCGCCGCAGCGCCCCGGGCCTCGCGTACGTGGTCAGGATCAGCACCCGGCAGTCGGGCACCTCGTCCCGGAGGAGCGCCGCCGCTTCCGGCCCGCCGAGGCCGGGCAGTTCGCAGTCCAGCAGCGCCACATCGGGCCGGGTGACGAGCGCCGAGTCGATGATGGCGTCACTCGCGGCCACCTGCGCGACGACCGTCATGTCCGCTTCCAGCCCGAGCAGCAGCGCGAGGCCGCCGCTCGTCCCCTGCTCCTCCGCGAGCAGAACCCGTACGGACTTTCCGGACCGCCGAGGGTGGGGCTTTTCGTCCATCGCATCAGGATATGGCCGAAGTGTCGTTCCAGCGCCGGGTGCGGGGGTTTCAGGTCCGGATGGGCGCCGGTGCCGACGGCGGGGTGGCGTGCCGGGGTGGCGTGCCGAGGCGCGGTGCCGATGGCGGGGCCGCGTACCGGGGCCGCCGCCCGGGCGGTGCTCGTGGCCGCCCCGGTGGTCCCGGGTGGCGGCCCCCGGATGCCCCGGCGGCCCACCGGACACACTGATCTGACGTTCCGTCAGTAGCCTTCCCAAGCGGTGGGCGGTGCGTTATACATAGGGTCAACCGGCCTAGAACGCGTTCTAGAACGGGCTCGTCGAACGGCCGGCCCCGTACGGCCTCGGTGCGGCCGACGGTGCGGACGGCCGCACCGAGGTCTTCCACTCCCTCCGGGAGCCAAGGAACCAAGGAGCAGCATCGCCATGCCCATCGACGCCGCCAAGGCGATCGCCGCGGAGTCCCGCAGTGCCGAGATCAGCTGGGACCACAAGGACGTCCAGCTCTACCACCTCGGGCTCGGCGCCGGCGTGCCGGCCACCGACCCCGACGAACTGCGCTACACCCTCGAGTCACGGCTGCATGTGCTGCCCAGCTTCGCCACCGTCGCGGGAGCGGGCATGGGCGTGGTCGGCGGGCTCTCCGCCCCGGGCATCGACATCGACCTCGCCGCGGTGCTGCACGGCGGGCAGTCGGTCACCCTCCACCGGCCCATCCCCGTCAGCGGCCGGGCCACCAGCACCTCCCGTGTCGCCGCCGTCTACGACAAGGGCAAGGCCGCGGTCCTCGTACTGCGCTCCGAGGCTGCCGACGGGGACGGTCCCCTCTGGACGAGTGACGCGCAGATCTTCGTCCGCGGGGAGGGCGGCTTCGGCGGCGAACGCGGCCCCTCCGTCGGCACCGGGCAGCCGGACCGCGCACCCGACCGGACCGTGAAGCGTCCGGTCCGCGAGGACCAGGCGCTGCTCTACCGGCTCTCCGGAGACTGGAACCCGCTGCACGCCGACCCGGAGTTCGCGAAGCTCGCGGGCTTCGACCGGCCCATCCTGCACGGCCTGTGCACGTACGGCATGACGCTCAAGGCGATCGTCGACACGCTCCTCGGCGGGGACGTCACCCGCGTCCGCGCGTACGGCACCCGCTTCGCCGGAGTGGTGTTCCCCGGAGAGACCCTGCGCATCCGCATGTGGGCCGGAGAGGGGCGCGTCCAGGCGGCGGTGACGGCCGTGGAGCGGGACGACGCACCCGTGCTCGCGGACACCGTGGTCGACCACGCCTGATGGCGGTGTGCCGTGCAGGCGTGCCGGTGCAGGCGTGCCGGTACAACGGACCGGCACGCCTGCACCGGCGGACCAGACCGCCCGGCGGACCGTCCTGCCGGACGCCCAGGCGCGCAGGCGCCCCAGGCACCCGGACACCCGGCCTGACCCGCCGGGCGGGCGGCCAGCGGGCACATCCGGCGGCCGCCCGGCCCGCCGCGCCCGGCCCCGCCGTGCACCCCTGAGCCCGTGAACGAACGAGGCCCCGACCCGAAGCCCGACTCCCGAAGGGGAAGCACCTCATGCGCGCTGCCGTACTGCACGAGATCGGCCAGGACAAGCTCGACGTCCTCGACGACGTCGAGGCGGTGGGCTTCGGCCCGGGCAAGGTGAGGATCCGGGTCAGGGCGACCGGACTGTGCCATTCGGACATCTCCGCGATGAGCGGGGTGCTGCCGCAGCCCGCGCCGTTCGTCCCCGGCCACGAGGGCGCCGGGGAGGTGCTCGACGTCGGCGACGGCGTGACCGCCGTCGGTCAGGGCGACCGGGTTCTGCTGTGCTGGCTGCCCGCCTGCCGCAGCTGCCCGGCCTGCCGGCGCGGTCAGACCCAGCTCTGCCTCGCCGGGTTCATGAGCGCGGGCACGCCCAACTTCAGGCGCCCCGGCGGCGATGTGTTCGGCTTCGCCGGGACCGGCACCTTCGTGGAGGAGGTCGTCGTCGACGCGGGCTGCGCGGTCCCCATCCCCGACGACGTCCCGTACGAGATCGCGGCGCTCATCGGCTGCGGTGTCACCACCGGGCTCGGCGCGGCCATCAACACCGCTAGGGTGGAGCCCGGTTCGTCGGTCGCCGTCATCGGTTGCGGCGGCGTGGGCATCTCCACGATCCAGGGCGCCCGGGTACGGGGCGCCGCGCAGATCGTCGCCGTCGACCCGGTCGCCTCACGGCGGGAGGCGGCACTGGGGTTCGGCGCCACCGAGGCCGTCGCGCCCGACGCGCTCGCTGACGCCAGGCAGCGGATCACCGGCGGGGAGGGTTTCGACTACGTCTTCGAGGTCGTCGGCAAGTCGGCCACCGCGAGGACGGCGTACGAGACGACCCGGCGCGGCGGGACCCTGTGCATCGTCGGTGCCGGGGCGATGGACGACTTCCTCCAGCTCAACATGTTCGAGCTGTTCTTCGACGAGAAGCGCATCCTGCCGTCGATGTACGGCGGCGGCGATGTGCTCCGCTCCTACGAACGGGCCATCGCGCTGTGGCGCGCCGGCCGGATCGACCTGGAGTCGCTCATCACGCACCGGGTTCGGCTCGCGGAGATCAACGAGGCCCTGACCCAGATGCGCACGGGTGAGGCGCTGCGCACCTGCATCGAGATCTGAGGGGGACCGCGATGTCACTCCCACTCCGCGGCCTGTCCGCGATCGTCACGGGCGCGGGCCGCGGTCTCGGCCGGGCCGAGGCGCTGGAACTCGCCCGGCTCGGCGCGGCGGTCGTCGTCAACGACTACGGGCAGCCGGGCCGCGACGGTTCGGGAGACGCGTCCACCGCCCCCGCCGAGCGGGTCGCGGAGGAGATCCGGGCGGCGGGCGGCCGGGCGGTCGCCCACACCGGCGACGTCTCGGACTTCGAGGTGGCCCGATCCCTCGTCGCGCTCGCCACCTGCACCTATGGCAGGCTCGACATCCTGGTGAACAACGCGGGCATCCTCCGGGACCGGATGATCTTCTCGATGAGCGAGGACGAGTGGGACTCGGTGATCCGGGTCCACCTCAAGGGACACTTCAACACCACCCACTTCGCCGCGGCGCACTGGCGCGAACGCGCCAAGGCGTCGGGCGGCCCGGTCCACGGCCGGGTCGTCAACACCTCCTCCGAGGCCTTCCTCGC
This sequence comes from Streptomyces tirandamycinicus, assembly GCF_003097515.1. Lineage (NCBI taxonomy): Bacteria > Bacillati > Actinomycetota > Actinomycetes > Kitasatosporales > Streptomycetaceae > Streptomyces > Streptomyces tirandamycinicus. The sequence goes on along the minus strand of NZ_CP029188.1, from coordinate 1,094,980 downwards.
CGGCTCGGCCGGACAGCCCAACTACGCCGCCGCCAAGGGCGGCATCGTCGGCCTGACCACCTCCACGGCGCTGGCCCTGCGGAAGTACGGAGTCACCGCCAACGCGATCTGCCCGCGAGCCCGTACCCGCATGACCGAGGACGTCTTCGCCGGGTTCGCCGAACCGGCCCCCGGCGAACTCGACCCGCTCGCCCCGGAACACGTCGCCCCACTCGTCGGATACCTGGCCTCCCCGGCCGCGTCCCGCATCACCGGCCAGCTACTCGTCGTCCACGGCGGCATGGTCGCGGTCGTCGAACGCCCGCGGGTCGCGGCGCAGTTCGACTCGGCCGAGGAGGCCTTCTCGTACCGCGAACTGGACCGACTCCTCGGCCCGTACTACGCGCACCGGGCGCCGGACGAGACCTTCGCGGCGACGGAGGTGCTGTCGCTGAAGCGGGGGGCGTAGCCCCTCCTCCGTACCCCCTGGGCCTCATCTGGGCTCCTCTGGGCCTCCCCGGACCCCGTCCCGCGACGGTCCGTCCGGTCCGTCCGGTCCGTCCGCCCGGCCGGAGGCCGCGCGCATGCCTGAGGGCCGCCACGGAAGCCCCGTGGCGGCCCTCACGCATCCGATGTGCCTCGCGGTGCCTTGCTGCTACGCCGCCTCGTTCTTCGCCGGGCGGCGGTGGCGGCCGTGCGCCGGAGACGTCGTGTCCTCCGAAGCAGCGGCACCGCCCCGGTGCTTGCCGGAGCCGACGGCCTCGGCCTGGTTCGCGGCCGCTCCCTGCGGACGCGCCTGGGTCGTGTCGGTTCGGGCCTCAGACATGTGGGAATTCACCCCGTTGTTCCATCGCCGATCTGGTGTCACCGGGGTAGCCGTCACCGTCGTCACCATGCGGACGGTGCGACCGTGTATCCCCCGGCCGCAGAGTCTAACCGCGTGCCACGCGCCCCGTGAGAGGCGCCTGCTGCAACGGCACGGGTCTGCGAAGGGCAGGACGTCCCGCCTCTCCGCACGGTTCCCCACCTGCGCATTCCGGTTGTTCCGACGCCGTGGCAGACGGCGCTGGAAGAGGGTCGCCGGGAGGCTCCAGCCGGGCCATCCCGCACGGCACCTCCTCCGTCGCGCACGGCAGTCGCAGCACTCCCTCCCGGGTCCACAGCCCTGAACCCGCCAGCCATCCGTCGGGTGCGGGGAGGTGGTGAAGACGCCGCCCGGCCGGCCGCCAGACCCCCACCCAGGTGCCCGCCGCCGCGTCGATCCGCAGCGCCACCGCACAACTCTCCGGTATCAGCACCTGCCCCGGCTGGATCGCGAACGGCGTCACCGCCGCGTCGGGCAGCCGCAGGCACTCGGGGAAGCGGACCGGACGCAGGCTCCCGAGCACCCCCCAGCCCAGCCGGTCGTGGCCCGCCGCGTCCGAGCGGATCATCAGCAGTCCGCTCTCCGCGTCGGCGAGCAGCAACCGGTCGTTGCTGCTCTCGGTGATCTGCAGCAGTGGTGTCACCTCGCCGCCCCGCTCCAGATCGACCACCACCGCCTTGGTGACCCCGTCCCGCTCGCGGTCCAGCGCCAGCATCCGGCCTGTGCGGTCCAGCCACACCCCGCCCGAGCAGCGGCCGGGCACCACCGCCACCCGCTCCGGCCCGAACGCCCCGCCCGCCACCAGCCACAGGGACGTCGAGTTCGCGTCCGTAGCCAGGGCGTAGGCGCAGGTCCCGTCCGGCGACGGCGGGAGCAGCCGCAGCTCGGCCGACTCCACGCAGCCCAGCGGCAGTTCGCCCGTACCCGGACCCGCCGGGTAGAGCAGGGAGAACGAGCGGAGCCCGGCCACCCGCCGGTGGACCAGCACCCGGCCGTCGGCGAGCGGCGCCACCTCGGTGTCCGGTTCCTCGGGCTGGTCGAGCGGCAGCGGCACCGCGTACGGCTCCGGGCCGTCGAGCGTCCACCGCTCGGCGAGCAGGGCGTCTCCCCGTCCCGCGAGGCGCGCCGCATAGCTGCCGCCCGCGCCGACCGTGAGCGCCGCCCGCGGGGTGGGCCGTAGGGCCTCGTACTCCGCGGCTTCCTCGATGGCACACGCTGTCATCAGGTGGTCACCTCCGGCCATCGAAGCTAGTTTTCGTACTTCCAGCCGAACACCGCGAGCCGTTTCACTTCACACATAAGGGTGGCCGAATCCGGATTTGGCTGAGAGGGCACTGGCGCTTGTGCTGCACGGGACTGCACGGGTCGCGCATGCGCCGCCGCGCCGCCGGAAGGCGCAGCGGGCTCCCGGGCATTGCCCGCGGCGCGACCGGCTTCCGGTCTCCCTCCGGCGGCTCCCTCTGCCTCCGGCGGCTTCCTGTGCTCCCTCGGGCGGCTCCCCTGCTCCCCTCCGTGTCCTTCCGTGCCTCTCTGTATCCCTCCGTGTCCCTCCGTGTCCCTCCGCTGGCTCCCGTGCCCTTCGGCGCCCGGCACATCCCGGGCACCCGGCGCCGGACGGCGGGGCAGGGAGGGCAGGTAGCCTTGCCTCCGTGCCCCGCCTGTCTGAAGTCATCGCCGAGCTCGACGCCCTCTGGCCCCCCGAGCGGGCCGAGGAATGGGACGCCGTCGGCACGGTCTGCGGTGATCCCGGCGCCGAGATCACCCGCGTTCTCTTCGCCGTGGACCCCGTCCAGGAGATCGCCGAGGAGGCCGTGGCCCTCGGCGCGGACCTGATCGTCGCCCACCACCCGCTCTATCTGCGCGGTACGACGACCGTCGCCGCCTCCCACTTCAAGGGCCGGGTCGTCCACACCCTCATCAGGCACGACATCGCGCTGCATGTCGCGCACACCAACGCCGACACCGCCGACCCGGGCGTCTCCGACGCCCTCGCCGGCGCGCTCGACCTCCGCGTCACCGGGCCGCTCGTGCCCGAGAACGGCCTGGGCCGGATCTGCGAACTGGACCACCCCGAGACGCTGCGCGAGTTCGCGGCCCGCGCCGCGGCGCGGCTGCCCGCCACCGCGCAGGGCATCCGCGTCGCCGGGGACCCGGATGCCACCGTCCGCCGTGTCGCCGTCAGCGGCGGCTCCGGCGACGGCCTCTTCGCGGCGGCCCGGGCCGCCGGCGTTGACGCCTTCCTCACCGCCGACCTGCGGCACCACCCGGTGTCCGAGGCCGTCCAGCAGGCACCGATCGGCCTGGTCGACGCCGCCCACTGGGCCACCGAGTGGCCCTGGTGCGAACAGGCGGCCGCCCAGCTCGACGAGATCTCCGACCGCCACGGCTGGAACCTGCGGGTCCATGTCTCGAAGGCGGTCACCGACCCCTGGTCCTCCCACCACACCTCTGGAGCCCCCAACTGAACGCCGCGCCCGCCGACCAGATCCGACTCCTCGACGTCCAGGCACTGGACGTACGTCTGTCGCAGCTCGCGCACAGGCGCAAAGCGCTGCCCGAGCACGCCGAGCTGGAGTCGCTGAACAAGGACCTCTCGCAGCTGCGCGACCTGCTCGTCGCCGCGCAGACGGAGGAGAGCGACTGCGCCCGCGAGCAGACCAAGGCCGAGCAGGACGTCGACCAGGTCCGCCAGCGCTCCGCGCGGGACCAGCAGCGCCTCGACTCCGGCGCCGTCACCTCCCCCAAGGACCTCGAGAACCTCCAGAAGGAGATCGCCTCGCTCGCCAAGCGCCAGGGGGATCTGGAGGACGTCGTCCTCGAGGTCATGGAGCGCCGTGAGTCCGCACAGGAGCGCGTGGCCGAACTGAGCGGGCGGGTCTCCTCGGTACAGGCGAAGGTCGACGACGCGACCGCCCGCCGGGACGCCGCGTACGAGGAGCTCGACGGCGAGTCCGCGTCAGTCGGCAAGGAGCGCGAGGTCGTCGCCGGCTCCGTGCCCGCCGACCTGATGAAGCTGTACGAGAAGCTCCGCGAGCAGCAGGGCGGGGTGGGCGCGGCCCGGCTGTACCAGCGCCGCTGCGAGGGCTGCCACATCGAGCTCAACATCACCGAGCTGAACGAGGTCCGCGCCGCCGCCCGCGACGCCGTGGTGCGCTGCGAGAACTGCCGCCGCATCCTGGTCCGCACGCCGGAGTCCGGACTCTGATGCGCGAGCTGGTCGTCGAGGCCGACGGCGGTTCCCGGGGAAACCCCGGACCGGCGGGCTACGGGGCGGTCGTCCGCGACGCGGCGAGCGGGGAACCCCTCGTGGAACGGGCCGAGTACATCGGCGTCGCCACGAACAACGTCGCCGAGTACCGGGGCCTCATCGCCGGTCTGAAGGCGGCCCGGGAACTCGACCCGGACGCACGGGTCCACGCCCGGATGGACTCCAAGCTCGTCGTGGAGCAGATGTCGGGCCGCTGGAAGATCAAGCACCCGGACATGAAGCCGCTGGCGGCGGAGGCCGCGCGGATTTTCCCGTCCGGGCAGGTCACATACGAGTGGATTCCGCGTGAGCGCAACAAGCACGCGGACCGGCTGGCCAACGAGGCCATGGACGCGGGACGGCGCGGCGAGCGGTGGGAGCCGTCGGCGTCCTCGGCGGCGCTGTCGTCCTCCGCCGAGGACGTCCGGGCGGCCCGGGTCGTCGGCGACGCGGCGGCGGGCGCGGCGAAGGCGCGTGCGGCACTGAACTCGCGCGCCGGGACGGCGGACGGGTCCGGGGCGGCGGCGGCTTCGCGTGCGTCCGGTGGCGCTGCGGTGTCCAGTGGTGCCGGGGTGTCCGGTGGTACCTCGGTATCCGGTGGTACCTCGGTATCCGGTGGTGCTGGAGTGTCCGGTGGTGCGGCCGCGCAGGGAACACTGCCCAAGAGCACCGAGGTGGAGGGCGCCGGCTGGGGCCCGGACCTCGGGCCGCCCGCGACGTTCGTCCTGCTGCGGCACGGTGAGACGGCGCTGACCCCGGAGAAGCGATTCTCCGGTACCGGTGACCACGAGCTGTCCGAGGTGGGCCGACGCCAGGCCGAGGCCGTGGCGGCGGCGCTGGCCACGCGCGGCACGATCCAGGCGATCGTCTCCTCACCGCTCAAGCGCTGCCGCCAGACCGCGGAGGCGGTCGCGGCCCGGCTCGGGCTCGACGTACGGATCGACGACGGGCTGCGGGAAACGGACTTCGGCGCGTGGGAGGGCCTGACGTTCGGGGAGGTCCGGGAGCGGTACGGCGACGACCTCGACGCCTGGCTGGCGTCGCCCAAGGCGGCGCCCACCGGCGGCGGGGAGAGTTTCGCCACGGTCGCGAAGCGCGTCGCGGCCACGCGGGACCGGCTGGTGCGCGAGTACCGGGGACGCACGGTTCTCGTGGTCACCCATGTCACCCCGATCAAGACCCTGGTGCGCCTGGCCATCGGCGCGCCCCCGGAGTCCCTGTTCCGGATGGAGCTCTCGGCGGCGTCGGTGTCGGCGGTGGCGTACTACGCGGACGGCAACGCGTCGCTGCGGCTGCTGAACGACACGGGCCACCTGCGCTAACGCCGGCCCGGCCTCGCGCTGGGCGCGGCGCTGACCGGGCCCTCACGTCGCCGGGCCCGGCGCCGACCTCGGGCTGCGCCTGGCGCCTGCCGTGCCCCCTTGCGCCCCGACGGTGGGAGCGCCGGGCGCCGGGCGCCGAGTTGTATCTGGCCTGCGACGCCGTCCCTGGCCTGCGACCGAGGACGGCCGCCGGTCCAGGACGGCCACGGCCCAGGACGGCCACCGGTCCAAGACCGCCACCGGCGATCCCGGTCAGTGGAACTCCGTCAGTGGATCTCGGTCACCACCACGTCGAGCGCCCACGCCTTCCCCGGCCTTCCCGGTGCCTCCGCCTCGACCGCGTAGCCGAGGTCGCGCAGCGCCTCCACCAGCTCGCCCGGCCCCTTCGGCGCGGCGCCCGCCTCCAGCAGGCTGCGCACGATGCGCCCCTTGGTCGCCTTGTTGAAGTGGGACACCACGGAACGCTTCTCGACGCCGTCGACGATCTGCGAGTGCAGCACCCGTACGGTCGCCGTACGGCCGGCGACCTCGCCCTTCGGACGCCAGGCGGCCGCGTACGCCGACGACCGCAGATCCAGGACCAGCCCGCTTCCGGCCGCCTCGGGCAGCGCGGACGCCATCGGTGCCCGCCAGTACGCGGCCAGTGCCCCGAGCCCGGGCAGCTTGACGCCCATCGAGCAGCGGTACGAGGGGATCCGGTCGTCGATGCGGACCGCCCCCCAGAGGCCCGAGAACACCAGCAGCGACTTCCGGGCCCGGCGGCGCGCGGAGGCGTCGAGGGTGGCCAGGCCGAGCGCGTCGTACAGCACGCCCGTGTAGATCTCGCCCGCCGGGCGTGTCCCGGCCGTGCGCAGCCCGGCGTTCTTCGCGACCTCGTCGCGCAGGCCCTCACTGAGCCCGAGTACGTCCCGGGCCTTCTCCTCGTCCCCCCGGCACAGTTCCACGAGCTCGTCCAGCACTGCCGCGCGCGCCCCTGCCAGGGCGGGCAGGGACAGTGCCTCCGGCTTGAGCGGCGCCCCGCGTCCCGAAGCGGCCTTGCCCTCGGACGGCGGCAACAGCACGAGCACGGCGTTTCTCCTCTGCGTACGTACGTGGAACCGGGGATGCGGCCCCGCACCAGCGTAATCGCCCGCATCGGCACGCCGCGTGCCCCGGCCGTGCCCCGGCCTCGCCCTGGCCGCTCACGACGCCGGCCGACCGCGAGGCGGTGAGAGCGCTCCTCGTGCCCGCGTGACGGCCTGGAGCAGTGAACGGGCGTCGTCGGCGTGGCAGCGCACGGTGTGCACCCGGCGCGTCCCGCCCAGCAGCCCCACCGACTCGACGGGTTCCGACAGCGTGAGGGTGAGCGACGTCTGCGATCCGACCGCCAGGTTCAGCACACCGTCCTCCTTGCCGTCGTGCGTGAACAGCAGTTCGTAGGAGACGGACGCGATCCGCTCCAGCGGGATCCGCACATCGACGTGGGCGGCCTGGCGCAGCCGCAGCGTGTGCTCGGACAGCGTGTGGGGGCGGGTCGCGGACGCCGCGTGCAGACCGACGACGAAGAGGACGGTGTAGACGTCGAGGACGAGGACGACGGCGTGCAGCACCGGCCAGGGGTTGAGCAGGTACGACATCGCCACGGTCTCGACGACGCAGACGAAACCGAGGCCGAGGAGGAGCCCGGCCTGGTCCCGGGCGTGCCCGAATGCCTGCTCGCCCGGCCCGGCACCGGAGCGCCGCCGGGCCGCCCAGAGCAGCAGGCTCCACATGAGCCGCAGTTCGTGCCCGGCCAGCCGCAGCACCGGCCGGGGGACCAGCTCGCGCACCGCCTCGCGCGGTGTCCGCCCCTCCCGCAGCCACAGCCGCAGGAAGACGGCGGCCTCCGCCGTCAGCAGGAGCAGGACGGCCGCCTCGGCGGCGGCGAGCACCGGCGCGGGCGGTCGCAGCCCCGCCATCAGGCAGACCAGCAGCGCCAGTTCACCGGGTACCACGAGACACGCGACGCCTCTGAGCAGCCGCCTCGGCCGCATCATCCCCACCAGCCGCGTCACCCGCGTCACCGGGCCCGCTCCGCGACCAGGCGCAACGCGCGGCGCACGGCCTCGGCCTGGGCCGGGGGGAACTCGGCGAAGAAGGCGTCCAGGAACGTGCTCCCGCCTTCCCCTGCCGGTGCGCCGTTCTTCGCGAGCTCAGCCACGACCTCGTCGGGTATGCAGTCCGCCAGCGCCCGGGCCGCCTCCTCGACCCGGGGTTCGCGGGCAACCCCGCCCCCGTCCCCGCCCCCGTCCGCGAGCGCGTCGAGCAGCCCGTACACCTCGTACACGCGCTCCACCGCCCCCGGAGCCTCGGTCATCCGACGCATCACGCCGAGCAGCCGGTCGCGGTCCCCTGGCGGTACGACCGTGTCCAGCAGGGCGAGCACCTCGCGCTCCCTCGCCGCAGAAGCGGACTCGGGCCGTCCGGCGGCCTCCCGGGCCAGACCGCCCAGCAGCTCCGCCAGCTCCGGCGACACCGGGCCTTCGGCGGGCAGCCGCCCGGCGCGCGCCTGCTCCAGCACCGCACCCAGCCGTGCGCGCCGTTCGGCGAGCAGCGCCTGCTGCACGGCGAGATCGTCGTCCAGTTCCTCCAGGACCTCCACCAGCTCCCGACCCTCGTCGTCGGCGAGCACGTCCCCGACCTCCTCGAGACCGAGCCCGAGCTCCGTCAGCCGCCGGATGCGCGCCAGCAGCACGGCGTCGCGCACCGAGTAGTCCCGGTAGCCGTTGGCCCGGCGAACGGGCTCGGGCAGCAGGCCCTGATGGTGGTAGTGCCGCACGGCACGGGGCGTGACCCCGACGAGTGCGGCGATCTCTCCGATCCGCATGGCCTCAGTAGAAACCGTGACGCTGCGGCAGGGTCAAGGGGAAGCCGGCGGGTCCGTCTCGGCGGTCGGGCAGGCGGACCGCGGCGGTGCCCCGGTCGGTGACAGAACGCCCACGGGGTCCGGCCGGAGACCGGCGCCGGCACGCGCACGCTCCGGGTAGCATGGTCATCACGGCAGACGAGCCGGGCGGACGGCCGCGTGAGGCCCCTCTGGGGCGCCTCCCGAGGAACGTCCGGGCTCCACAGGGCAGGGTGGTGGGTAACGCCCACCCGGGGTGACCCGCGGGACAGTGCCACAGAGAACAGACCGCCGGGGACCTCGGTCCCCGGTAAGGGTGAAACGGTGGTGTAAGAGACCACCAGCGCCTGAGGTGACTCAGGCGGCTCGGTAAACCCCACCCGGAGCAAGGTCAAGAGGGGTCGCCGCCCGAAAGGGACGGCGGCCCTGCGCGGACGATCGAGGGCTGCCCGCCCGAGTCCGCGGGTAGACCGCAGGAGGCCGGTGGCAACACCGGTCCTAGATGGATGGCCGTCTCCCCGGCGACCGCGAGGTCATCGGGTGACAGAACCCGGCGTACAGCCCGACTCGTCTGCCGCTTAGGCCCCGAACAGCTTTTTAGCTGTTCAGAGGCTTCTTTTCGTGGAATGCAGGCTCCGGCTTGAATCCGTTCCGTGCGGATCCGACCCCCGGTTCACGGCTGGGTCCAACTCGCGCACACCCGGCGCAAGGACGGCACGACTCAGGCGGAGGTGCTCGTCGACTTCGGCCGGGAGGACCGCCCGGACGTCGGGGCACGGCGCCGCCTGGTCGCCTCGATCAACCGCTACCTCGGTACGGAGGACGACCCCGTCGCCCCGCTGGGCACCGAGACGGGCCCACTGACCGTGGAGTCCTCCTGGCTGCTCGGGGGTTGAGGGTGGGTGGCGGCGAGGCAGTGCCGGATGGCATGAGCGGAGGGTCGCATGAGCGGCCCAGCCGATGGCCTCGCTTCCGGTCGCGTCCTGGACCTTCCCTGCTGCGTTCGGCCTCGCGTCGGCATCCAGGCCCGGCCCAGGATCGGCTTCGGCGTCGGGGAACGCAGCGCGTTCGACGGCGGGGAAGGAGGTGGCGAGCATGCAGGCGGTCACGCGTCGGCCACCGAGGGTGGTGCTCCGCCTGTCGCTGTCCACCAGTTCCCGCAGGTGACTTGATCGTCGGGACAGCTGATGTAGCGCCAGGCTCCCGGCGGCGACTGCTGCGGTCGTCCCAATGGCCCAAGTGGTGGGGCGGGACTTCTTGGGGGAGTGAGCTGATCGCTTGGACATGGCGTTCCGTGCCTCGAATCGGCGGCCGCTCATAGATCCCCGAGGGCCCTCTTGGTCTCCTCGTATGCTCCGAACTGTCCGTTGACGCAGTCTTCTTTGAGTCCGCTCGGTGGCTTGAACCCGTCGCCTCGTCCTTTCCCCCATGGGTCGAGGATGCGGCTGGACTGCTCACGGAACGTCTTGTCGCCATTACGTGTGGTCGGCATCAGAGTCCTTGTCCACATGGTGTCGATGTAGCCCGCCGCATCGGATGCGTACGACGGGACACCTGCGGGTGATTTGGAGCGCAGCAACTGCACCATGCGCTTGTCCCACTCGACAGCCTCATCCTCGTGCAAGGCGCTCGTCACGTCCTCGGCGATTGCGTCCAGAACGCCCAGTGCGCGGGCGTTGCCTGCTGGACGGGCGCTGAGCGCGGCGCCGTCGGCCGTAGGGGAGATGGAGGCCAGATTCTCCGCGGCGTAGTGGCCTTCTGCTGCGCGTACCTCTGCGTACGCCTCCGGTGTCTGAGACAGGGCCCGTAGGACACGCACCAGTACCTCGTGATCAACCGCAATGTGGACGCCGGACTCATCCCGCCAGGGCTTCCCATCCGAGATGTGCGTGACGTATTCGGCGTCAAGTTGGGCGAGGATCTCGTGGGTCTCCGGCGTGTAGTCCGCGATCATTTCCGCCATCGGCAGATGCAGTGAGGCATCGAGCGACTTCTTGCCCGATTCCTCCAAGACGTCACTGGTCGCCTGCAGAATGTCGATCACGGCCTGTGCCTGAGCTACCGAATGGTCCTCTGCGGTTCCGCCTTTCACCGCGCGCTTCAGGGCTCGGGCGAGAGCGTCGCACGACGGAGCTTGGGACGCAGAGCCCAGAAGGTCTTCGATCTTTGCGTTCCGGGCGAGTGCCGAGCATTCGACGGCCTCGCCGTTACCGGCGTTGTGCTGCCAGAGCCATATGCCAGTCCCGCCGCCGGCGAGGACCAAGATGCCGATGGCCAGTGCGACAGCTCTTCTGGGGCGTGACGACCGTGGGTTTGCCGTCGGAGCATGCGGTTGTGTGGTCATGAGACTCTCGATTACGGGTAGTCGTGGTCAGTTCGGTGCGTCGCTGAGATACCCCTGGGCAGTGACAACGCCTCGGGTATGCCCGGTAAGGATCTTGTCTGTCAGTCCCTGGACCTTGTCCCGCCCGTCCTCGGTTTCCAGGTCATAGCGTTCACCACCCCAGCCGTGAACCAACACCTGCATCTGGCGGTTGACGTCCAGGTAGCGGTCGTTGATTGCTTCGGTGGCCTTGCCGTCGGCATCGGCCTTGAGGTCGTTGCCCCATACCCAGGCAAGCGTGTCGACTCCCCGCTGTAGCGCGTCACCGACCACAATGGACCCCCCGGCAGTGGGGATCGCCGCTGGGGTCACCATTCCGCCGATTACGTGGTAGGCCACTTTGGACTTCCAGTCCGCATCGCTGTATGCGCCGGAGCGCTCGTCGTTGAGGACATCTTCACGAATCGCAGTGAGCGCCCCCAGGGCTGCGCCCGACTTGGAGAGCGGGTTGCTCTCCGAATAGCCGCGGGAATCCTCAGGCAGTTTGTCGAGTTCTGCGTTGATGAAGCGGTTTTCGGCCTTGTTGAGGGTGCCGAACGCGTCGGGGTCATCCGAGACACCTCGCATCACATGGACCAACGCATCGGCCGGGGTTGCCAAATGGGCTCGCCCCTTGTCGTCGACGAAGTAGCCATCCTTCATATTCACCGCGTACTCGCCGTCGAGACCGCCGAGTATTTCGTGGCTGTCCGGTGTGTACTGGGCTATGGCCTGTGCGATCGGCACCTGAAGGTTCTCGTGCACCTCAGTGGAGGGGCCCTGGTCAAGCGTGGCAAGGATTCCGTTCATGACCCGGGCCTGCTCTGGGGTGTGGGTGTAGGCCGGCAGCGGATCCTGCCCTGCGGGGAGGGGGACGTTCCCGGTTGCCGCTGCCTGCAATGCGGCTCCCAAACCGGTGCGACTGAAAGGATCGTCCATGTCGGTGCCGGTGGCCATGAGGATCTTGGGCCACTCCCGGGCCCCGTCACCGGTACCGGCGAGGTAGTGCAGGTGATCGGCGCCGCCCTTGACTTCGTCCCCGTCCCTTTCCGGGTTGCCCTCGCCTCCTTTGACGTCAGGGTCGAAGAAGGCTGTCGCAGCGTCCGGGTTCTCGCTCATGATGGCGAGGAGGCCGTCCAGGGCGTCCGACTTGATCCCGTCGTGTCCGCCACCGATCGTGTTGAAGATGCCCTTGTGCTCGTTCTCCGCCTTGATCATGTCGTCGCCGAGTTCGTAGAGGAACTGGTCGTCGAACTTGGCGCCGGCGTGGCTCATCACGCTGACCAGGGACTGGTATCCGTACAGGGGGTTGGTGTTGCTCCCGTAGTTCTTGGTGCCCGCCTTCTCCAGCTCGGCGGTGAATTCCCGGTAGAATTCGGCGTCCGCGTCGTCGCTCTTCTTCCACGCCTCGAAGGCTTTCGATCCGGGCGTGAGCTGAGCGACGCTCTTGGCGATGCGGGTGGCGTTGGCAATCGTGTTCGCCAGGCCCTTCTGCAGGTCCTGGTACTGGCCCTTGAGCTTCTTGTCCGGGCTCTGAGCGCCGTCGTTGAGCTTGTTGCCGAGCTGGACGGCTCCGTCGGCGCCGAGGCTGTTGAGGAAGGTCTGGGAGAAGTCCTTGTTGCCGCCGTTGTCGCGGAAGGCACGCTGGAGCTCGGCGCGGTCGGCGGCGGAGACGTTCTCGCCGCTGTTGATGCGGGTGGCGATGTCGGCGGCGTGGTCCGCCTCGTACTCCTCGATGTCCTTCTTGGTGTCGGCTTCGGCGTTGAAGCCGTAACCGTCCACGGGGTTGCCGTCGATGACGACCGTTTCGAGTGCGATCTTGACGCCCACGTCGGCGTCGTCGAATGCCTTGACCGCGCCTGCGATCGCCTGGTGCCACTCGCCTTCGCGGGTGCGCACGGTCGATTCGAAGTCGGGGTCGTGCCGGGCGGCGTAGAGAGCCTTGGCGTCGAGCTTGTCGTAGTCATAGGCGACATGGCCCTGTTCGGAGACCTTCATGCCCGCCTTGACGGCGTCCCCTACGACGGACCTGAGCCGGCCGCGCAGGTCGGTGAACTGGGTGTGGGCCTCGCGGAGCACGGCGGCAAGGGCTTTGGCTTCCTTCTGAGCTGCCTGGTACTCACGCAGCGTGGCGTCGAAACGGACGTTCGCGGCGGTGGCGGCGAATCCGCGCCAGGTCTCGCCGAGGGATATCCTGTGCACGTCGCGTTCATAGGCGTCTTCCAGCTTCTTGAACTCGCCCGCCATGTCGTCCCACTTGTCCGCCGCGCTGGTCAGTGTGGACAAGTCAGTGGTCATCGCTTCGTGATACGTCGGCATGCTCTCCCCCGTAGAGATGTTGGCGCGGTGCGGTGAGATCAGTAGCTGTCGAGGTTGGACGGCAGGCGGACCTGGTTGGCGATGCCGACGTCGTTGTTCCGAAACAGAATGTGGGTGCTGCGCAGCGCGTTCTTGTCCCCGCCCAGCCGGTCCATCAGCGCCTTGACCTGCTTCTCCCATGTGTCATGGGCCTTCTTCAACGCGCCGGAGGTGTCCCAGCCTGTGCCGTCCTTGCCGTTGAACTCCTTGACCGCCGCGTTCGTCTGCTCCTCGGCGACACAGCCGGCCTTCCTGGTGTCCGGCTCCAGATGCTGCTCGATCGCGTTCGCGGCGGCCTTCTTCCGCGCGGGCGTCGACGCCAGGTCAGGTGCTCCGGCACGCCCAGTGCCGGGATCCACCTGATTGAGCCGCATCTGCTCGCCGGCCCGAGTCTTGGACTGTTCCCCTTCGTCCCATGCCATCGCCGTGCTCCCTTCCCTGGCTGCGGTGTCTGAGAATGATCGTGCTCTGGGTCAGGAGGCCCGCCTGCGGCGGACGGTGATGACGGTGACCGCTCCGACGAGGAGCACCGCGGCACCCAGGCCGGTCGGCAGTGGCCACGATGACTGGGACGCTTCGGCTTCGGTCGGCGAGCTGTCCGCGGCCGGCCATCGGAAGCCGGTCTCCTTGCTCGCGTCCTTCGACGTATCGGGCTTCCCGGCGGCCCCTGAGCTCGGGCGCTCGGCATACGGATCGCGATGGACGTCGTCGTGTTGTTCGACTTCGGCGTCGACCGCGCTCATCCGGTCGCGGATCTGCCGGCCGGTGCTGTCGAGGCCGGTCTGCGAGACCTGGACGGCCGGCCCCATGCCCCTCGGTCTGCGCGCAGAAGACCTTCGACAGCTTCTTCAGCTCCTCGTGCCCCGTCTCGTGGACGCCGTACACGAACTCCGCTTCCGCGAAGTTCCCGGTCCCGAACCGGCCGCCCTCTAACCGGTCCTCCGCCGTGCGCACCGCGGTGGCCTCCGAATCTCCAGCTCTCGCAGCAGGTCATCGACACGTTGCTTGAACCAGGCCATGGCCTGCGCCTCGACCTGGAGCGCCTGCGCCGGGCTCACGCCGTAAAGCGAGTCAACCCCCGCCCCGTATCCGGAACCGCCGTCCGCCGCCGCCGGCCACCGTTTCCTCCCGTGAATGGCTAACGCTGGACGATCACCCTATCCGCCGCCACCGACACCACAAGGCCCGGGTGGTCGTTCGGAAGTGCCCGAGGCTGGGGGCTCGATGCGGGTGCTGCAGTTCCGGCGGGTCGCCGTGGCGCGGGGCGGCCGCGCAGACTCCCGCGAGCCTCTTGGCGTGACTGCCCGCCATAGGGCGCTGTGCAAGCTGAAGTTGCCGTGGTCGGATACTGCATGACCGAGTCCCGCTGCTGTTCGGCGCGGCTGCGGCCCGGTGCATCGCCCGCGTAGCCCTGACACGGCACAGCCGGGTGGCATGGGCCTCCTGGTCATTGCGCAGCTCCAGCAGCGGTTCGACGGTCGACGGGCGGTCGTGCAGCAGCGCCTGTACGCGCCTGGAGCGTTGCGGTGGCGGCGGCCAGGCACAGGGCGCCGGACAGGGCGAGTGCCGGAGTTGCCGTCGGCCATCGAGCGGCTGAGACGTTCCGCGTCGACATCGGGCCCCGTCTGTCATCGGGCCTTCGCCGGGGAGGCGGACCGGCTCGGGCCCACCGGGGCCCGGCAGCGGCCGGCCCGGGGGCGGGCAGGGGAGTCGGCTGCCCCGGCAACCGGAGGGGCTGAGCGAGTCGGTGCGGATGCCGTGACGGTGCGACCGGGACCACGAGCACGCGAGGGAGCCGACCTGTTCCGGCGGGGTCCGGTGTGTGGCGAGTGGCTTGTGAGCGCTGCGCTCCGGGAGAACGGGAATCCGTCATTCTGATCGGACGTCAGCCGTAGGCTGTCGTCGGATGACAAGGGGAGACGATGACTGACGATCGCAAGACGACGGTGCCCGTCTGGACGCTGGCGACCGCTGACGTCCGAGTGCCGGGGCTGACCGCGGGCGAGTCGATGACGGCCGAGCGCCTGACCGAACTGCGCGGAGCGCTGGCCGTCCTGGCCGACGAGCCGATCGTCACGCTGGAGGCGCATCCGCTGCCCGAAAAGATCGACCGCGGCCGTGGCATCCCGCTCGACGCCGCGAGTCCCTTGGCGCACCACCTGTCGCAGTTCATCACGCAGTCGGCGCGCACCTCCCTCACGGCGGCCAGGGCGACCGGTTCCGGCGAGGTCCTGTACCGCATGGTGGTCCCGGCGAAGGTCGCCGCCCGGTTCGGTCAGGGCCTCGTCTGCTCGATGGCGGCGAAGGGGGTGGCCGGTGGCATCCGCGGCCCAGTGGTGAACTCGGCGGGCGGGATCGTCGGCCAGGCGACGTTCGTACCGGTCGGAAAGGCGGCTGCGGCGGGCACGGTCGGCGGGGCCGGTGCCACCGCCGGTGCCGCTGCCGCCGGCGGCGCGGCGCTCACCGTGACCGCTCCGCTGGTGCTCATGGCCGTCGCGGTGGGGGTGAGCGCGCACGCCGACCAGAAGCGCCGGCAGGCCGTCGAGCACATCACGGAACTCCTGGAGCAGCTCCAGGAGGACAAGCTCGACGACGAGCGCAGCGCACTCGACGGCTGCCGAGCCGCCATCGACAAGGCCACGGCCATCCTGCTCGATCAGGGCAGACTCGGTGTCTCGCTGGGACTCGACTCGGCGGTGCACACCATCGACACGGCGCTGAGCAAGGTCGAGATACGCCTGGGCCGGTGGCGGAGCGCGCTCGACGGAGTGCCCGAGGGTGAGGCCGTCGAACTCGGCACGCTGACCAAGTCGTTCCCCGGCGTCGACGAACAGGCGGCAGGTTCCGTGCCCACCTCGAACTCGCCACCCTGGCCATCGCGCTGAAGCGGCGGGTCATCGTCCTCCAGGCCGTCGAGCATGCCCAGAGCGACCCGGGCAACGTGTTCGAGAACTTCGTACGCGTACTCAAGCGGGACCAACGGCAGCTCGACGAACTGGAGTCGGGTATCGCCGGTGTCCTGGTGCGCCTTTCGGCACTGGAGCTGGCCCACCCGAGCGGTCTGCTGCCCGTCTTCACGCCCGGTGAGGTAGATCGCCTGATGAGTGCGGCACACCGGATCCATCGGCTGGGCGACGGTGTCGCGGTCAGCGGTCGCCCGAGTGACGTGGCGATCGAGATCGCCCGCGACCGGGCCGGCTCGGTGGTCGTGTTCCCCGCGCTGGCCGCGTAGGGGGCGGGCGCGCCAACCTCACGTGGCGCGTGGCGCGTGGCGGATGACGGGTGACGGGTGACGCGAGAGCCGGGCGGGGCCGGGGTGGCCTGCTGCGCGTGTTCAGCGGTCGGCGCTGCCGGGTGGGACGACCCATTCGGTGGGCTGGCCGGTGAGGGAGGCGATCATGTCGAAGTCGCCGTCGTAGTGGAGGACCGTTCGCCGGTTCAGTTCCGCCGTGGCGGCGATCAGCAGGTCGGGCAGGGACAGGGCCCGATGGAAGCCCGCGTTGAGGGCATGACGCTGGATCTCCAGAGCGCGGTTGAAGGCGTCGTCGTCGGTTCCGAGGTAGTCGAAGGCGTGGAGCCAGGTGCTGATCCGTGTCGCTTCCGAGCTGTCCCGTGCGGAGTGGACCATCTCGAACTCGGTGGGGCGGCACACGGCGAGGAGGTAGCGCTCGTGCAGAGGCCGCAGTACCTCCTTGACGCGCGGCTTCGTCCAGCGGGCGAGGGCGGACTTGTCGATCAGATAGCGGTCCTGCATCAGGCGGCTCGGCCTCCGTCGCGGTCGCCGTCGCGCTTCAGGGAGCCGTCCGCGTTGCGGGGGCCGGTCTTCTCGACGATCTCGCCGAAGTCGAACTCGCCGGCGTCCATGGCGTCGAAACCCTCCTGCCGCAGATGCCTCTTGACGGCGTCTTCCATGGCGAGGCGGACGGCCTTGGCCTTCGTCTTGGTCCCGAAGATGCGCATGGCCTCGGCAACCATGTCCTCGTCGAGGTCGATGACGGTTCTGGCCATCTGAGCGATCCCTTCGGAGACGATTCCGGCAGCGAAACGATACCACTACCTGATCCTGGAAGATATCGTTTGGAGCGGGCGTCCCGTCGCGGAAGGGTGCCGCGGCGGTCGAGGTGACCTGGCGCGCGGGCTGCTCTCTCCCTGGGTGACGGCAGTCGCCGCCCATCGTGTGGAGCACTGCCTGGACGGTCGAAAGCAGGGGTCGGCCCGGGGGACGGCAACCGCGTGAAGACGCCAGGGGATGGGGCGAGTTGGGGCGCGGGATGGTTCATGGTGACGGTGTGGCGTCCGAGCGGGCCCGTTGCGGACTCCGGACCCCGTACGGGGAGTCAGCGTACGGGCACGGGGAGTGGACGGTACGCGTGCCCTCTCGTCACGCTCAGTGTTGAACGTGGTGCGGGCCTGAGCGGCCGGAGAGGGAGGTGCGGCGGATGGACATCGTCGAAGCGGAGGGGGCCGCGGCGACGGGCGTCGTCGCCCGTACGGTCGCGGCGGGGGAGGGGGAGCGGGAACCCCATCCTTCGGACAGTCTGCGTACGTTCGGCGCGGTCGTCCAGGCGCTGCGCGAGCACGCGGGCCTCAGCCGGGGAGACCTCGCCGCCGTGGTCCGGTACTCCAAGCACACGGTCGAGTCGGTGGAGTTGGGCCGCCGGATGCCGGACGAGTCGTTCGTCGAGCGTGCGGAGGAGGTGCTCGGGAACACCGGGGCGCTGCGCAGGGCCGCGCGCCATCTGAGCAGGGGCGAGGTGGGACTCGCTGCGTGGTTCCGGCGGTGGGCGCGGCTGGAGCGGGAGGCGGTGAGTCTGTGTACGTATGAGTGCAGGCTGGTGCCCGGGCTGCTGCAGTCGGAGGCGTACGCCCGGGCGGTGTTCGAGGGCACGATCCCGCTGCGGACGGATGCGGAGCTGGAGACGCAGCTCACGGCCCGGATGGAGCGACAGAAGATGATGCGGGAGCGGCCGACCGTACCGTTCAGCTTCATCGTCGAGGAGCATGTGTTCCGGCGGCGGTTCGGGGACGCGGAGGCGATGCGAGGGCTGGTGGACCATGTCCTGGAGCGCAGCGCCCCGCGCAATGTGACCCTCCAGGTGGTGCCGTTGGGGGCGGGGTTGCATGCGTGTCTGGACGGGCCGGTGCAGGTTCTGGAGACCTCGGAGGGTCGGCGGCTCGGCTACTCCGAGGGGCAGAAGAACGGCCGGCTCATCTCCGACGTGAAAGAGGTGCGTGTGCTCTGCCAACGCTATGAAACACTGCGCTCGCAGGCCCTGAGCCCGAAGGATTCCCGGGACCTGCTGGAGCGACTGCGAGGAGAGCTATGAGCAACGGAACCGCGGAACTCGCCTGGTTCAAGTCCAGCTACAGCGGCAGCGAGGGCGACAGCTGTGTGGAGATCGCGATAGCCGAACAGGCCGTTCATGTACGGGACTCCAAGGACCCGGCCTGCCCGCCCTTCGCCGTGGGCCGCGAGGGCTGGGCGCCCTTCGTGAGGTTCGTGTCGGGAGCCTCGGGGGCGTAACCGACTGCAGCGCGGTTGACGAGGCGGTCGCCGAGCGTTCCTTGACGGTCCGGTCGGCGGGCAGCGCGTCGCGCGGGTTCCGGGCGGAGAACGGCGGACATCCGATCAGCAGCTCGCAACCGGATGCAGCCGAGTGCGTAGAGGTCGGCCGAAGCGGAGACGTGCTCGGCCCGGAACTGCTCGGGCCGGTCCGGCTTCGCAGCCGGGTCTTGACCGCGAGCTCACGGTGCGGGGAGTCCGGGGCGGCCTGGAGGTCGTCGGCGCGGTGCACCTCGCCCATGTTCCCGCGCCCCACGACTCCCGATCCGGAACCGTCCGCCGACCGTCACCGGGTCCACGCCCATCGTCTCTCGGCACCACGTGAGGACAACACGTGAGGACAACACGTGAGGGCAACGCGCGAGGGCTCTTTCCGTGCAGGTGTCACTACCTTGTACGCGATGGGTGGATCGGGAGCGCGTGCATGTTGACGCTGTCAACACCTCGTCCGCGTTCCCTGCCCCGTCGGCCTGCGTCAGCCCGCTCGGCCGGGCCCGAAAACCCACCGGAGAGGGGCTGCCCGGTTTCGATACGATGCGTGTGGCCTGCAGCGTCGGCCCGTCGCTGCGTACGACGCACCAGCGCGGCCGAATGGTCGCCTCGGCTGCCGCCTCCCGACCCGGGCCCGCCGCGACACCGTCACCGGCGCCGTACGTACGAAATGGAGCATCCGAGGATGGCTCGACATCTGGTCACCAGCGCGCTTCCCTACATCAACGGGATCAAGCACCTGGGCAACATGGTCGGGTCGATGCTTCCGGCGGACGTGTACTCCCGGTACCTCCGCCAGCGCGGTCACGACGTCCTCTACATCTGCGCCACCGACGAGCACGGCACGCCGGCCGAACTGGCCGCGAAGGAGGCCGGGCTGTCGGTCGCCGAGTTCTGCGCGCAGGCGCACGACGCGCAGAAGGCCGTGTACGACGGGTTCGAGCTGGCCTTCGACTACTTCGGGCGCAGCTCGTCGCGGCAGAACGTCGAGATCACCCAGCACTTCGCGCGCAGGCTCAACGAGAACGGCTTCATCGAGGAGCGCGCGATCAGCCAGGTGTACTCGCCCGCCGACGGCCGTTTCCTGCCGGACCGGTACGTCGAGGGCACCTGTCCGCACTGCGGCTACGACAAGGCCCGCGGCGACCAGTGCGAGAACTGCACCCGCGTCCTCGATCCGACCGACCTGATCGAACCGCGGTCGGCGATCAGCGGCTCCACGGAGCTGGAGGTGCGCGAGACCAAGCACCTCTTCCTGCTGCAGTCCAGGCTCCAGCACGAGGTCGAGGCGTGGATCGACGCCGTCGGCGAGGAGTGGCCGCATCTGTCGACGGCCATCGCCCGCAAGTGGCTGACCGAGGGCCTGCAGGACCGCTCGATCACCCGCGACCTGGACTGGGGCGTCCCGGTCCCCGCCGACACCTGGCCGGAGCTCGCGGCCGAGGGCAAGGTCTTCTACGTCTGGTTCGACGCCCCGATCGAGTACATCGGTGCGACGAAGGAGTGGGCGGACGCCGCCGGTGACGGCGAGCTCCGCGACTGGAAGTCCTGGTGGTACGAGGCCGACGACACCGTCCGCTACACCCAGTTCATGGCCAAGGACAACGTCCCCTTCCACACGGTGATGTTCCCCGCCACCGAGCTCGGCGTGCGCGAGCCGTGGAAGAAGGTCGACATCGTCAAGGGCTTCAACTGGCTCACCTACTACGGCGGCAAGTTCTCCACCTCCCAGAGGCGCGGCGTCTTCACGGACGCCGCCCTGGAGGTCCTGCCCGCCGACTACTGGCGCTACTTCCTGATCGCCAACGCCCCCGAGTCCGACGACTCCTCCTTCACCTGGGAGCACTTCACCGCCACCGTCAACAAGGACCTGGCCGACACCCTCGGCAACTTCGTCAACCGGGTGCTGTCCTTCTCCCGGAAGCGGTTCGGCGACGAGGTCCCGGCCGGCCGGGAGGCGGGCGCGGCGGAGGCCGGGCTGGGCGAGGAGATCGCACGACTGCTCGCCGAGTACCAGGAGCACATGGAGGCCCTCCAGTTCCGCAAGGCCGCGGCCGCGCTGCGCGCCCTGTGGTCCGCCGGCAACTCCTACCTGGAGGAGAAGGCCCCCTGGCTGGAGATCAAGGCCGACCCCGACGGCGCCGCGCTGACCCTGCGCACGGCGATGAACCTGATCCATCTGTACGCGGTCGTCTCCGAGCCGTTCATCCCCGCCACGGCGGCCGCCATGCGGAGTGCCTTCGCGCTGGAGGGCGACACGGCGACCTGGGTGACCGCCGAGCGGGCCAGGGCGCTGGACGCGGTCCCCGCCGGGACCCCGTTCACCGTCCCGCCGGTGCTCTTCGCGAAGATCACGGACGAGGACGTGGAGTCCTACCGCGACCGCTTCGGCGGTGCGGAGACCGCCTGACCGTGCTCCTCGCAACCGTAACGCCCGCGTTCCCCATCGGGCGGCAGGGCGTCCGAGGTGCCGGTGCGGCCCGGCTCGCCCGCCGCTCCTGCCGCTCCCGCCGCTCACATCCGTTCCGGGTGGGAGCGGCCTCGGCCGGCGGTCCGTGCGCGGGAGCGCGCGTGCTCAGCCCAGCGCCCGGTCCAGGTTGAACGCCGCGCTGATCAGCGAGAGATGGGTGAACGCCTGCGGGAAGTTGCCGTTCTGCTCGCCCGTGCGGCCGATCTCCTCCGCGTACAGGCCGAGATGGTTGGCGTAGGTGAGCATCTTCTCGAACGCCAACCGCGCCTCGTCCGGGCGTCCGGCGCGGACCAGGGCCTCGACGTACCAGAAGGAGCAGATCGAGAACGTGCCCTCGGCGCCGCGCACTCCGTCCGGGCTGGCCTGCGGGTCGTAGCGGTAGACCAGGGAGTCCGAGACCAGTTCCTCGCCGAGGGCGTCCAGGGTCGTGAGCCACTTCGGGTCGGTCGGAGAGATGAACTTCGCCAGCGGCATCATCAGCACGGCGGCGTCCAGGACGCTGTCGTCCTCGTGCTGGACGAAGGCGTGGCGCTCGGCCGACCAGCCGCGCTCCATGATCCGCCGGTAGATGCCGTCGCGCACGCCGCCCCAGCGCACCATGTCGGCGGGCAGTCCCCGGCGCCGGGCGATGCGCATGGCGCGTTCGATCGCCACCCAGCACATCAGCCGCGAGTAGAGGAAGTTCTTGCGTCCGCCGCGCGTCTCCCAGATGCCCTCGTCGGGCTGGTCCCAGTGCTCGCAGACCCACTCGACGATGCCGCAGACACGGTCCCACTGGTCGCTGGAGATGGGCTCGCCCCACTTGTCGTACAGGTAGATCGAGTCGATGAGCGCGCCGTAGATGTCGAGTTGAAGCTGGTCCACCGCGTCGTTTCCCACCCGGACGGGGCTGGAGCCCAGGTATCCCTCGAGGTGGTTCAGTTCGCGCTCGGCCAGTTCACGGCGGCCGTCGATGCCGTACATGATCTGCAGGGGGCCGCCGTCGCCGCACGAGATGCAGACGTACTCGGTGAGGAACCGCATGAACGCCTGCGCCTCGTCGGTGAAGCCCAGCCGGAGCAGGGCGTAGACGCAGAACGCCGCGTCGCGGATCCAGACGTAGCGGTAGTCCCAGTTGCGCTCGCCGCCGATCTGCTCGGGCAGGCTGGTGGTGGGCGCCGCCACGATCGCGCCGGTGGGGGCGTAGGTGAGCAGCTTGAGGGTCAGGGCGGAGCGGTGCACCATCTCGCGCCAGCGCCCGCGGTAGCGCGACTTGGACAGCCAGCGCCGCCAGTAGTGCACCGTCGCCGCGAACGACTCCTCGGCCGTGGCGGTGGGGCAGGCCTGCGGGACGACGCCGCCGCCGAGCCGGTCCAGCGCGAAGACGGCGGTCTCCCCCTCGTGCAGTTTGAACAGCGACCACACGTCGCGCCCGTCGGTCTCGACCGGCACGCTGGAAGTGAGCGAGAGACTCGCCGCGGGCGACTCGAACACCGGGTACCCGCCCTCCATGCGGATGGTGTGGGGCTGGGCCCCGTAGTCGAAGCGCGGCGCGACCAGGGCCCGGAACGGCAGCGATCCGCGGACGCACACCACCCGGCGGATCAGCCGGTGCCGGTCGGCCTCGCGCGAGTCGTCGGTGATCGGCATGAAGTCCTGGATCTCGCCGACGCCGTCCTCCGCGAAGAAGCGCGTGATGAGCACATTGGTGTCGGGGAAGTAGAACTGCTTGGTCCGGGCCGGGACGTCCGGTGCCAGTTCGAAGCGGCCGCCCTTCTCGGCGTCGAGGATCGACGCGAAGACGCTGGGTGCGTCGAAGCGGCCGCAGCAGTACCAGTCGATGGTGCCGTTGGTCCCGACCAGGGCGGCACTGCGCAGGTCGCCGATCAGCCCGTGCTCGGAGATCGGCAGGTACCGGGGGGTGCCGGCGCCGCCGGGAGCGCCCGCTCCACCGGTGGCTTGGTACGCCGGAGACTCAGCAGTCACGGGTCGTCCTCCCTGCCTCTCGGCACATGCGCCCGTACCTCGTATTCAGCGCATTTCATCGCATTTCATACTAGGCCGCCTGGGGGAGCCGGGCGGCGGGAGAGCGGGGGAGAGCCGGGGAGGGCCGGGAATGGGGGGCCGGGGAGGGCCGGGAGTGCGGGGAGTGCGGGGAGGGGGTGGGCAGGAGTGGGGGCTGCGTGGCGCCGGGCCTCCGGCCCCGGCGGGTGGTGTCACCGCCGGTGCAGTGACGGTGTCACCGCCGGTGGCGAGGCGGTGACACCGTGCTGTCCGCCGGCCGTCGGGCCGGCGGGGCGGTCCGTGCGTCAGAACACGAACGGGCCGGGGTTCTGCGGAGAGGTGGCGTTGCAGGTCGCGCTGATGCCGAACACCACGACCGTGAGGGACTTGGCCTCGAGGCTGTCACCCGCGGCGACCGTGCCCTTCAGCGGGCCGGTGGACACCGCGCCCCCGGCCGGTATCGACGGGTTGGCTCTGCCGGTGAACGTCGTCGTGCCAGAGCCGTTCTTCGTCAGGGTGAGGGTCGACCTGACGGAGTTGGCGGAGAGGGGGAAGGGCGACTTGATGGCCGAGGTGGACAGGCTGATCGTGGCCGCGGTGCCGTTCTGGGTGGCCGTGAGGGTGGCCGAGCCCGATCCGAACGCGCCGCATTCGAACGACACGGTCGCCGTCGTGGGCTCGACCGCCGCGGCCGCCGGGGCCAGGGCGAGCGCGCCGGCGGCCGTCGCGGCGAGCAGGGCCGTACCCGTACCGAGTCTTCGGTGCTTCATCTGGGTCCCGCCTTCGTGTGTGGGGGTCACGGGATGGCGTCGCCGACCGCCGCTGCCCGCGTGGGCACCGTCCTCCGGCTCACGGGGACTGATGGGCCGTCAGGGACGGTTGTCATTGGTGCAGCAACTCCCGCAGAAGGCAAGCGTGTCGACCGAGATTGTTGACATGGGTGGGTCAGTTTTGGCCGCCTGGGAGGGTGGGGCGACCGCCCGATCGCCCGATCGCCCGACCGC
Source organism: Streptomyces tirandamycinicus (assembly GCF_003097515.1). Taxonomy (NCBI): domain Bacteria; kingdom Bacillati; phylum Actinomycetota; class Actinomycetes; order Kitasatosporales; family Streptomycetaceae; genus Streptomyces; species Streptomyces tirandamycinicus. The sequence continues at coordinate 1,070,973 of NZ_CP029188.1, read as the reverse complement.
CTGATCGCCTGATCGCCTGATCGCCCGGCGGCCTTGCGCCTGGCGGCCTTGCGCCCGGCCGCCCGGCTTCACGGCTCCGGGAGGAACGCCGCGCGAAGCCCTCCTCAGCCCCGGCCGATGTACGGCATCGCCGTGGCCATCACCGTCGCGAACTGCACGTTCGCCTCCAGGGGCAGCTCCGCCATGTGGAGTACCGTCCGGGCCACGTCGTCCGCGTCCATCACCGGCTCGGGGGCGGTGCGCCCGTCGGCCTGGAGGACGCCCGTCTCCATCCGGGCCGTCATCTGCGTGGCCGCGTTGCCGATGTCGATCTGGCCGCAGGCGATGCGGTAGGGACGGCCGTCCAGGGACAGGGACTTGGTCAGGCCGGTGACGGCGTGCTTCGTCGCCGTGTACGCCACCGAGTGCGGACGCGGCGCGTGCGCGGAGATGGAGCCGTTGTTGATGATGCGGCCGCCCTGCGGGTCCTGGTCCTTCATCACCCGGAACGCTGCCTGGGCGCACAGGAACGACCCCGTCAGGTTGACGTCCACGACATGGCGCCACGCCTCGTGGGGGAGGTCCTCCAGGTGCACCCCGCCGGGCCCGAAGGTGCCCGCGTTGTTGAACAGCAGGTCCACCCGCCCGAACCGTTCCCGCGCCGCCGCGAAGAGCGCCGTGACGTCGTCCGGGGACGTGACGTCCGTCGGGACGCGGAGGACGTCCGCCCCGGCAGTCAGTGAAGCCGTCTCCTCCAGTGCCTCCGCCCGCCGGCCCGCCAGTGCCAGCGACCAGCCCGCGCCCGCGAGCGCCAGGGCGACGCTGCGCCCGATGCCCGATCCGGCGCCCGTGACCACCGCACTTCTCCGTTCTGCGTTCATGGCGCCGCAGCGTACGGCAGAGCGGCCGCCACGGTTCTCATCCGTCCGACACGCGGATGTTGTGTACCGGACAATCCACGGATGCCGGGCCCGGCTCCAATGCGGAGTGACAACGTCCGCAAGGGGAGGGCCAGATGACGACCGCACACCCGCACTCGTCGGACGAACTCCGCGCCGTCGCCCGGCACCTGGGCCGCCGCCGCTTCATGACCGCCACCGGAGCCGCCGCCGCGCTCGCCTTCGCCGTGAACCTGCCGGCGGCGGGCACCGCGGCCGCCGCCGAACTCGACGCGCGGAAGATCACCGAGGACCCGTTCACGCTCGGCGTGGCGTCCGGAGACCCGCTGCCCGGTTCCGTACTGCTGTGGACCCGGCTCGCGCCCCGCCCGTACGAGCCCGGCGGCGGACTGCCCGCCTCCCGGATCCCGGTCCGCTGGGAGATCGCCCACGACGCCCGCTTCACCCGCGTCGCCCGCCGCGGACAGACCACCGCCCACCCCGAGTTCGACCACACGGTCCACGTCGACGTCACCGGGCTCGACCCCGACCGCGTCTACCACTACCGGTTCCGCGCGGGCCGCTGGACCAGCCCCGCCGGACGCACCCGCACCGCGCCCCGCCCCGGGGCCCGGATCTCCGAGCTCAGGCTCGCCGCCGTCTCCTGCCAGGCGTACCACGACGGGTACTACACCGCGTACCGGCACCTCGCGGACGAGGACCTGGACGTCGTCTTCCACCTCGGCGACTACCTCTACGAGTACCCCGTCAACGCCGTCGGCGGCGCCCGCAACCTCACCGACCGGCGCCTGCCCGCCCACTTCGACCGCGAGACCGTCACCCTGGAGGACTACCGGCTGCGCTACGCGCTCTACCGCAGCGACCCCGACCTCGCCGCCGCACACGCCGCCCACCCCTTCGCTGTCACCTGGGACGACCACGAGACCGAGAACAACTACGCGGGGGACACGCCCGAGAACGACGTCCCGCCGGAGGAGTTCCTGCTGCGCCGCGCCGCCGCGTACCGCGCGTACTGGGAGAACCAGCCGCTGCGCGGGCCCCAGCGGCCGTCCGGCCCGGACATGCGGCTCTACCGCCGGCTGCGCTTCGGCCGGCTCGCCCAGTTCGACGTCCTCGACACCCGCCAGTACCGCTCGGACCAGGCGTACGGCGACGGCTGGCAGACCCCCGGACCCGAGTCCGAGGACCCGGCGCGCACCATGACGGGCGAGGCGCAGGAGCGCTGGCTGCTCGACGGCTGGCGGACCTCGGACGCCCTCTGGAACGTCCTGCCTCAGCAGGTCGTCCTCGCCCAGCGGCGCAACGTCCCGGGGCCCGGCTTCAAGCTGTCGATGGACGCCTGGGACGGCTATCCGGCCTCCCGCAAACGGCTCCTCGACGGCGCCGAGGCCGCCGGGATCGACAACCTCGTCGTCCTCACCGGCGACGTCCACGTCGGCTACGCGTTCGACCTGAAGAAGGACTTCGGCGATCCGTCCTCGCGGACCGTCGGCGCGGAGTTCGTCGCCACCTCCGTCAGCAGCGGCAAGGACGGTGCCGAGAAGCCCGCCAACTGGGACAACCTCACCCGGGCCAACCCGCACCTGAGGTTCTACAACGGCCGCCGCGGCTACCTGAGGGTCACGCTCACCACCGAGCGGGCCCGGGCGGACTTCCGTACGGTCCCGGCGGTCACGACCCCCGGCGCACCGGTCACCACGGCCGCGTCCTTCGTCACCGAGGCGGGTGACCCCGGCGTCAGGCCGGCGTGAGGGGGCGGCTCGTGCCGGGGCGCGGGGGACGGGCCTGGCGCCTGGGGCTGGGCGGGCGCCTGGCTTGGGCGGGTCGTGCCGGGGGCGGGGACGGGCCCGGCGGAGGGGAGGTCTCGTCCACTCCGGACGAGCTGAGAGCATGTGGGGCGACGACCAGGACAGGAGCTGTCGATGCCGGAGAGCGGCCCCACCATCCCACAGCACATATCCCCCTCCGCGCCCACACAGGTTCCGCCGGCACAGGTTCCGGCACCGACCCGCTCTCCGACGCAGACGGCGCCGCCCGCCGCCGTCGCGGCCGCGCGCCGGGCCGGCCTGCTCGTCACCCTGGTCCTCGGCGGCCTCACCGCGCTTCCGCCGCTGTCGATGGACATGTACCTCCCGGCCCTCCCGGCGGTCACCGGCGACCTCCGCGCCCCGGCCGCGACCATCCAGCTCACCCTCACCGCCTGCCTCGCCGGAATGGCCCTGGGGCAGCTCGCCGTCGGCCCGATGAGCGACAGGTGGGGCCGCCGCCGGCCGCTGCTCGCGGGCATGGCGCTGTACGTGGCGGCCACCGCGGCCTGCGCCTTCGCGACCGGCGCCGAGACGCTGATCGTCTTCCGGCTGCTCCAGGGCCTGGCCGGGGCGGCCGGAATCGTCATCGCCCGGGCCGTGGTGCGCGACCTCTACGACGGCGTGGAGATGGCCCGCTTCTTCTCGACCCTGATGCTGGTCTCCGGGGTGGCCCCGATCGTGGCGCCGCTCATCGGCGCCCAGATCCTCCGGGTCACCGACTGGCGCGGTGTCTTCCACGTCCTCGCCGTCATCGGACTGCTCCTCACCCTCGTCGTGGCGAAGTGGCTCCACGAGACGCTGCCGCCGGAGCGGCGCCACGGCGGCGGCGTCGGCCACGCCCTTCGCACCATGCGCGCGCTGGCCGCCGACCGGGTGTTCACCGGGTACACGCTGGCGGGCGGTCTCGCGTTCGCCGCTCTCTTCGCCTACATCGCCGCCTCCCCGTTCGTGGTGCAGAGTCTCTTCGGCGCCTCGCCCCAGACGTTCGGCCTGCTCTTCGCCGTCAACTCGATCGGCCTGGTGGCGGTGGGCCAGATCAACGGAAAGCTGCTGGTGGGCCGGGTCAGCCTGGACAAGGTCCTGGGTGCCGGCCTCGCGGTGATCGCGCTGGCGGCGCTGGCACTGCTGCTGATGACGTCCGGCGTCTTCGGCGAGACCGGACTCCTCCCCGTGGCGGCCGGACTCTTCGTCCTGATGTCGGCGATGGGCGTCACCCTGCCGAACACCAACGCCCAGGCCCTGATGCGTGCCCCGCACGCCGCCGGATCGGCGTCGGCGCTGCTCGGCACGTCCTCCTTCCTGGTCGGGGCGATCGCCTCCCCGCTGGTCGGGATCGCGGGCGAGACCACGGCGGTGCCGATGGCCGTCGTCCAGCTGGTGTGCGCGCTGGGAGCGCTGGGGTGCTTCCTGGGGCTGTGCCGGCCGTGGCGTACGGGGAGTCAGGGGGCCGTGTCGACGCGGTCCTTGCGTGCGTAGCCGATCAGGTGCAGCCGGTCCCGCTGGTCCGTCCAGCGGAAGACGCCGACACCCGACGCCTCCGCGACAGGCAGCCGGACGCCGGGGGGAAGCGGCTCGGGCACGCCCGTCGCGAGGTCCACGACGTGGGGCGCCCCTCCTCCGGCGAGCGCCTCGGCCGGGCGGCGGGTGTCGGTCGCCCCGTAGGCCAGCCCCGCGTCCGTGACCGTCGTCAGTGCGAGCGGACGGGTGCCGTCCGGCTCCTCGAAGCAGCGGCCGGTGCGTTCCTCCAGGTCGAAGGCGAGGTTCCCGGCGACCAGGTAGCGCAGCCCGGGGGAGAGCGCGGCCTGCGGGTACGTCCCCGGCTCGATCGCCGGCTTGTGGCACTCGGCCGTGACCAGGGGCCTGCCGGACGCGGCGTCATGCACGGCCCACAGGTCACGGGTGGCAGCCGCCCTGGTGCCCTTCGCCTTCTGCCAGCGCACCAGCAGCCGCCCGGAGTCCAGGGACACCGGCACCCCGTTCGCCCGGTCCGCGCCGCTCGGTGCCACGTCCCTGCTGAACCAGCCGTCCCGCACCCAGAACTCCCGGGCCCCGCCCACCAGCAGGCCCTTCGCCGTCAGCCCGTGCACCGCCGTGAACTGCCGGCAGGTGGCGCAGCCCTTCGGGGGACGCAGGTCCTTCGGCGCGGCCACGGACACCTCGCCGCCGTCGGGGTCGACGACCGCGCTGCGGGTGCCGCCGTCGCCGATGAGGATGCCGGGCCCGGCCCCGGACACCGTCGGCGCACCGGTCCAGGGCACCTCCACCCGCTGCCGTGAGCCGTCTGCGGCGTCGTAGACGTCGAGGGAGACGAACGGGCCCGAGGGGGTGGCGGAGCCGCGCCCGGTCTTCCCGTACGACCAGACGACGAAGAACTGCCGGCCGTCCTTGGTGACGGACAGCAGCCGCGGGAAGTGCTCCGGACCGGCCAGCGCGGTGAAGGGCTCGCCCGACCAGCCGGGCCGGCCGATGCCGGTGCGCAGCGTGCGGAGCCGGAAGCGGTCGTCCGCCACCCGCTCCAGATAGGCGAGAAGCCCGGACCGGGCGGCCAGCGCGTAGTCGGGCGAGGCGTCGGACACCTCCCAGCCCCTGGCGGTGTCGTAGGCGGCGGGCACCGTGAGCCTGGTGGACGGGCCCGAGGCGGCCTTCTCCGGCCGCTTCGGCCGGTCGCCGCGATCCTCGTTGCGCCCGCCCCCTCCGCCGCAGGTGGCGAGCACGAGGATCATTGCCAGCGCGGCGACCCCGGCCACCACGGCCATGCGCACGATCCTCTGTCCCATGGTCCCCCCAGGACGTCTCATGGCCCTCCGATGAGCGCTGCCTTGCACAGCGGCCGCCAGATTAGCAACCGGGCGTGCACGCACAGTAGTTCGGCCGGATAGCAGTACCGGTCCGGGTGCCGGGTGCCGTTCCGGACCGCTTCCGGTCCCCATGGGCCGGGTTCCCGTCCCGGTTTCAGGGGCCGGGCCCCGCCCCTCGTCTCCGGCTCGTCCCCGCCTCGTCCCCGTCCCAGTGGCCGGGCCCCGTCCTCGTCCCCCTCGCCACCGCCTCCGCTCCCGTCTCCGTACCGCTCTCGCTCCCGTCCCCGCACCGGTCCCGCTCCCGCGCGGGCCCGGGCGGCGGAGGCGTGCCTAGAATTCGCCGGTGAACACGACCCTCCCCGACGCCCTCGCCGGTCTCCTCGACGGACTGCCGCAGGGCCGCGCCGCCCAGGCGGTGGAGCGCCTGATCGCCAGCTACCGGGGGGACACTCCGACCGACGCGCCGGTACTGCGCGACCGCGCGGACGTGGCCGCGTACGCCGCGTACCGGATGCCCGCGACCTTCGAGGCGGTACGGTCCGCGCTCGACGCGTTCCGGGCGGCGGCGCCCGGGTGGACGCCCGCGACGCACACCGACATCGGCGGCGGTACGGGCGCGGCGAGCTGGGCGGTCGCCGACGCCTGGCCGGAGGGGGAGCACCGGACCACGGTCCTGGACTGGGCGGAGCCCGCGCTGGAGCTCGGCCGCGAGCTGGCGGCGTCCGCGGACTCGCCGGCGCTGCGGGGCGCGCGATGGCGGCGGGCGCGGATCGGCGAGTCGATGGGCCTCGAAGCGGCGGACCTGGTCACGGTGTCGTACGTACTGAAGGAACTCGACGAGGGGACCCGGGCGGCGGTGGTGCGCCAGGCCGCGGCGGCGGGGCAGACGGTCCTGGTCGTGGAGCCGGGTACACCGGACGGTTACGAGCGGATCATCGCGGCGCGGGACCTGCTGGTGGGAGCGGGGCTGCGGGTGGCGGCGCCGTGCCCGCACAGCGGGATGTGCCCCATCGTGCGGGGCACGGACTGGTGCCATTTCGCGGCGCGGGTGAGCCGGTCGTCGCTCCACCGGCGGGTGAAGGGCGGGTCGCTGCCCTATGAGGACGAGAAGTTCAGCTACGTCGCCGCGACCCGGGCACCCGTGTCCCCGGCGGCCTCGCGGGTGACCCGCAAGCCGCAGATCCGCAAGGGCCAGGTCCTGCTGGACCTGTGCTCCTCCGACGGCGTTCTCCACCGTGCAACGGTCACCAAGCGCCAGGGCCCCGTCTACCGCGCGGCCCGTGACGCCTCCTGGGGCGAGGCCTGGCCTCCGTCGGACGGCGACGACGCCTGAGGGGTCCGAGGCCGACGGCGCCTGACGTGGTCCCCGGCCGACGACGTGACGCGTCCCGCGGCCGACGGCCCGACGCGGGCCGTGCCCTCCCAGGGCCACCATCCGGAGCGGACCGGAGCGGCCAGAGGAGACCGGAGCGGACCGGAGCCCCCAGAGCCCGGCGGGGGCGGCGGGGCGGCGGGGGCGGCGGACCGTCCCCGCCTCCGGGAGTCAGGCGCGCAGTTCCTGAGTGCAGCACTTCACGCTGCCGCCTCCCTTCAGCAGCTCTCCCGTGTCCATCCCGATCGGTTCGAAGCCGCGGGCCCGCAGGGGGTCGAAGAGCCCCAGGGCCGCTTGCGGCAGCAGGACGTGGCGACCGTCGCTGACCGCGTTGAGTCCGAAGGCCGCCGCGTCCGCCTCGCGGGCGATGAGGGCGTCGGGGAAGAGACGGGCGAGAACCGCGCGGCTGCCGGGGGAGAAGGCGCCGGGGTAGTACATGATCTCGTCCGTCTCGTCGTCGAGGACCGACAGAGCGGTGTCCAGGTGGTAGTACCGCGGATCCACCAGCTCGAGCCCGATCACCGGCCGCCCGAAGAACTCCTGCGCCTCGTCGTGCGACAGCGGGCTCGACCGGAAGCCCCGGCCCGCCAGCAGATACGTCGAGGTCACCGCGAAGTCGCCCTCGCCCTCGTTGATGTGCGCCGGCTCGTGGATCTTGGTGAAGCCGTTGGCGCGGAACCACTCGAGATGGGCGTCCGCCTCCGCGGTCCGCTCGGGGAAGGCGAAGCGCGCGCCGAGTACCCGGCCGTCGACGACGGTGGCGCCGTTCGCGGCGAAGACCATGTCCGGCAGGTCCTCGCGGGGGTCCAGCACTTCGACGGTGTGGCCGAGCGCGCGGTAGCGGTCGCGCAGGACCTCCCACTGGGTCATCGCCAGCGACAGGTCGACGGGCTTCCCCGGATCCATCCACGGGTTGATGGAGTACGTCACCTCGAAGTGCGTGGGTGGGCACATGAGGTAGCGGCGGGATCTGGCGTCACGAGGCAATGCGGGCTCCTCACGGACGACGGGGCGCACGGTTGTGCGTGAGGCCATGGTGCGGCCTGCCGCGCGTTCGCGCAGTGATCCGTTCGGGTGATTCATCAGACGTACGCCTGGTGTGAAGCAGGGCGACGCATCCCGTCGCGGCTCGGCGCCCTCCTCCCGTAGGTCCTCCCCGCCGTCGCCGTGCGGGCCGCCGAGCGCGAACACGACTCTCCCGCCCCCCGCCGGCCGTATCCCGGGCCGCCTCCCCCGCCCCCGCCGGCCCCCTCCGGCCGCCTCCCCGTCGGCCGCATTCTCGCTGCTGACCGGTCTCCCTCCCCGCCCCTGACCGGCGATTCGGCCACTCGATCGGGGGGTGCGGCCACCCGGTGCGTCCGATGGTGGGACGATGGCGGTAGTGCCGACGCGCGGCTGCACCCGCGCGAGCCGGGGCGAGCAGGGAGATGTGAGGGGATAGATGGGCGACGGTAACGGCCGCTACCGCGGCACGGAGAGCAGGCTGTCCTGGGAGGACCGGTTGCCGCAGTGGCTGCGCCGCCGCTCCCGGGAGGACGGCGCCGCGTCCGGCCGGGCCCGGGACCGTCTCGACCAGCTCCTGGCCACCGCCGCCGCGGGACTGCCGCTCGCTCCCGCCGCGTACCCCTCGGGATTCAGCTGCTCCTGCGAGCGCATCGGCTGCCCGACGCCCGCACGGCATCCCGTCTCGTTCGCCTGGCAGACCCAGTCCACGCACGACCCCGCGACCGTCGAGCGATGGGCGGAAGACCAGCCCGAGGCGAACTTCATCACCGCCACCGGCATGGTCCACGACGTTCTCGACGTACCGCTGGGCGCCGGCCGGGCCGCGCTGGATCGGCTGCTCGCGGACGGCACCGAGGTCGGCCCGCTCGCCGAGTCCGGCGAGGGGCGGATGCTGTTCTTCACCGCCACCCGTGGCACGCCCGAGGACGAGGACGAGTGGTGGCCCTGCGAACTCGACTGCCACCCCGGGACGATGGACGAGCATCCCGGGCTGCGCTGGCACAGTCGCGGCAGCTACGTCCTCGTACCGCCCTCGCGGCTCCCCGGTGATCTCGGGGTCGCCTGGGTGCGCGGTCCCGAGCATCCGCTGCCGGACCCGCTGACGCTGCTGGAGGCGCTGGCGGACGCGTGCACCAGGTACGCCGAGGAGAACGGGACGCACGACCCGGACCACCACTCGGTGTCCTGGCCGTTGAGCCGGTGAGCCGTTGACTCGGTGAGCCGATCAGTAGGTGAACCGGTCAGTCGTCGAGTCGTTGAGCCGGTCCGCCCTTGAGTCGCCAGTAGGTGAACCGCTGAGCCGCTGAGGGCCGCCGGGTTTCCCGGCCGCCGGGTTCCCGACGGGCGCGGTGCCTCGGAGCACCGCGGCGGCCGTGCCACCGCGGTGCTACGAGCCGCGCGCCGCCGTCACGCCCTGCAGCCGGCTCAGGATCCGTACCGGCGGGCCGGCGGCCCCCTTCGGCGCCACCGCGACCGCCTGGCTGGAGATCCACTCCTTGGTGAGGGTGCTCCTCACCTCGCCGGTCATGAGCGCCTTCACGTCCTGGCTCACCTTGGGCCGGTAGCCCTGGGCGGCCGTCTGCCGGTCGAAGTAGCGCAGCGCGAAGAACACCAGCGCCCCGCCGTCCTCCGTGGCCAGCCCGAGGGGCGCGAAGTCCCCGGTGTCCAGAGCCTGGTCGACGTACTGCGTGCTGAGCCCCGCCCGTCTGCCGTTCTGCTCGCGCACCTGCCGCCATCCGCTCGTGTGCGCGCCGTCGGCGAAGTGCTGCGGCTTTCCGGTCCGCAGGTACGAGGCGTAGTCCTCGCTGAGGTCCCGCGGGGCGACTGCCGTACCGCCGGAGTCCGGGGCCACCGGCACGGCCCAACCCTCCTGGTCGGTGCGGAACTTCGGCACCTCGGCCGGAGAGAGGATCGCCAGATACGCGGCCTCCCACAGCTGCTTGTTGCTGTTCTTGACGAACACCATCAGCCACCGGCTGTCCCGGTCGCCCGAGTCGACGTCCCGGTTGCTGTCGGCGTCCACCACGAAGTAGCGCGGCCAGCCCGCCTTCCTGGGGATGTGGTACGTCGTGTCGCTGAGCTCCAGCGGACGGTGCCGGGGGTTGCCGCCGGGTGCGGAGATGCTGCGGGCCTTCAGCCCGGCCTGGTTGATCGCGCCCAGGGCACCGGTGACCCGGCCGGCGTCGAGCGACGGGTCATAGGCCTTGTCCGCCGCGTTGTACGCGTCGGTGAAGTCCCGGAGGGCCTGCTCGGCCTCCGCCCTCGTCGCCGAGGGCACGACCTCCAGCTCGCCGTGCACCGTCACGCACCCGCCCGCGGTCAGCGACAGCACCGTCACCGCCGCGAGTCCCGCCGCCGCCCGACCCAGCCTGCTCATGGGTTGCCTTCTGTTCCTCGCCGCCCCGCACTGACCGTCCGAACCCTACCGGGGCGTGGAACAGCGCGAGTGCCGGGACCGGATACCGCGCCGGCACCCTGGCCCGGAGGGCGGCCGGGGCCGACCGGAAGCCGCCGCTCCCGCCACCGGGCCGCTGGACGCGGGCCTGCCTGTCCCTGTCGTACGGGGATGCTTCAATGCCCGGGTGACACACGACGGACCCCGCGGCCTCGACGTACTGCGCGTCTTCTGCTCCGGCGACGGACGACACGGCAACCCTCTCGGGGTCGTCCGCGACGGGCGGCCGTACCCCGACCAGAGGTCCCGCCAGGAGCTGGCGGCCCGACTGGGCTTCAGCGAGACCGTGTTCGTCGACGATCCCGAGCGCGGTGTCGTCGACATCCACACCCCCGGGGTGCGTCTGCCGTTCGCCGGGCACCCCCTCGTCGGGGTGGCCTGGCTGCTGGACCTGGAAACGGTGAACCCTCCCGCGGGAGAGGTGTGGGCGCGCTCGGACGGCGAGTTCACCTGGATCACCGCACGCGCCGAGTGGGCGCCGCCGCGCACCCTGCGGCGGTACGGCTCGGCGGCCGAGGTCGAGGCGCTCGAGGTGCCGCCGCCCGGCGAATGGACGTACGCCTGGGCGTGGGAGGACGAGGCCGCCGGCCGGGTCCGGGCCCGCGCCTTCCCGGGCAGGGGCGACGGTATCGACGAGGACGAGGCCACCGGCGCGGCGGCGCTGCTGCTCACCGAACGGCTCGGCCGCGCGCTGAACATCATTCAGGGCCGTGGCTCCCAGCTCCTGACGGCTCCGGGCCCGGACGGGCTGATCGAACTCGGCGGCCGGGTACGGCTCGAGGGCCACTGAAGGATCGCGGCCGGCCGGTCGACCGACCGGCACGGGCCGTCACCGGCCGGCGACCGCGCCGCCGGTTGTCGTGGTGTGCCGGGTGTCGTCGCACCGCGTCCCGTTCGCGGCGTCCCGCCCGCCGCGTCCCGTCCGTCGCGTCCCGTTCGCCGCGTCCCGTCCGCCGCGTCCCGTCCGCCGCGTCACGGGCGTCGCGCCGCGTCCGTCGCGTCACGCCGCGCTGAGCGGGAACTCCCGGCCCAGCTCGCGGAACACCGCACCGTTGAAGTCGAAGGCGCGGCGGCACTCCTCGATGATGCGCTGCCTCTCCAGGTCGTCCGCGTTCACCGCGTCCAGCAGTTCCCGGTAACCCCGCTTGAACGCGGCCGGGTTGGTGATCTGCTCGAAGACGTAGAAGCGGACGCCGTCGCCCTTGCGGGCGAAGCCCCAGGTGCGTTCGGCCTTGTCTCGGATGATCTGGCCGCCGGAGAGGTCCCCGAGGTAGCGCGTGTAGTGATGGGCCACATAGCCCGCGGGCCAGGTGCGGGCGCACTCCTCGACCCGGTCCGCGTACGCGGCTGTGGCGGGCAGCGGGCGGAGGCCGTCGCGCCAGTCCGGGCCGCGCAGATGCGCCAGGTCCCGCTCCAGCTCGGCCGTGCGGAACAGCTCCGGCCGAATGAACGGCCCGGCGACCGGGTCGCCCTCGAGCGCGCCCGCCGAGCCCTCCAGCGCCCGGTACACGAACCACAGCTGCTCCGTGTAGCGCGCGTAGGCCTCGACCGTCAGCCGGCCGCCGAGCAGATCGCTCATGAAGGTCGACGTCTCCGCCTCGGTGTGCTGTTGGTGCGACGCGACACGGATCAGGGTCGAGAAGGGCGTGTCCAGCGTGTCCAAGGCGGGCCTCCGGGGGACCGATGGGGACGGGAACCAGGAGGATCCTCTTACTTAGGCTTACCTAAGTCAACTGGTTCCCGACGGCCTGTCGGTAAGACGCTACCCGGAAATCGACTCAGGGCAACGTCAGGATGTCGGCCCCGGTGTGCGTCACCACCAGCGTGTGCTCGAACTGCGCGGTCCGCTTCCGGTCCTTCGTGACCACGGTCCAGCCGTCGTCCCACATGTCGTACTCGTGCGTTCCCAGCGTGAGCATCGGCTCGATGGTGAACGTCATGCCGGGCTGCATCACCGTGGTCGCGTGCGGGCTGTCGTAGTGCGGGACGATCAGCCCGGAGTGGAACGCGGAGTTGATGCCGTGGCCGGTGAAGTCGCGGACGACGCCGTAGCCGAACCGCTTCGCGTACGACTCGATGACCCGCCCGATGACGTTGATCTGGCGGCCGGGCCGGACCGCCTTGATCGCGCGGTTCAGGGACTCCCGCGTCCGCTCGACCAGCAGCCTCGACTCCTCGTCCACGTCGCCGCACAGATAGGTCGCGTTGTTGTCGCCGTGCACGCCGCCGATGTACGCGGTGACGTCGAGGTTCACGATGTCGCCGTCCCGCAGCACCGTGGAGTCGGGGATGCCGTGGCAGATCACCTCGTTGACCGAGGAGCACAGCGACTTCGGGAAGCCCCGGTAGCCGAGCGTCGACGGGTAGGCCCCGTGGTCGCACATGAACTCGTGCGCCACCCGGTCGAGTTCGTCCGTGGTCACCCCGGGGGCGATCAGCTTCGCGGCCTCCGCCATCGCCCGCGCGGCGATACGGCCCGCGACCCGCATCCTCTCGATCGTCTCGGCGTCCTGGATCTCCGGCCCGTCGTACGGTTTGGGCGCGGGCCTCCCGACGTACTCGGGACGCCGGATGTTTCCGGGTACGGAACGGGTGGGAGAGAGCTTCCCCGGTACGAGCAGCGACTGGCCAGACATGCCAGCGAGTCTAACCGGGGGTTCGGGGCGCTCCGGGGCGCCGCAAGCCGTCCGGGGGAGCCGGGAGGGGAGGCGTCCCCGGGCGAAGAAGAAGGGCGTCGTCCCCGGGCGAAGGGGAAGACGTCGGGGCAGCATGGGTCAGAGGAAGGAGCCGACGATGGCCCTGTTCAAGAAGCGCACGGTGGGCAAACCGGGCGAGTGGTACTACTGCCTGGAGCACAAGAAGGTCGAGGAGGGGCCGGAGTGCCCGGCGAAGGACCGTTTCGGCCCGTACGCCACCCGCGAGGAGGCCACGCACGCCATGGAGCTCGCGCGGGAGCGGAACCTGGAGTGGGAGAACGATCCGCGGTGGCACGACGCACCGCGCGGCGGGGACAGTACCGGCTGACCGCGTGGCGGGGACGGCACCGGCTGACCGCGTGGCGGTACGCCGCCCGAGGGGGCGCCGCCGGCTGAGCGCGCGCCGCTGCCGCCGCCGCCGGAGACCACCCGCCGCGCACCGGACGGGGCCGCACCGCCGAGCCGTCACCCGGTGCACCGGACGGGCCGCACCGCCGGGCCGGCCGACGTCCCTCGCGCTGCGACCGGGGGCCGTCCCCCTCAGAGCGCCGCCTCCGCCGCCGTCCCCTCCTTCTGGGCACGGCGGCGCAGGGCGTCCTCGTCCGTCGCCGCGTCGTAGCCGACGAGCTTCGGCAGCGCCGCCGTCAGCAGACCCACCGACGCCACACACAGCAGCCCGCCGCTCCAGAACGCCGCCCGGGTGCCCGTCCAGCCGGCCACCGCGCCCGCCCGCACCTGGCCCAGTTGCGGACCGACGCTGTACGACAGCACCTCGATGCCCGCGAGGCGGCCGCGCAGCGCCTCCGGGATCGTCTGGTTCCAGATGGTGGCGCGGCCGAGTCCGCTGAGCAGGTCGCCGGCGCCCGCGAAGGCGAGGCAGAGCAGCACCAGCCAGATGTTCGTGAACCAGCCGGCCGCGGCGATCGCGAGCCCCCACCCGGCGGCGCCGAACACCACGAACAGGCCGTGCCGGCGCACCCGCGAGGTCCAGCCGCTGGTCAGGCTGAGCAGCAGCGAGCCGACCGAGCCCGCCGCGTACATCAGCCCCAGCGACCACTCGGCGTCGAGTTCGTCGGCGAGGAACGGGAAGATCGTGTTGGGGAACGCGAAGAGCATCGCGGCCAGGTCCACGGCGTAGGTGCCGAGCAGCACCGGCCGGCTCCACGCGTACCGGGCGCCCTCCGCGATGCCCCGCAGCGACGGCTTCTCCGCGTCGTGCGCGGGTGGGGCGGGAGACAGCCGGGAGCACAGCGCCACGGAGACCAGGAAGCCGACGGCCGTCGTGGTGTACGCCGTCGCGTGCCCCGCGTACGCCACCACCAGCCCGGCCAGCGCGGGCCCGGCGATGGCGCCGAGCTGCCAGCGCAGCGCGTTGAGCGCGGCCGCGGCGGTCTGCTGGTCGTGCGGCACGATCCGGGCCATCAGCGAGTCGAGGGCGGGCCGCTGCAGTCCGGCGAGGGCGGAGACACCGGCCGCGACGACGTAGAGCGGCCACAGCGCGGGCGTCGGCAGCAGCGCGTTGACCAGCAGGATCACGGCCATCACGGCCATGCCGCCCTCGGTGATCACCAGCATCCTGCGCCGGTCCACCGCGTCGGCCAGGGCTCCTCCGTACAGCCCGAACACGACCAGCGGCACGAGCTCCACGGCGCCCATGATCCCGACCGCGAGCGGTGAGCCCGTCAGGTCCTTGATCTGCAGCGGCAGGGCCACCATCGCCATGAAGCTGCTGAAGAACGTGATGAGCCCCTGCACCCACAGCAGGCGGAAGTCCCGCGAGGAGCGCCAGGGGGAGAGGTCCGGGAGCAGCGCCCCGCGCAGTCGTGATGCCACGACCGGCCATGGTCGGCGGGCGGGACGGGGCGCGGCAAGCGGATTTCACCACCGCGCCGGCGGCGGTGCCGTCAGTTGGTCGGCCAGCCGGGCGAGGCGGTCGCGGAAGCGTCCGCGGCCGCGAGGGCCGGACGGCGGTGGGACGTTCTCGCCCGCGGCCGCGCTCACCAGGTGCTGCACCGTGTCCAGGTCGACCTCCGCAGTCCCGGGCACCGTCAGCGTCTCGTGCGCCAGGCCGAGCACCTCCGGATCGCCGGCGTCCAGCGACAGCACCGTCGCCCCGGAGCGCCGGGCCTCGTGGACGCGTTCCAGCAGCGCGGCGTCCGGCCGTTGCGGCGCCACCAGCAGCAGCGTCTGCCCGCGCCCGGCCGCCGCCACCCGGCCGAGCCCCACGGAGAGATGCGCCGGGTCCCCGGGCCGCACCCGGTGCCGTACCAGGGTGGGGGCCAGCTCGGGCTGCCCCGACCAGGCAGCCTCGTCCACGAGGTGCGCGGCCAGGTGCCACGGCTCGTACTCGGCCGTTCCCACCAGCAGCAGCCCGCCGCCCTGCGGGACGACGGAGGAGCGCAGCGTCCCCGCGAACCCGCGGGCCGCCGCGGGCCACTCGGTCCCGGCGAGGACCTCTCGCAGCAGTGCGACGCGTACGGCATCCATGGGCGGGCATCCTGTCCCCTCGAACGCGGTCTCGGGCAGCGGTTCCGCCGCGGTTCACCCGTACGGGGCCGCCCGCCCTCCTACCTGCGAGTAAGGTCGGATCATGACTTCTCAAGACAACGCCAGCGCCCCGAAGCCCGCCGCCAGGGACCCGTGGGAGCTCCCCGACGTCTCCGGGCTGGTCGTCGGCGTCCTCGGCGGTACGGGGGACCAGGGGCGCGGCCTCGCCTACCGGCTCGCCCGCGCGGGGCAGAAGGTGGTCATCGGTTCCCGGGCCGCCGAGCGCGCCGAGCGTGCCGCCGCCGAACTGGGCCTCGGCATCGAGGGCGCCGAGAACGCCGAGTGCGCGCGACGCAGCGATGTCGTGATCGTGGCCGTGCCCTGGGACGGGCACGCCAAGACCCTGGAGGCGCTGCGCTCCGAGCTCGCCGGGAAGCTGGTCGTCGACTGCGTCAACCCCCTCGGCTTCGACAAGAAGGGCGCCTACGCGCTGAAGCCGGCCGAGGGCAGCGCAGCCGAGCAGGCCGCGGCCCTGCTCCCGGAGTCCCGGGTCACCGCCGCGTTCCACCATCTGTCCGCGGTGCTGCTCCAGGACGAGTCGGTGGAGGAGATCGACACGGATGTGATGGTGCTGGGCGAGAACCGGGCCGACACGGACCTGGTGCAGGCTCTCGCGGGCCGCATCCCCGGGATGCGCGGGGTCTTCTCCGGCCGGCTGCGCAACGCCCACCAGGTCGAGTCGCTGGTCGCCAACCTGATCTCGGCGAACCGGCGTTACAAGGCGCACGCGGGCCTGCGCGTCACCGACGTCTGAGCCTCCGCACCGAACCGGGAACGCGGCCGCGCCCGATTCGGTGCCCGGCCGGCGCCGGGGTCACCCGCGTCCGCCGGCGGGCCGAGGGCTTCCGGCCGAGGACCCGGCCCCGGCCGTCCGGGTGCCGCGTACCCGGCGCCGTACGGGCATGGGGGACACTGGTCCGGAAGACCCGTGACCGGACAGGAGCCGACCCCCATGCCCCGCCTCGCCCTCTACGCCGTGATCATCTGCGTCCTCGCCGTGGCCGCGGCGGTCGTCTCGTTCGTCGAAGGCAGCTGGCTGGGGATCGTCTGGGTGCTGATGGCCGGAGTGTCCTCGAACATGGCGATCTACTACATCCGCCGCGGCCGGGCACGGACGACGCCCACCCCCTGACCCGCGCCCCACCGGCCCGCCGGGGGCGAGGCGCCGCCGCCTACCGGTTGAGCAGCGCCGTGCACTGCGGGTACTGCTCGGTCCAGAAGCGGTACAGGTCCTGGCCGCAGGCGACCTCCGCCCGGGACACCCCCAGTCCGTCCATCACGGCGAAGATCCCGTCGAAGAACGCACGGTTCACCTCGGGGATGAAGATGACGGCGAAGACCGCCAGCAGCCCGAACGGCGCGAACGGCTCGACCTGGCGCCGGAAGCGGTACGACAGCCAGGGCTCGATCACCCCGTACCCGTCCAGGCCGGGAACCGGCAGGAAGTTCAGAATCGCGGCGGTGACCTGGAGCAGTGCCAGGAAGGCCAGGGCGAACCGGAACCCGAGGGGCACTCCGTCGAGCGCGCCGAGCCAGAAAGGCGCCGTGCAGACGACCGCGAACAGGACGTTCGTCAGCGGGCCCGCGGCGGAGATCAGGCTGTGCTTCCAGCGGCCCCTGATCCGATGCCGCTCGATGAAGACCGCGCCGCCCGGCAGGCCGATGCCGCCCATGATCACGAAGAGCACGGGCAGCACGATGCTCAGCACCGCGTGCGTGTACTTCAGCGGGTTGAGCGTGAGGTAGCCCTTGGCGCCGACCGTGAGATCGCCGCCGTGCAGGGCGGTGCGGGCATGCGCGTACTCGTGCAGACAGAGCGACACGATCCACGCCCCCGTCACGAACAGGAACACCGCGACGCCCGGGCTGCTCGCGAAGCCCGTCCAGACCGCCCAGCCCGTCACCGCGGTGATCGCGGCGATGCCGAGGAAGACGGGCGAGATCCTCCGGTCGCTGGTGCGGGTGGTGGCCGAGGTCATCGAGGTCGCTCCCGGGGGGTGATCGGCGGGTACCGCGGAACGCGTACGTGGTCGGCGGGTACCGCACGGCTGCTGCGGGACCGGCCGTCCGGGACGGCCGGATCCGCATGCCGACCGTACAGGCGGCACGGCCGTAACGTCCCGGGCGGGGCAGGGCTTCCACGGCCGGCGAGCGCCGCCGGCCCTGTCGTTCCGGGACCCGTCAGACGCGCGGAGAAGAGTTCCGGCACATGCGCGCAGAGGGATCCGGCAGATGCGCGGCGAATTGGAGCTCACCTCGCTCGGGTCCGCGCGGCTTATTCCGTTGCCGAACAGTCCGGCATGGGCTTGGCTGGTCGGCCACGAGCGGCCGAACTCCCTCAAGCAAGAGACGCCGTCGCGCGGACATCGACGGCGGCCCTGCCGTTCCGGGAGTCACGGTGAACGGAAGCGCCCGCCGGCCCGGCGGACGAGGAGAGGGGTCCCGACATGCTGGGAGTGCAGAACCCGTTGGCCTATGCCCTGGGCGCGCTGCTGATCATTCTGCTGCCGGGACCGAGCTCCCTGTTCACGCTGTCGGTCGCCGCACGGCTGGGGGTGAGGGCCGGCTACCGCGCCGCGGCGGGAGTGTTCCTGGGCGAGACCCTGCTCATGGTGGCGACGGCCGCCGGGCTCGCTTCGCTGCTCCAGGCCAACGAGCTCCTGTTCGCCGTCGTGAAGTACGCCGGCGCCGGCTACCTGACCTGGATCGCGGTGGGCATGATCCGGGGGGCGTGGGCGATGTGGCGGCGTGGTGACGAGAAGCCCGCGGCGCATACCGCAGCCACCCCTGCCCCGTCGTCACGCGGGGGACTGTTCCGGCGCTCGCTGGCGATCACCGTGCTGAACCCGAAGGCGATCCTGTTCTTCATCTCGTTCTTCGTGCAGTTCGTCGATCCCGGGTACGCGTACCCGGCGCTGTCCTTCGCGCTGCTCGGGCTCGTCTACCAGGCCATCAGCGTGGTGTACGTGACCGCGCTGATCCTGGGCGGCACGTACCTCGCCACGCAGTTCCGCCGCCGTCGGAAGCTGTCCGCGGGTCTCACGACGGGGGCGGGAGCACTGTTCCTGGGCTTCGCGGCGAAGCTGGCCACCACGGGCGGCTGAGCACGCCGGCGGCGCCCGGGTCTTCCCCGGGCGGCCCCCGAAGATTCCCCGGCGGCTCCCGAACCTTTCCCGGCGGCTCCCGGGCCGCCCTCGGCGGCCCGCAGGACCCGCCCGCGCCGGGAAGGCGGCAGCCCGCCGACGGGGGAAGATCGGCGGGCTGCCGTGGTGCCGCAGTGGCTCATGAGGTGTGTGTGGTGCCGGTACGGGTGCCGGTGCCCGGCCGACCGGCCACCGGCGCCCGGACGCGGTCAGTGGAAGGTGTGCTCCTCGGTCGGGAACGCACCGCCGACGACATCCGTGGCGAACGCCTTCGCCGCGTCGCCGAGCGTCTGCCGCAGATTCGCGTACTGCCTGGTGAAGCGCGGCACCTTGCCGCCCGTCAGACCGGCCATGTCCGTCCACACGAGGACCTGGGCGTCCGTGGCGGGGCCGGCGCCGATGCCGATGGTCGGGATGTGCAGCGACCGGGTGACCTCGGCCGCCAGTTCGGCGGGTACCAGTTCGAGGACCACGGCGAAGGCGCCCGCGTCCTGCGCCGCCTTGGCGTCGTGCAGCAGCCGGTGCGCGGCCTCGTCGCCGCGGCCCTGCACCCGGTAGCCCATCGTGTTGACCGACTGCGGGGTCAGGCCCAGGTGGGACATGACCGGGATGCCCGCCTGCACCAGCATCTCGGTCTGCGGCAGGGAGCGCTCCCCGCCCTCCAGCTTGACGGCGCCGACCCCGGCCTCCTTGACCAGCCGGGTGGCCGATCGCAGAGCCTGGACGGGCCCTTCCTGGTACGAGCCGAAGGGGAGGTCGCCGACGATCAGGGCGCGCTTGGTGCCCCGTACGACGGCCGCGGACAGCATCGCCATCTCGTCCAGGGTGACGGGAACGGTCGTGTCGTAGCCGAGGTGGCAGTTGCCCATCGAGTCCCCGACCAGCATCACCGGGATGCCGGCCTCGTCGAAGACGGACGCCGTCATGGCGTCGTAGGCGGTGAGCATGGGCCACTTCTCGCCGCGCTCCTTGGCGGCGGCGATGTCGTGGACGGAGATGCGGCGAGTGCCCTTGCCGCCGTACAGCGCCTTGCCGCTGCTGTCGGCGGGCTGCGACCGGGCAGCCTGAAGCGTCATGGTGGATCGGCTCCTTCGTCATCTCGAGGCGCCCTTACGGCGTCCCCGGACCGCGTCCATGGTGGCATCCCCGCGCCCGCCGCGTGAAGTGGCCCCGGGCACACTGCCGCAAGGTTGGCCGGTCCGACACCAACGGCCCAGCATTTCTATACGAGACGGTGCCGTATAGAAATACGCTGCGATCATGTCCACATCTCCGGGCGCACCCTCCGCCCCACCCCGGGTGCCGGAAGCCGTTCACCGGCGCCGCTGGCTCATTCTGGCCGTGCTGATGTTCACCGTGCTCATCATGGTGCTGGACCACTCGGTCCTGAACGTCGCGGTCAAGACCATCGCCTCCCCCGCGCCCGTGGGCATCGGCGCCACGCAGGGGGAGCTGGAGTGGGCCATCAACTCCTACACCCTGGTCTTCGCCGCCCTGCTGTTCACGGCCGGACTGATCGGTGACCGCGCGGGCCGCAGGAAGACCCTGCTCTTCGGCATGGCGGTGTTCGGCGCGGGCTCGGCGCTCGCCGCGTTCTCCGGCTCGTCCACCGAGCTGATCGCCTACCGCGCGGTGATGGGCCTGGGAGCCGCGTTCGTGATGCCGGCGACGCTCGCCGTCCTGATGAACGTCTTCGAACGGGACGAGCAGCCCAAGGCCATCGGCATCTGGGCGGGCGGGGTGGGCATCGCCATCGCCCTCGGCCCGCTCACCGGCGGGCTGCTGCTCGAGCACTTCTGGTGGGGCTCGATCTTCCTGGTGAACGTGCCGGTGGTGATCGTCGGCTTCGTCGCGATGGCCCTGCTGATCCCCGACTCCCGGGACCCCGACCCCGGCCGGATCGACCCCGTCGGCGTGCTGCTGTCGATCGTCGGCCTGGTCCTCCTGGTCTACGGGATCATCCACGGCGGGGAACTCGCCTCGCTGTCCGACCGGTCCGTGCTGCTGCCCCTGGTCGGCGGACTGGTGGTGCTGGCGGTCTTCGTGGTGTACGAGCATCGCGTCGACCACCCGGCCCTGGACTTCTCGTACTTCAGGAACCCCGCGTTCTCCGCCGCGATCACCGCGACCGCGCTGGCCTTCCTCTCGATGATGGGCGTCGCGTTCTTCTCCGTGTTCTACCTCCAGAGCGTGCTCGGCCACAGCCCGCTCCAGGCCGGTCTGCTGGTCCTGCCGCTCGCGGTCGCCCAGTCGCTGTTCGCGCCCCGTGCCCGGCTGGCCGTCGCCCGGTTCGGGGCCAAGGCGACCTGCACGGCCGGAATGATGATGATCGCGACCGGGCTCGCCTGCTTCGCCTTCTTCGACGCCTCGACCCCGCTGTGGGCGCTGGAGCTCGCGTTCTTCGTCCAGGGCGCCGGGATGGGGCACGTCATGTCGCCCGTCACGGTCACCGTCATGCAGGCCCTGCCGAGGGAGAAGGCGGGCGTGGCCTCCGCGATCAACAACACCTTCCGGCAGATCGGCGGTGCGCTGGGCGTGGCCGTGCTCGGCTCGCTGCTGTCCGCCGCGTACCGGGGCGGGATCGAGAGCACCCTGGAGCGGGCCCCCGGCGTCCCGGACGAGGCCAAGCACGCGGCGGGCGAGTCGCTGGAGGCGACGCTGGCCGTCGCCGAACGGCTCGGCCCGGCCGGACGGGTCCTGATCGCGCCCGCCCACGAGGCGTTCCTCGTCGCCATGCACCTGGCCGCGCTGTGCGCGGCGACGGTCACGCTCGTCGGCGCCGTGGTGGTGGCGACGTACCTGCCCGGCCGCCGGAAGCCCGGTGACGGCCCGCCGCCGGTGCCGGACGAGCGCCGGACGGCGGGGGTGGCCGGGGGATGACCGGAGTCCGCGACAATCGGGGTACCCGTCCGGGGGCGGACCGTGGGACGGGCCGGGTGACGGGGCGAGCGGCGGACCGTGGGACGGGTCGCAGGCCCTACGTCGGTACACGGGGGAAGGCGCGGGGCGGAGTGGAGGCGGCTGTGGCGAGCGGGACCGGAGTGACACACGGCACGGGATCACCGGACCGCCCGGGTGCCGTGACCGCCCCCGGGGCCGGTACGGGTGCCGCGCGTCGCGGCAGGCCCCGGAGCGAGGCGGCGGAGAGGTCCATCCGCGAGGCGGTGGTGGCGCTGCTGGAGGAGGGGCTGCCGCTGGGCGACATCTCCATCGAGCGCATCGCCCGCACCGCGGGGGTCGGCAAGGCCACCATCTACCGGCGCTGGGCCGACAAGGAGGAGCTGTTCGTCGACGTCCTGCGGGACATCGAGCCGCCGGACCCCGACCTGCCCGGCACCTCCGCCCGCGACGACCTCGTCGTGATGCTGGAGTCGGTCCGTCTCCGCGGACTCGCCCAGCGCTCGTCGGCGCTGCTGCACAACGTCCGCGCCCAGATGAAGAGCCACCCCAGACTGTGGGACGCGTACGTCGCGACCGTGATCGACCCGCGCCGGGCGATGGTGCTGGAGATCCTTCGCCGGGGTGTCGCCCGCGGCGAGATCCGCGACGACCTGGACATCGACCTGCTCAACGATCTGATCGTCGGCCCGATGCTGGTGCGCGCGGTGATGCGGCCCGACGCCCCGCTGCCCGGCGATCTCGCGGAGCGCATGGTCACGGCCGTACTGGAGGGCCTCGGTCCGCCCTCGGCCTGAATAGCTCGCCGGTGTGCCGCGGCGCGTGCCCGCTTCCGCCCTGCAGCGCCCTGCCGGTGTGCCGGGGATGCGTGCCCGCTCCCGGTCTGAACGCCCCGCCGGTGTGCCGCGGGTGGGTGCCCGCTCCCGGCGGCCAATATGCGCGTTCTGTCACAGCCGCCCCGCCGAGGGCCTTGATCGGAACTCGTCGCCGATGCCGTCCGTCCTCGAACCCGTACGGCGGAAACACCCCCCGCATCGCCTAGGGTCGTGGCGGGCAGGGTGTGCACGGCAAGGCAGTGAGGACTACGCACATGCGGCAGGCATACATGACGGAGACGGAACACGGCAGCGCGGAGGACCCCCGCTCCGGTTCCCGGATCCGGGCCCTGCTCCATTCCTGGCGAGGCGATCCCGGCATCTGGCGGCGCGGCTTCGTCGTCGCGGCCGTCGCGGTGGCCACCGGCCTGCTGATGATCCTGCACGCGCAGATCCCCAACCGGGTCGGCAACGTGGGCAGCCTCACCGAGACGTTCCTGCCCTGGCTGGGGCTTCTGGTCCCGGTGCTGCTGGTCCTCGCGCTCCTGCGGCGCTCCGCGACCGCGCTCGTCGCGCTGACCGTCCCCGCGATCGTGTGGCTGAACCTCTTCGGCGGACTCCTCTCGGACAAGGCGGGCGGCGACGGGGAACTCACCGTCGCCACGCACAACGTGAACGCCGAGAACGCCGACCCGGCGGGCACCGCCCGCAAGGTCGCGGACTCGGGTGCCGACGTCGTCGCCCTGGAGGAGCTGACCGGCGACGCGGTCCCGGCGTACGAGAAGGCACTGGCGCCCCGGTACCGCTACCACTCCGTCCAGGGCACGGTCGGCCTGTGGAGCAAGTACCCGATGAGCGACACCCGGCCCGTCGACATCCGGCTCGGCTGGGTCCGCGCCATGCGCTCCACCGTCGCCACCCCGTCCGGCGACGTCTCGGTGTACGTGGCACACCTGCCGTCGGTGCGGGTCAAGCTGAACGCGGGCTTCACCGCGAGCCAGCGGGACACCAGCGCCGACGCGCTCGGCGAGGCGATCGCCCGCGATCCGGTGGGCAGGGTCGTGCTCCTCGGCGACCTCAACGGCACGATGAACGACCGCTCCCTGAACGCGGTCACCTCGCAGATGCGCTCCACGCAGGGCGCCGCGGGCGACGGCTTCGGATTCAGCTGGCCGGCGTCGTTCCCGATGGCCAGGATCGACCAGATCATGGTGAAGGGGGTCGAGCCGGTCTCGTCCTGGACGCTGCCGCGCACGGCCAGCGACCATCTGCCCATAGCGGCCAGCGTACGGTTCTGACCGCCGGGCCCCCGGGTCCACGCCGGGCCTCCCGCCGGACCCCCGGCCTGCAGCCGGTTGCCGGGAGGCCCGGACCGGCCGGGGGCCCGGACCCGCCAGGGGGCCCGGACCGGTCAGGGTGGCCCGGACCGGCCGGGGAGGCCCGCTCGCCGTGCACGGCCGTGGACGGTCGCGGACGGTCGTGGACGGCCGTGCGTCAGCGGGCCGTCGTCTCGCGCCAGCGATTCGTGATCGGCAGCCGGCGGTCCTTGCCGAAGCCCTTCGCGGAGATCTTCGTGCCCGGCGGGTACTGGCGCCGCTTGTACTCGGCGGTGTCGACGAGCCGTAGCACCCTCGCCACCAGCTCCTCGTCGTGGCCCGCCGCCACGATCGCGTCCTTGCCCTGGTCGCGGTCGACGTACAGCGCCAGGATCCGGTCGAGCACGTCGTAGTCGGGGAGGGAGTCGGTGTCCACCTGTCCCGGCCGCAGCTCGGCGCTCGGCGGCTTGGCGATCGAGTTCTCGGGGATCGGGGGGATGCGGCCGCGCTCCTCGGCAGCCCGGTTGCGCCACCTCGCCAGCCGGAACACCGAGGACTTGTAGACGTCCTTGATCGGCCCGTAGGCCCCGACGGAGTCGCCGTACAGCGTCGAGTAGCCGACCGCCAGTTCGGACTTGTTGCCCGGTGCGAGCACGATGTGCCCCTCCTGGTTGGAGACGGCCATCAGGGTGGTGCCGCGCAGCCGCGACTGGAGGTTCTCCTCCGCCAGGCCGGTCAGCGAGAGCGACCCCATGAAGGCGTCGAACATCGGCTCGATCGGCACGGTGCGGAAGTTCAGCCCGGTGCGGCGGGCGAGCTCGGCCGCGTCCTCCCGGGAGTGGTCCGAGGAGTACCGGGACGGCATGGAGATGCCGTACACGTTCTCCGCCCCCAGCGCGTCGCAGGCGATCGCGGCGACCAGTGCGGAATCGATACCTCCGGAGAGGCCGATGACGACCGAGCGGAAGCCGTTCTTGGCGACGTACGCGCGCAGGCCGACGACCAGCGCCGAGTACACCTCCTCCTCGTCGTCGAGGCGCTGTGCGTAGCCGCCCGTCAGCTCCCGCTCGTACGGCGGGAGCGGCTCCTCGGAGAGGACGACCCGGTCGATGACCAGCCCGTCGTCCACCAGGCCCGTCGGGGCGTCGGCGGACGCGGCCGGCAGGTCCAGGTCCAGGATCACGCTGCCCTCGGCGAACTGCGGAGCGCGCGCCACGACCTCGCCGTTCCGGTCGACGACGATCGAGTCGCCGTCGAAGACGAGTTCGTCCTGGCCGCCCATCATCGCGAGGTACGCGGTGGTGCAGCCGGCCTCCTGGGCGCGCTTGCGGACCAGCTCCAGGCGGGTGTCGTCCTTGTCCTGCTCGTACGGCGAGGCGTTGACCGAGAGCAGCAGCCCGGCCCCCGCGGAGCGCGCGGCGGGGACCCGGCCGCCGTCCTGCCAGAGGTCCTCGCAGATGGCGAGCGCGACATCGACGCCGTGCACGCGGACGACGGGCATGGTGCCGCCCGGCACGAAGTACCGGAACTCGTCGAAGACCCCGTAGTTGGGCAGGTGGTGCTTGGCGAACGTCAGCGCCACCCGGCCGCCGTGCAGCACGGCCGCCGCGTTCTGCGGGGCGCCGGCGGGCTGGCCGTAGCGGGGCTGCGCCTTCTCGGAGCGGTCGAGATAGCCGACGACGACCGGGATCTCCCCGAAGCCCTCGTCGGCGAGACGTGCGGCGAGCGCGTGGAGGGCGGCCCGCGACGCCTCGACGAAGGACGACCGCAGGGCCAGGTCCTCGACGGGGTAACCGGTCAGCGCCATCTCGGGGAACGCGATGAGGTGCGCGCCCTGGGCGGCGGCGTGCCGGGTCCAGTGCACGATCGACTCGGCGTTGCCGGCGAGATCGCCGACGGTCGAGTCGATCTGATTCATGGCGAGGCGAAGTTGAGGCACGTGCCCAGTGTAATCGTCTCTCTGACGCGATGTCCCGGTGGTGTGTCCCGCGCCACTCACCGGAACCGGGACCCGCCCCCTCACCCGGCCCCTCCCCGGCCCGTCCCCTCACCCGCCCCCTCACCCGGCCCGTCCCCTCACCCGCCCCCTCACCCGGCCCCTCCCCGGCCCGTCGTGTGGCGTGAGGCCCCGCCCGGCCCGCCGTGCGCCGGGAGACGCCGCCCCGGCTGTCCCCCGGCTGAGCCCCGTCCCCCGCTGAGCCCCGGCCCGGGGTGGGCCCGGGGGATTCAGTCCTTGTACGTCAGCGTCGTCATCATCCCGGACTCCGAGTGGTAGATGTTGTGGCAGTGGAACATCCACAGGCCGGGGTTGTCCGCGTCGAAGTCCGCCACCAGTTTGCGGTGCGGCAGCAGGATCGCCGTGTCCTTGCGGGCGCCGAGGGAGTCGATGCCGGCCAGGGCGAAGGTGTGGCCGTGCAGGTGCATGGGGTGCCACATGTCCGTGGCGTTGATGACCACCAGCCGCACCCGCTCGCCGTACTCGATCCGGTGCAAGGTCTCCGGGTCGTACGGCCGCCGGTCGAACGCCCAGTCGTAGCGCTTCATGCCACCGGTCAGCGTGAACCGGATGAGACGGTCCGGGCGGCGCCGGTCCAGCGCCACCTGCTCCTTCGGCCGCAGGTACGCGGACGACTGCAGCACCCTGCGGTCCAGCTCCGACGGGCGGGTGGACGGCTTGGGCGTCGCCCCGCCGCCCGTGCGCAGCACGGCCATCGCCGAGCCCCTCTTGCCCTCCGCGAGCGCCGTGAACGGGAACACCCCGTCCTTCGCGGTGACCAGGACGTCGTACCGCTCGGCCATGCCCAGCAGCAGTGCGTCGGTCTTGTACGGGTGGACGGGGAAGCCGTCCGAGTGGACGACGGTCATCTCGTGGCCGCCGAGCGCGACCCGGAAGGCGGTCTCGGCGCCGGCGTTGATGATGCGCAGCCGGATGCGGTCGCCCGGCTTGGCCTTGAACTCCGTCGGATGGTCCGCCGTACGCCCGTTGATCAGGTAGTACGGGTAGGCGACGTCGCCCGCGTGGCCGCCGAGCAGTTTGCTCGTGGCGTCGGTCGTCAGCCGGTTCGGTCCCCTGCCGCCGGCCGGCCCGGGCGATCCGTGGCCCGCGTCCGGCTCGTGCGCACTGGCCGGCCCGTACCCGGCGTCGACTCCGCCGGTGGGCCGGGGCCGCGGACGTCCGTCGCGCTCGCCGTCGCCGCTGCCGTCGTCGGCATCGGCGTTCTCGTGCTCCCGCCCGCGCTCCCGGTCCCGCTCCTCGTCTCCGCCGCCGTGGCCGCGATCGTGCCCGTTGCCGTGCCCCATGGCCGGCTTGCCCTTGAGGAGCTGCGCCAGCACGTCGTCGGGCGTGGACCCGTCCACGCCGTCGACCCAGTCGTCCAGGACGATGACCCACTCATGGTCGTAGAGGAGCGGCTCCCTCGGGTCCTCCACGATCAGCGGGGCGTACATGCCGCGGTCGATCTGCACGCCGTAGTGGGGGTGGAACCAGTGGGTGCCGGCGTGCGGCACGGTGAAGCGGTAGGCGAAGGTCCCGCCCGGTTTGATCGCCGGCTGCGTCACGTCCGGTACACCGTCCATCTCGTTCTCGATGGCGATGCCGTGCCAGTGCACGGTGGTGGGCGCCGGCAGATGGTTGGCCAGGGTGAGTGCGAGGGTGTCGCCCTCGTTGATCCGCACCTCCTTCCCCGGCAGCCGGCCGTCGTACGTCCAGGTCCGGAACGTGCGCCCGCGGCCGATGTCGACCGTGCCGGGCGTGGCCGTGAACGTACTCGTGCGGAGCGGGCCCACACTGCCCTCCGCCGCCGGGCCGCCGACCTTCCCGCCGTCGGTGGGGTGGGAACCCTGGGCGGGTGCGCCCGCGGCGCCACGGCCGCGGTCGTCCGACCCTCCGCCGGAGCAGGCGGCGAGCAGCCCCGACCCGACGGCGGCGATCCCCGCGCCGAGCACGGCGCGGCGGGTGGGGGAGGTCTGACGAGTGTGCTCCTGACTGGACATGGCCCTCCGGTTGGTCGAACATGCGCGTACCGCCCCGCTGGGGACGGGCCCCGGGTGGGGCTGAACGCAGCACGACCTAGCATGGGGCACGATGCCCGAAACATCCGGTACATCCAGATCTGTCGCGATGCTCATCGCGCTCGGCGCCCTGCTGTACACCACGTGGGTGCTCGAACTGCTCCTGGCCACGGGCCTCGACCCGGTCCAGGCGTACGTCAGCGAACTCTCCGCCGCGGACCAGCCCTTCGGCGGTCTGTTCCGGGCCACGGACCTCGCCGCCGGCCTGTTCGTCCTCGCCGGGGCGGCCACCGCGCTGCTGACGCCGCCCCGGCGGCCGTGGTGCGTCACCGGCTGGACCGCCCTCGCGGTCTTCGGCCTGGCGACCGCCGTCGACTCACGGCTGCCGCTCAGTTGCGCGCCCACCGACGACCCGGAGTGCGCGGCCCGGGAGACCGCGGGACTGGTCCCGGCCACGCACGCCGCGCACGCCTACAGCTCCACCCTCGCCATGGCGGGCGCGCTCGCCGGCATGGCCGCGCTCACGGTCGCCGCGCGCCGCTACCGCCGGTGGCCCGCACTGGCCCGGTTCGGCCCGGCGCTCCTCGCCGTCGAACTCGCCGCCACCGTCTGGACGCTGACCGCCGTCGCCGCCTTCGAGGCCGGCCGCGGCATCTGGTGGCTCGGCGCCGGGCAGCGACTCCAGGTGCTGACGGTGGCAGGGTGGCTGGCGGTACTCGCGCTGTCCGTGGCGCGGGAGAACACCGGACCGCCGGGCGCGGGACGGCCGGGAACGAGGGGGACGGCGTGACGTTCGTACGCATCGGCGGAGTGCCGCACCACGTGGTCGTCGAGGGCAGCGGACCCGTCTGCGTCCTCAGCGCGGGCCTCGCCATGAGCTGGTTCGACTGGGATCCGGTCGTGCCCCTGCTGGCCCCGTACCGCACCGTCGTCCGGTTCGACCGGCCCGGGCACGGGCTCAGCGGCCCCGCCGCGGTGCGCCCGTCCGCCGCGGGCGAGGCGCATCGCATCGCCCGGCTCCTCGACGCCCTCGGGCTCGGCGGACCGCCCGCCACCGTCGTCGGGCACTCCATCGCCGGCTTCCACGCGGAGGCCTTCGCCCGCCTCCACCCCGCCCGCACCGCCGGTCTCGTCCTCGTCGACGCCAGCATCGAGGAGGGCGCCAGGGCACCCGCCGCACCGGCCGTCCGCACGGCCGTGGCGCACGGGATCGGCACGGCCCTCACGGCCGTCGGAGCACCCGCCGCGGTCGGCCCGGCCGCCCGCCGCGCCCTGGTCCGGCTGTCCCGCGAGCACGGCGGCGATCCCGCCCCCGCCGCGCTCGTGCGCCGCTGCTACGGCACCTCGCGCGTGCTCCGGGGCGCGCTCCTGGAGAACACCCACTACCGCGCGGTCGCCGCCGAACTGCTCGCGCTACGTGCACGGTTCCCGCTTCCGCACGGCGTGCCCGTGACCGTGCTGGCCGCGGCGGACGGCCGGGGCCGGCGCTCCACCGGGCGCTGGCTGGAACGGCAGCGCGCGCTGGCCCGGGAACTCGGCGACGCGCACTTCGAGGCCGTCGCCCCGTCGGGGCACCTGATGATGCTGGACCGCCCGGACGCGGTGGCCCGGGCGGTCCTGAAGCCGTGACGGGAGCGTGACCGCCGCCCGCGCGGTCGCCGCCCGTCCGACGCCGCAGCGGACACGGTGCGGGGTACACGGTGTGGGGACACACGGGGCAGGGGCACATGGCGCAGGGGCACACGGGATGCGGCACACGGTGTGGGGGCACATGGGGCAGCGGCACGCGGCGCGGCGGCACATGGCACCCGCGCACACGTGGCGGCGGCACCCATGCGTCGTCACTTCGGAGTGACGCCCCGTCAACTCCCCTCGGGAAGACGCCGCGTCAGCTCCGTGCGTACACCTGCTCGACCCACTGGGCGAGCTGGTCCTCCGACAGGTGCTGCGCCAGATCGGCCTCACTGATCATGCCTACGAGGCGCTTGTTCTCGATCACGGGGAGCCGGCGGATCTGGTGCTCCTGCATCTCGTGCAGGACGTCGCCCACGTCGGCGCCGGAGTCGATCCAGCGCGGGGTGCCGCGGGCCATGTCGCCCGCCGTGATCTTCGACGGGTCGTGGCCCATGGCCACACAGCCGACCACGATGTCGCGGTCGGTCAGTATCCCGCACAGCCGTTCGTCGGCGTCGGCGATGGGCAGCGCGCCCACATTCAGCTCGCGCATCAACTGCGCGGCACGGTCGAGAGTTTCGTGCGCCGGGATCCACTGGGCCCCGGGGTGCATGATGTCCTTGGCGGTGGTCATGGGTTTCGTACCTCCTGGGCGTGGCGCGTGTCTGTAGTCAGCCGATGTCACGCCCGCCGTCCTGCGCGGGTGGAGAGGACCGGCCGACGGTCCGCCGGCGCCGCGCACCACGTGCCGGGATCTGCCCCGGCCGGGAACGCGGGGACTTCTTCGGCGCGCACGTCGGGCGCGCAGCGCGGCGGCGAGCCCGGTCGGCAGGTCCCGGCGGACGCCGAGGAAGCCGTCTTCGACCTTACCGCCGACGCCGTGGCCGCGCCCGACGGAACCGACCGGCTCCGAGGAGGGCGCCGGCTCCTCCCGCGGGGCGCCCGCTTCGTCCCTCTGACCTGGGGCGGACTGCACGTGTGGTCTGGGGCGGACTTCATGTGAGCGGCACGTTCGCGTGTCGCCCGGCCCCGGTTCCCGCTGCGCCCCGCAGTCCGGCGGCCTCCCGCCGGAGCCGGCGGGTGGGGGACCGCCTGCCCGCCGGCGGACCGACCGGCAGCAGCACCCTCCCGGCCCGCGCGGCCCCGCCCCGCCACGGCAGCGCCGCGTTGCCCCGGCCCGGGGACATCGCCCCGGTCCGTACCGTGGGCGGGGACATCCCTGCACGGCCGAGTGGATGACCTCCGCGTAGTCGACCTGCTTCTCCGTCAGGTTCCCCTCGGGGTTCTGCGCGAGCAACTGGGCAAGGATCAGCAGGCTGTTGAGCGGGGTGCGCAGCTCGTGGCTCATGTTGGCGAGGAACTCGGACTTGTACATCGACGTACGGGAGAGCTGCTTGGCCCGCTCCTCGAGCTCCTGCCGGGCCTGCTCGATCT
This sequence comes from Streptomyces tirandamycinicus, assembly GCF_003097515.1. Classification (NCBI taxonomy): domain Bacteria; kingdom Bacillati; phylum Actinomycetota; class Actinomycetes; order Kitasatosporales; family Streptomycetaceae; genus Streptomyces; species Streptomyces tirandamycinicus. The sequence goes on along the minus strand of NZ_CP029188.1, from coordinate 1,040,123 downwards.
CCAGGTTCTTGCGCTCGATGTCGCGGTTGCGGTCGGCCAGCAGGGCGGCCTTCTCGGCGAGTTCCGCGTTGGGCCCCGGCCCGACCGGCGGGCGCGACGGGCGCGCCCGCCGGGGGCCGTCAGGACCGGGGCGCCGCCCCCCGCTTCTTCAGCAGGTCCGCCATCAGGCCGATCTCGGACTGCTGGGCGTCGACCATTCCCTGGGCCAGCGCCTTCTCCTGCGGCACGGCGCACAAGTCCGCGCAGCCCTCCGCCATGGTGACGCCGCCCTTGTGGTGGTCGGTCATCAGCTGCAGGAACAGCACCTCGGCCGCCCTGCCGTCCGCCTTCGCCAGCCGGTCCAGCTCCGCCCGGGTGGCCATGCCCGGCATCAGCGCCCCGGTGCCGGGCCGCTGCCCGCCCGCGCCTGCGGGCGTGCCACCGGCGTCGTTGCCCGCGTCGCCCCCGTCGCCGTTCCCGGGCGCGTCGCCCCCGTGACCGCCGTCGCCATGGCCACCGGCACCATGCCCGCCCTTCCCGTGGGCCCCCTCCATCCAGGCCATCGGCGCGGCACCGGTATCCACCTTCGGCAGCCCCCACAGATCCAGCCAGCCCAGCAGCATGCCGCGCTGGTTGGCCTGGGTGTTGGCGATGTCGTAGGCGAGCCGCCGCACCTCCTCGTCGCCGGTGCGGTCCCGGACGATGAAGGACATCTCCACCGCCTGCTGGTGGTGGACGGCCATGTCGCGGGCGAAACCCGCGTCGGCCGAGTCAGCCGCCGGGGTGGCGCGCGTCCCCGCGCCACCCCCGTGCCCGTCCGGGCCACCGCCTGAGTGCCCGTCGCCGCCACCGGCGGACGCGACCGTCGCCGCGCCCGCGAACAGCAGCGCCAGCACCACGGCCGCGATCGAGAACCAGTGCGTACGCGTCAGAGTGAGCGTCACGCGCCCAGTCCGCCCGTGCACGCGGCACCCGGCTCGGGCGTCTGCGGACCCTGCACGTACTTGGTGAAGAACTGGTCCACCCGCGGGTCGTCCGCGCCGGCGACGGTCACCTGCTTGCCCCAGGCGCTGAGCATGATGGGCCCGGCCTGGTCCTTCACCGGGCTCATCATCGAGTACGAGGTCCTGCCGACCTTGTCCTTGAGCTTCTCCACGTCCGCGGCCGGGGCCTGGTCGTTGTACGTGACCCACACGGCGCCGTGCTCCAGCGAGTGCACGGCGTTCACCTCGGGGATCGGCTTGTCGTAGACGTCGCGGTCGCAGTTCATCCACGCCTGGTGGTGGTCACCGCCGACCGGCGGCTTCATGGGGTACGTCACCGCCGTGGTGACGTGGTTGCGTCCGAGCTTCTTCGCGTCCCAGGACTTCTCGTCCTTGATCGGGGCCTTGGCGGCGGCCTCGGTCTGCGCCTTCTCCTCGGACTTCTCGTTCAGCACGTAGGCGCCGAAGCCGACGAGCCCTGCCACCAGGACCGCGCTGAGCGAGATGGTGATGACGCGGTTGCGGCGGTCGCGGGCCCGTTCGGCGCGGCGCATCTCCTCTATGCGGGCGCGGCGGTCGTTCGTCGAGTTCGTCTTGTTCGTCCTGCTCGTCACTCTGCTTCGTCCTTCTTCTGCGTCGGGGGTGCGGGGTGTGCACGTGTCCAGCACGCCGTGTGCCGTGACGGCACGGACGGCGCCGGAGCGGTCCTCCCGGGGGGCGGGGGCCGAACAGCGGCTCCCTCGGCCCGCAGGGCCGGGAGGGACCCTCGACGCTAGGTCCGCAGCACCTGAAGGGCGTGCAGGTCCGGGGCGCGGGGGAGTGCACCGGTGCGCGGCGGGCCGCCCGCGACGCGGTCCGGCACGGCGCCGCGCGGGAGCCCGGCCGCGGCCGGCGGCGCGTCCTGGGTCTGGGCGGTGAGGACGGCGGGCCCGAGGTGCGGGTAGATCGCGCAGTCGCCGCGGTCGTACGGGCAGCTGTACGCGGTGGCCGACTCGGCCGGCGCGACCGTCCGGGTGGTTCCGACGGCGTGCCCGCCGGCCGGGGACGAGGAGACCGCGGACCCACCGTTCCCCCGGTGGGTGCCGTGGTCGCGTGCGGCCCCGGGGCCGGTGTCGGCCTGTCCCAGGCAGACGAAGAGCGCGGCGAGGAGCGTCGCCACGGCACTCAGCAGAGCCGTGGGACGCGCGGCGTGCGCGGTGCGGGCGTTCCGCATGCCCCCCATGGGGGCAGATGGTAACGGCGGGTGCGTGCTCGACGTCATACGGGGTGCGTAATCTGGGCGAAACCCCGGGTCGTGATACTGAAGCTCCTCTCTACGCCCTGGCGGTGGTGCACAGGCCGTCTGAACTGCAAGGATGTGGCTATGGACAAGCAGCAGGAATTCGTGCTCCGCACGCTCGAGGAGCGCGACATCCGGTTCGTACGCCTGTGGTTCACCGATGTGCTCGGCTTCCTGAAGTCGGTCGCGGTGGCGCCCGCCGAGCTCGAGCAGGCCTTTGACGAGGGCATCGGGTTCGACGGCTCCGCGATCGAGGGCTTCGCACGTGTCTACGAGTCGGACATGATCGCCAAGCCCGACCCGGGGACCTTCCAGATCCTGCCGTGGCGTGCGGAGGCCCCCGGCACGGCACGGATGTTCTGCGACATCCTCATGCCCGACGGCTCGCCGTCCTTCGCCGACCCGCGCTTCGTCCTGAAGCGGATCCTGGCGAAGACCTCGGACCTGGGCTTCACCTTCTACACCCACCCCGAGATCGAGTTCTTCCTGCTGAAGGACCGGCCGCTGGACGGCTCCCGCCCGACCCCCGCGGACAACTCGGGGTACTTCGACCACACCCCGCAGAACGTGGGCATGGACTTCCGCCGCCAGGCCATCACGATGCTGGAGTCCATGGGCATCTCGGTCGAGTTCAGCCACCACGAAGGCGCGCCGGGCCAGCAGGAGATCGACCTCCGGTACGCGGACGCCCTGTCCACCGCGGACAACATCATGACCTTCCGCCTGGTCATGAAGCAGGTCGCGCTGGAGCAGGGGGTGCAGGCGACGTTCATGCCGAAGCCGTTCTCCGAGCACCCCGGATCCGGCATGCACACGCACCTCTCCCTCTTCGAGGGCGACCGGAACGCGTTCTACGAGTCGGGAGCCGAGTACCAGCTCTCCAAGGTGGGACGTTCCTTCATCGCCGGTCTGCTCAGGCACGCCGCCGAGATCTCGGCCGTCACCAACCAGTGGGTCAACTCCTACAAGCGCATCTGGGGCGGCTCGGCCCGCACCGCCGGGTCCGGCGGCGAGGCCCCCTCGTACATCTGCTGGGGCCACAACAACCGCTCGGCCCTGATCCGCGTCCCGATGTACAAGCCCGGCAAGACCGGTTCCTCCCGTATCGAGGTCCGCTCCCTCGACTCCGGCGCCAACCCCTACCTCGCCTACGCGGTCCTGCTCGCCGCGGGCCTCAAGGGCATCGAGGAGGGCTACGAACTCCCGGCCGGCGCGGACGACGACGTCTGGGCCCTCTCGGACTCCGAGCGCCGCGCGATGGGTATCGAGCCCCTCCCGCAGAACCTCGGCGAGGCGATCATGCTGATGGAGCGCAGCGAACTCGTCGCGGAGACGCTCGGCGAGCATGTCTTCGACTTCTTCCTCCGCAACAAGAAGTCCGAGTGGGAGGAGTACCGCTCCGAGGTCACCGCGTTCGAGCTGCGGAAGAACCTGCCGGTGCTGTAGGCGCAGGCCGGGCGATGGTGCCGCCGCTGAATTGGATTCCGGGCCGACGGTCACCGGCCGCCGGCCCGGAGCCCGGTTCAGCGGCCGTTCAGCGCCGATCCCGTGTCATCCCCTGCACCGGGCCGCCAGCGGGATCGGGGCCTCCTGGACGATCCAGCCGTTGCCGTCCGGGTCCCGGAAGAACATGAAGGAGTTCCACGGTTCGCCCCTGCCCGCGGCCCAGCCCGAGGGGGAGACGTGCTGGACCGCGCTGACCTCGACGCCGCGGGCGAGCAGCTCGTCGTGGGCCGACCGGATGTCGGGGACGCAGAGTTGGAGGCCCTGGATCACGCCGGGGGGCATCGTCGTCTGGCCCGGTGCCGGGGGCATGCCCTGGCCGATGACGATCGAGCAGGTGGACCCCGGAGGCGTCAGCTGGAGGATGCGGATTCCGTCGGAGATACGGGTGTCGTGGTCGACGGTGAAGCCGCACTTGTCGGCGTAGAAGGTCTTCGCCCGCTCCACGTCGGAGACGGGGACGACGATCACTTCCAGGGTCCATTCCATGGGCAGCGCCCCCGTGGCTCGTGCGGACCGCGCGGGGGTGGTTCCCCCACACATCAGTCTGCGCCCGGCAGGAGGGCAGCCGCGACGCGGTGGCCGGCCGCGGTAGCCCTGGCCCGGTCCATGCCGGTGACGGGGCCGATTCCCGCGTGGGCCCCACCGGCGGCATCCCGGGACGGAGCCCCGCCGCGCGGCGCACCGGCGGGGTGCCCGAGTGCCCGAGTGCCGCCGCCGCCCCGGCGGACGGGTCAGCGTTCGGCCAGTGGGGCCGGGGCCTCCTGGACGATCCAGCCGTTGCCGTCCGGGTCCTGGAAGAACATGAAGGAGTTCCAGGGCTCCGCGCCCTTGCCGTCCGCCCAGCCGGAGGGTCCCACGTGCCGCACCGGGCCCACCACGACACCGCGCTCCACGAGTTCCTTGCGGGCCGCCTCGATGTCGGTGACGCAGATCTGCAGACCCTGCAGCGAGCCGGGCGCCATCCGTGGCTGTCCCGGGGACTCCGGCAGCCCTGACTCCAGGACGATCGAGCAGCGTGAACCGGGCGGGGTGATCTGGACGAGGCGGGCTCCCTCGAACGGCGACATGTCCAGATCGGCGGTGAACCCGCACCGGTCCACGTAGAAGTCCTTGGCCCGGTCGACATCGGTCACCGGGATGGCGACCACTTCGAGGGTCCATTCCATGGTTCGGTCTCTCCTCGTCGGGTTCATCGGGTTGGTCGGTGGTCGGTGGTCGGTGGTCGGTTGGTTGGTTGGTCGGTCGGTCCGGTAACCGGGTCCGGCCGTTCGTCTCAGGCCCCGGCCGAAGCCGAAGCCGAAGCCGAAGGCCGAAGACCGCGGCCGGTGCCGCCTCGCACCCACTCGGCGCGGTCTCCCCCTCGTGCCGAAGGACCTTGCCCGGAACGCGAAGTGCCACTCCGGACCGTACTTCTCCCGCCGTGGCCGGGCCAGCCGGGCGAGCCGGGTCCTCCCTTCCGGCACCCGGACTGCCGCACGACGGCCTCACTCCCGACGACCGGGGCACGCCGCTCCCGGTCGCGGCTGACGCCGGTCGAACGCCGGCATGGGCGGCTCCGTCCCGTCCCGGTCCGCGGACCTCCTCCCGTCGAAGTACCGACTCCGCGCGCCCCCGGAACTCATCGCCGCAGCGGGGCCTGTTCCCGCGGCGCAGGCCCGGCCGGCCGCGGGTGGTCCGACGGCGTCCAGCGCAGCGCGCCGTCCAGGCCGATCGCGGCGATGCCGCCGGGGAGTCCGGCGGGCGCCCCGGCGAGGAGGAAGCCGCCTTCGGTCCAGCCTGCCCGGGCCCCGGGGGCGGCCCCCGGCACCGGACGGGAGCCCGGCGCCGGACGGGACTCCGCCGGCAGACGTGTCGTCGCGAGTACGCCCGTACGGGACCGGACGGCCAGCAGACCGCCGCCCGCGCCGACGGGACCGAAGCCCGCCACACCGGTCGAGGCCACGGGGAGGACGGCCGGGACGTACATCCCCGCCGCGGCCGCGGCCGCGGCCGTGCCCGCAGCCGTGTCCATGCCTGCGGCTGGGGCCGGGACCGAGCCCGGGGCCGGGACCGCGCCCGTCCCAGCACCCGCGCCCGTCCCCGTGACGGGGACCGTCCCCGTACCCGCGACCGTGCCCGGTACGCCGGAGTCCCGGCCCCGGAAGTGGGCCTCGCGTACCTCGCCCGTCACCGGGGTCCGGTACCAGAGCCGGACGCCGTCGCCCAGGGCGTCGGCCGTCGCGCTCAGCGCCAGCGTCGTCGCCGGAAGGCCGGTCCGCAGTGGACCCGCCCACGGGCCGCCGGGCCCGGTCCGCGTCCAGGCCAGTACCGACGACGGCGTGGGGACGAGGACGGTGTGCCGGCCGTGCGCGTCCGTGGCCGCCACCGGGTCGCCGCGCAGATCCGTGCCGCCCAGCGGTGCCCAGGCCCCCCAGCGGCCACCGGGCAGCCCGGTCCGGGCGTTCAGCCGGTGGCCGGAGTCCCGGACGAACACGGTGATCCGGCCGGCCCGGTCCACGACCGCCGCCGGAGCGCTGACGTCCGACGTACCACTGTCGTCGTCGCGTTCGGGCGTGCCCAGCGAGACCCACGGCGCGAAGTCCCCGCCCGGGGCGCGCTGCACGCTGAGCACCACGTCCCGGCGGTAGTCGGCGGCGCGTCCGCCGAGCGTCGTACGGGTGCCGAGCACGGCGATCCGCCCGCCGGGCAGGCGCAGCGAGGTCACCCCGCCGTCGATGCCGCCCCCGCCCGTCAGCCGCGGCCCGGTCCACCCGGCGGCGGCGCCCGGGCGGTGCCAGACGGCGAGCCGCCGGTCGAGCACGGAGAACGCCCACGCGGTGCCGTCCGGCCCGGGCTGCGCCCAGGACGTCGACTCGCCGCGGCTGTGGCGGATCGTCTGCGCCCAGCCGTGGCCGGCGGGCCGTGCCGCCACCTTGCGGTCGCCGCAGCCGGCCGGGTCGCCGCAGTGGTCGGCGCCGTCCGTCCACGCGTACGTCTTCAGGGTGCGCAGTTTCGCCGCGGCGTCGGCGGGCGTCAGCGTGCGGGGCAGCCGTCCGGTGGAGTAGCCGAGGTAGGTCTGGACGCCGAACGCGGGGTGCCCGGGTGCGGCCGCGTACCGGGCGAGCGCGGCCTGTGCGAACCGGGCGCCGTACAGATGGTCCTGGTGGTCGGTGTAGCCGCCCTTCGCGGTGCGTCCCGGAGTGGGGTCCTGGATGCGGACGAACGTCGGCCGGAACCGCTCCAGCAGCCCGGCGACGGTCCGGACGACCTGCTCCCTGGTGTACGCGAAGTCCTTGCGTACGGGCGTCCCGGAGGACAGCCGGGAGGAGAGGGCGCCGACCCGGCCGTCCCACAGCCCGTGGAGGCTGTGGGGCCGGTCGCCGTCGATGCTGCCGGCCTCGCGGAGCTGGACCCAGACCAGGCTGATCCAGGGTTTGGCGCGGAGGGTGTCGAGCTCGGCCGTGCCGCCGCCCCGGGTGGGTACGGCGGTGCGCGACCAGGGGCTGGTCCGGTCGCCGGTGGCCATCTCGGCGTAGGCCGCGCGTATGCCGTTCTGGCGGGCCTCGGCGTAGGCGGCCTTGTCGGCGGCCGGGGGACTCGGGTCGTCCCGCCGGGCGTTGACGCCGTCGGCTTCGCCGGCCGTCAGGTACACCGACGTCAGACTCCGGCCGGTGGCCAGGGACTGGGCGGTGTCCGGGTTCATGAAGAACAGGTCGTCGTCGGGGTGGGCGACGATCTGGACCACCCGCTCGCCGGTGGTCGTGACGACGGGCTCCACGGCCGGTCCGATCGGTCCGGCAGGTCCCGCCGGGGGAGCGGTCCGTGCCTCCTGGCGGTCCGCGGCGGCGCCGGGTCCGGTCACCAGGGTGCCGAGGGCGCCCAGCAGCACCGCGGCGGCCAGCCCGGCCGGCAGGCCCCGCCGGGCCGGGTGGACGGACCGGACGGTACGGGCGGGCCGGGTGGCGCGGGCGGTACGGGCGGACCGGGTGGTACGGGCGGACCGGGCGGTGCGGCCCAGGAGTCGCGGGAAACCCAAGAGCCCTGGGAGGCCCAGGAGTCCCTGGGGGTCCGGGAGGTCCGCCGGGCGATGGCCGCGTCCGGACCCCGGGCCGGGCAGGCTCCCCGGACCGGGCAGGCTCCGCAGGCCGGGTCCGTCCCCGCCGCCGGAGCGGGACGCGCCGGCGCCCGGGGACACCTCGGTGCGGTGGGACGTGGGAGCGCTTTGTGACGTGGGAGCGCTCTGTGACTCGGGAGCATTCTGCGACGCCCCGGCGCCCGGGGACGCTTCGGCGTGGGAGGCCGCCGCACGGCGGCTGCGGCGGTGGGGCCGGCTGGGCATGACGGGCGGGTGCCTTCGTGGTCGAGTGGGCCGGTCGCCGCCCCGGGCGGGTGCCCGCGGGGTACCGGTGTCCGGCAGGCGTGCGCGCGCCCGCCGGGCACCGGGGCCGGCGGGCGCGCGCAGTCCTTGGCGGACCTGTCCGTGCCGCCCGGGCACGCGCGGCACCCGGACACGACGGAAGACGGAGATTCCAGGAATACGGGTTGACCCGCCCCAACCACGAGGAACATGACGAACATCACGGCACCGCCCCGCCCGCGACGCCCTCCGGGGGGCGGCCCCGGTACCCCTGCGACTACGCTCGGAGCCGGATCCGGACCTTGATCGGAGGCGGCGGGATGACATCGGTGCCGGGGCGCAGGAGCAGTACCTTCACCCGTCTGCTGCGACACGGCTTCACCCACCCCGCCGCGGCCGAGCGGCTGCTGGGCCTGCCCGAGATGGTGCCCGTGCGCGCCGACTCCGTCCTCCTCGACGCCCTCGGCGCCACCGCCGACCCCGACCTGGCCCTGCGCGGGCTCGTGCGCCTGGTCGAGGCGCAGCAGCCGGACGAGCGGCAGGTGCTGCTCGACACGCTGATCTCCGCGAAGCCGCTGCGCGACCGGCTGCTCGGGGTGCTCGGCGCGTCCGAGGCGCTCGGCGACCATCTGGCCCGGCACCCGCACGACTGGCAGGCGCTGGTGATGTACGAGGCGTCCGATCTGCACCCCGGGGTGGACGACTTCGAGCGGGGACTCGCCGAGGCGACCGACCCGGTGTCGCTGCGCGTCGCCTACCGCCGCTGTCTGCTGTCGATCGCCGCCCGCGACGTGTGCGGCACCACCGACGTGGCGCAGACCGCCGCCGAACTGGCCGACCTGGCGACGGCGACGCTGCGCGCGGCCCTCGCCATCGCCCGTACCGACGCCCCCGAGGACGCCGCGGCCTGCCGGCTCGCGGTGATCGCCATGGGCAAGTGCGGCGGCCACGAGCTCAACTACGTCTCCGACGTCGACGTGATATTCGTCGGGGAGCCCGCGTCCGAGGCCACGGCCGGGCCCGCGTCCGAGGCCACGGCGCTGAAGGCCGCGACCCGGCTCGCCTCGCACCTCATGCGGATCTGCTCGGAGACCACCGTCGAGGGCGCCATCTGGCCCGTCGACGCCAATCTGCGGCCGGAGGGCCGCAACGGGCCGCTGGTACGCACCCTCTCCAGCCATCTCGCCTACTACCAGCGCTGGGCCAAGACTTGGGAGTTCCAGGCGCTGCTCAAGGCGCGGCCGGTGGCCGGCGACCCGGAACTCGGCGCCGACTACGTCGACGCGGTCTCGCCGCTGGTGTGGCAGGCGGCCGAGCGGGAGAACTTCGTGCCGGACGTGCAGAAGATGCGCCGCCGGGTCGTCGACAACATCCCCGCCGCGCACCTAGACCGTGAGCTGAAGCTGGGGCCGGGCGGGCTGCGGGACGTCGAGTTCGCCGTACAGCTGCTGCAGCTGGTGCACGGCCGCACCGACCCGGCACTGCGCAGCGGCTCCACCCTGGAGGCGCTCGGGGAGCTCGCCGCGGGCGGTTACGTGGGCCGGGCGGACGCGGCGCAGCTCGACGAGGCGTACCGCTTCCTGCGCTCGATGGAGCACCGGATCCAGCTGTACCGGCTGCGCCGTACGCACCTGGTCCCGGAGGGCGAGGAGGACCTGCGGCGCCTCGGGCGTTCCCTGGGGCTGCGCGCCGACCCGGTGGCCGAGCTCGACAAGGAGTGGCGGCGGCACGGCTCCGTCGTGCGCAGGCTGCACGAGAAGCTCTTCTACCGGCCCCTGCTGGACGCGGTCGCCCAGCTCGCGCCGGGGGAGACCAGGCTCAGCACCCAGGCCGCCCGGCAGCGCCTGGAGGCGCTCGGGTACGCCGATCCGGCCGCCGCCCTGCGGCATCTGGAGGCCCTGTCGTCCGGGGTGTCGCGCAAGGCGGCGATCCAGCGGACGCTGCTGCCGGTGCTGCTGGGCTGGTTCGCGGACTCCGCCGACCCGGACGCGGGCCTGCTGGGCTTCCGCCAGGTGTCGGACGCGCTGGGCAAGACGCCCTGGTACCTGCGGCTGCTGCGGGACGAGGGCGCCGCCGCGGAGAACCTCGCCCGGGTGCTGTCCGCCGGACGGCTCGCCCCCGACCTGCTGCTGCGAGCCCCCGAGGCGGTGGCGCTGCTCGGCGATCCCGAGGGACTGAAGCCGCGCGGCCGCGACCATCTGGAGCAGGAGGTGCTCGCGGCGGCCGGGCGGGCGGACGGCGCGGAAGCGGGCGTCGCCTCGGCCCGCGCCGTGCGGCGGCGGGAGCTGTTCCGTACCGCGGCGGCGGATCTGATCGGCTCGTACGGCACCGAGGAGAACCCGGCCGAGCTCGACCCGGGCACGCTCGTCGACCGGGTGGGCGACGCCGTCACCGACCTCAGCGCGGCCACGATCGCCGGTGCGCTGCGCTCCGTCGTCCGCGAGCGGTGGGGGGACGAGCTCCCCACCCGGTTCGCGGTCATCGGCATGGGCCGCTTCGGCGGACACGAGCTGTCGTACGGCTCGGACGCCGATGTGCTGTTCGTCCACGAGCCCCGCGAGGGCGTCGACGAGCACGAGGCCGCCCGGGCGGCCGGGACGGTCGTGGCGGAGATGCGGCGGCTGCTCCAGCTCCCGAGCTCCGACCCGCCGCTGCTGATCGACGCCGATCTGCGCCCCGAGGGCCGCAACGGGCCGCTGGTGCGCACGCTCGCTTCCTACGCGGCCTACTACCGCCGCTGGTCACTGGTCTGGGAGAGCCAGGCCCTGCTGCGCGCCGAGCCGATGGCGGGCGACGAGGAGCTGGGCGCCCGCTTCATCGAACTGGTCGACCCGCTGCGCTACCCCGCCGACGGCCTGGGCGAGGACGAGGTCCGGGAGATCCGCCGGCTCAAGGCCCGGATGGAGACGGAGCGGCTGCCGCGCGGCGCCGACCCGACGCTGCACACCAAGCTGGGGCGCGGTGGTCTCAGCGACGTGGAGTGGACGGTGCAGTTGCTGCAGATGCGCCACGGCCGGGCCGAGCCGGGGCTGCGCACCACGCGCACCCGGGCGGCGCTCGCCGCCGCCCGGGACGCGGGCCTGCTGTCCCCGGAGGACGCCGGGATCCTGGACGACGCGTGGGTGCTGGCGACGCGGGTCCGCAACGGCGTCATGCTGGTGAGGGGCCGCGCGGGCGACACCTTCCCCTCCGACGCGAAGGAACTGGCCGCGGTGGGCCGGTATCTGGGGCACGGCCAGGGGCATGTGGGCGAGATGGTCGACGGGTACCGCCGGGCGACGCGGCGCGCCCGCGCGGTGGTGGAGCGGCTGTTCTACGGGTCGTAGCCGACGGGCCCTCGGTTGCAGCCGACGGGCCCTCGGCCGTGCCGACGCGCCCCCGCCGTGGCCGGCGGGGCCTCGGTGGGCGGGATCCGGGGCCGGCCGAGGCCCGGGCCGGCGGTGTGCGGGGCCCGGGGCCGACGGGGCGCGGGGGCGGCGGGGGGTGCCTCCGGGTGCCGGCCTACGCCGTGAGCACCGGGCCGCCGCGGACCGGGTCCGGCACATGCCGCGGCAGCCGGTGCGGCAGGGACCCGTACCAGACGTAGGACAGGCCGTAGCCGAAGCCGAGGCAGAGCAGTCCGCCGACGGCGTCCAGCCAGAAGTGGTTGGCGGTCGCCACGATCACCACGAGCGTGAGCGTCGGGTACAGCAGCCCCAGGATCCTGCCCCAGGGCGCGGTCGCCAGCGCGAAGATGGTCAGCCCGCACCACAGCGACCAGCCGATGTGCATCGACGGCATGGCCGCGTACTGGTTGGACATGTTCTTCAGATTGCCCGAGGCCATGGAGCCCCAGGTCTGGTGCACCAGCACCGTGTCGATGAAGTTCTGGCCGTTCATCAGCCGCGGCGGCGCCAGCGGGTAGAGGTAGTAGCCGACGAGCGCGACGCCGGTGGTGGCGAAGAGGACCAGCCGGGTGGGGGCGTAGCGGCCGGGGTGCCTGCGGTAGAGCCACACCAGGACGCCGATGGTCACCACGAAGTGCAGGGTGGCGTAGTAGTAGTTCATGGTCACGATCAGCCAGGTCACCGAGTTGGCGGCGTGGTTGACCGTCTGCTCGACGGCGATGCCGAGGGCCTGCTCGGCCTCCCAGATCCAGTCGGCGTTCCGCAGGGCCTGGGCCTTCTGCTCGGGGACGGCGTTCCGGACGAGGGAGTACGTCCAGTAGCTGACCGCGATGAGGAGGATCTCGAACCAGATGCGCGGCCGGCGGACCGACCGCCACGCGCGCAGTCTGCTCCGCTCCGGGGCCGGGCCGTCCACGGTCACCATGGGTGACGGGGACGCGGTCCGGTCTTCCGAGGACTTCACGGTCGCTTCACCCATGGGAGGAGAGTCTGCCAGACGGGTGCGTGCGATCCGATCATCCGTCGGGCTGGTTCGGGAGGGGGTCCGGTCCCCCTTGAGGACGAGCCGGAGCCCCCGTATGTCCCGGGCGTCGCGCGGAATTCGGGAGTCCGGTGGAGGGGCGCGCGAGCCGGGTGGGACGGATCAGGGCGAACCGTGCAAAGGCCCCGCCGCGGTCGAGCCGCGGACGACCAGTTCCGGCATGAACACGAACTCGCTGTGCGGAGCCGGAGTTCCGCCGATCTCCTCCAGCAGGGTCCGGACCGCGGCCTGCCCCATCGCGGGGACGGGCTTGCGGACCGTCGTCAGCGGCGGATCGGTGAAGGCGATGAGGGGCGAGTCGTCGAATCCGACGACCGAGATGCCGTCGGGCACCTCCAGCCCCCGCTGCCGCGCGGCCCGGATCGCGCCCAGCGCCATCATGTCGCTGGCGCACACCACGGCCGTGCAGCCCCGGTCCATCAGCGCGGACGCCGCGGCCTGACCGCCCTCCAGGGTGTAGAGGGAGTGCTGGATCAGTTCGGACTCGATCCGCCGCTCGTCCAGGCCGAGCTGGTCGCGCACCGCCTTGACGAAGCCCTCTATCTTCCGCAGTACCGGCACGAAGCGGCGCGGTCCGAGGGCGAGCCCGATACGGGTGTGGCCGAGGGAGACGAGATGGGTCACGGCGAGCTGCATCGCCGCCCGGTCGTCGGGCGAGATGAAGGGCGCCTGCACCTGCGGCGAGAAGCCGTCGACGAGGACGAACGGGACGCCCTGGGCGCGCAGCTTCTCGTAGCGCTGCATGTCGGCGGTGGTGTCGGCGTGCAGCCCGGAGACGAAGATGATGCCCGATACGCCCCGGTCCACCAGCATTTCGGTGAGTTCGTCCTCGGTGGAGCCGCCGGGGGTCTGGGTGGCCAGTACGGGCGTGTAGCCCTGGCGGGTCAGTGCCTGCCCGATGACCTGGGCCAGGGCCGGGAATATCGGGTTCTCCAGCTCGGGCGTGATCAGCCCGACGAGCCCGGCGCTGCGGCGGCGCAGCTTCACGGGGCGCTCGTAGCCGAGGACGTCGAGTGCGGCGAGCACTGATTCGCGGGTGGTCGAGGCAACACCTGGCTTGCCGTTCAGCACGCGGCTGACCGTGGCCTCGCTGACCCCCGCCTGGGCTGCGATGTCGGCAAGCCGTGCGGTCATGGGATTGGACTGTACCGGTCGCATGTCAGATTGCCCACCAGACGGTCGAGTCGGCGGGAAGCACCGCCGTCCCGCCGCCGAGCTCGGGTGGCGCGGAGGACAGCAGGCACCTTCCGGGAACGGGGAGCCGCACGCCGGTGCCACGCGTGTTCGTCGTGCAGACGAACCCGTCACGGGCGAAGGCCAGCACTCCCTCGGGGGCGTCGAGCCAGGTGACGTCCGCGCCGGCGCCCAGCCCCGGGTGCTCGCGCCGCAGCGCGAGAGCGGCCCGGTAGAGCTCCAGGGTGGAGCCGGGCACCCCGGTCTGCGCCTCGACGCTGAGCTCGGCCCACTCGGCGGGCTGCGGGAGCCAGCTGCCGCCGCTGCCGAAGCCGTACGACGGGCCCGAGCGGGTCCAGGGGATCGGGACCCGGCAGCCGTCGCGGAAGCCGTCCTGGCCCTCCGCGCGGAAGAACGACGGGTCCTGGCGCACCTCGTCCGGCAGATCGAGGACCTCGGGCAGGCCCAGCTCCTCGCCCTGGTAGACGTACACGGACCCGGGCAGCGCCAGCATCAGCAGCGCCGCGGCCCGGGCCCGGCGCAGGCCCACCGGCCCGCCGCCGTAGCGCGTGGTGTGCCGGGGCACGTCGTGGTTGGACAGCACCCAGGTGGTGGGGGCGCCGACGGACGCGGTCGCCGCCAGCGACGCCTCGACGACCTCCCGCATCCGCTGTGGGTCCCAGGGGCAGCGCAGGAACTGGAAGTTGAACGCCTGGTGCAGCTCGTCGGGGCGCACATAGAGCGCGAGCCGCTCCGGGCTGGGCGCCCAGGCCTCGGCCACGCCGATGCGCTCTCCGCCGTAGCCGTCGAGCAGCCGCCGCCAGGAGCGGTGGATCTCGTGGACGCCGTCCTGGTCGAAGAAGGGCAGCACCTGGGCACCGATCATCTTGGCCTGCTCGCGGGCTCCGATGTCGGGCAGCCCGTCGGCCTTGACCATGCCGTGGGCGACGTCGATGCGGAAGCCGTCGACCCCGAGGTCCAGCCAGAAGCGCATGACCGCGTCGAACTCCTCGCGCACGGCGGGATGCTCCCAGTTGAGGTCGGGCTGCTCGGGGGCGAAGAGGTGCAGGTACCACTCTGTGCCCCCCTTGCCGTCCGGGGTCGCCGTACGGGTCCAGGCGGGGCCGCCGAACACCGACTCCCAGTCGTTGGGGGGCAGTTCGCCGTGCTCGCCCCTGCCGGGCCGGAAGTGGTAGAGCGCCCGCTCCGGGCCGCCCGCCAGGGCGGAGCGGAACCAGGCATGCCGGTCGGAGGTGTGGTTCGGGACGATGTCCACGATCACCCGGAGCCCCAGCCGGTGCGCCTCCCTGACCAGGGCGTCGGCGTCGTCGAGGGTGCCGAAGAGCGGGTCGACGGCACGGTAGTCGGAGACGTCGTAGCCGCCGTCCGCCTGGGGTGAGGCGTAGAAGGGAGTCAGCCACACCGCGTCCACGCCGAGTCCCGAGAGGTGGGGGAGCCGGTCGCGGATGCCGCGCAGATCGCCGATGCCGTCGCCGTCGGCGTCGGCGAAGGAGCGCACGTACACCTGGTAGATCACGGCGTCCCGCCACCAGTCCCCGGGCCGGGCGGTCCGCGGAGCCTGCGGGACCGGAGAGACGGCAGTGGTCTGCGAGACCGGAGCAACCGGAGTGACCGGAGCAACCGGAGTGACCGTGGAGGTCGGCGAGGTCTGCGCGACCGGAGCGACCGGAGCGGCGGGCGCGACCGGGCCGATCTGCGCGACGGGGGTGACCGGGGTGACGGGGGTGACGGGGGTGACGGGGGCGACCGGGGCGATCTGCGGCGTGGTGGTGGTGCCGAGCTCCTGCGTCATGGGCGCTCCTTCGGATGCCTGTTTCGGGACGTTCCGGATCTTCCAGTCAACGGCGAGCTGTCTCCGACGGTAACAGCGCTGCAATCTCTTGCGAAGCGGTTGCGGGGGCGCATCCGGGGCGCTGGAGCGGGTTCGACGGCGGATGACAAGGCGCACAACGGCAACCGTGAGGACACGTGGAGGTAACGATCACGGTCCCTTGCGGAAAATTGTCGCAAGGTCTTTCGGTCTGCTTTCAGCCTTGTTACGTTCCTGCACGAATCGGCGCCGTGATGGAGCGGGCCCGGGTTGAAGGAGTTCACATGCGACGTGGCATAGCGGCCACCGCTCTGGTCGCGAGCCTGGCGCTCACGGCGACCGCGTGCGGCGGGGACGACGCCGAGGGCGGCAAGAGCGGCTCGGGCAAGCTGTCGGGCACGGTCACCTGGTGGGACACGTCGACCGTGGGCAGCGAGGACAAGGTCTTCAAGAAGCTCGCCGAGGGCTTCACCAAGCTGCACCCCGACGTCAAGGTCAACTATGTGAACGTGCCCTTCGGCGAGGCGCAGAACAAGTTCAAGAACGCCGCCCAGTCCGGCTCCGGCGCCCCCGACGTGATCCGCTCCGAGGTGGCCTGGACCCCCGAGTTCGCCGACCTCGGCTACCTCGCCCCGCTGGACGGCACGCCGGCCCTCAAGGAGGACAAGGACTTCCTCCCGCAGGCCGCCGCCTCCACGAAGTACAACGACAAGACCTACGCCGTCCCGCAGGTCATCGACTCCATGGGCATCTTCTACAACAAGAAGATCTTCCAGGAGGCCGGCGTCCAGCCGCCGTCCTCGATCGCCGAGCTGAAGACCGTCGCCAAGAAGATCAAGGACAAGACCGGCAAGACCGGCCTCTACCTGCGCGGCGACGACGCGTACTGGTTCCTCTCCTTCCTCTACGGCGAGGGCGGCAACCTGGTCGACGCCGAGAAGAAGCAGATCACCGTCGACAACCCGGCCGGTGTCAAGGCCATGAAGGTCGTCAAGGACCTCGTCGACTCCGGCACTGCGAAGACCGACGCCACCGACGGCTGGAACAACATGCAGACGGCCTTCAAGGACGGCAAGGTCGCCATGATGATCAACGGCCCGTGGGCGGTCACGGACACCTACTCCGGCAAGGAGTTCCAGGACAAGTCCAACCTCGGCATCGTCCCGGTCCCGGCGGGCTCCGACGGCCAGGGCGCCCCGCAGGGCGGCCACAACCTCGCCGTCTACGCCGGTTCAAAGAACCTCGACGCCTCCTACGCCTTCGTCGAGTACATGACCTCGGCGGAGTCCCAGACCACGGTGGCCAAGGACCTCAGCCTGCTGCCGACCCGCTCCTCCGTCTACGACAAGCCCACCGTCTCCGGCAACGAGATGGTCGCCTTCTTCAAGCCGGTGGTCGACAAGGCCGTCGAGCGCCCCTGGATCCCCGAGGGCGGCAGCCTCTTCGCCCCGCTGGTGACCGAGTACACCAAGGTTCTCACCGGCCAGACCACCCCCGAGAAGGGAGCCAAGGCCGTCGGTGACGCCTACCGCAAGCTCCTGAAGGACTGGAAGTAGGGGCCGGCGGGGGAAGCAAGAGTCGGCACTAGTCGGCACTAGTCGGCACTAGTCGGCACTAGACGGCACGAGACGGCAAGAGAAGAGGAAGACCGACCGATGGCTGTCCACACCAGCGGCCAGTCGGTGGCGGAGGCCGCGGAGCCCGGGAGGGCCCGCGGCCGTCGCCGCGACTCCGCAGGCACACCCGGCAAACTCCGCCGGGGCCTCTCCACACACTGGTACGCCTGGACCATGGTCGCCCCCGTGGTGATCGTGATCGGCGTGATCATCGGCTACCCGCTCGTCCGCGGCGTCTACCTGTCGCTGACCGACGCCAACGAGCGCAACGTCGAGCGGTCGATCGGGGTGAACCACCTCCCCGCGACCTACGAGTTCGTCGGGCTCGACAACTACGCCGACGCGCTCACCGGCAGCCAGTTCCTGGGCACCCTCGGATGGACGCTGGTGTGGACGGTCTCCTGCGTGGCCGTCACCTTCGGCCTGGGCCTCGCCCTCGCCAACATCCTCAACCGCAGGATCGCCGGCCGGTCGTTCTACCGGATGCTGCTGGTCCTGCCGTGGGCCGTGCCCGGCTTCGTCTCCGTGTTCGCCTGGCGCTTCCTCTACAACGAGGACAACGGCCTGCTCAACAAGCTCCTCGCGGGCGGCGGCATCGACGCCGTGCCGTGGCTCAACGACCCGACCTGGGCCAAGTTCTCGGTGATCGCCGTCAACGTCTGGCTCGGCGTCCCGTTCATGATGGTCGCCCTGCTCGGCGGACTGCAGTCCATCCCCGGCGAACTGTACGAGGCCGCCGAGATGGACGGCGCCAACGCCTGGCAGCGGTTCCGCAACATCACCATGCCCGGGCTGCGGTCGGTGTCCACCACCGTGGTGCTGCTGAGCACCATCTGGACCTTCAACATGTTCCCGGTGATCTTCCTGCTCACCCGGGGCGGCCCCGGCGAGGCCACCCAGATCCTGGTCACCCAGGCGTACAAGTTCTCTTTCGAGATCAGCCCGCGCGACTTCGCCCAGTCCTCCACCTGGGGCGTGCTGATCCTCGTCCTCCTGATGGTCTTCGCCGCTGTCTACCAGCGCGTCCTCCGCAAGCAGGGAGAAACCTGGTGACCACGACCAACGCCCCGGCCACCCCGGCCGGCACCCCCGTGCGCGGACGCCGTTCGCCGATCGCCTCGGCCGGGCTGCACCTCACGCTGCTCACCGCATCCGTGATCGCCGTCTTCCCGGTCCTCTGGGTGCTGCTGACCTCGCTGAAGCCGGCCAGCTACGCCACCACCACGGACTTCGTGCGGGAGACGACGCTCCAGAACTACACCAAGCTGCTCCAGGACACCGAGTTCCTCACCTGGTTCGGCAACTCGCTGCTCGTCGCGGGCCTGACCACGGTCCTCGGCGTCTTCGTCGCCGCCACCACCGGCTACGCCGTCAGCCGCTTCCGCTTCCCCGGCAAGCGGGGCCTGATGTGGACGCTGCTGATCACCCAGATGTTCCCGGTCGCCGTCCTGATCGTGCCGATCTACAACATCATGTCGAACCTGGGCCTGCTCAACGAGCCGGCCGGCCTGGTCATCACGTACCTCACCATCGCGGTGCCGTTCTGCGCCTGGATGATGAAGGGCTTCTTCGACACCATCCCGCGCGAGATCGACGAGTCGGGCCAGGTCGACGGGCTCACCCCGTTCGGCACCTTCTGGCGGCTGATCCTGCCGCTCGCCCGCCCGGGCATCGCGGTGACGGCGTTCTACTCGTTCATCACCGCCTGGGGCGAGGTCGCCTACGCGTCCGCCTTCATGGTCGGCGACGAGAACCTGACCCTCGCCGGGGGCCTGCAGAAGTTCGTCAACCAGTACGGCGCCCAGTGGGGTCCGATGACCGCGGCCTCCGTGCTCATCGCCATCCCGGCCGCGATCGTCTTCCTCTTCGCGCAGCGCCACCTGGTCACGGGCGTGTCGGCGGGCGCCGTCAAGGGCTGACGCCGCACATGCCCCACCTTCCCCCCAACCACCACCATCCCAGGGATGAAATGACCCAGCACCTCGCTGCCCCCGCCACCGCGACGACGTCCGGCCACCGCGCCGAGCCAGCGCCATGGTGGCGGGACGCGGTGATCTACCAGGTCTATCCGCGCAGCTTCGCCGACGGCAACGGCGACGGCATGGGCGATCTCGCCGGGATACGCAGCCGGCTCCCGTACCTCAGGGAGCTCGGCGTCGACGCGGTCTGGCTCAGCCCCTTCTACGCCTCCCCACAGGCCGACGCGGGCTACGACGTCGCCGACTACCGGGCCATCGACCCGATGTTCGGCACGCTCCACGACGCCGACGCGCTGATCCGCAGCGCCCACGCCCTGGACCTGCGCATCATCGTCGACCTCGTGCCCAACCACTGCTCCGACCAGCACGACTGGTTCCGCCAGGCACTGCGCGAGGGCCCCGGCTCCCGGCTGCGCGAGCGCTTCCACTTCCGGCCCGGCAAGGGCGACGACGGCGAACTGCCGCCCAACGACTGGGAGTCGATCTTCGGCGGGCCGGCGTGGACCCGTACGGTGAACCCGGACGGCTCGCCGGGCGAGTGGTACCTGCACCTCTTCGCCCCCGAGCAGCCGGACTTCAACTGGGAGCACCCCGCCGTGAGGGACGAGTTCCGCTCGATCCTCCGCTTCTGGCTCGACCTGGGCGCCGACGGCTTCCGCGTGGACGTCGCCCACGGCCTGGTCAAGGCCCCCGGACTGCCCGACATCGGCTCCGGCGACCAGGTGAAGCTGCTCGGCAACGACGTCATGCCGTTCTTCGACCAGGACGGCGTCCACGAGATCTACCGCTCCTGGCGGCGCATCCTCGACGAGTACGAGGGCGAGCGCATCCTCGTCGCCGAGGCGTGGACGCCGACCGTCGAGCGCACCGCGCTGTACGTCCGGCCCGACGAGATGCACCAGGCCTTCAACTTCCAGTACCTCACCACCAACTGGGACGCCGAGGAGCTGCGCGAGGTCATCGACGGCTCGCTCGCCGCGATGCGCCCGGTCGGCGCGCCCACCACCTGGGTGCTGTCCAACCACGACGTCACCCGGCACGCCACCCGCTTCGGCAACCCGCCCGGCCTCGGCACCCAGCTGCGCGAGCAGGGCGACCGCGAGCTCGGCCTGCGCCGGGCCCGCGCGGCCACCCTGCTGATGCTGGCGCTGCCCGGGTCGGCGTACGTCTACCAGGGCGAGGAGCTGGGCCTGCCGGACGTCACGGACCTGCCGGACGAGGTGCGCCAGGACCCGTCGTTCTTCCGCGCGGAGGGCCAGGACGGCTTCCGCGACGGCTGCCGGGTCCCGATCCCCTGGACCCGCGAGGGCGCCTCGTACGGCTTCGGCAGCGGCGGCAGCTGGCTCCCGCAGCCCGCGGAGTGGGCCGAGCTGAGCGTGGAGGCGCAGACCGGGGTGCCCGGCTCCACCCTGGAGCTGTACCGCGCGGCCCTGGCCGCCCGGCGCGAGCACCCGGGACTGGGCGCGGGCGACGCGGTGACCTGGCTGGACGCACCCGACGGCGTCCTCGCCCTGTCCCGCGAGAAGTTCGTCTGCACCACCAACACCACGGGCGCGCCGGTGCGCCTCCCCGCCCCCGGCGCACTGCTGCTGGCCAGCGCGCCGGTCGGGGTCGACGGCGGCTTCGCCGTCCTGCCCGCGGACGCCACCGCGTGGTGGACGGTGTGACGCTCCCCAGGCCGAGGGCCTCGGGGGCGGCCGCCCCCCGGCTCACCGACATCGCCGCGCAGGCCGACGTCAGCGAGGCCACGGTCAGCCGTGTCCTCAACGGCAAGCCCGGTGTGTCGGCGGCGACCCGCACCCGGGTCCTCGCGGCGCTCGACATCCTCGGCTACGAGCGCCCGGTGCGGCTGCGGCGGCGCAGCGCGGGACTGGTCGGGCTGGTGGTGCCCGAGCTCACCAACCCGATATTCCCCGCGTTCGCCCAGGTCATCGAGCAGGTGCTGGCCGGGCACGGCTACACGCCGGTGCTGTGCTGCCAGCAGCCGGGCGGCGCCAGTGAGGACGAACTCGTGGAGCAGCTGGAGGAGAGCGGTGTCGACGGCATCGTCTTCCTCTCGGGACTCCACGCGGACACGGCCGCGGACCAGCGGCGGTACGCCGATCTCGCCGCGCGCCGGGTCCCCTTCGTGCTCGTCAACGGCTTCAACGAGCAGGTCTCGGCGCCGTTCGTGTCACCCGACGACCACATGGCCGCGGGCATGGCGGTGCGCCATCTCGCCGAACTCGGCCACACGCGCATCGGGCTCGCGGTCGGGCCGGTGCGCTATGTGCCGTCGCGGCGGAAGACGGAGGGCTTCCTGGCGGCGGCCGGCCCGGACGCCGAACGGTACGTCCGGCACACGCTGTTCAGCGTCGAGGGCGGTCACGCGGCCGCCGCCGAGCTCATCGACGCGGGCTGCACCGGAATCGTCTGCGGCAGCGACATGATGGCGCTCGGGGCCATCCGGGCGGTGCGGGAGCGCGGCCTGGACGTGCCGGGGGACGTGTCGGTGGTCGGGTACGACGACTCGCCGCTGATCCCCTTCACCGACCCGCCGCTGACGACCGTGCGGCAGCCGGTCCAGGCCATGGCGTCGGCGGCCGTGGGCGCGCTGCTGGAGGAGATCCGCGGAAACCCGGTGCCGAGCACCGAGTACGTCTTCCAGCCGGAACTGGTGGTACGCGGCTCGACGGCACGGGCGCGGGGCTGACCGAGCGGGGTTGAGAACGCGGGCTCAGAGCGCGGGGCCGAGCGCTGGTCGGCGGCGCAGGCGGCCGTGGGGCTGGGCTCTGGTCGGCGGCGCAGCGGCCGTGGGGCTGAGCGCGGTGCCGAGGGCGCGGTGTTGAGGCCGTGGTGCTGAGCGCGGTGCTGTGGGCGCGGGGCCTGAGCGCCTATCAGGCGCTCGCGCCGGCGCCGGGGGCCCGGGGCCCGTGCCAGGCCGCCGTCCCGGTGCCGTCCGTTCACGGCGCGCGCAGGCACCCCACCGGAGTCCGCGCGGAGCCGCCCGCCCCGCCCCGCCGGGACCGGCACGCCATCTGCCCGCAGGGTGAAAATCCTTGCAGGCAGATGGCGTTCATGTTTCCCGGATGTGTCCGAACTGTTGACCGCGCAATCGTTCGGGCCTACCGTCACCTGCGCAGAGGGCTCTTTCAGTTTTGCAGCAAGAACATTCAACCTCCATCCCGGAGTTCTCGCTGCCCCCACCTCCCCACATCTCCACCTCCCCATCTCGACACCCCCCTTCCTGAGCCGCAGGAGGAACCACATGGCCAGCAGATCTCTGGCTGCCGCACTCGCCGTCGCGGCGGGCTTGGCCGCCGCGGTGATCGCGCCACCGGGTGCCGCGCAGGCGGCCCCGCCCGGCACCAAGGACGTCACCGCCGTCCTCTTCGAATGGCGCTTCGACTCGGTCGCGCAGGCGTGCACCGGCACCCTGGGCCCGGCCGGATACGGGTACGTCCAGGTCTCCCCGCCCCAGGAGCACATACAGGGCGCGCAGTGGTGGACGTCGTACCAGCCCGTCAGCTACAAGATCGCGGGGCGGCTGGGCGACCGCACCGCGTTCACGAACATGGTCAACACCTGCCACGCGGCGGGCGTCAAGGTCGTCGTCGACACGGTCATCAACCACATGGCGGCCGGGAACGGCACGGGCACCGGCGGCTCGTCCTACACCAAGTACGGCTACCCCGGCCTGTACTCCTCCTGGGACATGGACGACTGCACCGCGCAGATCACCAACTACCAGGACCGCTTCAACGTCCAGCACTGCGAGCTCGTCGGGCTCGCGGACCTCGACACCGGCGAGGAGTACGTCCGCAACAAGATCGCGGGCTATATGAACGACCTGCTGTCCCTCGGCGTCGACGGCTTCCGTGTCGACGCGGCCAAGCACATGCCGGCCGCGGACCTGGCCGCGATCAAGGGCAAGCTCACCAACCCGGACGCGTACTGGAAGCAGGAGGCCATCTACGGCGCCGGTGAGGCCGTCCAGCCCAGCGAGTACCTGGGCAACGGCGATGTGCAGGAGTTCCGCTACGCCCGCGACCTCAAGCGGGTCTTCCTCAACGAGAACCTGGCCTACCTCAAGAACTTCGGCGAGGGCTGGGGCTATATGACGAGCGGCAAGTCCGCCGTCTTCGTCGACAACCACGACACCGAGCGCGGCGGCGACACCCTCAGCTACAAGAACGGCGCCGACTACACGCTGGCGAACGTGTTCATGCTGGCCTGGCCGTACGGTTCGCCCGACGTCCACTCCGGCTACGAGTGGACCGACAAGGACGCGGGCCCGCCCAACGGCGGCACGGTGAACGCCTGCTACACCGACGGCTGGAAGTGCCAGCACGCCTGGCGCGAGATCTCCTCCATGGTCGCCTTCCGGAACACGGCCCGAGGTCAGGGCGTCACCAACTGGTGGGACAACGGCGCCGACGCGATCGCGTTCGGCCGGGGTGACAAGGCGTACGTCGCCATCAACCACGAGACGTCGGCGCTGACCCGCACCTTCCAGACCTCCCTCCCGGCCGGCGGCTACTGCGACGTCCAGTCGGGCACGGCCGTCACGGTGGACGGTTCGGGCCGGTTCACCCGGACCCTGGGCCCCAACACCGCCGTCGCGCTGCACACGGGCGCGAGGGACTGCGGGGGCGGTGGCGGCGGTTCGCCCGCCTCCGGCGCCTCGTTCGCCGTCAACGCCACCACGGTGCCCGGGCAGAACATCTACGTCACCGGCAACCAGGCCGCACTCGGCAACTGGAACACCGGCAGCGCACTCAAGCTGGACCCGGCGAGCTACCCCGTGTGGAAGCTCGACGTCGACCTGCCCGCCGGCACCGCCTTCGAGTACAAGTACGTGCGCAAGGACGGTGCGGGCAACGTCACCTGGGAGACCGGGGCGAACCGTACGGCGACGGTGCCGCCGACCGGCAGGGTGAGCCTGAACGACACCTGGCGGTCCTGAGGGCGGAGCCGGGCGGGGTCGCCGGGTGGCGCGGCCTGTGGAAGGCCGCGCCACCACCCGCCCGGCCGGCCGGGGCGCGCACTTCCGTTGCGTTCCGACAAGCCCTGACAAGCCCTGACGGGCCCTGACAAGCCCTGACAAGCCCTGACGGGCCCTGACGGGCTCTGACGGGCACTGACAAGCCCTGACGTCCCCGACGATCCCCGAAGGGCCCCGAGGTCCCAACCAGCCCGACGAGTCCCGACCAGTGAGGAGCAACCTCGTGACACCCCCCTCGCGCGGCAGGCGCAGAACGGTGGCGGCCGCCCTGGCCGTCGCCGTGTGCGCCGCACTCGCGCCCGCCGTGCCCGCCGCGGCGGCGAAGCCTCCCTCCCCGCCGTCCGACGCCAGGCTCGCCGCCGAGCCCGCCCGGCACGAACTGACCCGTGAGCAGTTCTACTTCGTGCTCCCGGACCGCTTCGCGAACGGCGACCGCCGCAACGACCGCGGCGGACTGACCGGCTCGCGCCTGCGGACCGGCTACGACCCCACGGACAAGGGCTTCTACCAGGGCGGCGACCTCAAGGGACTCACCAAGCGCCTGGACTACATCAAGGGCCTCGGCACGACCGCCATCTGGCTCGCGCCGATCTTCAAGAACCGGCCGGTCCAGGGCACCGGGAAGGACGCGTCGGCGGGCTACCACGGCTACTGGATCACCGACTTCACCCAGGTGGACCCCCACTTCGGCACCAACCGGGACCTGGAGACGCTGATCGACAAGGCCCATGCCAAGGGCATGAAGGTCTTCTTCGACGTCATCACCAACCACACCGCCGACACCGTCGACTACGCCGAGAAGGCCTACGGCTACCGCCCCAAGGGCGCCTACCCGTACCTCGACAAGGACGGCCGCCCCTTCGACGACCGCCAGGGCATCCCGCGCGGGGCGGTCGACACCGGCTCCTTCCCGTACACACCGGTCAAGGGCGAGGGAGCCGTGCGCAAGGTCCCGGCCTGGCTCAACGACCCGACGATGTACCACAACCGGGGCGACTCCACCTGGGCCGGGGAGAGCGCCGAGTACGGCGACTTCGTCGGCCTGGACGACCTGTGGACCGAGCGGCCCGAGGTCGTCGAGGGAATGAAGCGGATCTACGAGAAGTGGGTCCGCGACTTCCGGATAGACGGCTTCCGGATCGACACGGTCAAACACGTCGACCTGGACTTCTGGACCCAGTGGGCCACCGCGCTGGACGACTACGCCGCCAAGCGCGGCCGCGAGGACTTCTTCATGTTCGGCGAGGTCTACTCCGCCGACACCGCCGTGACCTCGCCGTACGTCACCCGCGGCCGGCTCGACTCGACCCTCGACTTCCCCTTCCAGGCCGCCGCCCGCGCCTACGCCTCCCAGGGCGCCGACGCCGGCCGGCTCGCCGAGGTCTTCGCCGACGACTACCGGTACACCACCGACAAGGCCAACGCCTACGAGCAGGTGACCTTCCTCGGCAACCACGACATGGGCCGCATCGGGACCTTCCTGAAGCAGGACAACCCCGGCGCCGGCGAAGCGGAGCTGCTGAAGCGGGCCCGCCTCGCCAACGAGCTGATGTTCCTCAGCCGCGGCAACCCGGTCGTCTACTACGGCGACGAGCAGGGCTTCACCGGCGCCGGCGGCGACAAGGACGCCCGCCAGACGCTCTTCGCCTCGAAGACCGCCGACTACCTCGACGACGACCAGCTCGGCACCGACCGCACCCACGCCGACGACGCGTACGACACCGGCCACCCCGTCTACCGCTCGATCGCCGCCCTGTCGAAGCTCACCCGCGAGCACCCGGCGCTGCGCGACGGCGTCCAGCGGGAGCGCCACGCCGAGGACTCCGTCTACGCCTTCTCCCGCACGGACGCCGGCAAGCGCGGCGGACCCGTCGAGTACCTGGTGGCCGTCAACAACGCGACCACCGGCAAGACCGTGACCGTGCCGGTGGACTCGGCGGAGTTCCGGGCCCTGTACGGCGGTTCCGGCACCGCCCGCGCCGAGGACGGCAAGCTCACCGTCACCGTCCCCGCCCTGTCGTCGCTGGTGCTGCGCGCCACCGGGCCCCTCGCGCCCCCCGCCGCGAAGCCGTCCCTCACCCTGAAGGCCCCCGCCGCCGGGGCGACCGGCACCGTGGAGATCTCCGCCGACGTCCACGACGGGCAGCTCAACCGGGTCGTGTTCGCCGCGCAGGTGGGCAACGGCGCATGGCGCACCCTCGGCACCGCCGACCACGCCCCGTACAAGGTCACCCAGCACATCACGGCCCCCGCCGGGACCCCCCTGCGCTACAAGGCGGTCGCCGTCGACAGCCTCGGCCGCACCGCGAGCGCCCTCGCCGCCACCACCGCGGGCCGGGTACCGCCGCCCGAGAAGCCCACGGCCGTCGAACGCACCCACGCGATCGTCCACTACAAGCGCGCCGACGGGGACTACGACGGCGCGCGGCTGAAGGCCGCCGGGACCACGGCCGCGTTCACCGGCCGCGACGCCTGGGGCGCCTTCGCCTGGGTCAAGGTCCCCGCGGGCACCTCGTCCCTCCCGTACACCGTCGAGAAGGACGGCGCCGCCGACGGGCCGCAGCGCACCGTCGACCTCGGCCGGACCGGCGAGGTCTGGATCACCCAGGGCCAGGACGGCCAGTTGGACACCGCACCCGACGGCGCCTACCCGCCGCAGGACCCGAAGAAGGCCGTGCTGCACTACCACCGGGCCGACGGGGACTACGACGGCTGGGGCCTGCACGTCTGGACCGGCGCCGCCGAGCCCACCGACTGGTCGAAGCCGCTGATGCCGGTCCGCCGGGACGCCTACGGCGTCACCTTCGAGGTCCCGCTCGCCGAGGGCGCCGGCTCGCTCAGCTACATCGTCCACAAGGGCGACGAGAAGGACCTGCCGACCGACCAGTCGCTGTCGTTCGGCAGCCACGGCCGCGAGGTGTGGATGCTCGCCGGGCAGCCGGCGTACCTGCTGCCGGCGAGCGGCGGCGCACCCTCGCTCGACCTGTCGAAGGCCGAGGCACAGTTCATCGACCGCGACACCGTCGTGTGGAAGGTGAAGGCCACCGACGCGACCAGCCAGCAGCTGGTGTACGCGCCCGGCGGCGGCATCGAGGTGGTCGACGGTGCGCTCAGCGACGAGGGGCACTGGCTGCGCCTCACCCCGTCCGCGCTGACCGACGCCCAGAAGGCGAGGTTCCCGCACCTCAAGGACTTCCCCGCCTTCACCGTCGACCCGCGCGACCGCGACCGCGTCGAGAAGGCCCTGCGCGGCCAGCTGATCGCCACCCAGCGGGCGGCGAACGGGGCGCTGCTCGCCGCCACCGGAGTGCAGATCCCCGGCGTCCTCGACGACCTCTACGCCGGCCAGGCCCGGAAGGCCGCGCTCGGGCCGGTGTTCCGCAAGGGCCGCCCGACACTGTCCGTCTGGGCACCCACCGCACGCAAGGTCGCCCTCGACATCGGCGGCAGGACCGTCCCGATGCGCCGCGACGACACCTCCGGCGTCTGGTCGGTCACCGGCCCGGCGAGCTGGCGGGGCAAGCCCTACCGCTACGCCGTGACCGTATGGGCGCCCAGCGTGCAGGAGCTCGTCACCAACAAGGTCACCGACCCGTACTCCACCGCCCTCACCACGGATTCCGCCCGCAGCCTCGTCGTCGACCTCGCCGACCCGAAGCTCGCCCCCGAGGGCTGGTCCACCCTGCGCAAGCCGGCGGCCGTGCCGCTGAAGGACGCCCAGATCCAGGAGCTCCACGTCCGGGACTTCTCGGCCTCCGACCGCACCGCGAAGCACCAGGGCGGCTACCTCGCCTTCACCGAGCGCGGCTCGGCCGGGATGAAGCACCTGACGTCCCTCGCGAGGAGCGGCACCTCCTACGTCCACCTGCTGCCCGCCTTCGACATCGGGACCATCCCCGAGCGGAAGTCCGACCAGTCCGCACCGGAGTGCGACCTGAAGGCGTACCCGCCGGACTCCGAGGAGCAGCAGGCCTGCGTGGCGAAGACGGCGGCGAAGGACGCCTACAACTGGGGCTACGACCCGCTGCACTACACCGTCCCCGAGGGCTCCTACGCCTCCGACCCCGAGGGCACCCGCCGCACGGTCGAGTTCCGGCGGATGGTGCAGGGCCTGAACGGCGCCGGGTTGCGCACCGTCATGGACGTCGTCTACAACCACACCGTCGCGAGCGGCCAGTCGGAGAAGTCCGTACTGGACCGGATCGTCCCCGGCTACTACCAGCGGCTCCTCGACGACGGCTCGGTGGCCACGTCCACCTGCTGCGCCAACACCGCACCCGAGAACGCCATGATGGGCAAGCTCGTCGTGGACTCCGTCGTCACCTGGGCGAAGGACTACAAGGTCGACGGCTTCCGCTTCGACCTGATGGGCCACCACCCGAAGGCGAACATGCTCGCCGTCCGCGAGGCCCTCGACGCGCTCACCGTCGAGAAGGACGGCGTCGACGGGAAGAAGATCGTCCTGTACGGGGAGGGCTGGAACTTCGGCGAGATCGCCGACGACGCCCGCTTCGTCCAGGCCACCCAGAAGAACATGGCCGGTACGGGCATCGCCACGTTCTCCGACCGGGCACGGGACGCCGTCCGCGGCGGCGGGCCGTTCGACGAGGACCCGGGCGTGCAGGGTTTCGCCTCCGGTCTGTTCACCGAGCCCAACGCCTCCGGGGCCAACGGCACCCCGGCCGAGCAGCGGGCCCGGCTGCTGCACTACCAGGACCTGATCAAGGTCGGGCTGTCGGGGAACCTGGCGTCGTACACCTTCACCGACACCCGGGGCCGCACGGTCAAGGGCTCGGAGGTGGACTACAACGGTTCACCGGCGGGCTACGCGGCCGCGCCCGGCGACGCCCTGGCCTACGCGGACGCCCACGACAACGAGACGCTCTACGACGCCCTCGCGTTCAAGCTGCCGCCGTCGGTGTCCGCCGCCGACCGGGCCCGGATGCAGGTGCTGGCGATGGCGACGGCCGCGCTCTCCCAGGGGCCCGCGCTGTCCCAGGCCGGTACCGACCTGCTGCGGTCGAAGTCGCTGGACCGCAACTCCTACGACAGCGGTGACTGGTTCAACCCCGTCCACTGGGACTGCCGCGACGGCAACGGCTTCGGCCGCGGCCTGCCGCCCGCCGCCGACAACAAGGCCAAGTGGCCGTTCGCCAAGCCGCTGCTGACCGCGCCGACGCTGAAGCCGGGCTGTGCGGAGATCACCGGCACCTCGGCCGCCTACCGCGACCTGCTGAAGATCCGTACGACCGAGCAGGCGTTCTCCCTCGGCACGGCGGACAAGGTGCAGTCGGCGCTGTCCTTCCCCCTCTCGGGGACGGACGAGACACCCGGCGTGATCACCATGCGCCTCGGCGAACTGGTCGTGGTGTTCAACGCCACCCCGGACCGGCGGACCCAGCGGATCGGCGCCCTCGCGGGCACCTCGTACGGGCTGCACCCCGTCCAGGCGGGGGGCGCGGACGCGGTGGTCAAGTCGGCGTCGTACGACGGTGCCACCGGCACCTTCACCGTGCCGGGCCGCACGGCCGCCGTGTTCGTCCGGCGCTGACCCGGGGCCGACCGCGGCCGACCCGCGGCTGATCCGGGGCTGTTCCGGGGCCGATCCGCGGCGGCGCGCCGGGGCCCGCCGGGCTCAGGCGCGCTGCTGCGGCACCCGTGCCGCGGACGCCTCGGACACCGCCTGCGGTCCGGACGCCGCGGACACCGACTGCGGTCCGGACGCCGCGGACGCCGACTGCGGTCCGGACGCCGCGGACACCGCCTGCGGCGCCAGGGCCACGAGCCGGCCGACGAGGTCCCCGAGGGGACCGTCGGCCGGCTCGTCCCGCATGATGCGGGCCAGCACGGCGGCCATGTCCTCGTCGTACGCCGCGGGCACCGCCACCAGAACGGCGAAGTCGTGGACCAGTTGGCGCTCCAGCTCCGCGCGCGGCACGTCCCGTCCCTCGAGCCAGATCAGCGCGGTGGACTCGGCGAGCGACACCCACGACCGGACGACCAGCCGCAGGCGCGGCGCCGGGTCGGTGACGCCGAGGTGGCCCAGGATCTGCTCGTAGGCCGCCCGGCGGACCTGGTCGATGACCGCGCTGGTGGTACCGCTGCCGGCCGCGGGACCACCCCGCATCAGAGCCGCGAAGCCCGGCCCGTGCTCCTCGACGAAGTCGAAGAACCGGCGCATCACCCTCAGCAGCCTTGCGCCGAGCGGTCCTTCGTGGCGCTCGGTGAAGCGGTGCGCGAGGTCCTCCGCCGCCCGCCGCAACGCGGCCTCGTACAGGCTCTGCTTGCCGGGGAAGTAGTGGTAGACCAGCGGGCGGGAGATGCCCGCGGCGGCGGCGATCTCGTCGATCGACACCTCGTCGGGCGAGCGGCGGCTGAACAGCTCCAGCGCCACTCCGATCAACTGCTGCCTGCGCTCTGCGACGCCCATCCTTCGGCGAACCCCGGTCGTCATACGAACAGCGTATCGGCCGGGCCTCGGACGCCGTCCGCCGCTCGACGGGTACGCTCCCGGACCATGACCGCTTCTGACCAGGAGACACCCCCGGAGGCACCGGTGGACGCGGGTACGCGGGTGGCCCCGGGGGCGCCGGTGGGCGCGGCGGCGCCGGAGGGCGTGACTGCCGATGCGCCGGCGACCGCCGATACACCGGTGACTGCCGATATGCCGGTGGCTGCGGAGGCGCCCGCGACGGTGAAGGCGCCCAAGGCGGTGGAGACGCACGCGACCACGGAGATGCCCGCGACCGTGGATACACCCGCGGCGGTGGAGGCGCTTGTGCCCTCGCCGGAGGGGATGAGCCCCCGCCGGGCCCGGATGCTCCGGATCGCCGCCGCGTCCGTCGTACTCGTCGCGCTGGCGGCGGTCCTGGCGGTGCGGCTGGCCAGCCGCACATCGGTGCTCGTGGTCGGGGTGTACGGACTGGCCATGATCCTGTGCGGAGTCGTCATCGAACTCAGCCGCCACGGCCGCACCCGGCTGGGCACATATCTGCTGGGCGCCGGCCTGGTGGCGGCCCTGGCGGCCGACTGGCTGCTGCTGCCCTGAGGCACTCGACGGCACCCCGCCGACGGGTCCGGTACGAGCCGGTCACCGCCCCGGAGTTCCTGCGCCGGGGCGACCGGCGGTACCGGTACCTGATGCAGGCCGGGCCGCGGCCCCGCGGCCCCGTCGGCCGCCCCGCGGTTCACGGCGGTCAGCGGAGGGCCGGGATCCGAGTACCGTCCGCGAGGCGCCCGCCGAGCTCCACCCGCACCCCCTGGCGTGCCGGCACGACGAGGTGGTTGCCCTCCGCGCCACCCGTGACCCCGCCGGAGGCGCGCACCGAGGCGACGTCCCCGCTGCCCGCCGCCAGTACGTACCACGTCCCCGTGCGCGACCTCCACAGCACACCCGCCAGCAGCCGCGGATCCCGCCGACCACACGCGGGCGACACCTCGGAACGGGCCACCACCACACCGGGCGACGCGGCCGCCGATCCCGACGCCGGAGGCTGGAACTGGGCGAGCACTTGGGCGCCCGTGCCGCGCCAGGTCTCCGCGCGGGTGCACAGCCAGGCGGCCCTGCCGTTCCCCTCCGGCAGCCACTGACGCGTGTAGCGCCAGGTGTTGACCTCCCGCACCCCGTTCGAGCGCATCGCGGTCAGAAGGCACGCCGTACGCGCCCACGCGGTACGCGCCTCCTCCGGCGCGCCGGGTACGTCACCGGCGGACAGCGGAGGACCCCAGGTCAGCCGGGCCGGGACGATCTCGCCCAGATCGGTGAGCAGCCGCCGTGCGCCGTCCCCGGCGAGCTCCAGCGCCTGCCACGACCGGCACTCGCGGGCCGCGACCGGGCTCGGCACCGCCTCGGTCACCCCGTGCGCGTCACGCTTCAGCGTCCGGGGCTCCGCCTCCGGTTCGAGCAGATCCCGCGCCGAGGCACCGCTCACCCAGGGAGCCGTGAGATAGCGGACGCCGTCGCTGCCCCGGCCGACCAGCAGCGCCCCGGCGGTGGGCGCGTCCGCCGCATCGGTCCGCGCGAGGTCCAGTGCCGGCCCGCCGCCCGTGCCCTCGTCCGGCTCCGCGTACCGCACGACGCGCAGCCCGTCGTGGAACAGCACCACACGGGCCCGGCCCACCGCGCCCGCGAACAGCAGCTGCGGGGCTCCCACCGGCGGCCCCGACGGAGTGCCGGGCGTCGCGGACACCCGCACCGCCGCACCGGGCCGCGCCCATACGGCGAGCGCCCGGCGCAGCAGTGCGCGGTCCCCGCTCAGCGCACCCCGGGCGGGCCACACGGAGAAGTCCGTGCGGCTGGAGGTCCGCCAGGCCAGGGGCCCGACCCGCTGCAGTCGGGACGGGTCCAGCGCCGCCTCGGTCGCCGGGTGGCGTGTGTACGGCGGGGCTGCGGCCTCCGCCGGTGCCCAGCCCTCTCCGGGCAGGCCCAGCAGCGTGCCGACGACGAGCGCGGCCGCGGCCGCCGCGACCGCCGCCTTCGCGTGCCTGCGGCGGCGCATCAGATCGGTCGGCCGGGCCTGCAGGGAACAGGGGTCGAACTCCGGGGAGTCCAGCAGCGCGACCGCCGTCCCGCGCTCCGGGGCGCGGAGCCCGTCCGCAGCGGCGAGCGCCGCATGCGGGTCGGCGACCCCGGCGCCGGTCAGCACCTGCCGGACCGCGGCGTCGGGCAGCGTCTCCAGGGCGCGCAGTACGTACGCGGCACGGGCGGCCCCGGACAGCGCGGACAGCGCCTGGCCGAGGGCGAGTTCGTCGGCGCCCCCGGAGCGCGGGAACAGCCGCAGCCCCCATACCTGGGGCAGCAGCGGCGGGAACTGCACTCGCTTCGGCCAGGCCCGCCGCCGCAGCGGAAGACCCGCGTCCAGCGCCTGCCGCACCACCCGCCCCCGGACGTACGCGTACCCCGGCGCGGCCGTTCCGCGCGGAACCGGGACCCTCGACCCACCGGTCTGCGGAAGCCGGGCGGTACGGCCGCGCGGCAGGGAGCGCTGCACGATCCAGTGAGCGGTCAGCACCCGGCGATTGCGGCCGAGGGAGGACGGCAGGACGAGGTAGGCGATCCGCACCAGACGCGGATAGTGCTCCACGAGCGCGGCTTCGGCCTGCTCCACGTCGACGGCGCCTGGGGCGGGTTCCTGGGTGCTCACCCTCAGCTGAACGAGCGAATACTGCGATAGTCACCAGCCCCGGCCGGCCGGCCCGTGGGGCGGGAACCCGGCGGACCGCCGGCTTCACGGACACGGTACGGCGGCGGCTTCTCCAGGGTGTCGTGGGGCGTGAGATGCGGGTGCGACGTGCGGCACGTTACTCCCCGTTCCTCTGCACACCGGCGCGCCGACCGGGCACGATGGCCCGATGAGTACGCAACGAGCCCGAAGCACCGCCCCGATGGCCCTGGCCGCGCTGGCACTGACGGCCGTCACGGCCCTCACCGCCTGCGCCGGGGACACGGACGACGCCCCCGATGTGCCGAAGACGGCGACGGGGAGTCTGGAGCAGCTGGCGAAGCAGGCGGACTGCGAGCCGAACATCCAGACGGACGCGGAGGAGCTGCGGCAGGCGAACTGCACGACGAAGGACGGCAAGTACATCCTCACCACCTTCGCCACCGACCGCGGCCAGCGCGAGTGGATCAACGAGGCCAACGACTACGGCGGCTCGTACCTCGTCGGCAGGAAGTGGGTCGCGGTCGGCGACGAGAAGGTGGTGACGGCACTGCGCGGCCGGCTCGGCGGGACCGTGGAGCGCGGTGCCTCGCATGGCGGGCACTCGGGGAGCAGTGCCGGCAGTGGGGGGAACGAGGACGAGCACTCCGGCCATCACTGAGCGGGCCGCGCAGGCCGGCGGAGGGAACACGCCGGGGAGGGGGCGGGGGGAGGGACCGGGTAGCGGCCGGGACCGGGGGAGCAATGCGCCGGGGAGGGCCGGCCGAGGAGTGCGTGGGGAGGGGCCGGGGAGGCACCGGGGAGGCACCGGGGAGGGGCCGGGGAAGGGCCGGGAACGGCGGCGGAAGGTGGCGCCGAACCCCGGGACTCAGGCGGGAAGCCCGGGGATCGGCGCCGGCTCAGGGAGCGGTCAGCGGCACGTGCGTCCGCTGTTGATGCAGTTCACCATCTTCTTCATCAGGTTTTCGTCGAAGACGTTGATGAAGTCGCCGTGGTCGGTGACGGGCTTGTGCAGCTGCTCCGGGAAGGAGTCGACCGCGAAGACGCTCGGGTTGGCCCCGTCGAACACCGGCGGCGGCACGTCGTACACGATGCGCTGCACGAGCTGCGGGATGGCGCGGAAGCCGTTGGGGCAGGCGCCGTTGGCCTGGGCGAAGGCGACATGGGTACGGTGGTTGGCACTGTCGGTGTTCTGGCCGTCCCAGCAGCTCTGGAACTTGAACGTCCGCACCACCTGACTGCCCTCGGGGCAGATCGGGTACTTGTCCTTCAGCTGGCGGTTCTCGAAGCCGGTGCAGCTCCACGAGGCGTTCGCGTTCGCATCACCGTTGACGAACGCCTTGGCGTCACCGGTGATGATCCGCAGGAGCCGCGGCATCGCCGTCACCTTCGACCGCGGGTTGCCCACGAAGTCCATGGTGACCTGCGACGGCGTCTGGATCTCACCGACGTTCTGGTCCTTGCCACCGCCGTCGGCGTCGGCGTCGGCCTCCTGCTGCCCGTTCTGCAGCCGCAGCACCGGCCAGAAGTACGACGACTTGTCGCCCTGGTTCACACAGGTCGTCTCGCCGGCCGCGAGGTCGTCGTCACTGGCGAAGGCGTCGTTGGCCTGGTTGCCCACGTAGTCGTGCATATGGTGGGCACCGTTGGCGACACCCGGCGCGACGATCACGTTGTCCGGGTTGAACTTGCCGTTCTCGTTCACCCCGCAACTCGTCGTGAAGACGCCACGGGAGGCACCACGCCGATTGCGCGGGTCACCGGCGTTCGGCTGCACCGACTGGATCTCGACGAAGTCGGACTGCTCCGGACCGTTGCCCGCCTGACCAGCGTTGCCGCCGCCGTCCTGACCGCCGCCGTCCTGGCCTTGGCCGTTGCCGTCGTTCTGACCCCCGTCCTGACCCTGACCGCCGTTCTGGCCCTGGCCGTTGCCGTCGTTCTGATTGCCGCCGTTCTGGCCCTGACCGCCGCCCTGGTTTTGGCCCTCGTCGTCGGCCCGCAGGGTGCACGACGCCATGGACTCCAGACCCTGCGGCTTGGGCGCCTTGCCGCGTTCGATGAGTGCGGCGATCCGCTGGAGGATCACCGTCCGCTCGTTCTTCAGCGGGGTGAGGATCTGCTGCTGCCCGTACTGGGGGTTCTGCTCGATCCGTTGCCTGAGCTCGGCGAAGCGCTGGTACGCCGTGGTGATCTGGGTGTCCAGCGTGGCGAGTTCACGGTCGACGTTGCGGCGCTCCTGCTTGGGCACCTGTTTCAGTTCGTTGCCGACGTCCGGGCAGTCGATGGTGGAGACCGACTGACCGGCGGCCTGGGTTCTGTTGGGGCTCTGACGGCCCTCACCCGCAGATGCGTAGACGTTGACCGCGATCAGCCCACCCCCGCCCAGAATCAGGGCGGCCGAGGCGGCGATCGCCCGGTTCGCCAGCGTTGAGCGTTTGCGTGTTGTGCGTGCCATGGAACTCCAATCCCGGGGTGGGAGCAACGCGCCGTTCCATACGGCGTCGCGCCGCGCCCCGTTCAGACGGGACCGGATTTCGTAGAAATCTCCATTCTCAAAACGGGCCTCACCGGGTACCAACGGGCGGGCCTGGCATGGGCGTTGCCGCATCCCCCGCGAGTGCCGCCGGCCCGCCGCGCGCGCCCCGCCGCCGTGTGCCGTAACACTCGCTGCGGGACGCAGGACCGGGTTCGGCGACCCGGCAACGCGGCGACCTGGCAACGCGGCGACGCGGCGACGCAACCCGGCAACCCGGCAACGCAACCCGGCGACCCGGCAACCCGGCAGCGCGGTGCGGCGGCGTGGCAAGGCGGCGACGCGGCGAGGCCTCAGGGCGGCCGCCGGGAGGCCGGCCGGATCACCGGCGGCAACGCGGAAGGGGCGCCCGCCGGATGACCGCGTACGGCCGGCGGGCGCCCCTTTTGAGGCGGTGGCGGGATCAGACCTGGCCGGCCTTCTCCAGCGCGGAGCAGCAGGTGTCCACCAGCAGGCGGGTCACCACGTACGGGTCGACGTTGGCGTTCGGACGGCGGTCCTCGATGTAGCCCTTGCCGTCCTTCTCGACCTGCCACGGGATGCGCACCGAGGCACCACGGTCGGAGACGCCGTAGCTGTACTCGTTCCACGGTGCCGTCTCGTGCAGACCGGTCAGCCGGTCGTCGATGCCCGCGCCGTAGTTCTTGACGTGGTCCAGCGGCTTGGAGCCCTCGCCCAGCGACTCGCAGGCGGTGATGATGGCGTCGTAGCCCTCGCGCATCGCCTTCGTGGAGAAGTTGGTGTGGGCGCCGGCGCCGTTCCAGTCGCCCTTCACCGGCTTCGGGTCGAGCGTGGCGGAGACGTCGAAGTCCTCGGCGGTGCGGTACAGCAGCCAGCGGGCGATCCACAACTGGTCCGCCACCTCCAGCGGCGCGAGCGGGCCGACCTGGAACTCCCACTGGCCGGGCATGACCTCGGCGTTGATGCCGGAGATGCCCAGCCCCGCCTGCAGGCAGTGCTCCAGGTGCGCCTCGACGACGTCCCGGCCGTGGATCTCGTCGGAGCCGACACCGCAGTAGTAGCCGCCCTGCGGGGCCGGGAAGCCGCCGGCGGGGAAGCCGAGCGGACGGTCGCCGTCGAAGAAGGTGTACTCCTGCTCGATGCCGAAGATCGGCTCCTGCGCGGCGAACTTCTCCGCCACCTCGACCAGCTGGGCCCGCGTGTTGGACGGGTGCGGGGTCATGTCCGTGTTCAGGACCTCGCACAGCACCAGCACGTCGCCGCCGCCGCGGATCGGGTCGGGACACGTGTAGACCGGCTTCAGCACGCAGTCGGAGGCGTGGCCCTCGGCCTGGTTGGTGCTGGACCCGTCGAAGCCCCAGATGGGAAGCTCGGAGACGTCTGCGGCGGGACCCGTCAGAATCTTCGTCTTCGAGCGAAGCTTCGCGGTCGGCGCGGTGCCGTCTATCCAGATGTACTCAGCCTTGATGGTCACGGGCCCTCATCCTTCGCGGGTGCAGCGGGTATGAGGCGCAGCTTCGCAACCCCGGATTTCCCGGCCATTGCTCGATTGTGAACCCCGTGTTACTCGGAGATCCCGCGTTCCCGGGGGCGCGGGTGTACGCGGAACGGCCGGCCGGGGGCGGCGCGGCACTGGCGTCCGGCGAGCGGTCGTGCAGCGGCACCGGTCACGGGCGCCGCACGCGTCGTATACGCCCGGGTGGTCCGGGCCGGGCCTCGGGCGATGCGGCGGGGCCCGCCGGGGTGATCGAGAGCGGCGGCGTCCACGGCGCTGAGCGGGGAGCGTTCCCGGCCCGGGCCCGACGGCGGTGCCGCCGGTCCGCTGTCCGGCCCGGTCCGGCGTCCGACTCGGCCCGCTGTCCGACTCGGTCCGCCGGGCCTCAGGCCCGTCGGCCCGCGGGTCCGCGGGTCTGCGGTCTGCGGGTCTGCGGGTCCGCGTGGTCCGCCCTCCGCCGTTTCGCCGACGGTGCGATCCCCGAGGCAGACTGGCCGCATGACGAAGCCGCGCATCGGACTGATCGGAACGGGCCCCTGGGCGGAGCACACACATGCCCCGGCTCTCGCGGCGCACCGCGGGGCCGTCTTCAGCGGCGTGTGGGGCCGGCGCCGGGAGGCCGCCGCCGCACTCGCTTCGGCCCACGGAGTCAAGGCGTACGAGGACATGGACTCCCTCATCGAGGCGAGCGACGCCATCGCGTTCGCCCTGCCCCCCGACGTCCAGGCCCCACTGGCGGCCCGCGCGGCCGCCGCCGGGCGTCATCTGCTGCTGGACAAGCCGGTGGCGACGACGGTGGCCGGGGCCCGTGAGGTGGCGGCGGCGGTGGAGCGGTCGGGCGTCGCGTCCGTCGTCTTCTGCACGCTGCGGTTCGCGGCGGAAACGGCCCCGTGGATCGCGGAACAGGCCGCCTCCGGCGGCTGGTTGACAGGGCGGGCGCACTGGCTCGGCTCGCTTTTCGGGCACGGCTCCGACAGCCCCTACGCCGCCTCGCCCTGGAGGCGGGAGAGGGGCGCGCTGTGGGACGTCGGCCCCCATGCGCTGTCCGTGCTGCTTCCGGTGCTCGGCGACGTCACGGAGCTGACGGCCCTGCGGGGTCCGGCCGACACGGCCCATCTGGCCTTCCGTCACGCGTCGGGTGCGTCGAGCACGGCCACGGTGGGCCTGAGCGCCCCTTCCGAGGCGGCCGGCGCGAGCATCGAACTGTACGGGGAGCGGGGACGCGTCCCCATGCCGGCGTGGAGCGACGCCGTCGGATCGTTCGGTTCGGCGATCGACGCCCTTGCCCGGTCGGCCCGCACGGGTGAGCCGCACGCCTGCGACGTACGCCTGGGCCTGCGGATCACGGAGATCCTGGCGGAGGCCGAGGAACGGCTGGGGGCGGCGCGGACCGGCGCGGCCGGGGACTGAAGCCGCCCCGTGCGGACGGGGTGACGGCTGTTCGCGGACGGACCGCCGCACCGGTCCCCGCCGCGGCGACGAGAGGGGCCGGCCGGCCCCGTTCCACGAGAGGGCGGAGGAGCGGCCGGACCGAGGGTTCCGTCCGCCCCTCCGCTTCCCCGGGTGCCCGGAGGGCGGTCGCAGGCACCGGGGGGCTGGGGGCGCGTCAGCCGACGCGCTCGATCCGGGCGTTGCGGATCAGGAACTTCCCGGGCTCCCGGACCTGCTCGAACGCCGCGTTGTTGAGCAGCGCGCAACTGCCGGACGCGGACGTGACCTCGACGGTCGTCGACTTGTCGTTGTCGAGGTTCGTCACCTTCAGCAGCGTGCCGACCGGGAACTGGCCGCTGGAGGCAGCCGGAGCGCCGCCCTCGCCGGAGAGCGTCACGGTCGAACCGGCGCAGACGACTTCCCCGGCGGCGGCGCCGCCCTGGCCACCCGCGCCGTCCGCGGGCGGCTGCTCGGCGGCGGGGGGCTCGGCCGCTTCGCCACCGGCACCGCCCGCCTCGCCGCTGAGGCGCTCGATGCGGACCTCGCGGATCACGTTCTTGCCGGCCTCGCGGACCTGCTCGAACGCCGCGGCGTTCAGCAGGGCGCAGCTGCCGGAAGTCGACGTGACCTCGACGGTGGTGGTCTTGTCGTTCGCCAGGTTGGTGACCTTCAGCAGGGTGCCGATCGGGAACTGGCCGCTGGAGGCGGCCGGAGCGCCGCCGTCGCCGGAGAAGGTGAGGTTCTGTCCCGCGCAGACGACCTCGCCGGTGGCACCCGCCTCCGCACCCCCGCCGGGGGCCGCACTTGCGGACGCCTCGTCCTGACCGGCCGAGGGCTCGGCCGGCGCCGCCGCCTGGTCTCCGCCTCCGGAGCCCTGCGCACAGCCCGCGGCCTGCTGCTGGAGGTTGATCTGCTTGATCACCGCCTCGCGGTTGGCGATCCGTGCTTCCGACTGGGCGTCGGGATTGGCCCGTTGAGCGGCGATGAAGTTCTCGTTGTTGCGTACCGCCTGGGCGAATCCGTCACAGGCCGCCGAGGCATTGCTTGTACCGGTCATGACAACCGCAGTCCCGCCGACCAGCGCCGCAGCGCCGATCATGAGCGCGATCTTCTTCTTGCCGCTGAGGGTCTTCTTGCGCGACACGTAAGGCTCCTGTCCCCGGCTCTGAACGGCGGCCGGATCGGTTCCGTGTGCCGTTACGTACGAGTAGGCCGAGGTGCCCGCTCAATGTCTCAGCGGCGACTTCCTTAACTGAGGCTTAAGTTCTCGCAGGTGGCGCGGGTGGGGCCGTACGGCG
The DNA here is from genome assembly GCF_003097515.1 of Streptomyces tirandamycinicus. NCBI lineage: Bacteria > Bacillati > Actinomycetota > Actinomycetes > Kitasatosporales > Streptomycetaceae > Streptomyces > Streptomyces tirandamycinicus. The sequence continues at coordinate 1,000,150 of NZ_CP029188.1, read as the reverse complement.
GGCCGGCGGGTGCCCTGGGGTGGCCCACCCGCCCGGCCCGCGCTCGCACCCGCTCGGCCCGCTCCCGCACCCGCCCGGCCCGCGCACCCGTGCCGCCCTCGTCCCCGTGTCAGTTCCGGCGGGTACGGAGTCCGCGGCGGCCGAGGGCGTCCCGTACCGCCTCGTCGGTGCGGGCCACCACCGCCGTGCCGTCGTCCGCCGTGATGATCGGACGCTGGATCAGTTTCGGGTGCTCCGAGAGCGCCCTGACCCACCGGGCGCGCGAATCCGCGTCCCGCGGCCAGTCCTTCAGACCGAGTTCCCCGGCCACGGCCTCCTGGGTGCGGGTGATGTCCCACGGTTCCAGTCCGAGTCGCTCGAGTACGTCGCGGATCTCGCTCTCGGACGGGATGTCCTCGAGGTATCGGCGCACCGTGTACGACGCGCCCTCCTCGTCCAGCAGGTGCAGCGCACCACGGCACTTCGAGCACGCGGGATTGATCCAGATCTCCATGTCAGCACCGTACTCCCCGTCTGTCACTCGAACACCCTGAACACCCTCTGGCCAGGGGCGATTGTCAGTGGCGGCCGGTAAAATCGAACTAGTTCGTGAGGGATCAACCACCGCGCCAGGAGGTCGCCGATGGGCGTTGCCGCGATCACGACGACAACGGGGACGAGGACAGGGACGGGGACGGGGACGGAAGCGAGGACGGGGGCGGAGACAAGGGCGGGAACGGAGCGGGGCGCCAGGTCGGGGGCGAGCAGGCGTGCCGGGAGGGGGGCCGGGGCTGGGGCGAGCCTGCCGGAGCGCCGGTCCGCAATGCCCGGGGCGGCGAAGCGGCCACTGCCCGCGGGACTGCCGCGCGAGTGGTACGAGACCCACAACCGCCGGCTCAAGGCCATGCGCCTGGCCATCGCGCTGCTCGACACCGGCGTGTACCACCCGGCGAACGCGAGCAACCGGCGGATACGCACCACGGCCGAGAGCATCGGCATCCGCCCGCCGTCCGACACGACGTGCCGCATGGTGCGTTCACTGATCCACTACGACGACTGACCGCTGACCGCTGACCGCTGACCGCTGACAAATGACAGCTGACGACTGACAGCTGACAGATGACCACAACTGTCGGCTGATGACCGACAACTGCCCACCGAGCACCGAGCACCGGCAACCGACGGCCGAAGACCAGCGACTGACGTACCGCCGTACCGCCGAACTGCCGAAGCGGGTACGGCGGACCCGCGTCGGGCGATCGGGAACGCGTCGCCGTCGGCCCCGTGCAGGCGCGGACCGCCCGCGCCGCCCGGTGCCGTCGTCCGGCCACGTCGTCCGGCCGTCAGGGGGTGCTCGGCGCTCTGCCGTCGCGGGCGGGGATCCGTCGGGTCCCCGCCCGCGACGCGGGCGACGGCAGGCGACGACGGCCGACCGGGGCGTGGCCGACCGGGGTGCCGGACGTGCCGCTCGTGTGGCGTGTCACAGACAAGCCGACCGGAGCTGTGGGAAGTTCAACTCTGCTTTCCCTCAGTTGAGTTGATGTATCTCACCGGCCCGTCTGCCGAGAGGACCGCATGAGCACGCTGGAAGCCATCACGCTTGACCAGGTGGTCGACACGAACCGGTATCCGCTGACCGACCTCGACGGTTCCCAGGGGCAGGCGGTGGTGGCCGGGGCCCGGCGCGAGCTGTCGGACCTCGGCTGCACCGTCCTGCCGGACTTCATCCGGCCCTCCCTCCGGGACGTCCTCCGCGAGGAGGGCTCGTCGCTCGCCCCCCGCGCCTACCACGACACGGAGACGGTGAACGTCTACAACATCGCCGTCGACTCGGATCTACCCGAGGACCACCCCGGCCGGAGGACCTTCCAGCGCGGCAACGCGTTCGTCGCCAGGGATCGTATCCCCGAGGACTCCCTGATCGGCAGGCTCTACTCGAACGACCTGTTCCGGGACTTCGTCGCCCGCTGTTTCGGGCTGCCGCGCCTGTACGAGCTGGCGGACCCGCTCTCCGGGCTGGTCCTCAACGTGGTGCCGCCCGGCATGGAGCACCCCTGGCACTTCGACACCAACGAGTTCACGGTCAGCATGCTCACCCGGGAGGCGGAGGACGGCGGCGCCTTCGAGTACTGCCCCAACATCCGGTCCGCGCAGCACGAGAACTTCGCCGCCGTACGGGATGTCCTCGACGGCCGTGGAGACCGGCTGATCCGCCGCCTGCCCCTGCGCCCGGGTGACCTGCAGTTGTTCAAGGGCCGCTACTCGCTGCACCGGGTGAGCCCCGTCGGCGGCGGGACCGCCCGCCACTCCGCGATCTTCGCGTACAGCGAGCGCCCCGGTGTGATCGGGAGCGTCGCCCGCACCCGGCAGCTGTTCGGGCGGGTGCTGCCCGAGCATCTGGAGGCCGAAGGCCGGGCCGTGCGCGGCGACCGGCTGCTGGACTAGCGGTCTCCGGGGCCGTGCGCGGGCCGGGCTGCTCGACTGCGGTGTCCGGGGCCGTACCCGCAGCCGCCCGACCGCCGTCCCCGACCGCCGCAGCCGCCCGACCGCCGTGCCCGTCCGACCATCGCGGCCGCCCGGCCACCGCGCGCGCCCGGCGACCGTGCCCGGCGCCCGGTCGCCGTCCGTCCCGCCCCGCAGACGCTCCCCACGCAGCGACCCAGCCACCTAGCGACCCAGTCACCCGGCCACCCAGTCACCGGCCACCCAGCCACCCGGCCCCCGGCGCCTCGGCCACCCCGGCCCCGGCACTGCTGCGCCCGGCCACCCAGCGACCTCACGGAGGAACAGCACCCCGTGCGATTCGACGCCACCGGAAAAGTGTCCCTCGACCACATCTACGCCCAGCCCGACCCCCGTACGTACTTCACCGTGCTCCGCCCTCTCGGCTACTGCGTTCCCCAGCAGGCCAAACCGTGGTTCGCCAAACTGATCCAGGAGTACCGCGAGTCCCGGCAGGTCACCGTGCCGCAGGTGCTGGACATCGGCTGCTCCTACGGCATCAACGCCGCCCTGGTGAAGTACGACGCGACCCTGGACGAGCTGTACGAACGCTACGGTGACTCCCGGGCCGGGGACGAGAGCCGGGCGGCCCTGCTCGCGCGCGACCGGGAACTGGCCCGCTCCCGCGGCCCGGCGCGCCCTCTCCGCTTCGTCGGCCTGGACGCCGCGGGCGGAGCGCTGGCCTACGCCCTCGAAGCGGGCTTCCTCGACGACGCCGTCCACGCCGACCTGGAGAACCACGACCCCACACCCCGCCAGCGCGCCCAGCTCGCCGGCACGGACCTGGTGATCTCGACCGGCTGCCTCGGCTACGTCACCGAACGGACGCTGACGCGGGTGGTGCGGGCCCAGGACGGACGCCTGCCGTGGATGGCGCACTTCGTGCTGCGGATGTTCCCCTTCGACCGCGTCGAACACGCCCTGGCCGGGCTGGGGTACCGCACCACCCGCGTCGACGAGGTCTTCAGGCAGCGCAGGTTCGCCTCCCCGGAGGAGCAGACGCTCGTCCTCGACGGCATGGCGGCCGCCGGGGTGGATGCCCGGGGCTTCGAGGCGGAAGGCTGGCTCCACGCACAGCTCTACATCTCCCGGCCGTACGACACCGCAGTCACCGACGACCCGAAACGAGACCAGCAGTGAACAACCGTCAGACCTCCGCGCCTCAGGCGCCGGAGCCCGGCGCGGCACCCTCCACCTTCGCGTACGAGGAGAGCCTGCCGCGCGTACCGCTCCCCACGCCGGAGGCCAGTTGCGAGAGGTTCCTCTCCTGGTGCGCGCCGCTGCTGACCGCGGACGAACTGGCGGCGACCGAGGCGGAGGTCGCCGCCTTCCTCCGGCCCGACGGCCCCGGCCGCGTGCTGCACGCCGCACTGGAGGAGTACGACGCCACCGAGGGTGTGCAGAGCTGGCTGGACACGTTCTGGCCGTACCGCTACCTCGGCAGGCGGGACCGTATCGCGCTCAACGCCAACTTCTTCTTCCTGTTCCAGGACGGCGGCGAGGGGCAGGTGCCGCGCGCGGCCGGGGTGATCGCGGGGGCGCTGCACCACAAGGGCCTGCTCGACCGGGAGCAGCTCCCGCCGGTGGTGCAGCGCGGAGTGCCCCAGTCGATGGTGCAGAACAGGTTCCTCTACTCCACCACCCGGATTCCCGGCGTGCGGCAGGACACGGTCCGCGCCCCCTACAGCGCGGACCGGCCCGGGCCGTCGGGTGCCCGGCACATCGTGGTGTTCTTCCGCGGCGGGATGTTCCGGCTGGACGTGGTCGGCGCGGACGGCGTCCCGTACGGCCTGCGGGACCTGGAGGCCGGACTGCACGCGGTCGTGAAGGCCGGTGCCGAACCCGCGGCGCCGGGCACCTCGGTGGGCCACCTCACCACCATGGCCCGTGCGGAGTGGGCGGCCGCCCGCGAGGAACTGCTGCGTGTGGACCCGCGCAACGCGGAGTCGCTGGACGTCGTCGAGACGGCGCTGTTCTGCGTCAGCCTGGAGGACTTCGCGCCCGCCGGAGTGCAGGAGGCGTGCGACGAACTGCTCTACGGCGACCGCGGGAACCGCTGGTTCGACAAGGCCGTGTCCTTCGTCGTCTTCGCGGACGGCCGGGCGGGCATCAACGTCGAGCACTGCGAGCTCGACGGCACCACCATCCTCGGCTTCACCGACTTCCTCCTGGGCACCTCGGCCGAGGAGCACTCCCGCCGCTCGGGCGCCCGTTCCCAGGGCCTGCCCGCCCTGGAGCCGGTCGTCTTCGCACTGGACGCGCCGCTCCGGGAGAAGGTGCGCGCCGCTGCCGAGTCCTTCGCCGCGTACGGTGACGCGACCGCGACCACCACGGTGACCTTCCCGGACTTCGGGAGTACCACGGCGAAGTCCCTGGGCGTGTCCCCGGACGCCTTCGTCCAGTGCGCCTACCAGCTCGCCCACCAGCGCGCCAAGGGACTGCTGGGTGCCACGTACGAATCGATCGCCACCCGGCAGTACCGCAACGGCCGCACCGAGGCCATGCGCGTCGTCACCCCGGAGATGCGGGCGTTCGTCACGGCGATGGAGGATCCCGCCGTCTCCCCGGCGGGCCGCCTCGCCGCCTTCCGGGCCGCCGCCGACGCCCATGTGGCCCGGGCGAAGGCCGCGCAGGCCGGACAGGTACCCGAGCAGCACCTGTGGGAACTGGAACTCGTCCAGCGCCGCCGCGGCCCGGAACTGGGTGTCACCGAGCAGCCCGCCCTCTACCGCACCCCCGGCTGGCTGAAGATGCGCGACGACTACCTCAGCACCAGTTCCGCGCCCTCCCACCACATCCAGTTCTTCGGCTTCGGCTCCACCAGCAGCCGCTGCATCGGGGTGGCCTACGTACTGCTCCCCGAGCGCTTCAACCTCTACCTGAGCACGCCCGTGCCGGTCGCGGACCGGATGCGCGCCTTCGCGGACCGCCTGCGCGAGGCGGTCGCGGAACTCAGGGACCTGCTGGAGAACGGGAGCGGGGAGAACGGGAGCGGCGAGAACGGGAGATAGCCCACGGGGGGACGGACGACCGAGGGGACGGACGACCGGGGGGACGGTATCCGACGCGGTCGGCCGGGGGACGGCCGAGCGTGCGTGGCCCTGGCCTCACGGGCCGGGGCCCGGCCCTCGGACGAGCCCGGGCCGTGGCCCCCGACGTCGTCTCACAGTCCGGCGAGGTAGGCGGCCGCACCCTCGGCGACGCCTTCGACGAGGGTGATGCCCGCCTCCTGGGTGGGCCGGCCGTCGCTGAGTACGGCGATGAGCAGGCGGCGGCCGTCCCTCTCCACCAGGCCGATGCTGTTGACCACCCACAGGCCCGTGTCACTCCGGGGGAGCCAGCCGTTCTTCAGCCGCGCGGACCCGGCGTCGCCGGCGGCGGACACCCCCCAGCCCTGGCCCGCGGACACCGAGCCCATCAGCTCCTGGACGTAGGCCCGCGAGGTGCCGGACAGGGCGGACTCCGCGGTGAACAGCGCCCTGAGCAGACGCAGCTGGTCGGAAGCGGTGGTCTCGGTGAGACCCCACAGGCCCTCCTGCCCCGGAGCCGTCTCCCTCAGCCCGAGCCGGCGGTTCGCCTCCGCCAGGCCGTCGGCTCCACCGATGACGTCCCACAGCGCGGTCGCCGCGGCGTTGTCGCTGGCCCGGATCATCGCCGCCGCCCACTGCCGTTCCTGCTCCGTCAGCCGGCGCCCGGCGTCCTGGGCCTGAAGGAGCAGCGCGGCCAGGACATCGGCCTTGACGATGCTCGCGGTGACATAGGTACGGCTGTCGCCCGCGGTGGCGCTCTGCCCGGTGTCCACGTCCATCAGGGCCACCGACACATGCCCGGAGATCCCCGCCCGCACCGCCTCGGTCGCGGCGTCGAGCCCCTCGTCCAGGGACGGCCCGGCGGAGGCCGACGGGCCGGGGGTCCGCACCGCGCCGGCCGGCTCGGCGCGAGCGCCGCTCACGGACCCGCCCTCCGGCCAGGCCAGGCAGGCGAAGACGGCCGCTCCGACCGGGACGAGGAGCAGCGCGGTCAGGGCCGCGGCGGCGGATATACGGGGGCCGGAACGCGCGGGGGATCGATGCCGTGTCATGGCCGCGGAAGGTAACCGGCCCGCCTGGGGATTCCCTGTGAGCGGGGTCCCGCACCCCCGGCACGGCCCTCCGGGAGGGCCGGGGTTCCGGTCCGGTCCGCGGCGCCCATGGTGCACGATGGTCGCCCGCAGAGGAGCCGGGCCCCGGGGGGTTCGGGGCAGGAGGGTGCACATGGCCGGGGCGGTGGAGCGGGGACGCGTTCTGGTGGTCGACGACGACGCGGCGATCCGCCGGTCGCTGGCCCGGGCACTGCGGCTGGGCGGATTCTCGGTGGAACTCGCCGAGGACGGGCGCTCCGCGCTGCTCGGCGTCGGTGACCGGCGCCCCGACGTGATCGTGCTGGATGTGTCGATGCCCGGGATCAGCGGCATCGAGGTGTGCCGGACGCTGCGCGCGGACGGCGACGACGTGCCGGTGCTGATGCTGTCGGCCCTGGACGAGACCACGGACCGGATAGCCGGCCTCCAGGCCGGGGCCGACGACTACCTGGTCAAACCCTTCGCCCTGCAGGAGCTGGTGCTCAGGCTCGAGGCGCTGCTCCGCCGGCGCCCGCCCGCCGACGGCGAACTGCTGCGGGCCGGCCCGCTGGTGCTGGACCCGGCCGCCCGGGAGGCCCGGCTGGACGGAGAGCGGGTACCGCTCACCCGGCGGGAGTTCGAACTGCTCGCCGTACTCGCCCGCAACCCCGGTCTGGTCCTCACCCGCGACCAGTTGCTGGACCGTGTGTGGGGCTACGACTTCGAGGTGCGTACGGGTGTCGTCGACACGTTCGTCAGCTATCTGCGGCGCAAGCTGGAAGCCGGCGGGGGTCCGAGGCTGATCCACACGGTCCGCGGCGTCGGGTTCGTCCTGCGCGCGGAACCCGGAACCCGCGGCGGCGGGGCGGCATAGTGAAGCTGTCCACCCGGATCGCGCTCGCCGTGGGCGTCACGGTCCCGCTGCTCGTTTTGGCCGCCGGGTGGCTGCTGGTCCGGCTGGTGGCCGCCGAACTCCACGCCCAGCAGGACGCCCTGCTGCGCGACCGGGCCAGGACCGTCGCCCAGGACGCGCGGGGTCTCCTCAGGGCCTCCGCCGCCGGCCGCCCGCCCGCGGTGGAGCAGGCACGGGAGCGGCGTCTCTACAACTCGGCGCTGGATGTGGGGATCCGCCTCGTAGGACCCGAGGGAACCTCCTCCGGCGGACCCCAGCCGGACGCGTCCGTACCGTTGCCCGCGCAGGCGCCGGAACCGGTCACCGTCCGTGCCGGGGAGACGAGTTGGCGGGCGCTGTCGGTCGACCTCACCGGGCCGGGGAAGCGCGTCGACGGCACCCTGTGGCTGTTCTCGCCCGACGCGAGGAGCGAGGCCCAGCTCGCCCTGGTCCGTACCCGTGTGCTCCTGGTGGCCGGGACCACCGCGCCACTGGCCGGGTTCGCCGCCGGAGCGGTCGCCACCCGCGCCACCCGGCCGCTGCGGCGGCTCCAGCGGCGCACCAGCGGGCTGGACCCGCGCTCCACCGCGACCCGCCTGGACCACCACCCCACCCGGGTCGCGGAGGTCGACGACCTGGCCCGCACCCTGCAGACGGTGCTGGCCCGCTACGACGAGCAGGCCGCCCGGACCGCGGAGACCCTCGCCACCGCACGGTCCTTCTCGGCCGCGGCGTCCCACGAGCTGCGCACCCCGCTGATGAGCATGCAGACCAATCTGGAGATCCTCGCCGAGCACCCGGAACTGGCCGGGGACGAGCGGGCGGAGGTGGTGTCCGATCTCCGGCGGGAGCACGCACGGCTGCTCGGCCTGCTGGTGATGCTCCGCGAACTCGGCCGCGGGGATCTGGTGGAGACCGACTCCTTCGGGCCGGTGGACCTGTCGGAGATCGCCGAGGCGTCGGCCGCCGACCTGCGGCGCAGGCATCCCCGCGCGGATATCGCGGTGGCGCTCAGGCCCGGCGTGCACGTCCACGGCTGGGAGCCGGGGCTGCGGACCGTCGTCGACAACCTGCTCGCCAACGCGGTCCTGCACGGCCGGCGTCCGGGGGCGCCACCGCGTATCGCTCTGGCCCTGGGCACCGAGACCGGTCCGGAGGGCCACGCCGCCGTCCTGACGGTGGACGACGAGGGGCCGGGGATCGCGCCCGATGCGCGCGAGAGCGTCTTCGAGCGGTTCCGCCGGCGTCCCGGAAGCCCGGGTTCCGGGCTCGGGCTCACTCTCGTCGCGCAGCAGGTCGCGCTGCACCGGGGCCGGGTGCGCGCGCTGGACCGGCCGGGGGGCGGAACACGATTCGAGGTCCGTCTCCCGGTGCGCGCCGGCACGGGAGGGACGCTGCCGCTGCGCCGCGACTGGATGATCGAGACCGCCGCCCATCCGCGGGAGCCCGACCGGCCGCCGGGCGGCGGAGGGTCCCCACAGGGATTCCTCCCCCCACAGAGATTCCACAGAGAGCGCTCCTAGCGTTCCGGCCCGAACGGGCAACCGCCCGCGGAAACGAACGTGGAGAGACCGTCATGTCAACGTTCAGGAAGACCGCCCTAGCCGTCGCCGTCCTGGGCTCGCTGCTCGCCGGCGCCGGTACGGCCCAGGCCGACGGCGGCACACCCGCGCCGGGCAGGAACAGCGCCGGAGACGGCGCGCAGGCCCTGTGCAAGCGGGTGCCGAAGATCGAGAAGCGCATCGAGCGCTCGCTGGGGCGCCTCGACGGGACGGCCGACGCGCGGGGCTCGATCGCCAGGCTGGAGAAGCGTGCGGCCGCCGCGGAGGCGGCCGGTCACACCGAGGTCCACACGTTCCTCGAGAACCGGCTCGCCGCCCGCAAGGCGCTCAAGCCCACCCTCGAACAGCGCCGGAAGGATCTCGCCGAGGTCAAGAAGTGGTGCGAGGCCGACCGAGACGAGGACGGAAACTGATGCGGACGGCCTCCCCGCGCGGCGCCCTGGTGCTCGCCGCGGTGGCCGCCACGGCCGCCCTGCTGGCCGGGTGCGGCCCCGGCGCGCAGGAAGCGGGCGACGGGGGCCCGGCGCCCGCCGGGACGGGCCCCGCCTCCCCGGGGACGGGTTCCGTACCGGAGGCTGGGGACGTCGACGGGGAACTGGCCAGGATGGAGGAACTGGTGAACGGCGCCGAGTCGGCCGCGGCAGTCGCCGACCAGGACGCCGCGTCGGACCCCGAGTAGCCCGGCCGCCCGGCGACCGCGGCCGCGCAGGCCGCGCATGACGGCCGCGCACGAGGGCCTCGCACGACGACCGTGGGCCGTGTCCTCCCCGGGAGAGGAGGACACGGCCCACGGCTCCTGTACGGCCCAGGTCAGTGTTATGGGGCTCTGACCTGCGGGCTTTCTAGATGTCGAAGTACAGCTCGAACTCGTGCGGGTGCGGGCGCAGCTGGATCGGGGCGATCTCGTTCGTCCGCTTGTAGTCGATCCAGGTCTCGATCAGGTCGGCCGTGAAGACACCGCCGGCCTGGAGGTACTCGTTGTCCGCCTCGAGGGCGTCGAGGACCGCCGGGAGGGAGGTCGGGACCTGCGGGACGCCCGCGTGCTCCTCGGGGGCGAGCTCGTAGAGGTCCTTGTCGATCGGCTCGGCCGGCTCGATCTTGTTCTTGACGCCGTCGAGGCCCGCGAGCAGCAGCGCCGAGAAGGCCAGGTAGGGGTTCGAGGACGGGTCCGGCGCGCGGAACTCGACGCGCTTGGCCTTCGGGTTGGAGCCCGTGATCGGGATACGCATCGCGGCCGAGCGGTTGCGCTGCGAGTACACCAGGTTCACCGGCGCCTCGAAGCCCGGCACCAGGCGGTGGTAGGAGTTGACCGTCGGGTTGGTGAAGGCCAGCAGCGACGGGGCGTGCTTCAGGATGCCGCCGATGTAGTAGCGGGCGGTGTCGGAGAGGCCCGCGTAGCCCTGCTCGTCGTAGAACAGCGGGGAGCCGCCCTGCCACAGCGACTGGTGGACGTGCATGCCGGAGCCGTTGTCACCGAAGATCGGCTTGGGCATGAAGGTCGCGGTCTTGCCGTTGCGCCAGGCGACGTTCTTCACGATGTACTTGAAGAGCATCAGGTCGTCGGCCGCGGCGAGAAGCGTGTTGAACTTGTAGTTGATCTCGGCCTGGCCGGCGGTGCCGACCTCGTGGTGCTGGCGCTCGACCTGCAGGCCGGCCTTCTCCAGCTCCAGGGAGATCTCGGCGCGCAGGTCGGCGAAGTGGTCGACCGGCGGGGCCGGGAAGTAGCCGCCCTTGTAGCGGACCTTGTAGCCGCGGTTGTCCTCGATGGCCCCGGTGTTCCAGGCGCCGGCCTCGGAGTCGATGTGGTAGAAGCCCTCGTTCGCCGAGGTGGCGAAGCGCACCGAGTCGAAGACGTAGAACTCGGCCTCGGGACCGAAGTACGCGGTGTCCGCGATGCCGGTGGAGGCGAGGTAGGCCTCGGCCTTCTTGGCGATGTTCCGCGGGTCACGGCTGTACTGCTCGCCCGTGATCGGGTCGTGGATGAAGAAGTTGATGTTGAGGGTCTTGTCACGGCGGAACGGGTCCAGGCGCGCCGTGGACAGGTCCGCGCGCAGCGCCATGTCGGACTCGTGGATCGCCTGGAAGCCGCGGATCGACGAGCCGTCGAAGGCAAGCTCATCGGACGGGTCGAACGCCGTGGCCGGGATGGTGAAGTGCTGCATCACGCCCGGAAGGTCGCAGAACCGGACGTCGATCATCTTCACGTCGTTGTCCGCGATGAACTTCTTGGCGTCGTCGGCGTTCTGGAACATCCAACTCCTCCTACTCCCGTCCCGGGGAGGGGCGGGGTTGTGACTCGGTCGTGCGGCCAGTGCGGTGGCACACGCAGGACACGACCCTAGGCAGCCGGGATTTCTCCAGCATGACTCATTTGTTTCGCGGAAGTTAACCGGAGGGCCGGTGCTCCGTGCCGTGACACGCCTCGGCGGGGCCTCCCACTGCCCCTCCCGGACCCCTCGCGGACCCGCCCCCCGGCCCCTCTCGGACCCGTCCCCCGGCCCCTCTCGGACCCGTCCCCCGGCCCCTCGCGGACCCTTCGCGGACCCGCCCCGGACCTCTCCCGGCCGGTCCGGCAGGCCCGGAGTACCGCTCCGTCCCGGGCTGCCGGGTACCCGGGAGCGGGTGAGCGAAGGCGCGCACAGTACCGTGGACGGGTGGACAACAGGCAAGCGATCGGATCGTGGCTCTCCGGGCCCCGCGCGGCGGCCGAGGACATGGGCGCCGACTTCGGCTACCGGGGCGAACGGCTCGGGCTGCCGCAGCACGGACCGGGCTCCGTCGCCCCGCTCGGGCGGCGCTTCGGCGCGCTCTTCATCGACTGGGGCCTGTGCGTACTCGTCGCATACGGCCTCATCACCGGACGCGACTGGTCGGCGACGGGCAATCCGGCGCTGCTGGTGTTCCTGGTGCTCAGCGTGCTGACCGTCGGTACCGTCGGCAGCACCCCCGGCAAGCGGCTCCTCGGCCTGCGGGTCGTCGGCGAGAACGGCGGACGGCTCGGCCCGGGCCGGGTCCTCGTCCGCAGCGTGCTGCTCTGCCTGGCCATCCCGGCACTGGTCTGGGACCGCGACGGCCGCGGTCTGCACGACCGGCTCGCCCGCGCGGTCCAGGTGCGCGTCTGACGCTCCTGCCACGCGCGGCAACCGCCCGGATACCACCGGGCGGGAGTCCGCGCCGGGGCCGGGCCGTATCCCGGTCCTGCAGCCGCTTCTTGCAGCCGCTCCCGTCCTGCAGCCGGTCCTTCAGCCGCCGGACGGGGGCGCACCGGCCGCCGGACCCCGCGCACGCACGATCCCGCGGAGGCCCCCGCACGCACGATCCCGCACCCACGATTCCGCGAGGCGCACGAAGAGGGCGCCCCCGCTCGGCCGGGGGCGCCCTCTTCCGTGTGTGTCGCTCGCCGTGCCCGTCCGCGGGCACGGCGGCGGTGTCAGCGCATCTTTCCGCCTCGCGGCATCCGCATGCCCTTCGGCATCGGGCCCTTCGGCAGCGGCATGTTGCTCATCAGGTCGCCCATGGCGCGCAGGCGGTCGTTCGTCTGCGTCACCTGGGGGCCGGTCAGCACCCGGGGGAGCTTGGTCATGGTGGTGCGCAGCTTCTTCAGCGGCACCTGGCCCTCGTCGTTGCCGACGATGATGTCGTGCACCGGTGCGTCCACGGCCACCCGGGCCATCTTCTTCTTCTCGGCCGCCAGCAGGGTCTTGACCCGGTTCGGGTTGCCCTCGGCCACCAGCACGATGCCGGCGCGGCCGACGGCCCGGTGGACGACGTCCTGGCTGCGGTTCATCGCGATCGCAGGGGTCGTGGTCCAGCCCCGGCCCACGTTCTGCAGCACGGCGGCCGCCGCTCCCGGCTGTCCCTCCATCTGCCCGAAGGCGGCTCGCTCGGCGCGGCGCCCGAAGACGATCGCCATCGCGAGGAAGGCCAGCAGGAAGCCCAGGATGCCCAGATAGATCGGGTGGCCGATCAGGAAACCGATCGCGAGGAAGACACCGAAGGTGACGATTCCCACACCCGCGACGACGAGACCGACCTTGGGGTCGACCCGCCGGGTCATCTTGTAGGTAAGGGCGATCTGCTTCAGTCGCCCGGGGTTCGCAGAGTTCTCTGCCGTGTCCTTCCTCGCCATGTCCTGAAGTTTACGTGCCTCAGGAAGAGCGAGTCGCCACGGCCTCCAGGACGTGCTGCGCCTCGACCCGGTCCCTCGCGCGGCGCCGGTCCTCGAGGACGGCGGTCCAGGCGTTGCGGCGGGCGGTGCGCTGGCCGCCGCCCAGGAGTACGGACTCGACGGCGAGGAGGGCCTGGGTGAGCGTCGGGAAGGCGTTGGCGCGTACGGAGGTCGCGGCCTGCATGGCGGAGGTCTCCCTCGGGGCGGTGTGGTGGGCGACGGGAGTGTGCGTGCTCTGCGTAAAGCCAGAGTCACTGACTGGTGTTACCAGGGCGTGACTCGCTGGTCAAACGCTGATGAAACCTTTCGGCACACCGCGCCGAACGGGACGCGGCCCGCACGCGCCTCCGACCTGCGGGGGCGTACGGGCCGCGGGGAACCGGCCATTACCTGCGGGTAAGTCCTCGTGCGTGACTTCACACGGCCTGGGCGGCCGCGTTCTCCCCGCTCCGCTGCCCGGCGGCCGACCGCCGCTGGTCCATGGCCTGCTGGAAGAGGCGCCCGGCCCGGTACGAGGAGCGCACCAGCGGCCCCGACATCACGCCGGAGAAGCCGATCTCCTCGGCCTCCTCCTTCAGCTCCACGAACTCCTGCGGCTTCACCCAGCGCTCGACGGGGTGGTGCCGTACGGAGGGCCGCAGGTACTGGGTGATGGTGATGAGCTCGCAGCCCGCGTCGTGCAGGTGCCGCAGGGCCTCGCCGACCTCCTCGCGGGTCTCGCCCATGCCGAGGATCAGGTTCGACTTGGTGACCAGGCCGGCCGCGCGGGCCTCGGTGATCACCTTCAGCGAGCGCTCGTAGCGGAAGCCGGGGCGGATGCGCTTGAAGATGCGCGGCACCGTCTCGACGTTGTGCGCCAGCACCTCGGGGCGGGCGGAGAAGACCTCGGCCAGCTGGTCCGGTTCCGCGTTGAAGTCCGGGATCAGCAGCTCGACCTTGGTCCGGCCGGCCTCGCGCCCCGCCGTCTGCGCATGGATCTGGCGCACGGTCTCCGCGTACAGCCAGGCGCCGCCGTCCTCCAGGTCGTCGCGGGCGACACCGGTGATCGTGGCGTAGTTCAGGTCCATCGTGACGACCGACTCGCCGACCCGGCGCGGCTCGTCGCGGTCGAGCGCCTGCGGCTTGCCCGTGTCGATCTGGCAGAAGTCGCAGCGCCGGGTGCACTGGTCACCGCCGATGAGGAAGGTGGCCTCGCGGTCCTCCCAGCACTCGAAGATGTTCGGGCAGCCGGCCTCCTGGCAGACCGTGTGCAGACCCTCGCTCTTGACGAGCTTCTGCAGCTGGTTGTACTCGGGGCCCATCTTCGCCCGGGTCTTGATCCACTCGGGCTTGCGCTCGATGGGGGTCTGGCTGTTCCGGACCTCCAGGCGCAGCATCTTGCGTCCGTCGGGTGCTACAGCGGACACGACCGGCTCCCTAACTTCGATTCCTCGGCGGACCCCAGGGTACGCCCGTTGATAGTGGTGCCCTCACCCCTGGCCAACCTCTGGCCAGAGGCGGGCATTCCTCAGGCCGTCCTCGGGCCGTCCTCAGGCCGCCGGGGCGGGCTCGGGCACCGGGCCCGCGGCCCCCGCCGCGGCCTCCGGGGCGGTCGCGCCCGCCACCGCCCGGGGCTTCGGGTCGGCGTTCTCCAGCACCTCCCGCAGATGCTTCTCGACGACCGGCAGGACCTCGGCGATCGTCACGTCACGGCCCAGTTCGCCCGCGAGCGAGGCCACCCCCGCGTCCCGGATGCCGCAGGGCACGATCCGGTCGAACCAGGTGTTGTCCGGGTTCACGTTCAGGGCGAAGCCGTGCATGGTCACGCCCTTGGCGACGCGGATGCCGATGGCGGCGAGCTTGCGGTCCTCGCGCCGCTGCCCCGCGTTGGAGGGGGCGTAGTCCGGGCCGCTGAGCCGGGGGTCGAACTCCTCGTCGTGCAGCCGCGGGTCGAAGTCCAGCGACAGCCCTCCCATGGACGGGCGCCGCTCCACCGGGTCGCCCAGCACCCAGACGCCGCTCCGGCCCTCGACCCTGGTGGTCTCGACGCCGAAGTCCGCACAGGTCCGGATCAGCGCGTCCTCCAGACGCCGCACATGGGCGACCACGTCCACCGGCCGGGGCAGCTGCATGATCGGGTAGCCGACCAGCTGACCGGGGCCGTGCCAGGTGATCTTCCCGCCACGGTCGACGTCGACGACGGGGGTGCCGTCCAGCGGCCGCTCGCTGTCCTCCGTACGCCGTCCGGCCGTGTAGACCGGCGGGTGCTCCAGCAGCAGACAGGTGTCGGGGATCTCGCCGGCGAACCGGGCCGCGTGCACACGGCGCTGCTCGTCCCAGGCCGCCTGGTACTCGACGGCGTCGTCACCGAAGCCCAGATGGACAAATCGCAGCTCGCTCACCGCAGTGCCTCCTCAAGCGTTCACGGTGCACCCATCGCGCCCCGGCCACTGTACGACGCGTGCCGCACCCGTCAGCGCTGCCCTCAATCCTCACACGATCGGATGAATGCGGGACGAAGGCGGCGGTAGTGCCGGTGCGGACCGCTAAATTCGCGCCGTTCCTCCCTCCAGAGCTTCTCCCTCAGGGCCGAGCCTGGGGGACCCCAGGCTGCGAGGGCCGCACCGGGCCCGGAAGGCAGGAGACCGCACAGCTGATGACGGACCGACCCCCGCAGCGCACCCCGAACCGCCAGCTCGCCGCACTCATCGCCGAAGCCGGCTTCTCCAACGCGGGGCTGGCCCGCCGGGTGGACCAGCTCGGCCTGGAGCACGGCCTCGACCTGCGGTACGACAAGACGTCGGTGACGCGCTGGCTGCGCGGGCAGCAGCCGCGCGGCACCACTCCCGCCCTGATCGCCGAGGTCTTCACCCGGCGGCTCGGCCGGCGCCTGTCGGCCCAGGACCTGGGCCTGGACGCCTGCGCGCCGGTCTACGCCGGGCTGGAGTTCGCGGCCACCCCGGAGGAGGCCGTGGACATCGTCAGCGGGCTCTGGCGCAAGGACTCCGGCAGTCACGCCGAACTGCGGAAGATCGCGTTCACTCCGGCGGGTCTCGTCGTCCCGAGCCGTGACTGGCTGATCGGCCGCGCCGACGAGCGGGTGGGCCGAGGGGAGCCCACCCCGAGCGGCGTGCAGGCCAGGGTGCCCGGCCAGGGCGGCCGCACCGCGGTCCCGCGGCAGCGCGGCACCGACCGGGGCCCGGGCCAGCGGGTCAGCCCGGGCGACATCGCGGCGCTCCGGTCGGTGGGCGACCTCTTCCGTACGCTCGACCACGCCTACGGCGGCGGGCACGCCCGGCAGGCGCTCGTCCGCTACCTGGAGCACGAGGCCGAGCCGATGCTGCGGGGGACGTACGGGGAGAGCACCGGACGCCGGCTGTTCGGCGCGGTGGCGGACCTCACCCGGCTCGCCGGCTGGACGTCGTTCGACATCGCCGCCCACGGTCTCGCCCAGCGGTACTTCGTCCAGGCGCTGCGGCTGGCCCAGACCGCGGGCGACCGGGCCTACGGGGCGTACGTACTGGTCACGATGGCCCGCCAGGCCGTGTACCTCGGGCACGGGCGGGAGGCCGTCCAGCTCACCCGGGTCGCCCAGCAGGGCGTCGGCTCCTCCGCCCCGCCCACCGTCCAGGCCCTGCTGCACGCGGTCGAGGCCCGCGGACACGGGGTGCTCGGGGAGGTCCGGTCCTGCACGGCCTCACTGGTCCGGGCCGAGCGGACACTGGGCATCGCACGCCCCGGGGACGACGTGCCGGTCTGGGCGCGGTTCTTCGACGAGGCGCAACTGGCGGACGAGTTCGGGCACTGCCACCGCGACCTGCAGCAGTACCGCGCGGCCGTGCAGCACGCCGAGCGCTCCCTCCAGCTGCGCGCCCCCGGTTTCGCGCGCAGCCGGCTCTTCTGCCGTGTCGTCCTCGCCACCTCCCGGCTCGGACTCGGCGAACTGGACCAGGCGTGCGCCCTCGGGGCGGAGGCGGCGCAGCAGGCGTCGGAGATGCGGTCGGCACGGGCCATCGAGTACGTGCGGGACTTCGAGCGGCGGCTGGAGCCCTACCGCGACGCGGCCGCGGTCCGCACCTACCGCGACCGGGTCGCGGCGATCGGCTGACGGCCGGCTGACCGGCCGGGTCCGGCCGGGGCCCATCGGGTCCCCAGCGGGGCCGACCGGGTGAGCTGGACGGCCGGCGGCGCCCCATCCGGGCCCCGCCGCCGCCCCGGGAGGGCCCGGCGGGCGGGCCCGGAAGCCCCTGAGCCGCGCCGGGGACCGTCCTGGAGGCTGCGTGGACAGTCCCGGCAGCGGACGGGCCCGCTGCCCGGCCGGCCGGACAGCAGGGATCCGGCCCGGCGGCAGCGGTGCTCGGGCCGCGGTGGTCGCGCGGTTGTGGTCAGGTCGCAGTGGCCGGGCCGCGGCGGTGGTCAGGCCGCGGCGGGGCTGAGCAGCGCGGGGGCGAGCTCCGGCTGGATACCGAAGTCGCGCAGGACCGCGTGCGCCGCGCGGCGCGCCGAGTGCAGCGCGCCCTGGACGGTGCTGGTGTCCCGGTGGCCGCCGCAGACGTAGAGCCCGCAGAGCAGTCGTACCGGCCGGCGCAGGTCGTGCGGCGCGGGCATCGTGGGGACGGCCTCCGGGTCGTGGTGCACGTCCAGCAGCTCCCAGTCGGCGGTGGGCGTCCCGTACAGCGCGGCGAGATGGGCCCTGACGCGTTCGTCGAGTCCGGCGGGCGGGCGGCCCAGCACCGCGGAGGTGACCAGGGCCCTGCCCCCGGGCGCACGGGACGGATCCACCTCGCTCATCACCGCCGTGTGCGCGACCGGGCCGGTCCCGTCCGCGTCCAGCACCAGGGCCGGCTCGGCCAACGGCGGCGCCGGGGCGGCGTGGTGCAGGACGGTGAGGGAGTGGAAATCCGGCACTCGCAGGCCCGGGAGCAGTTCCGCCGCGGCCCTGGCCCCCGTCGCCACGAGCAGGGCCCGGCAGCCGAAGGTGCCGTGCTCCTCGGTGGTGACCGAGGAGATGGACGCCTCGGTGACCCGCGCACCGGTGATCACGGTGCCCGGCGGCAGCGCGTCCGCGAGCGCCTCCGGAAGCCCGCCGGCGCCGCCCGTCGGCACGCAGAGCCGGCCGCGGGCGAAGCCGCGCAGCACCAGGTCGGCGCAGCGGCTGGAGGAGACCAGGTCGGCGTCGTTCAGGAGGGCGGTGAGCAGCGGCCGGAGGAAGGTGTGGACGGTGCGCGGGGGCAGACCGCGGCTGAACAGCGCTTCCCGCGTGGCCAGTTCACGACGGGTCAGCAGGCGCCGGGTCGGGGTGGCGGCGATCCGTCCGAGAGCCGCCGCGAGCCGGGCCTGGTCCAAGGCGCCGCCGAGGGGGATTCGGGGAGCGCTCGCCAGGGCGCGCGCTGCGGTCAATGCGCCCCTCGCGCGCCGCGTGCCCCCCGTCCCGCGCATGCCGAGGACCTCTCCGGCGCGATGGTGCCGGCCCTCGCTGTGCACGAGCACACCGGGTGAGAACCGGCTCAGCGGGAGACCGGCCAGGGCCGGGACGCGGCGGAGCTCCGGGTAGGAGGTGTTGAGCAACTGGACCGTCCGGTCGAGCCGGAACCCGTCCAGTTCACCGGTGGCCGTCCGGCCCCCCGGGCGCGGTCCTGCCTCGAGTACGGTGACCGTGACTCCCGCACTGGTCAGCCGATGAGCCGCCGCGAGTCCGGCGATACCGGCTCCGACGATGACGACGTCCGCGTGGCGTGCGCTGCTGAGCACGTGCCCCTCCCGAGGTCGGCGCGGCTGTTGTGGGGTCCTCATGCCCCCAACCGGCTGGCGGAATGCCGAAGTTCGGAACGAGGGTAGAAACCCGGCCGCGGGAATCCACGCGCGCGCGGCGGGCGCCCGGGAGCACGGTGCCGCCGGTCCGTGCGACCGGCTTCGGACCGGGGTACGCGCCGGGGCGCGCGGAGGGCGCAATCGTTCGTGTGCCGACGCGCCGGGTGTGCGTCACGGGCGCCCGGCGCCGTCCGGGACCGTGCCGTTCCGGGACCGTGCCCCTGGGACCGCGCCGCCCCGGGACCGCGCTGCCCACCGTCGACCGCTGACCGCTGACCGCTGACCGCCGATTGCCGATTGCCGATTGCCGATCGGCCGTGTCGCGTCAGTCGAGTGCCGCGCGGATGGCCTCGTCGATGGACGGGTGGGAGAAGGCGAAGCCGGAGTCGAGGAGCTTCCTCGGTACGACCCGCTGGCTGCCGAGGACGTCCTCCGCGAACTCGCCGAGGAACACACGCAGGGCGACCGGCGGCACCGTGAGCAGCGTCGGACGGTTGAGCACCCGGCCCATCGCGGCCGTCACCTCGCGATTGGTGAGCGGCTCCGGGGCCGTCAGGTTGACCGGGCCCGACAGGGTGTCCGTGTCCACGATGTGGCGCAGTGCCGCGACCTCGTCCTCAAGGGAGATGAAGCTCCAGAACTGGTCTCCGCTGCCCAGCCGCCCGCCCAGACCCGCACGGAAGATCGGGAAGAGCCGGCCCCACGCGCCACCCTCGCGCGCCACCACCAGCCCCGTGCGGGCGAACGCGACCCGCACGCCGGCCTCCTCGGCCGGCGCCGCCGCGGCCTCCCACTCCTCGCAGACGCGCGGGAGGAAGCCCTCACCGGGTGGGGCGCTCTCGTCGACCGCGCGGTCGCCGGTGTCGCCGTAGTACCCGATCGCCGAGCCGCACACCAGCACCCGCGGCGGCTCCTCCATCGACGCGACCGCTTCCGCGATCGCGGCCGTGCCGAGCACCCGGCTGTCCCGGATCTTCTTCTTGTACTCCTCACTCCACCGCCGGTCGCCCACCCCGGCGCCCGCCAGATGGACCACGGCCTCACAGCCGACGAGGCCCGCCGTGTCCACGAACTGCCGCGCGGGGTCCCAGCGGACCTCGTCGGCGGCCCGCGGCGGCCGCCTGACGAGCCGTACCACCTCGTGCCCTCCGCCGGGACCCCTGCTGGGACCTCCGTCGGCACCTCCTGCGGGACCTGTGCCCGCCCCTTCGGCGACATCTCCGCCGGGACCTCCGGCCGCACCCCCGGCCCGCAGGGATCGCACCAGTGCGGAACCGATCAGACCGCTCGCGCCCGTCACAGCAATACGCATGCATCACATCCTGCCCTCATGACACATTGACCGCCATGTCCGAACCCGGCACGCCCTTCGTCATACGTCCCGCCCGGCGATCCGACGACGCCGACCTCGCCGAACTCGACCGCGCCACCTGGTCGACGCTGCACGCGGTCCAGCCGCGCCCGGTGCCGCCGTACCGCCCGTTCTTCGACGAGACCCATCCACCCGAGCAGCATCTGGTCGCCGAGCCGGTCACCGGGGGTGCGACCGGCGACGGAAGGATCGCCGGGTACATCCGGCTCTGCGCTCCCACCCCGCTCGCCTGCAACCAGCACGTACGGCAGATCCAGGGCCTCGCGGTGGCCCGCTGGGCACGTGGGGAGGGCGTCGCGCGGGCACTGCTGCGCGCCGCCGGGGACGAGGCGCGCCGCCAGGGCGCGACCCGTGTCACCCTGCGGGTGCTCGGCCACAACACTCCTGCCCGCCGTCTCTACGAGTCCGAGGGCTACACCGTCGAGGGCGTGCTGCCCGGCGAGTTCTTCCTGGCCGGCCGGTACGTCGACGATGTGCTCATGGGACGCCCGCTCACCGGGTAGCCCGGGCCGATGGGACGCCCGCTCACCGGGCAGCCGGGGTCACGGGCGCCAACGGGCGGAGCCCGCCGGACAGTTCCCGCAGACACCGCAACGCCGGCCCCGCGGGCGACCCCGTGCCGGCGCCCGCGGCCCCGGGCGGCGCGTCGGCGGCCCACACCTCCAGCCCGATGCGCAGCGCGTCCACGGCGACCGCCGCGGTGAGCCGCAGTTCCAGCGGGTCGGAGTCCGGCCCGGCCAGCCGGGCGAGCACCGGGACCAGCCGCTCCTCGGACTCCTGGTTCACCCGGTACCAGACCGCGCGTAGCGCCGGGTCCCGCAGCGCCGTGCGCAGCAGCGCCCGGGTGCGGCGCAGACCCTCGGCGGTCCCGCCCACCGGCACCGCGAGCGCCTCGGCCAGCGTCCGCTCCAGCGCCTCGGGCAGCGGGGTGCCCGGGCCGGTGGCCGCGAGCAGTGCCCGCCAGCGCTCCGCGCCCACGGCCAGCAACGGGCCGACGGCATCGTGCTTGTTGCGGAAGTACCGGTAGAACGTGCGCAGGGCCACCCCGGCACGGTCCGCGATCTCCTCGGCCGAGGTGGCGTCCGGGCCGTGCTCGGTGAACAGTTCCGCGGCGGCTCGGGCGATCTCGAGCCGGGTCGCGGCCTTGCGGCGCTCGGTCAGCGGCCGGCGCGGTGACGGCGGCGTGGTGCTCACCGGACGAGCCTACGCCCGCCGTGGGCCGACGCCACTGACCGTACGTCAGGGCCGGACGCGTCACCCGTCCGTGTACCGCGCGTACTCCGTCCGTGGACGCCTCCGGGGCGCCCTGCGGGCCCGGACTCGGGCGGAGGTTCGAGCCCCGGCGAGGGTTCGGGGGGGCGAGGGTTCGAGCTTCGGCGAGGGTTCGGGCTCCGGCCGTACCCCGCCCGGGAACGGACACCCCGGGCCGCTCCGGGGGCCCGGACACCCCCGGGCAGCCCGGGCAGCCCGGGCACCGCCCCCGGCCGCGGACCGGGCCGCCTACGACCCGAAGCGCTCCCACAGTGCCGGGAACCGCTCCGCGAGCACACGGTCGCTCTCCAGGTCGAAGGGGGCGCCCTCCGGCTCCGCGGGCTGCGCCGCGATCCCCAGATCGGGTGCGGCCGTTCCGGTGAGCTGCTCGTACGCCTCGTCCGCCGCGTACCCCAGCTCCTCACCGTCGCCGTCGATCTCCTCGTCGAAGTCGTCCAGCAGTTCGGCAAGGGAGTCCGGGGCATGCACCGCGCCCTCGAAGACCTCCCGGCCCTGGCCGATCAGCCAGCAGCGGAAGTAGTCGAACGCGTCGTCGCTCGCGCCGCCGAGCAGCACGGTGGCCGCACCCCACAGATCCCAGCGGTACGCGCGGTTGTAGCGGGCCTCGAAGTGCCGCGCGAAGTCCAGTACGGAGTCGGGGTCGAGCTGCAGCAGCCGTTCGACCAGCAGGTCGGCGTGGTCCTCGGGGTCGCCCTCGGCCGCGTCGCGGGTGCTGTCGATGATCTCCCAGAACTCCGTCTCGTCCATCACGGGACAAGCATCGGGGGTCGCGGGGGCCCCCGCACGCGGAGTGGCCGAATTGCCGTCTCGCGGAAAGGCGGCCGGGTGTGCGTCCGGCCGGAACACGTCAGGGGAATGCGGACAGAGGATGTCTGGATTACGTGCGAGCGTCGCACCATGACGACCGAGACACCACTGCAGGGGAAGATCGCACTCGTCGCGGGTGCGACACGGGGCGCGGGCCGGGCCATCGCCGTACAGCTGGGCGCGGCGGGCGCCACGGTCTACGTGACCGGACGTACCACCAGGGAGCGGGTCAGCGAGGTCGGCCGGGCGACCGAGACGATCGAGGAGACGGCCGAACTGGTCACGGCCGCGGGCGGCCGGGGCATCGCCGTCCCCACCGACCACCTCGACGCGGCCGCGGTCCGCGCCCTCGTCGCCCGGATCGACGAGGAGTGCGGCAGGCTGGACATCCTGGTCAACGACGTCTGGGGCGGCGAGCACCTCGTGCTCTGGGACACCAAGATGTGGGACACCGACCTCGACCGCGGACTGCGCATGCTGGAACTTGGCGTCCGCAGCCACATCATCACCAGCAGCTGTGCGCTGCCCCTGCTGGTGCGCCGGCCCGGCGGGCTGGTCGTCGAGGTCACCGACGGCACGGCGGAGACCAACCGCCGCTTCCGCGAGAACTTCTACTACGACCTCACCAAGAACGCCCCGATCCGGATGGCGTTCGCCCTGGGCGAGGACCTGAAGGACACCGGTTGCACGGCGGTGTGCGTGACGCCCGGCTTCCTGCGCTCCGAGCAGATGCTGGACACGTTCGGGGTACGCGAGGACAACTGGCGGGACGCGATCGCCGACCAGCCCCACTTCGCCATCGCCGAATCACCGGTGTACCTCGGGCGCGCGGTCGCCGCCCTCGCCGCCGACCCGGACCGGGCCCGCTGGAACGGCCGTTCGCTCTCCAGCGGGCAGCTCGCTAAGGAGTACGGGTTCACGGACGCCGACGGGAGCCGGCCGGACGCCTGGGCGTACTTCGAGGACGTCGTGTTCGGGGGCAAGGATGCACCGGCGGACGACTACCGCTGAGCGGAGCCGTCTACCGCTGGGCGGCGCCGTCTTCGGCTGGGCGGCGCCGGCTTCGGCTGAGTGGTGCCGTCTACCGCTGGGCGAAGCCGTCTTCCGCTGAGTGGTGCCGTCTACCGCTGGGCGGCGCCGCCGCGGGACCGGCCCCCGTAGAGGTCGTGCAGCCGGGCCGCGGCCTCCGCGAACCGCTCGCGGAGGCCCGCGGGCCGCAGCACCTCCGCCTCCGCTCCGAGCGCGAGGAGCTGGGTGAACGCCACCTGCTCGGACTCCACCGGCAGCGTGACCGTGCGCCACCCCCGGTCGTCCGCCGGGCCCGCCGTCTCCAGCGCCTCCCCGGCCGCCGCCCGGTCGGTGACGTGCGGCAGCCGGCTGGCCGCGTCCGGGGACAGCCGCAGCACCACCTCGGCCCGCAGGATGGAGCGGGCGAACTGCGCGGCGCGCTCCTCCCAGAAGGCCGGCAGATCGAACGACGCGTCCCGTTCGAAGTGCTCGGCGGTCAGGGAGACGGCCGTGAACCGGTCGATGCGGTAGACGCGGAACGACGTGCCGTCGGCGAAGGCGCACAGGTACCAGACGCCGGCCTTCAGTACGAGGCCGTACGGCTCCAGCCGCCGCTCGGCGTCCCGGTAGCGGGCGGCCACCACGCGGTCGTCCCACACGGCCTCGGCGACCACCGGCAGCAGGTCCGGCGTCTCCGGCTCGTGGTACCAGCCGGGCGCGTCCAGATGGAACCGCTGCGCCGCGCTGCGGGAGGCGTCCCGGAGCGCCGGGAGCAGCGCGGCGGAGACCTTGAGCCGCGCGGCGGAGGCCGCGTCCTCCAGTCCCATCTCACGCAGTGCCCCGGGCACCCCGGACAGGAACAGCGCCTCGGCCTCGCTCCTGGCGAGCCCGGTCAGCCGCGTCCGGTACCCGCCGACGAGCCGGTAGCCGCCCGCCCTCCCGCGGTCCGCGTACACCGGAACCCCCGCCTCCGACAGGGCGAGCGCGTCCCGGGTGACGGTCCGTTCGGAGACCTCCAGCTCGTGGGCGAGCTCGGCGGCGGTCATGGAGGGCCGGGACTGGAGCAGCAGAACCATCTTGATGAGCCGGGCAGCGCGCATGCCGGCCATTGTCGCGGCAACGCGCGCGCCCGCGTGGGCCCCGTCCGGCGGGCGGCTGGCGTCCGTGTCCGTGGGCCGCGTCCGGCAGGCGGGGTGCGGAGGCCTGCGTGGGTCCCCTCCGGCTGGGCGCGGGCGCCCTGCGTGGGCCGCGTCCGGCGGGCGGGAGGCGTCCGTGTCCGTGGGCCGCGTCCGGCGGGCGGGAGGCGTCCGGGTCCATGGGCCCCGCCCGGCGGACGGAACGCGGACGCCCCGCCGGCCCGGGGACCGCGGGGCGTCCGGGGGCACCCCCCGGGTTTCCGAGCCCGGGGGTGCCCCGGGCTCAGAAGCCGTAGCGCTCGCGTGCCTCCTTGACCGCGGACGCCGGCACCTCGCCGCGGCGGGCGAGCTGCGCCAGTGCCGCGACCACGACCGACTGCGCGTCGACACCGAAGTGGCGGCGCGCCGACTCGCGGGTGTCCGACAGGCCGAAGCCGTCGGCGCCCAGCGAGGACCAGTCCTGCTCCACCCACTGCGCGATCTGGTCCGGCACCTGCCGCATGTAGTCGCTCACCGCGAGGACCGGACCCTCGGCGCCCTCCAGGGCCTGACGCACGTACGGGACGCGGGACTCGCCGCGCAGCAGTGCCTCGTCCGCCTCCAGCGCGTCGCGCCGCAGCTCGGTCCAGGAGGTCGCCGACCACACGTCCGCCGTGACGCCCCACTCGGCGGCCAGCAGGCGCTGCGCCTCCAGCGCCCAGTGGATCGCCGTGCCCGAGGCGAGGAGCTGGATGCGCGGGTCGCCCGCCTCGCCCTCGCCCGCCCTGAACCGGTAGAGACCGCGGACGATGCCCTCGTCCACGCCCTCCGGCTTCGCGGGCTGCGGCATCGGCTCGTTGTAGACCGTCAGGTAGTAGAAGACGTCCGGGTCCTCGTCGGGGCGGGCCTCGCCGAACATGCGGCGCAGACCGTCCTTGACGATGGCCGCGACCTCGTAGGCGAACGCCGGGTCGTAGGTGAGCGCCGCCGGGTTCGTCGCCGCGATCATCGGCGAGTGGCCGTCCGCGTGCTGCAGGCCCTCGCCGGTCAGGGTGGTGCGGCCGGCGGTGGCCCCGACGAGGAAGCCCCTGCCGAGCTGGTCGGCGAGCTGCCACATCTGGTCGGCGGTCCGCTGCCAGCCGAACATCGAGTAGAAGATGTAGAAGGGGATCATCGTCTCGCCGTGCGTGGCGTACGACGACGCGGCGGCGATGAAGTCCGCCATCGAGCCGGCCTCGGTGATGCCCTCGTTGAGGATCTGGCCGTTCTCCGCCTCGCGGTAGTACATCAGCTGGTCGCGGTCGACCGGCTCGTACGTCTGGCCCTTCGGCGAGTAGATGCCGAGCGAGGGGAACAGCGACTCCATACCGAAGGTACGGGCCTCGTCCGGGACGATCGGCACCCAGCGCCGCCCGGTCTCCTTGTCCCGGATCAGCTCCTTGACCAGGCGGACGAAGGCCATCGTCGTCGCCACCGACTGGTTGCCGGAGCCCTTGTCGAAGGCGGCGAACGCCTTCTCGGCGGGCGCGGGCAGCGGGGCGACCGGGTGGACGCGGCGGGCCGGGGCCGGGCCGCCGAGCGCCGCGCGGCGCTCCTGGAGGTAGCGGACCTCGGGGGAGCCGGCACCGGGGTGGCCGTAGGGCACCCGGCCGTCGGCGAAGTCGCCGTCCCTGATCGGCAGGTCGAGCAGGTCGCGCATCGCCTTGAACTCGTCCACCGTCAGCTTCTTCATCTGGTGGTTGGCGTTCTTGGACGCGAAGCCCTCGCCGAGCGTGTGGCCCTTGACCGTCTGGGCCAGGATCACCGTCGGGGCGCCCTTGAACTCCACGGCGGCCTTGTAGGCGGCGTACACCTTGCGCGGCTCGTGACCGCCGCGCGAGAGGTGGAAGCACTCGAGGATCTTGTCGTCGGTCAGCAGCTTCGCCATCTCGGTGAGCGCCGGGTCCTTGCCGAAGAAGTCCTGCCGGATGTAGGCGGCGTCTCGGGTCTGGTACGTCTGGACCTGGGCGTCCGGGACCTCGCGCAGCCGGCGGACCAGGGCGCCGGTGGTGTCGAGCTGGAAGAGCTCGTCCCAGGCGTTGCCCCAGAGGGTCTTCACGACGTTCCAGCCGGCGCCGCGGAACTGGGCCTCCAGCTCCTGAACGATCTTGAAGTTGGCGCGGACCGGGCCGTCGAGGCGCTGCAGGTTGCAGTTGATGACGAAGGTCAGGTTGTCCAGGCCCTCACGACCGGCCAGCGCGAGCGCCGCGGTCGACTCGGGTTCGTCCATCTCGCCGTCGCCGAGGAACGCCCAGACGTGCGACGCGGAGACGTCCTTGATGCCGCGGCTGGTCAGATAGCGGTTGAAGCGCGCCTGGTAGATCGCGGACAGCGGGCCCAGGCCCATGGAGACCGTGGGGAACTCCCAGAGCCAGGGCAGCCTGCGCGGGTGGGGGTACGACGGCAGGCCGCCGCCGCCCGCCTCCCGGCGGAAGTTGTCGAGGTGCGCCTCGGTGAGGCGGCCGTCGAGGAAGGCCCGGGCGTAGATGCCGGGGGAGGCGTGGCCCTGGATGTACAGCTGGTCGCCGGAGTCCCCGGCCTGGGAGGTGCCCCCGCCCTCCTTCCCGCGGAAGAAGTGGTTGAAGCCGGTCTCGTAGAGCCAGGCGGCGGAGGCGAAGGTGGCGATGTGGCCGCCGACGCCGTGCTGCGAGCCGCGGGTGACCATCGCCGCCGCGTTCCACCGGTTCCAGGCGGTGATCCGGCGCTCCATCTCCTCGTCACCGGCCGGGAGCGGCTCGGCGGCGGTCGGGATGGTGTTGACGTAGTCCGTCTCCAGGAGCTTGGGCAGATCGAGCCCTGCCACACCCTCGGCGTGCTGGAGGGTGCGGCGCATCAGGTACGCGGCGCGATGCGGGCCGGCGGCCTTGGTGACGGCGTCGAGGGAGGCCGCCCATTCGGCGGTCTCCTCGGTGTCACGGTCCGGGAGCTGGTCGAGCTCGCTCGGAAGCATGGCTACGGGGTCGGTCATGACACCGCCTTCCGGAGAGGGAGGAGGGGTGGAGGGGCCTTGTCTGGCAGGACGGGGCCGGGCGGACCGGTGAGTCCGTGGTGAACTGTAAGCCTCCGATCGATGATCGATCAAAGCGTTCGGGAGAAAACTTCTTCACTTCGAGAAAGTCGGCACAGGGTGCCGCGAAACAGGGCACCCGGTGCCGGTGTCATGGCCCGGCACCGGCACCGGGGCGGGTGCGGGTGCCTGTGCCAGTACGGGTACGGGGGTCCGGGTGCCGGTGCGCGGTGTTCGCCGGGCGGGCCTGCGTGCGGTCCGGCGTGCTCAGGTGGACCATGCCGCGAGGAGTTCGGCCGGGCCGTATGCGGCGTCGAGCCCCGCGCAGTCCGTGCCGCTGCGCGAGACGGCGATCACAGGCACGGGAGCGGGCGTGAGCGCGGCGCGGTGGCCGTGCAGCGCCGCGAGATCGTGCCGGTCGAACGGGGAGTTCTCCAGCCACTTCACCGAGCCGACGAACAGCAGCTCCCTGGCGATCGGCGCGCGGTCCGCTCCCACGACGTCGATCTCCACGTCGTTGGTACGGGTCCAGTAGCCACCGATGGCGGGGGCGGCGGGGAGGTTCGCGTCGGGCAGTAGCCGTGCCAGTGCCTCGCGCACCAGAGGTTCGATGGCCCTGCCGCGCCAGCTGGTCCAGTTCTCGCGGATGCGCTGCAGCGTCAGGTCGCCCCGCCCCCGCTCGATCTCTTCCATCGCCGGACCCAGGAGCTTCAGCCAGAAGCGGAGGTAGGGATCCGCGACCCGGTAGCGACGATCCTTCGAAGGCCGTGTGGACAAGGGCAGCTCCGCCGTGATCACCCGCTTGTCCGCAAGAATCCCCAGCGACCTCTGTAGCGGGGTCGCCCCGATTCCGCCGGCCGCGCGGGCGATGTTGGAGAACGTCCGCTCACCGCTGCCGATCGCCGAGAGGACGGCGCGGGCCTGAACCTGCTGAGGGAACTCGGCCGCCAGCGAGCGCTCGGCGGACACCAGCAAGGCCGAGACCGGATCGCTGAGCGCAGCCCGCAGGAACTCCCACATCCCGGCGCCGTGCGTCCACTCCGCGCAGATCAGTGGCAGTCCACCGGTGATCAAGGCCGCGTCGAAGGCTGGGGCGGGATCGAGACCGAGCATCTCGCCCACCTCCGCCGGGTTGAGCGGCCCCAGCACCATCTCCCGTCCGCGCTGGTGGAACGGGCGTCCATAGCTGTTCAGCGTCTCCATCATCGAT
Organism: Streptomyces tirandamycinicus; assembly: GCF_003097515.1. NCBI lineage: Bacteria > Bacillati > Actinomycetota > Actinomycetes > Kitasatosporales > Streptomycetaceae > Streptomyces > Streptomyces tirandamycinicus. The sequence goes on along the minus strand of NZ_CP029188.1, from coordinate 971,328 downwards.
AGGTCGGATCCGATGAGAACGAGCAGGACCGGCTTCTTCTCCAGCACTCGGTCCCAGGCGCGCTGAAGCATGCCCTCGAAAGCGCCCTCCGCATCCATCAGATAGGGCACTTCGTCCAAGACCACCACGCTCGCCCGGTCGTGTGGAAGTGCCGCCGCCAGGACATCGAAGGCCGCATCCCAGGTCGCCGGGCGGGCCGCGGTCAGCAGGCTCGCCAGCGGAAGGCTTGACGCCCGGGCGTCCTGGCTGAGCCGTTCCAGGTCCGCTTCCGGCGACGCCCCTGTGGCGGCATAGAAGAGGAACGGCGCGCCGGACCTCTCGGCGAACCGCTCCACGAGCCGCGACTTGCCCACCCGGCGACGCCCGCGAAGCATCACGCAGCGCCCGGGCCGCTCCCCTCCGACCCCGCTCGCCACCTTGCCCAGCTCGCGGTCCAACGTCTCGAGCTCGTGCCGCCTGCCCACGAATGCCGTCATGGGGCCACCTCTCCCTCACCACCTGCCATGGTGATACTAACATCGAGGTTAGTAACACTGACGTTAGTTGAGTTGGGGTGGGATCTCAGGCGCGGGGCGCGCAGCCCAGAACGTGGGCCTTGACGAGCGCGCCGATCCGGGGATCACGGCGGCGGAAGGCCTCCACCAGCTCCTCGTGCTCCTCCGCGTAGGACTTCTGCTTCGTCCCCAGCCACCGGATGGACAGCGCGGTGAAGACCTCGATCCCCAGGCCCTCCCAGGTGTGCAGCAGCACCCCGTTGCCCGCGGCCTTGACCAGCTCCCGGTGGAACGCCACCGTGTGCCGCACCTGCGCCGTCCCGTCCGCGGCGCGGTCCGCCTCGTACAGCGCGGCGACGTGCGGTTCCAGTGCCGAGCAGTCGGCCGCCAGCCGCTCGGCGGCCAGCTCGGCGGCGATCTGCTCCAGCCCGGCCCGGACCGGGTAGCTCTCCTCCAGGTCCGCAGCGGTGAGGTTGCGCACCCGGACGCCCTTGTTGGGCGCCGACTCGATCAGCCGGAGGGACTCCAGCTCGCGCAGCGCCTCCCGTACGGGTGTCTGGCTCACGGCCAGCTCCGTGGCGATGCGGCGCTCCACGATCCGCTCGCCCGGCTTCCAGCGGCCGCTGACGATGCCCTCCACGATGTGCTCGCGGATCTGATCGCGCAGCGAGTGGACGACGGGCATGGTCATGGACCGCTCCTTCAAGAAGAGAAGACCCCTAGACAATACGGCGGCGGCCGTACCCGGAAGTACTCCCGGGTACGGCCGCCGCCGGTGAGGCTGGTTACAGCCGGGGCGCTCAGAGGCCGAGCTCGACCTCGAACTCACCGGCCTCGAGGATGGCCTTGACCGCGGTCAGGTAGCGCGCGGCGTCGGCTCCGTCCACCAGGCGGTGGTCGTAGGAGAGCGTCAGGTACGTCATGTCGCGGACGCCGATGACCGTGCCCTCGGGCGTCTCGATGACGGCCGGACGCTTCACCGTGGCGCCGATGCCCAGGATCGCGACCTGGTTCGGCGGCACGATGATCGTGTCGAACAGCGCACCGCGCGAACCGGTGTTGCTGATCGTGAACGTCGCACCCGCCAGCTCGTCCGGCGTGATCTTGTTGCCGCGGACCTTGCCCGCGAGATCGGCGGTGGCCTTGGCGATACCGGCCAGGTTGAGGTCGCCCGCACCCTTGATGACCGGGGTCATCAGGCCCTTCTCGGAGTCGACGGCGATGCCGACGTTCTCCGAGTCGAAGTAGGTGATGGTGCCCTCGTCCTCGTTGATCCGGGCGTTGATGACCGGGTGGGCCTTCAGCGCCTGGGCAGCGGCCTTGACGAAGAACGGCATCGGGGAGAGCTTGACGCCCTCGCGGGCCGCGAACGCGTCCTTGGCCTGGGTCCGCAGCCTCATCACCCGGGTGACGTCGACCTCGACGACCGAGGAGAGCTGGGCCTGGCCGTGGAGCGCCTTCATCATGTTGTCGCCGATGACCTTGCGCATGCGGGTCATCTTGACGGTCTGACCGCGCAGCGGGGACACCTCGAGAGCCGGGGCCTTCTTGGCGGCCGGCGCGGCCGCCGCGGGAGCCGGTGCGGCGGCCTTCGCGGCCTCGGCGGCGGCGATGACGTCCTGCTTGCGGATACGGCCGCCGACGCCGGTGCCCTTGACCCTGGACAGGTCCACGCCGCTCTCGGCGGCGAGCTTGCGGACCAGCGGTGTGACATAGGCGCCGTCGTCCGCGGCCGGAGCGGCAGCGGGAGCCGGTGCCGGGGCGGCGGGCTGCGCCGGGGCGGCCGCGGGGCTGGGCCGCAGCGGGGGCCGGGGCCGCGGGCTCGGCCGGAGTCGGAGCCTGGGCCGCGGGAGCCGCCTGGGCCTGAGCCGGTGCGGCGGCGGGCGGGCGGCTGCGCCGGAGCCTCCGGTGCCGGTGCGGCGGCGGGCTGGGCCGGGGCCTGGGCCGGCTCGGCGGGGGCGGCCGGAGCGGCACCCGGGGCACCGATGACGGCGAGCTTCGCGCCGACCTCGGCGGTCTCGTCCTCACCGACGACGATCTCCAGCAGCACACCGGCGGCCGGTGCGGGGATCTCGGTGTCGACCTTGTCGGTGGAGACCTCGAGCAGCGGCTCGTCCTCCGCGACCTCCTCGCCGACCTCCTTCAGCCAGCGGGTGACGGTGCCCTCGGTGACCGACTCGCCCAGCGCGGGCAGGACGACGTCGGTGCCCTCCGCGCCGCCGCCCCCGGCGGCGGCCTCGGCGGCCGGCGCCGCCTGCTGCGGCTCGGGGGCCTGGGCCTGCTCGGCCGCCGGGGCGGGCTGCGGCTCGGGGGCCTGGGCGGGCTGCTCCGGCTCGGCGGCCGGCGCCTGCTCGGCCGCCGCCCCGGAGCCGTCGTCGATGACGGCCAGCTCGGCGCCGACCTCGACGGTCTCGTCCTCGGCGACCTTGATGGACGCCAGCACACCGGCGGCCGGTGCGGGGATCTCGGTGTCGACCTTGTCCGTCGACACCTCGAGCAGCGGCTCGTCGGCCTCGACGCGTTCGCCCTCGGCCTTCAGCCAGCGGGTGACGGTGCCCTCGGTGACGCTCTCTCCGAGCGCCGGAAGGGTTACGGAAACCGGCATGGTTTCGGTTGCTCCTTACGAAAGTGCGGTAGTGGTCGTCGCGCCCGTGACCGAGATCAGTCGTGGGAGTGGAGGGGCTTGCCCGCGAGGGCCAGGTGGGCCTCGCCGAGCGCCTCGTTCTGCGTCGGGTGCGCGTGGACGAGCTGCGCGACCTCGGCCGGCAGAGCCTCCCAGTTGTAGATCAGCTGGGCCTCGCCGACCTGCTCGCCCATACGGTCACCGACCATGTGGACGCCGACGACGGCACCGTCCTTGACCTGGACGAGCTTGATCTCGCCCGCGGTCTTGAGGATCTTGCTCTTGCCGTTGCCCGCCAGGTTGTACTTCAGAGCGACGACCTTGTCCGCGCCGTAGACCTCCTTGGCCTTGGCCTCGGACAGGCCCACGGAGGCGACCTCCGGGTGGCAGTAGGTCACCTTGGGCACACCGTCGTAGTCGATCGGGACGGTCTTCAGACCGGCCAGACGCTCCGCCACCAGGATGCCCTCGGCGAAGCCGACGTGCGCGAGCTGCAGGGTCGGGACCAGGTCGCCGACGGCGGAGACGGTCGGCACGTTCGTCCGCATGTACTCGTCGACCAGGACGTAGCCGCGGTCCATCGCGACGCCCTGCTCCTCGTAGCCCAGGCCCTGGGAGACCGGGCCGCGGCCCACGGCGACCAGCAGCACCTCGGCCTCGAAGGTCTTGCCGTCGGCGAGGGTGACCCGCACACCGTCCTCGGTGTACTCGGCCTTCTCGAAGAAGGTGCCCAGGTTGAACTTGATGCCGCGCTTGCGGAAGGCGCGCTCGAGGAGCTTGGAGCTGTTCTCGTCCTCGACCGGGACGAGGTGCTTCAGCGCCTCGATGATCGTGATGTCGGTGCCGAAGGACTTCCAGGCCGAGGCGAACTCGACACCGATGACGCCGCCGCCCAGGACGATCGCGGACTTCGGCACGCGGTCCAGGACCAGCGCGTGGTCGGAGGAGATGATCCGGTTGCCGTCGATGGTCAGACCGGGCAGCGACTTCGGTACCGAACCGGTGGCGAGGAGGACGTGGCGGCCCTCGACCCGGCGGCCGTTGACATCGACGGACGTGGGGGAGGACAGCCGGCCCTCGCCCTCGATGTACGTGACCTTGCGGGAGGCGATCAGACCCTGCAGGCCCTTGTACAGCCCGGAGATCACCTCGTCCTTGTACTTGTGGACCGCCGGGACGTCGATGCCCTCGAAGCTGGCCTTGACGCCGAACTGCTCGCTCTCGCGCGCCTGGTCGGCGATCTCGCCGGCGTGCAGCAGGGCCTTGGTGGGAATGCATCCGCGGTGCAGGCAGGTGCCGCCGACCTTGTCCTTCTCGATCAGGGCGACGTCCAGGCCCAGCTGCGCTCCGCGCAGGGCCGCGGCGTAACCACCGCTGCCACCGCCGAGGATCACTAGGTCGAAAACGGTGCTGGCGTCGTTCGCCACGTCACGTCCTCCATGCATGTGCGCCGGGCGCCGGCGTCTCCCAGGGCGGGGGACGACCGGGCGGCGGCTGGTGTTCGGCCGCTTGTCTTCGGCCCTGTGGTGGGGGCCCTGTCCTGCCGGGAACCCATCTTCGCACTTGTCGACGGGAGGCGGGACGCGGGGCCGGGATACGGGACGGCACCGCGGCCGGCCCCGTCGGTTACCTGTACGTAGGAACCTGCGGATTTCGTCGATGGCGAACGGAATGCCGGCGCCCGCTATTCCCGCGGACCCGGGAGCCCGGCCCCGGCGCCGGGTCCCGGGGGTCGCTCCGGGACCCGGTGCGGACGCCTCAGCCCAGGTCGCCGTCGGCGGCCCGCTCGGCCAGCCCGACCAGGGTGCGGACCGCGGAGCCGGTGCCGCCCTTGGGCGTGTAGCCGAACGGCGCGCCCTCGTGGAAGGCCGGGCCGGCGATGTCCAGGTGGGCCCAGGTGATGCCCTCGCCGACGAACTCCTTCAGGAACAGGCCCGCGACCAGGCCGCCGCCCATCCGGTCGCCCATGTTCGCGATGTCGGCGGTCGGCGAGTCCATGCCCTTGCGCAGGTCGGCGGGCAGCGGCATCGGCCAGGAGTCCTCGCCGGCCTCCTCCGCGACCTCGTGGACCGCGGTGCGGAACTCGTCGTCGTTGGCCATGATCCCGAAGCGCCGGTGGCCCAGTGCCAGGACCATCGCGCCGGTCAGCGTCGCCACGTCCACGATCGCGTCCGGGCTCTCCTCCGACGCCTTGGCGATGGCGTCGGCCAGCACCAGCCGGCCCTCCGCGTCGGTGTTGAGCACCTCGACCGTCTTGCCGCTGTACATCCGCAGCACGTCGCCGGGGCGGGTGGCGGTGCCGGACGGCATGTTCTCGGCCAGGGCCAGCCAGCCGGTGAGGTTCACCCGCAGACCGAGCCGGGCCGTCGCGACGACGGCGGCGAACACGGCGGCGGCGCCGCTCATGTCGCACTTCATCGTCTCGTTGTGGCCGGCCGGCTTGAGCGAGATGCCGCCGGAGTCGTAGGTGATGCCCTTGCCGACGAGGGCGAGGGACTTCTCCGCCTCCGGATGCGTGTACGCCACCTTCACCAGGCGCGGGCCGCGGGCCGCGCCCTGGCCGACGCCGAGGATGCCGCCGAAGCCGCCCTTGACGAGCGCCTTCTCGTCCCAGACCTGCACCTTGAGGCCGTGCTCCTTGCCGGCGGCGGTGGCGACGGCCGCGAACGACTCGGGGTAGAGGTCGTTCGGCGGGGTGTTGACCAGGTCACGCGCCCGGTTCATCTCCTCGGCCACGGCGACGGCCCGCGCGGCGGCGTCCTTGAAGGCCTTGTCGCGCGGCTTGGCACCCAGCAGGGCCACCTCGGCCAGCGGCTTCTTGCCGTTCCCCTCGTCCTGGTAGGCGGTGAAGGCGTAGGCGCCCAGCAGCGCGCCCTCCGCGATCGCCTGGGCGTCCCCGGCGGCCTCGACCGGCAGGGCGAACGCCGCCTTCTTCGCGCCGGCCAGCGCGCGGGCCGCCGAACCGGCGGCGCGGCGCAGCGTCTCGGCCGGGTACCCGGCGTCCTTCTCCGGGGCGGCGCCGAGCCCGACCGCGATCACCAGCGGGGCCTTCAGGCCCGACGGCGCGGGCAGCTTGGTCACCTCGCCCTCGGCACCGGAGGCGCCGAGCGTCTCGAGGACGGTGGCGAGCTTCCCGCCGAACGCCGCGTCCACGGCCTCGGCGCCGGCTGCGACGACTGGGCCCTTGGCGCCCCTGGCGCCCTTGGCGACGCCGACGACGACCGCGTCGGCGCGCAGCGTCGCAGCGCCGGCAGTGCTGAGAGTGAGAGCAGTCACGGTGGTGAAATCTCGCTTCCGTTGAGTTTCCTGGGCCGAAGAGGTGGGTCGGCCGCCCGGCGCATCGTAAGTCGGGCGGGCCGGAGCGCCGCCACGAGCCTACGCGCGCCCGCGATGTTCGCTCGCGCCGTCGGGGATTCACCCGTCCGTGGTCACTCCGCCGGGTTTCGGGCCGGAACGCCGGGTTCCGGTCCACACTCGGGCCGGAGAAGCAAGGGAGCGATTGGCTGCTTTGCAGGATTTCCACATGTCCTCCCCGGTGTCTTCGCCGGGGAGGGGCACCAGCGGATCAACAAGGGGTGGGGGAAACACCATGGCATCCGTATTCGCCAGGGGGTCCGGCGCGGCTGCGCGCACGGGCGGATCACCGCGGCGGCCGGCCCGGCGCGCCCACGACGGGGGAGCGGCCGGCCGGTGGGCCGGCAGGCGGGGCGGGCTCGGCGCGGCGGTGGTCGCGCTCACCACGTCGGCGCTGTTCGCCGCGGCGCTGCCCGGGTCCCCGGCCGCGGCCGCCGACCCGGTGCCGCGGATCGACCTGAAGGTCCTCGTCGTCGACGACGGAGGGCCGGCGGTCGCCGCCGTCACCTCCGAGCTGCGCGGCACCGGCGTCGCGTACCGCGTGCTCGACCTCGCCGACCCGGACCGCCCCAGGATCGACGCCGCGTTCCTGAGCGACACCGTCGGCGGCCGGCCGCGCGCCAAGTACCAGGGGGTGGTGCTGCCGAACGAGGCGCCGTTCGGGGCGGGCTCCGCGGGGGCCGCCGAGCAGGCCGCGCTCGTCGCGTACGAGCAGCGGTTCGGCGTCCGCCAGGTCGACGCCTACACCTGGGCCCACCCGGGGGTGGGGCTCGACTACACCAGCGAGGGCGGCTGGTCCGGCACGCTCGACGGCGCGGCCGCCCAGGTCACGGCCGCGGGCCGGTCCGGCCCGTTCGGCTACCTCGACGGCGCCCTGACCTTCGAGGACAACGCTCCGTCCGTCAGCGAGAGCTACGGCTATCTGGCCCGCCCCCGCGAGGGCTTCACCAGCTATGTCGACGCTCCCGTGCCGGGCGGCGAGGGCCGCGGCAGCCTGCTCGGGGAGTACGCCCACGACGGGCGCCGCGAACTCGTCGTCACCTTCGCCTACAACCAGCACCAGCGGCAGTTCCGGCTGCTGGCGCGCGGCATCGTCGAATGGCTCACCCAGGGCGTCCACCTCGGGCGGAGCCGGAACTACTTCTCGGTGCACGTCGACGACGTCTTCGCGTCCGACGCCCGCTGGGACACCGAGCGCAACTGCACCCCCGGCGACATCGACTGCGTCGGCGGACCGGGCGAGCAGGTCCCGGACATCCGGATGACCGCGGCCGACGCCCGGTACGCCGCCCAGTGGCAGCGCACCAGCGGCCTCACCCTCGACATGGTCTACAACGCGGGCGCGGCCGAGGACTGGAAGGCGGAGAACGGCGGCACGGACGCCCTCACCGCGCAGCTGCTCGCCGACCGGGCCCAGTACCGCTGGGTCAACCACACCTGGAGCCACCCGTTCCTCGGCTGCGTCCAGGACGTCTCCGTCGTCCCCTGGCAGTGCTCCAAGGACGCGGCGGGCGCCATCCGCTGGACGAGCCGCGCCGAGATCTCGTCGCAGATCCGCGACAACCACCACTGGGCGGTGGACGAGGGCCTCCCGGTCGACCGTGCGGAGCTGGTCACCGGAGAGCACTCGGGGCTGAAGACGCTTCCGCAGCAGCCGGTGGACAACCCCAACCTGGCGCCGGCCCTCGCCGACAACGGCGTCAAGTGGATCGCGAGCGACAACTCCCGCGAGCCGCAGCAGCGTCCCGTCGGCGGCGCCGCCACCGTGCCCCGCCATCCGATGAACGTCTACTACAACGTGGGCACGGCCGCCGAGATGGCCGACGAGTACAACTGGATCTACACCTCACGGGCCGACGGCGGAAGCGGCGTCTGCGAGACCGACCCGGCCTCCACCTGCCTGGACGAGCCTCTCGACGTGGCCACGGGCTACGCGACGTACATCGTCCCGCAGGAGGCCCGGATCGCCCTCGGCCACATCGTGGCCAACGACCCGCGCCCGCACTACGTCCACCAGTCCAACCTGGCCGAGGACCGCATTCTCTACCCCGTCCTCGACCGGGTCCTCGCCGACTACCGGGCGGCGTTCGCCGACAACACGCCCCTGGTCAACCCGCGCCACCGGGACGCCGGCACGGAGCTGAGCCGCCGCGCGGCCTGGCAGGCGGCCCTGGACGCCGACCGGGTCACGGCGTACCGGATCGGCAGCACCGTCACCGTCCAGGCACCCGGCGGGGTCGTCGTCCCCGTCACCGCGCCCGAGGGCACCCGCAAGCAGCTCCTGCTCGGCACGGCCGCCTTCGGCACCGCCTACGCGGGGCAGCGCTCGGACTGGACCCAGCCGGAGCTGCTGCAGTCCGCCGTCACCCTGCGACTGCCCTCCTGACCGGTCCCGCCCGGCCGCACGGGTCGGGGTACCCGCGGCCGGGCGCCCGCGCCGCCCACCCGCCGTACCCGGGGTCAACGCCTATCGCTGAGGAGTCCCCCGCAGATGAGCCTGCCGGCCCGGACATGGAGCCTGTTGCCGACCCGGACGTGGAGCCTGCTTCCGGTGCTGGTGGCCCTGGTGCTGCTGGCCGGCTGCACCTCCGCCCCCGACGACTCCGCGCCGCCGCGCGCCACCCGCTGGCGGCCGGGACCGGGGACGCCGTGGCAGTGGCAGCTCAGCGGCCGCCTGGACACGACCGTGGACGTCCCGGTGTACGACATCGACGGCTTCGAGCACCCGAGGTCCACGGTCGCCGACCTCCAGCGGCGCGGCCGCAAGGTGATCTGCTACCTGTCCACCGGCGCCTGGGAGGAGTTCCGCCCCGACGCGGACGAGTTCCCCGGGGACGTGCTGGGCAAGGGCAACGGCTGGGAGGGGGAGCGCTGGCTCGACATCCGCCGTACGGACGTCCTGGAGCCGCTGATGGCCAGGCGTTTCGACATGTGCCGGGACAAGGGCTTCGACGCGATCGAGCCCGACAACATGGACGGCTACTCCAACGACACCGGTTTCCCCCTCACCGCGGACGACCAGCTCCGCTACAACCGGCTGATCGCCCGGATGGCCCACGAGCGGGGACTGTCCGTCGGGCTGAAGAACGACCTGGACCAGATCCCGGCCCTCGTCGGCGAGTTCGACTTCGCCGTCAACGAGCAGTGCGCCCAGTACGCGGAGTGCGCGGCGCTGACACCGTTCGTCGAGGCCGGCAAGGCCGTGTTCCACGTCGAGTACGAGCTGCCGACCAGCCGCTTCTGCCCCCAGTCGCGGCGGCTCGGGTTGAGCTCGATGCGGAAGCGCTACGAACTGGACGCCTTGCGCCGGCCCTGCTGACGCCGGGGGGCCTGCTGACGCCGGCGGGCCGGGGATGTCCGGCGGAGCGCGGCCGTTCGGCGGCTCCGCTGCCGACGACCCGCGGAGGCTTGGCGACCCGCGGAGGCTCGACCCGCGGGGGCTTGGCGACCCGCGGATGCCCGGCGGGCCGCCGACGTCCGGCGTGTCGCGGATGCCCGGTGGGCCGCGCGGTCGGCTACCGGAACCCTACGGCGAGCGCGATCAGCGCCGCCGTCGCCGCCGTCTCCGCGATCGCGCCGAACACATCGCCCGTGACCCCGCCGAAGCGGCGCACGCAGTGCCGCAGCAGCAGTTCCGCGGCGGCCGCCCCGGCGAGCACGGCCAGCGCGAGCCGCAGCGCCCCGTACCCGCCGAACAGCGTCCCCCAGGCGGCGACGACGGCCGTGACCAGCAGAGCGACGCCCAGCGCCTGCCGCGCCGGCACGGTGGCGGCGACCATGGCGCCCAGCCCCTCTGGCCGTGCGGCCGGGACGGCGGTCCGGGAGGCGAGCGTGAGCGCGAGCCGGGCGGCGGCACCGGCGGTCGCCGCCGCCGTCGCCCCGTACATCCAGCCGCGCCCGTAGAGCCCGTACAGCGCCGCGACCTGGGCCAGCAGCACGAGCACCAGGGTGGCCACCCCGAACGGCCCGATGTCCGACCGCTTCATGATCTGCAGCGCGTCCTCGGCGGGTCTGCCGCTGCCCAGGCCGTCGGCGGTGTCGGCGAGGCCGTCCAGGTGCAGGCCGCGGGTGAGGACCGCGGGCACGGCGGCGGAGGCGACCGCGGCGAGCAGCGGACCCCCGCCGAGCAGCAGGAGCAGCCCGCCCGCGGCACCCGCGCAGAGGCCGACGACGAGTCCGGCGAGCGGGGCCCAGCGCATCCCCGCGCGTGCCGTGTCCCGGTCCCAGCGGGTGACGCGTACGGGCAGCACGGTGAGGGTGCCGAAGGCGAACCGTATGCCCGCGCGGCCGGAGGAGTGGTGGGAGCTCACCGCGCGCAGCGTAGCCGGTGCACCGCGGCGGTAAATTGCGCATGACGGACAAAACGGGAGCGGGTGGCATGGGTCACTGGTTTTACCGCAACATCGTGGAGCCCGGGAAGCTCCCGTTGCTCATCGCGCTGGCCTCGTTCGTCCTGACCTTCCTGATCACCCGGACGGTCACCCGGATGATCCGGGCGGGCAAGGGCCCCTTCGGCAACGTCAAGGCGGGCGGACTCCACATCCACCATGTGGTGCCGGGGGTCGTCCTCACCGTGGTCGGCGGCTTCGGCTCGGTCGCCAGCAGCCAGCACACCGGCGCAGGAACCGTGGTGTTCGCCGTGGTCTTCGGGGTGGGCGCGGGGCTCGTCCTGGACGAGTTCGCGCTGCTCCTCCACCTGGACGACGTCTACTGGACCGAGGAGGGCCGCAAGAGCGTCGAAGTCGTCGTCCTCACCGCGTCCCTGCTGCTGCTCACCCTCGGCGGCTTCGCGCCCCTCGGCGTGAACGACCTGTCCGAAGAGGAGCGCGACGACCGGAGGGCCTTCCTGCTGACCCTCGCCGTCAACTTCATGTTCGTGCTGATCTCCCTCTTCAAGGGCAAACCGCGGATGGCGATCATCGGCACGCTGGTGCCGTTCGTCGCGATCGTCGGCGCGCTGCGACTGGCCAGACCCACCTCACCGTGGGCCAGGCGCCTCTACCGGCACCGCCCGCGCTCCCGGGCCAGGGCGATGCTGCGGGCCTTCCGCCACGACCGGCGCTGGAGCGGGCCCCGCCGCAAGATCCAGGACCTGATCGGCGGTGCCCCGGACCGGCTGCCGGTGGCCGGCGCCTCCGAATCGGGCCGGGACCGCGAGACGCGCTGAAAGCAGGCCGCCGCGGCGATCGCCAGGAACACCGCGGCGATCGCCGCCAGGTGCTCCTTGCCGGCCAGATTGGGCTTGACCACCACCTCCACCACCATGGCGAGGACCACCAGAGCCAGCGTGAGCCGGGCCCCGTACCGGACGCACACATACACCGCGAGGCCGACCACGGCGGCCGACGGTCCGGTGTCCACGACACCGGCGTCCGAGGCGGGCAGCCCGAGCGGATGGTCCGGCCCGAGCGCGATCCCGGCCCGGGCGTACATCGTCCCGGCGAGCGTCGCCGCGTACGCGACCGCCAGCGTGCGCCGCCGGCCCAGGCAGATCTCGGCGATACCGAACACCAGGAGGATCTGCGCCAGCGCGCCCCACACCGGCAGGTCGAGTGCGGGGACGAACAGGGAGAGCGGAGTGCGCAGCACGGCGAGCCACAGCGGGTCCTCGGCCCGCACCGACCCGATGCCCTGCACCGGCCCGTAGCCCCAGGAGCGGTTCTGCACGAGCTGGCAGAGGGCGGTGAGGCAGACCGCGGTGAGCGTCAGGGGGATCGCGCGCCAGGACCTCGTCACCAGTGCCGTGCGCACGGTCCGGTACAGCGGCCCCCACTCACGGCGCGCGAAGGCACCCGCGCGGTTCACCGGCGGCCCGCCGGGAGTACGGGGCCGGGCCGGGCGGGTGGGTGGTGGACGGTGCCGGTCCCCGGGGGACCGGCGCTCTCGTGGGCGGGCATGGAAGGCGGCTCCCGGGCAGGGTCGGTACTCGGCGTGGGCGCGGTACGACGACTCGGTCAGGTCCCGGTCCGGTCCGGTCCCGGTCGGGTCCCGGTCCGGTCCGGTCAGCGGCGGGACCCGCGGCGCGGCCGGGCCGCGGGTGCCGGGCCGCACCGCCGGTCCCGCCCGAGCGTCGCGCCGTGTTCCAAGACCCGGGGAAGCGCGGGGAAGTTGACCCGCGCCGGAGTGATCCCGCTCTCTCGCCCCGGCGGGCGGCGGGCGGCGGGCGGCGTGGCGGTGCGGGCGCGGCGGGTGCCGGCGCCCGGTGGCGCCGCCCTACCCGCTCGGCTCAGTGTGTGTCGCCGTCGGCGGCCGCCAGGTTGTCGCTCGCGTCCCCGGCGTCGCTGCCGGCCCCCGCCGGGCTCGCGTCCCCGGCGGCGGCCGGGCGCTCGGGCAGCTCGGCGGCGAGCGCGGCGGCCGCCTGCACCAGGGGGAGGGCGAGAAGGGCGCCGGTGCCCTCCCCGACGGTGACCCCGTGATCGAGCAGCGGCTCCAGGGCCATCCGGTCGAGGGCCTTCACCTGGGCCGGCTCCCCGCTCACCTGACCGGCCAGCCACCAGTCCGGCGCCCGGAACGCCGCCCGCTGGGCGACGAGGGCGCACGCTGCCGACACGACCCCGTCCAGGATCACCGGCATCCGGCGTACCGCGGCCTGCAGCAGGAACCCGGTCGTCGCGGCCAGATCCGCGCCGCCCACGGCCGTCAGCAGCGCCAGCTGGTCGCCCAGCACGGGCCGGGCCCGGCGCAGCGAGTCGCGGATCGCCGCGCACTTGCGCATCCACGCCAGATCGTCGATGCCGGCGCCGCCGCGGCCGGTGACGACGGAGGCGTCCGTACCGCACAGCGCCGCCACGAGGGTGGCGGCGGGTGTCGTACCGCCCACGCTCAGATCGCCGAGCACGACCAGGTCGGTGCCGGCGTCGGCCTCCTCGTCGGCGATCGCCACACCGAGGCGTACCGCCTGCTCGGCCTCCTCCCGGGTGAGCGCGTCCCCGGTGTCGATCCGCCCGCTCCCGCGCCGTACCCGGTGCCGGACGACGTCCTCCGGCAGCAGGCCCGGATCGCAGTCCAGACCGGCGTCCACGACCCGGACCGGCACGCCCATCCGCCGGGCCAGCACCGCCACCGGGCTCACCCCGTCCAGGACGGACCGCACGAGCTCGTGCGCCGTGCCCGCGGCACGGCCGGACACACCCAGCTCCGCCACCCCGTGGTCCCCGGCGAACAGCACCACCCGGGGCCGCTCGACGGCCCGCACCGGCACGGCGCGCTGCGCCGCCGCAAGCCACTCGCCCAGCTCGTCCAGCCGGCCCAGAGCGCCGGGCGGCACGGCCAGCCGCTCCCGGCGTTCCTCGGCGTCGTGCCGCACACCGCTGTCGGGGCGCTCGATCAGGTCGGAGAAGTCGTCGAGATTCAGCGCGCTCATTCGCCGAACAGTACCGGCCCGCACGCGGTGTTCCGCGCTCGGGCCGCGCGGCACCGGCCGTCCGCACCGGCCCCGAAGGCGCCGCAGGTCCCGGAGGGCGAGAGCCCCCGGGCCGACGTCCCCGGAGCCCCCACGGTCCCCCGCGTCCTCACCGTCCGCGGGGTCCCCGCCGTCCCCGCTCTCCCGGTGTCTCCACCGCCCCCACGGTCCTCGGCGTCCCCACCAGCCGCGGGGATTCCCGCCAATGCCGCCAACCGCGGGGATTCCCGCCGACCCCGGCATCCCCCGGGGTTCCCGCCGTCCCCGGCATCACCGCAGCGGCAGCGCCTGCCCCGCCACCATCAGCACCACGTGCTCGCACTCGGCGGCGAACGAGGCGTTCAGACGGCCCAGCTCGTCGCGGAAACGTCGGCCCGAGGCGGTCGCCGGGACGACGCCCGAACCGACCTCGTTGGTCACCGCGACGACCGTGCGGCGCGTGGCGCGCAGGGCCTCCACGAGGGCGGCCGTACGCCGGCGCAGGGCCGTGCGGCCGGACGTCTCCCAGCGCTCGTCGTCCCAGGCGCCCACCTGGTCCATCGCGTCCGTCAGCCACAGCGACAGGCAGTCGATGAGCAGCGGCGGTCCGCTCCCGGCCAGCAGCGGGACGAGGTCGCAGGTCTCCAGGGTCCGCCAGCTCCCCGGCCTGCGCTCCCGGTGGACGGTGATCCGCTCCGCCCACTCGGCGTCGCCGCCCCGCGTCCCGCTCGTCGCCACGTACACCACGTCGGGGAAGGCCTCCAGCCGCCGCTCCGCCTCCAGCGACTTCCCGGACCGCGCACCGCCGGTGACGAGGGTGCGCCGGGGCACGTCCGGCACGTCCTGGTACTCGCCCACGTACAGCGTCGTGCCGTCCGGCACGGTCCGCGCCCCCGAAGCGGCCAGCCGCCGGTCCAGCTCGGGGCCGGGCAGAGCGTCGTGGTCGATGTGGACGGCGATCACGTCGGTCGTCGGACCGACCGCGCCCCTCGCCCGCAGTTTCGCCAGGCCGTCCGGCCGCCCCAGCACGTCGGCCACCACCATGTCGTAGGGGAGGGGGTCGCCGTCCGTGACGCCGGCCGGCGCGCCGCCCGGCGGCAGGTACAGCAGCCGCTCCCCGTCGAGTGACGCCACCTCGTAGCCGGTGCCCGGCGAGTCCAGGGCCACCGCCCGCACCCGGTGACCGCTGATCAGCGTCAGTTCCTGGCCGTCCGGCACCCGCCCGGCCGCCGGCAGCCCGGCCGGCAGTTCCACCGCGGGCCCGCTGTGCGGGTGCGACAGCAGCACCTGCCGTACGCCCACCAGCGAACGGCCCGCGCGGGCGGCCGCGAGTGCGGCACCGGGCGTCAGATCGAGCAGCAGCGCGCCGTCCACGAGCAGGGCCGTCGCGGCGCGGGCCCGGTCGCCGCGGGCGGTGGCGCAGACGGCGCAGGGGCAGTCGGGGCGCGGGAGCCCCGCGGGGGCTCCGGTGCCGAGCAGTGTCAGTTCCACGGTCACGATCTTCCCGCGTCCCCGCGGCGGGTGCGCGCCCGGCTACGCTGCGGGCAGCAAGGTGATCGGCAAGGACGACCGGCACCGCGGTCACGTGGTGGGACCAGGAGGCGCACATGGCATGGACGTGGCGGTTCGAGAAGTCCGACGGGACGGAGGTCCAGCCGGCCGTCGAGCCGGAGGAGTTCAGTACGCAGGGGGACGCCGAGTCCTGGATCGGTGAGGTCTGGCGCGAGCTCCGGGAGGGCGGCGCCGACCAGGTCTTCCTCTACGAGGACGGCGGCCGCGTCTACGGCCCCATGAGCCTGCACGCCGAGGGCTGATCCCGCGGCCGCGGTCACCGCCGCACCCGCACCCGCACCCGCACCCGGGGCCGCAACCGCACCCGGGGCCGCAACCCCATCCGGGGCCGCAACCGCGGCCCGCCGCTCCGCCGACGCGGGGCGGCGGGCCGCGTTCCCCGGGGCAACGGCGTCCGCGGCCCCGTTCCCGCCGACCCGCGCCGGCCTGCCGGCTCGCCGGAGCGCCGTCCTCATCGCGCCGACGACAGGAACTGCGTCGCCGCCAGTTCCCCGTACAGCGGGTCCTCCGCCACCAGCCGCGCGTGGGAGCCGATCGCACGGACCCGCCCGGCGTCCATCACCACGATCCGGTCGGCCAGTGTCACGGTGGAGAGCCGGTGGGCTACCACCAGCACCGTCACCTCGCGGGCGATCTCCGCGACGACGTCCCGGAGCGCCAGTTCGTTGACCGCGTCGAGCTGCGACGTCGCCTCGTCCAGGAGCAGCAGCCGGGGGCGGCGCAGCAGCGCCCGCGCTATCGCCACCCGCTGGCGCTCGCCGCCGGCCAGCTTGGAGCCGCGGTGCCCGACCACCGTCTCCAGCCCGTCGGGCAGCCGGTCCACCAGCCCGTCCAGCCGCGCCCGGACGAGGACGTCCCGGATCTCTTCCTCCGTCGCGCCGGGGGCCGCGAAGACCAGGTTCTCCCGCAGCGTCCCGGCCAGCACCGGTGCGTCCTGCTCCACGTAGCCGATGGCGGCGCGCAGCTCGGTCAGCGGCCAGTCCCGTACGTCCCGCCCGTCGACCACCACCCGTCCGCCGGTCGCCTCGTAGAACCGCTCGACGAGCCCGAAGACCGTCGTCTTGCCCGCTCCCGAGGGACCGACGAAGGCCGTCATGCCCGCGCCGGGAACCTCGAAGGTGACGCCGCGGTGGACGTACGGCAGGTCGTCCCGGTACCGGAAGGACACGTCCTCGAACCGCACGGACGCCGCCTTGCCGGGAGCGCCGGGCCGGGCGGGGCCGGCGCGACGCGGTTCCTCCGTCTCCAGCCGCTCCGTGTCCAGCAACTCCGTCTCCAGCCGCTCCGCCTCCGCGATCCGGGCGACCGCCGCCGAGCCCACCTGGTACTGGGAAGCCGCCTCGACCAGCTCCGTCACCGGCTCGATCAGGTAGAAGAGGTAGAGCAGGAACGCCATCAGCGTGGAGACGGAGATCGCCCCCGACGCGACCCGCGCCCCACCGATCCCGAGCACCGCCAGGAACGACACCTGTACGGCGAGCCCCACCGACGCCCCCGCGACCGACTGCCACTTGGCCGTCCGCACGCCGTACCGCCACGCCCGCCGCGCCGCCGCCTCCACGACGGCGGTCTCGCGCTCCTCGGCACCCGACGCCTTGACCGTACGGAACGCGCCGAACACCCGCTCCAGCACGGTGGAGATCTCCCCGACCGCCTCCTGCGCCCGCTGAGTGGCCCGCGCGATCCTCGGCATCGCCAGCGCGACGGCGCCGCCGACCAGAACGATCACGCCCACGGTGACGCCGAGCAGTACGGCGTCCATGACGGCCATCATCACGAGCGTCGCGACGAAGGAGAGGGACCCGGTGAACGCCGAGACGATCGACTGCGTGGTCACGGCGCGCAGGAGCGTGGTGTCCGAGGTGACCCGGGACATCAGGTCGCCCGGCTGGGTCCGCTCCACCT
This sequence comes from Streptomyces tirandamycinicus, assembly GCF_003097515.1. Classification (NCBI taxonomy): domain Bacteria; kingdom Bacillati; phylum Actinomycetota; class Actinomycetes; order Kitasatosporales; family Streptomycetaceae; genus Streptomyces; species Streptomyces tirandamycinicus. Next base: position 953,999 of record NZ_CP029188.1, on the reverse strand, counting down.
CCGGCACCCGCAGTCTCAGCAGGCGGCCGATGAGCGTCCGGCGGGCCGCCAGCACGACCGACTCGGCGGTCCGCTCCAGCACATAGGCACCGGCGGCGTGGATCGCCGTGCCGACGACCACGAGCGCGGTGAGCACCAGCAGGATCCCGTTGATGGATTCGCCCGCGCCGAGCCGGTCCACCAGGGCCTTCGCGGCCAGCGGCTGGAGCAGGCCGCCGGCGGCCCCGAGGAGGGCGAGGACGGCCCCGCACGCGACGGTCCAGCGGTGGGGCCGGAAATGGCGGTAGAGCGCCCGGAAGGTCTCGCGGGCGGGCATACGAGGGGTGTCCGTCGTGGACACGTCGGATGTGTTGGCGTTCACGTGGGGAGGGACGCGTCAGCGGCCCCGCCACCTGAGCCGGCACCGGGGCGACCCGACCCGACTCTTGCGGCTAGCGGCCCGGCCCGACCCGAGTCGATCCGGCACCGGCCCGAGTCGAGGCGGTCCGAGTGCCCGCCCGAGGCGCCGACGCCGGTGCCGTTCCGCACCGGTGCCGTTCCGCACCGGCGTCCGTTCCGCCCGTCGGCCCTGCGGCAACCGCAGCGAGGGCCTCGGGTGCCGCTACTGGCCGCGCACTCCGCACAGGTGCAGCAGTGCCGCCACCGAGCGGTACGGGTCCGTCCGGCCCGCGCGGTCCTCGGCCGCCAGCAGCCGGGTGAGTTCGTCCCCGGACGGCGGCTCCACGTCGTCCGGCGCGCCGTCGGTGAAGACCCGCACCCCGTACCAGGCGTGCAGGGGAGCGGCGATCCCGGCCAGGGTCGCCGTCAGCGATGCCAGCCGGTCCCCGCGCACCCGCAGGCCGAGGCGGTTGGTGTAAGTGTCCGTGTCGAAGGCGGTCAGCGCCGCGCTCCAGTCGCCTGCCAGCCCCGGCCGCAACGCCAGCGCGTCCGCGTTCCTCACCAGCAGGGACAGCAGACCGCCCGGGGCCAGCATCCGGGCCAGGCCCGCCAGCATGGCGTCGCGGTCCTCGACGTACATCAGCACGCCGTGGCACAGCACCACGTCGAAGGAGCCGGGCAGGAAGTGCACACCCGTCTCACGGCCGTCGGCCTCGATCGTCCGGAAGCGCTCCCGGATGCCCTCGGGCTCGTGCGCCAGGGCCTCACGGGCGACCTGCAGCATGTCGCGGTCGGACTCCAGGCCGGTGACCCTGTGCCCGGCCCGGGCGAGGCGCAGGGCCTGAGTGCCCTGCCCCATGCCGACGTCGAGAACCCGCAGCCGCTGCCCGACGGGGAACCGGGCGGCCAGCTGCTCGTCGAGCTGCCGTGCCACGAGCTCCTGCCGGACCGTGTTGCGCAGTCCGCCGAGACCCTTGAGCCAGGCGGCGGCGCCGCTGGCGAAGCCGGAGACGTCGCCTCTGCCGGAGGCATCGGACTTCTCCGACTTCGCAGGCCTGTCGGGCCTCTCGGATCGCCCGGGGCTCTCGGGTCGCCCGGGGCTCTCGGGTCGCCCGGGGCTGTCGGATCTCTCGGACTGCTCGGACTGACCGGAGTCCTCGGATTGATCGGCTTGCCCGGACTTCGAGGAGACGCTCGCGCTCAGGGCCGCTCTCCGCGCTTGACCTGGGGCTTGGGCAGCCGCAGCCGGCGCATCTGGAGCGTGCGCATGAGGCCGTAGGCCACCGCGCCGCGCTTCGGCTCGTTCGGGAATCGCTCGTTCAGCTGCTTCTTGAGCCGGATCCAGAGGCCGATCGAGTCGACCACGATCATCACGATCACGCCGAGCCACAGCAGCAGCGCGATGTTCTGCAGCTGGGGCACGCGGATCATGGAGAGCACCAGGATCACCACGGCCAGGGGCAGGAAGAACTCGGCGATGCAGAAGCGCGAGTCCACGAAGTCGCGGACGAAGCGGCGCACCGGACCCTTGTCGCGGACGGGCAGATAGCGCTCGTCGCCACCGGCCAGCGCCTCGCGCTGCCTGGCCAGATCGGCGCGGCGCGCCTCGCGCTGGCGGCGCATGGCCGCCTTGCGGTCGAGGGGAGCCGACTGCGCCCGGCGGCGCTGGGTCTGGGCCTCACTGCGCTTGGGGGTCGGGCGGCCCTTGGGGGCCTCGGGGTCGCGGGGCTGCTTGGAGAGGTCCGCCGTCACCTTGTCGGTGGGGGCCTTCTCTTCCTTGGAACGGCTACGGAACACAAAACACAAGGGTACGGGGTGACGGGCGGCAGCCCCAGCCCCCTGGGGAACGATCCGGCAACGGCGGTCGTCTCCAAGAAGCAGAAGCAGAAGCAGAAGCAGAAGCAGAAGCGGGTACCGTGCGGCACCACCGCGGCCTCCCCTGAAGGCCACCTACTCCTTGCGCGGGAGCGGGGCGGCCCGCAGGTCGTCCTCGGGGATGAGCGCATCGGCGCCCGAACAGTGCGGTAATGGATGCAGGGCCCGTACTGTGGGTTCTGGAGAAGCTGGAGCTGAGTTCCGTCAGAAGGGGGCGCGCGAAGCCCATGAGCGGTGTCATGAAGCGTATGGGGATGATCTTCCGCGCGAAGGCAAACAAGGCCCTCGACCGGGCCGAGGATCCGCGCGAGACCCTCGATTACTCGTACCAGAAACAGCTGGAGCTGCTGCAGAAGGTCCGCCGCGGCGTCGCCGACGTGGCGACCTCCCGCAAGCGCCTGGAACTGCAGCTCAACCAGCTCCAGAGCCAGTCCTCCAAGCTGGAGGACCAGGGCCGCAAGGCGCTGGCGCTCGGCCGCGAGGACCTGGCGCGCGAGGCGCTGTCCCGCCGCGCCGCGCTGCAGCAGCAGGTCACCGATCTGGAGACCCAGCACGAGACGCTCCAGGGCGAGGAGGAGAAGCTCACCCTCGCCGCCCAGCGGCTGCAGGCCAAGGTCGACGCCTTCCGTACCAAGAAGGAGACCATCAAGGCCACGTACACGGCGGCCCAGGCGCAGACCCGGATCGGCGAGGCGTTCTCCGGAATCTCCGAGGAGATGGGCGACGTGGGTCTGGCGATCCAGCGCGCCGAGGACAAGACCGCCCAGCTGCAGGCGAGGGCCGGAGCCATCGACGAGCTCCTCGCGTCCGGTGCGCTGGACGACCCGACCGGGATGGCGAAGGACGACATCGCGGCGGAGCTGGACCGCATCTCCGGAGGCACGGACGTCGAGCTGGAGCTGCAGCGGATGAAGGCCGAGCTGGCCGGGGGCACCTCCCAGCAGGCCATCGAGGGTGGCGACGCCTCTGCGGCGCAGGATCAGGCCGAGGGCAGCACCCGCCACAAGTTCGACAAGCAGTAGGGACGGCGCGTCATGATCGTACGGATCATGGGGGAGGGGCAGTGGACCCTGGAGGACAGCCACTTCGACGAGCTGAACAAGCTCGACGACGAGCTGCTCGCCGAGATGGAGACGGGTGACGCGGAAGGCTTCCGCCGCACCCTGTGCGCCCTGCTCGACGAGGTGCGCCGCTGCGGGGCACCGCTCGCGGACGACGCCCTGGAGCCCTCCGAGCTGATCCTGCCCTCCCCTGACGCGACGCTCGACGAGGTCCGCGCCATGCTCAGCGACGACGGCCTCATCCCGGGCTGAGCCCGGCCCCGGTTCCCGCCCGCCGGCCCCGGCCCGCACCCGGACGACGCTCCGGGCGGGCCGCGTCACCGGCGGTCTCCCGACCGGCCCGGCCCTTTCCGGAGGTCCGGGCCGCCGCTCCGGCCGCCGGGCGTGCCGCGTCCCACCGACGTGGTCCCACCCCGACGCGGTCCCTTCCGGGCGTGGTCCCTTCCCGGGGCGGACTCGGCCCGTGTCCCGCCGCGGCCCGTGTCCCGCCGCGGCCGACCCCGTACCGTTGCCTGACGTGACCGCACCCCTGACCGCAATCAGCCGGCTCGCGCCGACGCGCTCCTGGCTGAGCGCGCATCCGACGGCGTGCGACGCAGGCCTCGCGGCGGCGGTGCTCGTCTGCATGGTCGTCGCGTCGTTCGCCGACCCCCACGGGCCCCACGGGCCGACCTTCGGCACCCGCACGCCCGAGCTCCGCAGTCTGCTGCTGATGGTGACGGCCGCCGGGGCGCTGGTGTTCCGGCGCGACCGCCCCCTGCTCGTGCTCGCGGTCACCGGTGCCGTGTCCGTCGCCGAACTCGTCGCCGGCGACCCGCCCGCGCCCGTCGCGATGTCCGCGGTGGTCGCCCTCTACACGGTCGCGTCCCGCACCGACCGCCCGACGACCTGGCGGGTCGGCCTGCCGACCATGATCGTGCTGACCGGGTCGGCCGTGCTGTTCGGCTCCGCGCCCTGGTACAGCCAGGAGAACCTCGGCCTCTTCGCCTGGACCGGCATGGCGTCCGCCGCGGGCGACGCCGTGCGCAGCCGACGCGCCTTCGTCGACGCCATGCGGGAGCGGGCCGAGCGGGCCGAGCGCACCCGGGAGGAGGAGGCCCGCCGCCGGGTGGCCGAGGAACGGCTGCGGATCGCCCGCGACCTCCACGATGTCGTCGCCCATCACATCGCCCTGGTCAACGTGCAGGCAGGAGTGGCGGCACACGTCATGGACAGGCGTCCCGACCAGGCCAAGGAGGCGCTGTCCCATGTGCGGGAGGCGAGCCGTTCGGCGCTGGACGAGCTGCGGGCCACCGTCGGTCTGCTCCGGCAGTCCGGCGAGCCGGCGGCGCCCACCGAACCCGCGCCGGGACTCGCCGTTCTCGAGCCGCTGCTGGACGGCTTCCGGCGGTCCGGACTGCCGGTCGAGCTGGCCCGTACCGACCGGGGCACCGAGCTCCCCGCCGCCGTCGACCTCGCCGCGTACCGGATCGTCCAGGAGGCGCTCACCAATGTGCGCAAGCACGCCGGGACCGCGGCGAAGGCCGAGGTGAGCGTCGTACGGGTGGGCGGCACCGTGGAGGTCACCGTCCTCGACGACGGCCGTTCCGCCCCGCCGGCGGCTGAGGGCGCTGACGGCGGGCCGGCTGCCGGCGGCGGCAGCGGCGGTCACGGACTGATCGGCATGCGCGAGCGCGTCACCGCCCTCGGCGGCACCCTGACCGCGGGCCCCCGCTACGGAGGCGGCTTCCGGGTGCAGGCGATACTGCCGGTCAAGGCGCGCACGAAGGGGGACGTGGACCGATGACCATCAGGGTGCTGCTCGCCGACGACCAGGCTCTGCTGCGCAGCGCGTTCAGGGTGCTGGTGGACTCCGAGCCCGACATGGAGGTCGTGGGGGAGGCAGCGGACGGCGCCGAGGCCGTGGAGCTCGCCCGCTCGGCCCGTCCCGACGTCGTCCTCATGGACATCCGGATGCCCGGTACGGACGGTCTCGCCGCCACCCGGATGATCAGCGCCGACCCCGCACTCGCCGAGGTCCGGGTGGTGATGCTGACGACGTTCGAGGCGGACGAGTACGTCGTGCAGTCGTTGCGGGCCGGGGCCTCCGGCTTCCTCGGCAAGGGAGCGGAACCCGGGGACATGCTGAACGCCGTCCGGATCGCCGCCGCCGGTGACGCCCTGCTCTCGCCCGCGGCCACCAAGGGCCTCATCGCCGAGTTCCTGGCCCAGGGCGGGGGCCCGGGGCGCCCGGACTCCGAGCCGTACGCGGAGCGGCTGGCCGCGCTGACGGGCCGGGAGCGCGAGGTCCTCGTCCTCGTCGCCGGCGGGCACCCCAACGACGAGATCGCCGGCCGGCTGGAGGTCAGCCCGCTCACCGTCAAGACGCATGTGAACCGTGCCATGGCGAAGCTCGGCGCCCGCGACCGGGCGCAACTGGTGGTCATCGCGTACGAATCGGGCCTGGTACGCCCCGGAGTGGACTGACGGTCCCACCCGGTCCGGTACGCCCCGGAGTGGATTGGCGCTCCCCACCCGGCGGCACTCCTCGCGGAATGCTCCGAGGCCCGAGGCCCGAGGCCCGCGGTCGGCGGCCCGAGGTCTGCGGCCTGCGGTCCGCGACCGGGCCCGGGCGACCCGGCGGACCGGCCTCCGGGCCTCAGGCGCCCGTGGCCCCGTGCGGGAGACGCCTTCGCCGCGGTGCGCCTCACGCCCCGGAGCCCGGATCCGCACGGGCGGATCTCCCGCACGGGCGGATCTCCCGCCGAGGCGGGGGACGCCGTCGCCCCGGCACCAGGTGGCCGGGTGCCGGGGCGACGCGCGGACCCGCGCACGCGGGCGGGACCGCCGGGGTCAGGGAAGCGCCAGCATGCGCTCCAGGGCCAGCTTGGCGAAGCTCTCCGTCTCGGAGTCGACCTGGATCCGGTTGACCAGGTTCCCCTCCGCCAGCGACTCCAGCGCCCACACCAGGTGCGGCAGGTCGATCCGGTTCATCGTCGAGCAGAAGCAGACCGTCTTGTCGAGGAAGACGATCTCCTTGCCCTCCGGGGCGAAACGGTTCGCCAGGCGGCGTACCAGGTTCAGCTCGGTGCCGATCGCCCACGCGGAACCGGCGGGGGCGGCCTCCAGCGTCTTGATGATGTACTCCGTGGAGCCCACGTAGTCGGCCGCGGCGACGACCTCGTGTTTGCACTCGGGGTGGACCAGGACGTTCACACCCGGGATGCGCGCGCGGACGTCGTTGACGGAGTCCAGCGAGAAGCGGCCGTGCACCGAGCAGTGGCCGCGCCACAGGATCATCTTCGCGTCGCGCAGCTGCTCGGCGGTGAGTCCGCCGTTCGGCCGGTGCGGGTTGTAGACGACGCAGTCGTCGAGGGACATGCCCATGTCGCGGACCGCCGTGTTCCGACCGAGGTGCTGGTCGGGCAGGAAGAGGACCTTCTCGCCCTGCTCGAAGGCCCAGTCCAGCGCGCGCTTGGCGTTCGAGGACGTACAGATGGTGCCGCCGTGCTTGCCGGTGAACGCCTTGATGTCCGCGGAGGAGTTCATGTACGAGACGGGTACGGTCCGCTCCGCGACGCCCGCCTCGGTGAGGACGTCCCAGCACTCGGCGACCTGCTCGGCCGTGGCCATGTCGGCCATCGAGCAGCCGGCGGCGAGGTCGGGCAGGACGACCTTCTGGTCGTCGCCGGTGAGGATGTCCGCCGACTCGGCCATGAAGTGCACACCGCAGAAGACGATGTACTCGGCCTCCGGCCGGGCCGCCGCGTCCCTCGCGAGCTTGAAGGAGTCGCCGGTGACGTCCGCGAACTGGATGACCTCGTCGCGCTGGTAGTGGTGACCGAGCACGAACACCTTGTCGCCGAGCTTCTCCTTCGCCGCGCGGGCGCGCTCCACCAGGTCCGGGTCGGACGGGGAGGGAAGGTCGCCGGGGCACTCGACGCCCCGCTCGCTCCTGGGGTCGGCCTCGCGGCCGAGCAGCAGCAGCGCGAGCGGCGTCGGCTGGACATCCTGGGGGCCCCCTGCTGCGTCCGGCGCAGTGAGGGAGGGCTGGGCGGTGGTCACGTCACGCACCCTTTCTACTCTTCGATCGGGGCGGCGGAGCCGCTTCCGGTGGCTCTCCGGGGTGCACCGGAAGGCCTTTTCGTCTATTTGACGCTATCTATCATAACCGCTTCACGTCACGTTGACGATGTCCATAGTGTCGATGTGACGCAATTCCCGGTGCCGGGCCGTCCACTGGTCGATGACCCGGAGGGAGGGCATGTGCGAGCATGAAAGGGAAAGCCAGGGCCGGTCCGGAATGAATCCGGAGCCCAGCCGGTTGCCAACGTCGGCAAGCAGTGTCCGTACAACCCGGGAGAGAAGCAGATGTCCGTATCGGACGAGACCACCACCGTGAGCGACGGCATCCTCCTGTCCGACGCCGCCGCGGCCAAGGTGAAGGCCCTGCTGGAGCAGGAGGGCCGGGACGACCTGGCGCTGCGCGTCGCGGTTCAGCCCGGCGGCTGCTCCGGCCTGCGCTACCAGCTCTTCTTCGACGAGCGCTCGCTCGACGGCGACGTCGTCAAGGAGTTCGACGGGGTCAGGGTCGTCACCGACCGCATGAGCGCGCCGTACCTCGGTGGGGCGTCCATCGACTTCGTCGACACGATCGAGAAGCAGGGCTTCACGATCGACAACCCGAACGCGACGGGCTCCTGCGCCTGCGGCGACTCCTTCAGCTGAGCCGCCGGACCGGCCGAGCCGCCGGACGCCGGAGGGCGGTGACCCCGACCCGGGGTCACCGCCCTCCGGCGTCCGGACCCCCTGCTCACTTGCGGGGCACGGCGTCGCCGCTCTCGACGTCGACCACGGTGCGGTCGCCGAGCGGCTCGTCCAGCGTGACCTTCTCCGTCAGCTCCTTGGCGATCAGGATGCAGACCCGTCCGGGATCCGGCCGGGACTCGATGATCCTCACCTTCACCTCGGTGCCCGTCTCCTCCGCCTCCGCCGAGTAGGAGCTGCACACCCCGCCCCAGAAGCGCAGCGTCAGGGTGCGTCCGTCCTTCGCCACGGCGTACGACTCCACGGACCGGACCGAGGTCTCCGGGAGCTTCGAGGCGTCGGGCGGGGAGGGCACGGCGGTGGCTGACGGCACGGGCGGCTGCCCGGCGGCGGACTTCAGGTACTCCGGCGCCACGGCGGGATGGACGACCGTGGAGCCCGGCGCCCCGGTCTTCGACTCCGTCGCGAACAGCCACGAGGGAACGAGGGCGGGCCGCCCCTCCAGTGAGTGCACCGCCAGCCCGAACTCGGCTCCGGTGACCTTCACCACCTCGGCGGGCACCGGCGAGCCGCTCTCCGGCTCGCACGGCGCGGCCGGCTTCCCCTCGGCCAGCGGCCCGGGCGTCGCGCACCCCCCGATGCCGACCCGGCCGCCGCCCCCGCGTTCCGCGTTCAGCCGCTTCAGCGCCTCCTCGGCACCGACCACCGGGTACTCCGGGCCCGCGGCCGGCTCCACCAGCTGCCCGCTGCCGTTCCCGACCGTGCCGTCGGCGGCCACATGGACGCTGGTGGACCAGCCGTACGTCGGCAGACCGCCGACCAGTGGGTCGGCGCGCACGACCCGGTACGCACCCAGCACCTGCTTCGCGTCCAGCCTCGCGTCGCCCAGCCCCAGCGCCGCCAGCACGGGGGCGGCCGCCCTCTTCGCGGCCGCCTCGCCCACCGTGGGCACATCCGGCGGCCGGGACGCGGCCGGGCCGGTCGCGGCGGGATCGCAGACGTCCCTGCCCTTGACGCAGTCGTCGCCCTTCGGCGGACCGAAGGCGCTGAACGTCCACGTACCCGGGGCCTGCCGGTTCACCTGCAGCAACGGCCCGCCGGCGTCCCCGTCCGCACCGGACTTCCACACCTCGCCCTGCAGGCGCGGTTCCCCCGGCACACCGAGTGCCTCGGCCAGCGCCTCGACCTGCGCCTTGCCGACGGTCCCGTTCACCCTGTGCAGGCGGGCGGAGCCGGGGCCGTCCGGGAGCTCGCCCTGCGCCCGGTACTCCACGCCGTAGGGTCCGGGCTCTCCGGCGGCGATGCCCGTGACGCCGTCGAGCGCCAGCGGCGGGGGCTTGGGGTCGGTCCCCGGTGCGGCGCCCCCACCCCCACCGCCCGCGCCGTCAAGGGCGGTCGTGGCGAACCAGGCCCCGCCGCCCCCCGCGACCAGGACCGCGGCGGCCACGGACGCGACGGCCAGCGGGGACCGCCGAAGGCGGCGGACCGCGCCGCCCTCGGGGCCTCCGGCGCCGTCGGCGCTGTTCTGGGGGCGCTCTGTGCTGCTCACCGCATCGCTCCTTCGGACGGTCCCGGTTCATCGGGGGCATCCATGGGACGGAGTGGGGGAGCGCGCGGTTCCCGGAATGCGCCGTGTGAGGGAACGGAGGAGCGCGTGGGGGCGCGTGTCAGTCTCCGTACACGGACATCGAGCCGACCAGCCGCGCGGAGGCGGGGGAGACGACGATCCCGTGGATCAGCGAGGGGGGCACCGGGGCGGCCGTGGCCATCGGCGGCACCACCCAGTGCGGCGCCATCCGCGCGCTGTCGCCGCGCAGCTCCGCCAGGCTGATGTCGATCTGCCCGAGCCCGGCCGGGCGGCGCTCGTGGAGGGTGAGGTACGACAAGGGGTTCGGCATACCGGCACCGTACGCAGGGTAATGCTGAGGCAAAAGCCCTACTATCGGGTAGTTTCCGTACTTCAGAGGGCCCGGGTTAACCGGTAGCGTTAACCGTCAACTCCGCCTCCCCTCCAGGAGCACTCAGCCGTGCGAATCGCAGTCACCGGCTCCATCGCCACCGACCATCTGATGACCTTCCCCGGCCGCTTCGCCGACCAGCTGGTCGCGGATCAGCTGCACACGGTCTCCCTCTCCTTCCTCGTGGACAACCTCGATGTGCGCAGGGGAGGGGTCGGCGCCAACATCTGCTTCGGGATGGGCCAGCTCGGCACCAACCCGGTCCTGGTCGGAGCGGCGGGCTCCGACTTCGACGAGTACCGCGCCTGGCTCGACCGGCACGGCGTCGACACCGCGTCCGTGCGGATCTCCGAGGTGCTGCACACCGCGCGCTTCGTCTGCACGACCGACGCCGACCACAACCAGATCGGCTCCTTCTACACGGGCGCGATGAGCGAGGCGCGCCTGATCGAGCTGAAGTCGGTCGCGGACCGCGTCGGCGGCCTGGACCTGGTGCTGATCGGCGCCGACGACCCCGAGGCGATGCTGCGGCACACGGAGGAGTGCCGGTCCCGGGGCATCCCGTTCGCCGCGGACTTCTCGCAGCAGATCGCGCGGATGAACGGCGACGAGATCCGGATACTGCTGGACGGGGCGACCTACCTCTTCTCCAACGAGTACGAGAAGGGGCTCATCGAGTCGAAGACCGGCTGGACCGACGAGGAGATCCTGGAGCGCGTCGGCCACCGCGTCACCACGCTCGGCTCGCGCGGTGTGCGCATCGAGCACAGGTCCGAGCCCTCGATCGAGGTCGGCTGCCCCGAGGAGGAGTCCAAGGTGGACCCGACGGGCGTCGGCGACGCGTTCCGCGCGGGCTTCCTCTCCGGCCTGACCTGGGGCGTCGGCCCGGAACGCGCCGCCCAGGTGGGCTGCATGCTCGCGACGCTGGTGATCGAGACGCTCGGCACCCAGGAGTACACCCTGCGCCGCGCCCACTTCATGGACCGCTTCACCAAGGCGTACGGCCACGACGCGGCGTCCGACGTCCGGGCCCACCTGTCCTGACCCTGGCCCACCTGTCCCGGCCCGGGCCCACCCGCCCCGGGCCGGGCCCTGCGCCACGCCGAACCCGGGTCCTGCGCCGCGCGGACGCCGCGCCCCGCGGGGCCCGGCGTTCCGCGGGTCCTCGGGTCCGGGGACCCCGACGTTGCGCGTACCGCCGGGTGCGATGCCCACCGTCCCGCCGCGCCGGGCCGCCCCGCCCTCCGCACGCCGGGCCCGGTTCGCGCACCCGCGCACCCGCTCCCCGCCGCAGGGCGGGCCGTCAGCCGCGGCGACGCACCACGTACGCGGTCCCCACCGGCGCCGGGGACTCCCCGACGTACTCCTGGTCGCGCATCCCGCACCAGGCGGGGATGTCCAGCCGGGCCGCCTCGTCGTCGGCGAGGACGGTGACCGTGCCGCCGACCGGTACGTCTCCGATGACCTTGGCGAGCTCGATGACGGGGACGGGACAGCGCTTGCCGAGGGCGTCCACCACCAGGGACCCGGACCCGGTGGACGTCCCCCCGGCCGCCGGGGCGCCCAGCCGGCCGCGGACGCCGGCGACGATCCCGGGCAGCACCTCCAGAAAGCGGTCGACGTCCTCCTCCGCGGTGCCCGTCGGCAGGGACACCCGCACATTGCCCTCGCTCAGGACGCCCATCGCCCGCAGCACATGGCTGGGGGTGAGCGTCGAGCTGGTGCAGGACGAGCCCGACGAGACCGAGAAGCCCGCCCGGTCCAGCTCGTGCAGCACCGTCTCCCCGTCGACGTACAGACAGGAGAAGGTGACGAGATGGGGCAGCCGGCGCACCGGGTCGCCGACCACCTCGACGTCCGGCACCAGCTCCGGGACCCGGGTGCGGATCCGGTCCACCAGCTCACGCAGCCGCCGGGCCTCCGTCTCGGCGGAGTCCCGCACGGCCCGCAGCGACGCCGCGGCCGCCACGATCGCCGGGATGTTCTCGAAGCCCGGGGCGCGCCCCGACTCCCGTTCGTCCGCGGGGTCCTGCGGGGCGAAACGGACGCCCTTGCGGACCGCGAGGAGCCCCACACCCGCCGGACCGCCCCACTTGTGGGCACTCGCGGTGAGCAGCGACCAGTCCCCGCCGACCGGGCCCCAGCCGAGGGACTGCGCGGCGTCGACGAGCAGCGGCACCCCGGCCGCCCGACAGCGCTCGGCCACCTCGGCGACCGGCTGCTCGGTGCCCACTTCGTGGTTGGCCGACTGCAGGCAGGCGAGGGCGGTGTCCTCACGCAGGGCCTCCCCGAACACGCCCGGTGACACCGCGCCCCAGCGGTCGACGGGCACCTCGGTGACGGGCCGGCCCTCCGCCGCGTGCAGCACGGCGGAGTGCTCGACCGCCGACACGACCAGGTGGCTCCCCGCCCGGCGGCGGCCCGCGAGCGCGCCCGCGATGCCCGAATGGAGGGCACGTGTCCCCGAAGGGGTGAAGACGAGCTCGTCCGGGCGGCAGCCCACGGCGTCCGCCGCCGCCTCCCGGGCCGCGTCCAGCAGCAGCCGCGCCCGGCGGCCCTCGCGGTACAGCCGCGCGGGGTCCGCCCATCCCTCGTCGAGGGACGCCTGGAGCGCCTGCCGGGCGACGGGGTGCAGGGGAGCCGAGGACGCGGCGTCGAAGTAGGGCACGTCCCCACGCTAACGCGCAGGCCCCAAGGAGGCGTCAGAAGGCGTCGGCGGGGGCTCAGTCGGGGCCCGGCCGGGGCCCCGGCCCGGGGGCCGGCGCGTGGCTCGGCCGAGGGTGGGCCCGGGGCTCTTCCGGGGGGCGCCGGAAGGCCTCCGGCCAGGCGCCGCACGGCCTGCGGAACGGTCCGGTCCACCCCTTCGGGTCGAAGGACGGCGCGTTGGGCACCCTCCATGCGTGACCCCAAATAGCGTCCAGTAGGGTTTGGTCCGCATAAACATCCAAACCCCTGCCCGCGTCAGGGAGCGGCGACCGACCAGCGTGACGGCCGGGGCCGGCCGCGCGGGCGAGACTCTCGGGAAGGCGCTACGTGAGTCCCAACGGCTCCGACCTCCCCCACCGCCCGAACGGCGGGGGCGGTACCCCCATGTCGCGGCGCCCGATGCGGCGGAAGCTGCCGCAGGTGCTGACGGCGGGCTTGATCGTGGCAACCGCCACCGGTTGCTCCCCCACCTGGGAGGACTTCCCCCGCCTCGGTATGCCCACCCCCGTCACGGAGGAGGCTCCCCGGATCCTCTCCCTCTGGCAGGGCTCGTGGGCGGCTGCCCTCGCCGTGGGCGTGCTGGTGTGGGGTCTGATCCTGTGGAGCGTCATCTTCCACCGGCGCAGCCGGACCAAGGTCGAGGTTCCCCCGCAGACCCGGTACAACATGCCCATCGAGGCGCTGTACACCGTGGTCCCGCTCATCATCGTCTCGGTGCTGTTCTACTTCACCGCTCGTGACGAGTCGAAGCTCCTGGCTCTCTCCGACAAGCCGGCCCACACCGTCAACGTGGTCGGCTACCAGTGGAGCTGGGGCTTCAACTACCTCGAGGACGTGGACGGGAACCCGGCCACCGGCGATGCCGCGGCCCAGAAGGAACTGAACGCGATTCCGGACAAGTACACCAACGACTTCCCCAAGGGTGCCGAGGGCGTCTACGACGCCGGCATCCCGGGCACCCGGAACCCGCAGACCGGCAACCCCGGCCCCACGCTGTGGCTGCCGAAGGGCGAGAAGGTCCGCTTCATCCTCACGTCCCGGGACGTCATCCACTCCTTCTGGGTGGTCCCCTTCCTGTTCAAGCAGGACGTCATCCCGGGTCACACCAACGTCTTCGAGGTCACTCCGAACCAGGAGGGCACCTTCCTCGGCAAGTGCGCCGAACTCTGCGGTGTCGACCACTCCCGGATGCTCTTCAACGTCAAGGTCGTCTCCCCGGAGCGCTACCAGCAGCACCTGAAGGAGCTGGCCGAGAAGGGGCAGACCGGCTTCATCCCGTCGGGCATCGCGCAGTCTGACCCGGCCCGGAATGCGGAGAAGAACCAACTGTGAGCATCCTCAACGAACCCCAGGGTGCCGCGGCGGAAGGCGCCTCGCGTACCGACGCGTACGAGAACGAGCTCCCCGTCCGGCGCCGGCAGCCCGGCAACGTGGTCGTGAAGTGGCTCACCACCACCGACCACAAGACGATCGGCACGCTCTACCTGGCGACCTCGTTCTTCTTCTTCTGCATCGGCGGCGTCATGGCGCTCTTCATGCGCGCCGAGCTGGCCCGTCCGGGCACGCAGATCATGTCGAACGAGCAGTTCAACCAGGCGTTCACGATGCACGGCACCGTGATGCTGCTGATGTTCGCGACGCCGCTGTTCGCCGGTTTCGCCAACTGGATCATGCCGCTGCAGATCGGCGCGCCCGATGTGGCGTTCCCGCGGCTGAACATGTTCGCGTACTGGCTGTACCTCTTCGGCTCGCTCATCGCGGTGGGCGGCTTCCTCACCCCCAACGGTGCGGCGGACTTCGGCTGGTTCGCCTACTCCCCGCTCTCGGACGCGGTCCGGTCGCCGGGCGTCGGCGCCGATCTGTGGATCATGGGTCTGGCCTTCTCCGGCTTCGGCACGATCCTCGGCTCGGTCAACTTCATCACCACGATCATCTGCATGCGCGCCCCCGGCATGACGATGTTCCGCATGCCGATCTTCACCTGGAACGTGCTGCTGACCGGTGTGCTGGTCCTGCTGGCCTTCCCGGTGCTGGCCGCGGCCCTGTTCGCGCTGGAGGCCGACCGCAAGTTCGGCGCCCACATCTTCGACGCCTCCAACGGCGGCGCCCTGTTGTGGCAGCACCTCTTCTGGTTCTTCGGCCATCCCGAGGTGTACATCATCGCGCTGCCGTTCTTCGGCATCGTCTCGGAGATCATCCCGGTCTTCAGCCGCAAGCCGATGTTCGGCTACATCGGCCTGGTGGCCGCGACGATCGCGATCGCCGGCCTGTCCGTGACGGTGTGGGCCCACCACATGTACGTCACCGGCGGAGTGCTGCTGCCGTTCTTCTCCTTCATGACCTTCCTTATCGCGGTACCGACCGGTGTGAAGTTCTTCAACTGGATCGGCACCATGTGGAAGGGCTCGCTGTCCTTCGAGACCCCGATGCTCTGGACGATCGGCTTCCTGATCACCTTCACCTTCGGTGGTCTGACCGGCGTCATCCTGGCCTCGCCCCCGATGGACTTCCACGTCTCCGACTCGTACTTCGTCGTCGCGCACTTCCACTACGTCGTGTTCGGCACCGTGGTCTTCGCGATGTTCGCCGGATTCCACTTCTGGTGGCCGAAGTTCACCGGCAAGATGCTCGACGAGCGCCTCGGCAAGATCACCTTCTGGACGCTGTTCATCGGCTTCCACGGCACGTTCCTGGTCCAGCACTGGCTGGGGGCCGAGGGCATGCCGCGCCGCTACGCCGACTACCTGGCCGCCGACGGCTTCACCGCGCTGAACACCATCTCGACCATCAGCTCGTTCCTGCTCGGCCTGTCGATCCTCCCGTTCTGCTACAACGTGTGGAAGACCGCCAAGTACGGCGAGAAGATCGAGGTGGACGACCCGTGGGGCTACGGCCGCTCGCTCGAATGGGCGACGTCCTGCCCGCCGCCGCGGCACAACTTCCTCACCCTGCCGCGGATCCGCTCCGAATCCCCGGCCTTCGATCTGCACCACCCGGAGATCGCGGCTCTCGACCAGCTCGACCAGCTCGACCACGCCGGTCACGGTGCCATCACCGCTGACAAGGAGGCCGGCAAGTGAAGATCCAAGGCAGGATGTTCATCTGGCTGAGCGTCTTCATCCTCGCCATGGCCATCCTCTACGGCGTGTGGTCGAAGGAGCCGGCCGGTACGACGGCGCTGTTCCTGGCGTTCGGCCTGAGCATCATGATCGGCTACTACCTGGCCTTCACGGCCCGGCGGGTCGACGCGATGGCGCAGGACGACAAGGAGGCCGACGTCGCGGACGAGGCCGGTGAGGTCGGCTTCTTCTCGCCGCACAGCTGGCAGCCGCTGTCGCTCGCGGCGGGCGGCGCACTGGCCTTCCTGTCCGTGGCGATGGGCTGGTGGATCATGTACTTCTCGGCTCCGCTGATCCTGGTCGGCGTCTTCGGCTGGGTCTTCGAGTACTACCGCGGAGAGAACCAGAACCAGTAGCGGCGACGCCGCGCAGCACCGCGCAGGGGCCCGGACACTGACCCGTAAGGGTGGTGTCCGGGCCCCTCGTTTGCAGTCATCCGGCGCGCCGCCGCGTGGGTTCCTCCATAGCGTGTGCTCATGAACGACACGCCGCGCAAGCGCACCGTAGCGAGCTGCACCCTGCTCGCCCTGGCCCTCGGGGCGGGGACGACCGCGTGCGGCGGCCAGGACAGCCACCCGTTGTCGGCGAGGCCGTACGACGCGGCGCGTCAGGTCGCCTTCAACGCGCCGCCCTCCGGCACCAAGGCGGACCCGGACAAGCCCCTGGTGGTCACCGCCAAGGGCAAGGACGGCCGGATCACGGACGTCACCGCCGTCGACACCGCCGGCCGCTACCTGGCGGGCGAGCTCTCGGCGGACGGCGCGCGATGGCGCTCCACCGGCCCCCTCGCGGCCGGTACGCGCTACACCGTCCGGGTCTCCACGGAGAACGGCGGCGGCGACCCCGGCCTGCGTACCCTCACCTTCGAGACGGCCAGCCCGAAGCGGCTGCTCGGCATCGAACTGGGACCGAAGACGGGCACCTACGGGGTGGGGCAGCCGATCACGGCGGAGCTCAGCCGCCCGGTGGCGGCCCCGGCGGACCGGGCGGCGGTCGAACGCTCCCTCAGGGTCACCTCGTCCCCCTCGGTGGAGGGCGCCTGGCACTGGGTGGACGACAAGAAGCTGCACTACCGCCCGAAGGAGTACTGGCCCGCGGGCGCCTCCGTCGAGGTGCGCAGCACCCTGGACGGCGTCAAGGTCGGCGACCGGCTGTACGGCGGCCCCACCAAGCCCCTGAAACTGACCATCGGCGACCGGGTGGAGGCCATCACCGACGCGGCCACCCACCAGATGACGGTCAAGCGCAACGGGGAAGTGATCAACACCATTCCGGTGACCACCGGCAAGCCGGGCTTCTCCACGCGCAACGGCGTCAAGGTGGTGCTCGGCAAGGAGTACTTCGTCCGTATGCGCGGTACCAGCATCGGCATCCCGGTCGGCAGCGCGGAGTCCTACGACCTCCCCGTCTACTACGCGACCCGGGTCACCTGGAGCGGTGAGTACGTCCACGCCGCACCCTGGTCGGTCGGCTCCCAGGGGTACGCCAACGTCAGCCACGGCTGCACCGGCATGTCCACCGGCAACGCGGCCTGGTTCTTCAAGACCGTCCGCGAGGGCGACATCGTCAAGGTCGTCAACAGCCTCGGTGCGCCGATGGACCCGTTCGGGAACGGCTTCGGCGACTGGAACCTCGACTGGGACGAGTGGCGCACCGGCAGCGCGCTGCTGGAGGGGACCCGGGACGGCAGCGCCGGCGCGGGCGCCGCACGGCTGCGGCCCCGGGTCTGAGCGCAGGGGACGGCCTGGGCGGCCCGGCGGGACGGGCCGCGCGGCGTCAGGCCGCGGCCCGTCCCCGGCGCAGCAGCCCGGCCAGGGCGTCGGCGAACTCCACCGGCTCGACCGGCAGCGTCACCGCGGCGTCCGCACGGCTCCAGGTGGCCAGCCAGGCGTCCTGCGGGCGCCCCATGAGCACCAGGACCGGCGGGCAGCGGAAGATCTCGTCCTTGATCTGCCGGCACACGCCCATGCCGCCGGCGGGCACCGCCTCGCCGTCCAGCACGCACACGTCGATCCCGCCCTTCTCCAGCTCCTTGAGGACCGCGGGCAGGGTCGCGCACTCGACGAACTCGACCGCGGGGACGTCGGCGGCCGGGCGGCGGCCCGTGGCGAGCCGCACTTGTTCGCGGGTGCCGGAGTTGTCGCTGTACACCAGCACCGTGGCGGTCGACTGCATCGTTCCTCCGGGTTCGTCGGGGAGTTCGGGGCTGCACCGATGGGCCGGATGCTACTCCTCACCGGGCCCGTCCAGTACCGCCGGTACCGGCTCGACGACTGCTTTTGATGGGCCGTTCGGGCTGGACACGGATCACTGACACACCGAACGGCACCCCCCGGAGTGAGGGCTGGATAAGCGACCGACATAATGTCGGTCGTGGCGACAGCAACGACAGTAGAAACCGGGCACGCGCACCCGTCGGTCAATCGGCCGAACCTCACCAGCGTCGGAACCATCATCTGGTTGAGTTCCGAGCTGATGTTCTTCGCGGCCCTCTTCGCGATGTACTTCACCCTGCGATCAGTGATGGGTGCCGACTACTGGGCGGAGCAGGCCTCGGCCCTGAACTTCCCCTTCTCGGCCACCAACACCACGATCCTGGTGCTCTCCTCCCTCACCTGCCAGCTCGGCGTCTTCGCCGCCGAGCGCGGTGACGTGAAGAAGCTCCGCACGTGGTTCGTGATCACGTTCGTGATGGGTGCGATCTTCATCGGCGGCCAGGTGTTCGAGTACACCGAGCTGGTCAAGCACCAGGGTCTCTCGCTCTCGTCGGACCCGTACGGCTCGGTCTTCTACCTGACCACCGGCTTCCACGGGCTGCACGTGACGGGCGGTCTCATCGCCTTCCTGCTCGTTCTCGGCAGGACGTACGCGGCCCGGAGGTTCACCCACGAGCAGGCGACCGCCGCCATCGTCGTGTCCTACTACTGGCACTTCGTCGATGTCGTGTGGATCGGCCTCTTCGCCACGATCTACATGATCAAGTAGCCGGGCCCGTACCCGCACACCTTCCCGAAGCACCGACGCAGAAGATCCTGACACCGGGGTAATCCGTGAAAAAGCTCTCCGCACGACGACGCCATCCGCTGGCGGCGGTCGTCGTCCTACTCCTCGCGCTGGCGGCCACCGGGGGGCTGTACGCCGCGTTCGCACCCGCGGACAAGGCGCAGGCCGATGAAGCCGCCCAGTCCCTCGCCATCGAGGAGGGCAAGAAGCTCTACACCGTCGGCTGCGCCAGCTGCCACGGAACCGGCGGTCAGGGTACGTCCGACGGCCCGTCCCTGGTCGGCGTCGGTTCCGCCGCCGTGGACTTCCAGGTCGGCACCGGCCGGATGCCCGCCCAGCAGCCGGGCGCCCAGGTGCCGAAGAAGCCGGTGATCTACAGCCAGGCCGAGATCGACCAGCTCGCGGCGTACGTCGCCTCCCTGGGCCCGGGCCCGGTCACGCCGACCGAGAAGCAGTACAGCCCCGAGGGTGCCGACATCGCCAACGGCGGCGTGCTCTTCCGCACCAACTGCGCCCAGTGCCACAACTTCACGGGTGAGGGCGGAGCGCTGACGGACGGCAAGTACGCCCCCAACCTCAGGGGAGTGAGCGCGAAGCACCTGTACGAGGCCATGCAGACCGGCCCGCAGAACATGCCGTCCTTCCCCGACACGACGATGCCGGAGCAGGAGAAGCGCGACATCATCGCCTACGTCCAGACCGTCAACAGCGGCGAGACGGAGACCCCGGGCGGACTGAGCCTCGGTGGGCTCGGCCCCGTCAGCGAGGGACTGTTCGCCTGGGTGTTCGGAATGGGTGCGCTGATCGCCACCGCCATCTGGGTCGCGGCCCACACCGCTAAGGCCAAGAAGTCATGAGTAGCCAAGACATTCCCGAAGAGACCCCGTCCTCCGAGCAGGACCACGCACACGGCGCCGTCGCGGTGAAGGACCCCTTCGCCGACCCGGGCCTCCCGGCCCACCGGCCGCGGGTCCAGGACATCGACGAGCGGGCCGCCCGGCGGTCCGAGCGTACGGTCGCCCTGCTGTTCACCGTGTCGATGCTGTCGACGGTCGCGTTCATCGCGTCGTACGTCATCTTCCCGGTCGACAAGATCGTCTACATCTGGCCGTTCGGTCACGTCAGCGCGCTGAACTTCGCGCTGGGCATCACCCTCGGCCTGGCCCTGTTCTGCATCGGCGCGGGCGCGGTCCACTGGGCCCGCACCCTGATGTCCGACGAGGAGCGGGTGGACGAGCGCCACCCGATCGAGGCCCCGCCCGAGGTCAAGGCCAAGGTCATGGCCGACTTCGCCGCGGGTGCGGAGGAGTCCGGCTTCGGCCGGCGCAAGCTGATCCGCAACACCCTCTTCGGTGCCCTCGCCATGGTGCCGCTGTCCGGCGTGGTGCTGCTGCGCGACCTCGGCCCGCTGCCGGAGGACAAGCTCCGCCACACCCTGTGGGCCAAGGGCAAGCAGCTCATCAACATGAACACCAACGAGCCGCTGCGCCCCGAGGACGTCTCCGTGGGCTCGCTGACCTTCGCCATGCCCGAGGGCCTCAGCGAGCACGACCACAGCTTCCAGACCGAGATCGCCAAGGCCGCCCTGATGATCGTCCGGATCCAGCCGGAGGACATCAAGGACAAGCGCGAGCTCGAGTGGTCCCACGAGGGCATCGTCGCCTTCTCGAAGATCTGCACCCACGTGGGCTGTCCGATCTCCCTGTACGAGCAGCAGACGCACCACGTGCTCTGCCCGTGCCACCAGTCCACCTTCGACCTCTCCGACGGCGCCCGCGTCATCTTCGGCCCGGCCGGCCATCCCCTTCCGCAGCTGCGGATCGGTGTGAATGACGAAGGATTCCTCGAAGCGCTCAGCGACTTCGACGAGCCCGTCGGTCCTGCCTTCTGGGAGCGCGGATGAGCACTGCGAACGACAAGCGGAAGGCTCCGGCCGGCGAGCGCGTCGCCGACTGGGCCGACGGCCGGCTGGGGATCTACTCCCTCGCCAAGGCCAACATGCGCAAGATCTTCCCGGACCACTGGTCCTTCATGCTGGGCGAGGTCGCGCTCTACAGCTTCATCATCATCATCCTCACGGGTGTGTACCTGACGCTGTTCTTCCACCCGTCGATGAACGAGGTGGAGTACCACGGCAGTTACGTCCCGATGCAGGGCGTGCTGATGTCGGAGGCGTACGCCTCGACCCTGGACATCAGCTTCGACGTCCGCGGCGGTCTGCTGATCCGGCAGATCCACCACTGGGCGGCGCTGATCTTCCTCGCGGCCATGATGGTCCACATGATGCGCGTCTTCTTCACGGGCGCGTTCCGCAAGCCGCGCGAGATCAACTGGCTGTTCGGCTTCCTGCTGTTCGTCCTGGGCATGTTCACCGGCTTCACCGGCTACTCGCTCCCGGACGACCTGCTCTCCGGCACCGGTGTCCGCTTCATGCAGGGTGCGATCCTGTCCGTCCCGGTCGTCGGCACGTACCTGTCGATGTTCCTGTTCGGCGGGGAGTTCCCCGGCGGCGACATCGTGGCCCGGTTCTACTCGATCCACATCCTGCTGCTGCCGGGCATCATGCTCGGTCTGCTCGTGGCGCACCTGATCCTGGTCTTCTACCACAAGCACACGCAGTTCGCGGGTCCCGGCCGGACCAACAAGAACGTCGTCGGCATGCCGCTGCTGCCGATCTACATGGCCAAGGCGGGCGGCTTCTTCTTCCTGGTCTTCGGCATCATCACGGTCATCTCGGCGATCGCCACGATCAACCCGATCTGGGCGCTCGGCCCCTACCGGCCGGACCAGGTGTCGACCAACGCGCAGCCCGACTGGTACATGGGCTTCTCCGAGGGCCTGATCCGCGTCATGCCGGGCTGGGAGATCAACCTGTGGGGCCACACCCTGGTCCTGGGCGTCTTCATCCCGCTGGTGATCTTCCCGCTGGTGCTGGCGTCGATCGCGGTCTACCCGTTCATCGAGTCCTGGGTCACCGGGGACAAGCGCGAGCACCACATCCTGGACCGCCCGCGCAACGCCCCGACCCGCACCGCCTTCGGTGTGGCCTGGCTGACGTGGTACTTCGTCCTGCTGGTCGGTGGCGGAAACGACCTCTGGGCGACCCACTTCAACCTGTCCATCAACGCCATCACCTGGTTCGTCCGGATCTTCTTCTTCGCCGGACCGGTCCTGGCCTTCATCATCACCAAGCGGATCTGCATGGGTCTGCAGCGGCGCGACAAGGACAAGGTGCTGCACGGACGCGAGTCCGGCATCATCAAGCGCCTGCCGCACGGTGAGTTCGTCGAGGTCCACGAGCCGCTGACGCAGGAGGCCCTGCACACGCTCACCTCGCACTACCAGTACACCCCGGCCGAGGTCGGCCCGACGGTCGACGAGAACGGTGTGGAGCGGAAGGTGTCGCGCACCGAGCGGCTCCGGGCACGTCTCAGCAAGGCGTACTACGGCAAGGACAACCAGGTCGCGAAGCCGACCGTCGAGGAGTACAAGGAGATCACGAGCGGCCACGGCCACCACTGATCCCCCGCGCTGATCGCGGCGACCGCCACCGCCGGGGCAGCCCCGGCGACCGCCGTACGAAGAGCCCCGTCCATCCCCTGGACGGGGCTCTTCGCCGTCCCGCCGGCCGATAGGGTGGGAGGCATTCCCATCCGCACCGGACCCAGGAGGGACCATGAGCGCTGTGACCCCCGCAGACGGGGGTGCCCCCGGCGAAGCGCGATCCACCGCGGCGGGCCTCTCCTGGCCCGTGGTTCTGGACTCCCTGCTGTACGGGCGCGACCAGAGCGCGGAGGCGACCGCCTGGGCCATGGACCGGATCCTGCGCGGCGAGGCGACCGACGCGCAGATCGCCGGGTTCGCGGTGGCGCTGCGCGCCAAGGGCGAGACCGTCGAGGAGATCTCCGGGCTCGTGCGGACGATGTACGAGCACGCCCGGACGATCGAGGTGCCCGGGGAGACCGTCGACATCGTGGGCACGGGCGGCGACGGCGCCAGGACCGTGAACATCTCCACCATGTCCGCGATCGTCGTGGCCGGCACCGGCGCGAAGGTGGTCAAGCACGGCAACCGGGCCGCGTCGAGCGCGAGCGGGGCGTCGGACGTCCTGGAGAAGCTCGGCGTCAATCTGGAGCTGACGCCGGAGCGGGTCGCGGCGGTCGCCGGCGAGGCGGGGATCACCTTCTGCTTCGCGGTGAAGTTCCACCCGGCGCTGCGGCACGTCGCGGCGGCCCGCAAGGAGCTCGGCATCCGCACCACGTTCAACTTCCTCGGGCCGCTGACCAACCCGGCCCGGGTGAGGGCCCAGGCCACGGGTGTCGCGGACGCCCGGATGGCCCCGATCATGGCCGGTGTGCTCGCCGCGCGCGGCTCCAGCGCGCTGGTCTTCCGCGGCGACGACGGCCTGGACGAGCTCACCACGACGGCGACCTCGCGGGTGTGGGTCGTCCGGGACGGCGCCGTGCGCGAGGAGTCCTTCGACCCCCGGGACGTGGGCGTCGAACTGGTCCCGGTCGAGGCGCTGCGCGGCGCGGACGCCTCGTACAACGCCGATGTCGCCCGCCGGCTGCTCGCCGGGGAGGGCGGGCCGGTACGGGACGCGGTCCTGCTGAACTCGGCGGCGGCGCTGGCCGCGCTCGGGAACGGCGAGGGCGATCTCGTCGAGCAGTTGCGGGCCGGCATGGCGCGGGCCGCGGAGTCCATCGACTCGGGCGCGGCCAGGCGTGCGCTGGACCGGTGGGTGGCGGCGAGCCACGCGTGACGTGCGGCGGGGCGCGGTCCGGATGGCGGACCGCGCCTTGCGCGCCGCGGCACCTGTGGCAGGATGCTTCCCAAGGTCATGAGTGACAGCGACTACGGCCCCGGCCCGCTGTCCGGCAACCCTCCGTCCGTGGCGGGGTGCCCCGGGTGAAGACCAGGCCGCAGGCAGCGAGGTCTGCGGCAAGCGCGGACCCCGCGGACATCGGTGAATGTCGCATCCCTGGGGTCCTGGTCCTCGAGGGAGCTGTCTCGTGAGCAAGCGAATGCGTTAGGCCACGTCCGTGAGCGCCGCCGGCCCGTAGGGCGGGCGGGACGCCGCGGACACGGCCCCGGGCCGTCGGCCCTTCCCCCTCCGCACGCCGCCCGGGCGTGCGTCGAGGCAACACCCGTACGCGGAGCGGCCGCCCCGTGCCGCCGTCGCGCCGTGCGGGTTCCCCACGCCAGCTCGCCCCTACTCGCCGGGAGACACCGCCATGTCCGTGCGCCTCCACACCACCGAGATCGCCGCCACCGCCACCGCCACCGCCACGTTCACCTCGGCCCCTGCCCCTGCCTCCGGCACGTCGTCGGCGGCGCCGACCGCCGCCGCCGAGGTGCCGCGCCGCGGCGCCCCGCTGCCGGTCCTCGGCCGGGACGTCACCGTCCCGCTCGTGACCGGCGGTGAAGTCACCTACGCCGCACTCGACTACGCGGCCAGCGCCCCGGCCCTGCAGCGGGTGTGGGACGACGTCGCCGCGTACGCCCCGTACTACGGCAGCGTCCACCGCGGTGCCGGGTACCTCTCGCAGCTGTCCACCGACCTGTTCGAGAGCAGCAGGGCCACCGTCCACGCGTTCCTGGACTGCCGCGAGGACGACCAGGTCGTGTTCACCCGGTCGACGACCGACTCGCTGAACCTGCTGGCCGGCGCGCTCCCCGACGGCTGCGAGGTCTTCGTCTTCGAGACCGAGCACCACGCCTCCCTGCTGCCCTGGACGAACGCGCGCGTGACGTACCTGGACGCCCCGCGCACCCCGCAGCAGGCGGTCCGGACGCTGGAGTCGGCGCTCGCCGGCCGGGACCTCAGCGTCCCCGCCCTGGTCTGTGTGACCGGCGCGTCCAACGTGACCGGCGAGCTGTGGCCGGTACGGGAGCTGGCGGCCGCGTCCCACGCCCACGGTGCGCGGATCGTGCTGGATGCCGCCCAGCTCGTCCCGCACCACCCCGTCTCCGTCCGGGACCTGGATGTCGACTGGGTCGCCTTCTCCGGGCACAAGCTGTACGCGCCGTTCGGGTCGGGGGTGCTCGCCGGGCGGACGGACTGGCTGCGGGACGCCGAGCCGTACCTCGCGGGCGGCGGTGCCTCGCGGACGGTCGCACGCCGCGCCGACGGCGGTGTGGACGTCGAGTGGCACACCAGCGCCGCCCGCCACGAGGCCGGCTCGCCGAACGTCATCGGCGTCTACGCGATCGCCTCCGCCTGCAGGGCGCTGACGGAGGCCGGGTTCGACGCCCTCGTCGACCGTGAGCGGCACCTCGTCGAGAAGGTCCTCACCGGGCTCGCCGAGGTGCCCGGGGTCAGGGTGCTGTCGCTGTTCGGCGGCGACACCCCCGCGCGCTCGGAAGGCGACACTCGCGCGCGTGCCGCCGCGGGGACCGCCGGCCGGGTCGGCGTCGTCTCCTTCGTCGTGGACGGCTGGAACAGCTCGCACCTCGCCGCCGCGCTGTCGGCCGAGTACGGCATCGGGGTGCGCGACGGGCTCTTCTGCGCCCACCCGCTGGTGCGGACGCTGCTGGGCGGCGACCCGGGGCAGCCCGGCGAGTGCGGTGCCCCGGAGGCCGTGCCGGGCGAGCGCGGTGAGGCGGCGGCGCCCGCGGCGGAAGGCGCCGGGAGGCCGCTGAACGCGATCCGGGTCAGCTTCGGTGCCGGTACGCCGGACGAGCACGTGGAGCGGTTCGTGCGCGCGGTCAAGGAGCTGGTGCGCGACGGTGCGCGGTGGAGCTACCGCACCGAGGACGGGCGCTGCGTGCCCGCCGTGTGAGCGGCGCGGGGCGGCGGCGCGCGGGGGCGCCCGGTCCTCCGGCCTGACGGGCCCACCGGCGGGTGGCCGGGAGCTCGGGAGGCCCGGGTGGGCCGTCCACGGGGCCGGGCCCACCGGCCGCTCGACCGGCCGGGGGCGCTGTGGGCCGGGCCGCGCCGCGGCCCGTTCGGCGTCCGGTCCGTTCGGCGCCCGGCCCCCTCGGCGTCCGGGCCGCCTCCGGCCTACGCGTCGAGCCCGATCGCGAACGCCGCCTCCAGGTCGTGCTGGGAGTACGTACGGAACGCGACATGCGTGTCGGTCGCCTCGACGCCCGGGATCTTGCTGATCCGGCCCGGGATCACATCGGCCAGGTCGTCGTGCTTCGCGACCCGGACCATCGCGATCAGGTCGTATGTGCCGGTGACCGAGAAGACCTCGCTGACGCTGTCCAGGGAGGCGATCGACTCGGCGATCTCGGGGATGCGGTCCACGCTGGTCTTGATGAGCACGATCGCGGTGATCACGGCTGTCCTTCTCCCTCGGTGGCCGCTGCTTGGGCCTTCACTCTAGCGGCCTGCCGGAAGCGGCCCCACGCGTAGAGGAAGCCGATCCCGAAGCCCACCAGATGCGCCAGATAGGCCACCCCGGGGCCCGAGGACGAGCTCTGCGCCTCCGCCAGCCACTGCAGCACGAACCAGAAGACCAGCACGATCCAGGCGGGGAAGCGCAGCGGCAGGAAGAACAGGAAGGGATAGAGGCTTGTCACCCGCGTCCTCGGGAAGAGGCAGAGAAAGGCGCCCAGCACGCCCGAGATCGCTCCGGACGCCCCGACGAGGGTGTGGCCGGACTCCGCGTTGGCCGCCGCGTAGGCGAGGAGTGCCAGATAGCCGCAGCCCAGATAGAAGAGCGCGAACTCCAGGTGGCCCATGCGTTCCTCGACCATGGCGCCGAAGACGTGGAGGAAGAGCATGTTGCCGAGCAGGTGCAGCCAGCTGCCGTGCACGAAGAGCGCGGTCAGCGGGGTGAGCAGGGCGCGCGGGGAGCCCTGCAGCAGCTCGCTCGGGATCACGCCCCAGCGCTCGAAGTGGGCGGTCTGGGCGGTGAGCAGGGTGCCTCCGGTGCCGTAGGAGGCGTTGAGTCCGGACACCGGACCGACGAGGAACAGGAGGCAGCACAGGCCGATCGCTCCGTAGGTCACCACCGGGCCGGTCGTCAGGCCCCGTACCGCCGTCCACCGATCGGTCATGCCCAGAGCATGGCGCACCGGGACCGGAGCGGGCGGGCCGCCTCGCCGTGTCACGGCGGACCCGTCAGGTCGTAGGGTTACGGGCAGTACGCACGCGGAGACGCACGAGAAGACGCACGAGAAGCGAGGACGGCTCGATGACGACGGTACCCATGCCGACGGACACCACACGATGGCGCTGCACCCTGTGCGGCAACCTGACGCGTTTCGACGTGACCCGGTCCTCCCGGGCCGTCGAGTACGTGCATCTGGATCTCGCGGGGGAGCCCAAGGTGGAGGAACGCGAGGTGGTGAGTGAGACCATCGAGTCGGTCCGCTGCCGCTGGTGCAACGCCGTGGACCAGATCGAACTGGTGGACAGGCCGGGCGGCGGCTCCTGAGGGAGCCGAGCGGACCCGCGGGAAGACAGTGGGGTGACCGATCGTGGAGCAGCCCGAGAGCGGCGCCGGGCCGGCCGGTGCCGGCGACGCCGCCGAGGCGCTCGACCGCCCGCTGCCGGAAGGCGTGCGGCGACGGGTCGTCGCACTGGTCTCGGACGCCTTCGGCGGGCTGACCGTCACCGAACTCCCGGCCCAGTTGCGGCAGTACGCCCGATTCACCCCGTCCCGGCGGGCGAAGTACGCGGGCAACGCGATGGCCGCGGCCCTGGAGGGCGACCCCGTCTTCCGGCAGCGCATCGCCGAACGGCTCCGCGATTCCCAGCCCGAGCTGGCGGACGCCCTGGAGTCGGGGACACCGCCCGCCGCCGCCGACCCCGTCGACGTGGCGGCGGCGGCCTTCGTGCTGCGTCCGGCGGGCTGGGTCAAGCTGGTGGCCGCCGCCGGTGAGGAGGCCCAGCGCGCGGACGCCGAGCGCGCGGACGAGGAGAGCCGGCGGGAGCTGCAGCGGCTCCGCGAGGAACTGGACCGGCTGAAGGCGCAGCACAAGGCCGAGACCGAGCGGCTGCGCACCGAGCTGGACGCGGTCCGCAAGGAGTCGGACGCGCTGCACCGCAAGCTGCGCAGCGCCCACAGCGACATCAAGCGCGCCGAGGCGGCCGTGCGCCGCGGCAACGCCGAGAACGAGGGGGCGAGAGCCGAGGCGCACGCCCAGGTGACCGCGGCCGAGAGCGAGGCGCGCCGGCTCAGGGCCAGGCTCGCCGAGGCGGAGTCCGCGGTCGAGGCGAGCCGCAGGGCCGCCCGCGAGGGCCGGTCGATCGAGGACATGCGGGTACGGCTGCTGCTGGACACCGTGCTGGACGCGGCCTCCGGGCTGCGCCGCGAACTGGCCCTGCCACCCGCCTCCCTGCACCCGGCCGACACCGTCGACGCGGTGCAGCCCGGCCGGATGACCCCCAAGGACATCGCGGCGCGCGCGCTGTCCGAGACCGACCCGGCCATGCTGGACCAGCTGCTCGCGCTGCCCCAGGTGCATCTGCTCGTGGACGGCTACAACGTCACGAAGACCGGATACCCGACGATGCCGCTGGAGAAGCAGCGGCTGCGGCTGCTCGGCGGCCTCGCGATGCTGGCGGCGCAGACCGGCGCCGAGATCACCTGCGTCTTCGACGGCGCGGAGCTCGCCGCGCCCGTGCTGCTGGCGCCCCCGCGCGGGGTGCGGGTGCTGTTCTCCAAGCCCGGTGTGACCGCGGACGAGCTGATCCGCCAACTGGTCCGGGCGGAGCCGCCGGGCCGGCCCGTCGTGGTGGTGTCGACGGACCGGGAAGTCGCCGACGGGGTGGCGAAGGCGGGTGCGAGGCCGGTCGCGTCCGCGATGTTGCTGAAGCGGCTTTCGCGCGTCTAGCGCGACTCGTAACTCCTGGGCGTAATGCCCGATTTCACGGAACGGACCGTCAAGTCCCCGCTACAGGCCGTGTGGTGCGTGTAAAGAATGCGCTTCGTGGGCCAGATTTTTCTGATGAGGATTTGAAGTGATCACAGGAAGGTCACTAGGGTCAGGCCTCGAACCTTCGCGCGGTTGATCGCCCATCCGGGGTGACAGCGAAGGAACCGCCGATTTCGCGCAGTTCAGCCCTGCTTTGCCGGGGGACCCGAGTGTGCGCGGAGCCGGGGACCCACCCCGCGGCCCGGCAGGCGGCTCGAGGAAGAAGGAGCTCGCCTTCGTGGCGTCCCACCGTCGTCCCAAGCAGCCGAGCCGCACCCGTGTGACCGTGCTCACGGCGACCGCCGCCGCGGCCGTCGCCCTCACCTCCCAGGCCGCCCAGGCCGCTCCGGCCAAGCCGAGCAAGGACGAGGTCAAGGCCAAGGTCGACGCCCTCTACCACGAGGCGGAGAAGGCCACCGAGGACCACAGCCTGGCCAAGGAGCAGCAGACCAAGCTTCAGAAGGAGATCGACGCGATCCAGGACCGCGTCGCCCGCGGGCAGGACGAGCTCAACACCATGCGGGACAAGCTGGGTTCGGTGGCCAGCGCCCAGTACCGCTCCGGCGGCATCGACCCGTCCGTCCAGCTCTTCCTCTCCGGCGACCCGGACACGTACCTGGACAAGGCGTCGGCGATGGACCAGCTCGGCGCCAAGCAGGCCACCGCGCTCGAGGACATCCAGTCGAAGCAGCGGGACCTCGCCCAGCAGCGTGCCGAGGCCACCCGCAAGCTCGGTGACCTCCAGGACGTCCGCCAGACGCTGGGCGAGAAGAAGGCCAAGATCCAGGGCAAGCTCTCCGAGGCCCAGAAGCTCCTCAACACCCTGACCGCCGAAGAGCGGGCGAAGATGGAGGAGGAGGAGCAGCGCGCCAGCCGCGACGCCGGTGAGCGGGTGAGCCTCGGCAACGAGGTGCCGGCCTCGCAGCGCGGCGCAGCCGCGCTCAACGCCGCCGCCACCCAGCTGGGCAAGCCGTACGTCTCGGGCGCCGAAGGCCCGAACTCCTACGACTGCTCCGGGCTGACGCAGTGGGCCTACCGCCAGGCCGGGGTGAGCCTCACCCGGACCACCTACACCCAGCAGAACGACGGCGTGAAGATCGGCCGCAGCCAGCTCAAGCCGGGCGACCTGGTCTTCTTCAACGGCCTTTCGCACGTGGGTCTGTACGCGGGCAACAACCAGATCCTGCACGCCCCGAAGCCCGGTACCGTCGTCCGCTACGAGTCCATGGACTACATGGGCACCTTCCAGTTCGGCGTCCGGGTCTGACGGCCCCGCGGCTCGGCGCCCGGGCCTGACGGCCGCTCGCGTGGCGTCCGGGTCTGACGGCCCCTCGAGTGGCGCCCGTTCGAGCGAATCCGGGTACGCGCCGCTGACCGAGCGCCCCGCCGGTGACCTGTGGTCTCCTGCGGGGCGTCACTGTCTGTGCCCGATGCGGCTTTTGGCCGTCCCGTTCCCCCGCCGTTACTGTCTGCCGCGCAGCAGCCGCTCAGGCTGCGTCCAGCGGAAGGGAGTACGGCTCCTGTGGCGTCCCATCGCCGATCCTCGGCCTCCGGTTTCAACGGGGGTGCCCGGGTCACCCTCCTCTCGGCCACGGTGGCGACCGCCGCGGCCGCCCTCGGCACCGCACCCGCCGGGGCCGACCCGTCCACCGGCCCCGCCGCCATCCGCGCCATGGTCGACCGGCTGTACGAGCAGGCCGAGGTGGCGACCGAGCGCTACAACGAGGCGGCCGAGCACGCCGACGAGCTGGGTGCGCAGCTGACCCGGGTCCGCGAGCGGGCCGCCCGCGGCCAAGAGGACGTCAACCGGATGCGGGACGCGCTCGGTTCCGTGGCCGGCGCCCAGTACCGCTCCGGCGGGGTGGACCCCGCGCTCGCCCTGCTGCTCTCCGGCGACCCGGACACGTACCTGGACCGGGCCGCGGTGCTGGACCGGCTCGGTGACCGGGAGGCGGCCGTCCTGACCGACCTCCGGCGGGCCCAGCGGCGGCTCGGCCAGGAGCGTTCCGAGGCCGCCCGGCAACTGGCGGAGCTGGAACGCACCAGGACCGCCCTGGCCCGTCACAAGCGGACCGTGGAGGCGAAGCTCGCGACGGCCGAGCGGCTGCTGTCGTCCCTGCCCGCGGCGGAACGTGCGGCGTACGACCGGGCGTCGCGCTCCGGCCGGGCCGCCCCCGACCTGTCCGGCGCGGCCGGCCCCTCGTCGGCCCGTGCGGCCGCGGCCGTGGCGGCCGCGCAGAGCGCGGTCGGCAAGCCGTACGTCTGGGGTGCCAACGGGCCGAACGGCTTCGACTGCTCCGGCCTCACCCAGTGGTCCTACGCCCGGGCCGGGGTGGGGCTGCCCCGTACCTCCCAGGCCCAGCGGTACGCCGGACAGCAGGTTCCGCTGTCCCAGGCGAGGCCCGGTGACCTGGTCACCTACCGCTCCGACGCCAGTCATGTCGCCATGTACGTCGGCAACGGCCAGGTCGTCCACGCGCCCTACCCGGGCGCGGCGGTGCGCTACGACCCGGTGGGGATGATGCCGATCGCCTCGGTGACCCGGCCCTGACCGGCCGCGGCCGGGGCGGTCCCGCTCTCCCGCTCGCCTACCATCGGCAGGGTGGCTGGTCGGGACTTCTTCGGGCGGACGGCGGCGGGACGGCTGCGCGGGGCGGCACCCGTCCTGGCCGGGCTGATCCTGGCCGGGGCGCTCCTGACCGGCGGCTGCGCCGGCGCGCCGGGGCGTGACACGACCGGCCGCGAGGTCCAGCGCATGCTCGACGCCCGCGCCGCCGCGGTGCTCCGCCACGACGAGGCCGGCTATCTCTCGGCGTTCGACCCTTCCGCCCGGCCGCTGAGAGCGGCCGGGCGCGCGGAGTTCGCGAACCTCTCCGAGCTTCCGCTGAGCTCCTGGGAGTACCGGCTCACCGGGGTGCGGCGCTCCGGCGACCGGGCCACGGCCGACGCCGAACTGCGGTACCGCCTCGACGGGTACGACGCCTCGCCCGCGACCGCCGAGCGCCGGCTGGAGCTGGCCGAGCGGGACGGCCGCTGGTACATCACCGCCGACCGCCCCGGCAGCGGCGGCGCGCAGCAACTGTGGCAGCAGGGCGACATCGAGGTGGTGCGCGGCACGCACAGCCTGGTCCTCGGGGTGGGGCAGGACCGGGCCCGGCTCCGGCGGATCGCGGCGGACGCCGACCGGGCCGTCCCCGCGGTCTCGGCCGCGTGGGGCGGGGCCTGGGCCGGGCGGGTGGTGGTGACGGTGCCCGGATCGCAGGCCGCCATGGGCCGTCTGCTGGGCGCTCCCGCCGCGGAGTTCCGGGGTGTCGCGGCGGTCACCACGGGCATCGCCGCGACTCCCGGCAAGCCCGGCGGCCCGGCGCCCGCGGACCGGGTGACCGTCAATCCCGAGGCGTACGGAGAGCTCGGCGACCACGGCCGGCGCGTCGTCCTCACCCACGAGACCGCGCATGTGGCGACCCGCGCGCACACCTCGGCCGCCACCCCGCTCTGGCTCTCCGAGGGGTTCGCCGACTGGGCCGCCTACCGCGGCACCGGCCGCGACGTCCGGGAGACCGCACCGGAACTGCGCCGCGCGGTCCTCGCCGGAGACCTCCCCGGCACGCTCCCCGCCGACGCCGACTTCCGCTTCGGCGGCGGTGAACGCGCACTGGGCCGCGCGTACGAGGGCGGCCTGCTGGCCTGCGAGCTGATCGCCCGGCGCTGGGGCGAGGACCGGCTGCGCGCGTTCTACCGGGCGGTGGGCGCCGCGGAGTCGCGCGACGGGGCGGTGGAGGCGGCGTTCGCCGAGGTCCTGGGCACGAGCCGGGAACGCTTCACCGCGGACTGGCGGGAGTACCTGGCCGAGCGGCTGGGCGGCCGCTGATCCGCCGCCGGGTCCCCGGGGGGACGTACGCCCCGGCGGCGCGGGTTTCCGGAGGGGTCAGGGCCCGACCGAAGCCCGGTCGCGGCCGGACCGGGCCGGGAGTGCCCGGCCGCCCCGCCGCCGGCCCGGCGGGACCGTCCCCGTCCACAGGCGGCGGCACGCCAGCAGCGCGGCAGCCACCAGGAGTCCGTTGCGGGCCGCCAGGACCGCGACCCCCAGGGGGTCGCTCGCGACCACCTTGTCGAACCAGATCGGGAACTCCAGGAAGGTGAGCCCGGTGGCGGCCAGCACCAGCAGGCCCGGTGCGGCCATCCGGCTCCGCCGGAAGGCCAGGCAGACCGCGGCCAGTCCCAGCAGCCAGACCAGGTACTGGGGGCTGATCACCCGGCTCGTGGTGGTGAACAGCAGCACGGCCGTGAACGCCGCGTCCGCGGGGGTGGCGGCGGAGAACTCCGCCGCCCGCAGCCGCCACACGGCCAGCCAGCCGAAGACGGCCGCGGTGAGACCGAGTGCCACGCCGCTGACCAGGGGGACGTACGGGCCGAGGAACTCGACCGAGCCGTAGTTCAGCAGCACCTGCCCCTCCCAGCCGAAGTGCCGTGCGACGTGGAAGACCAGCGCGCCCAGCGACTCGACCTCGGTGCCCCGGTCCCGCTGGAAGCCGAGGAAGGCCAGCGCCCCCGGCATCGACGCCGTGAGGACCAGCAGCAGGGCGGCTCCCGTCACCGCCGCCGCGGCCCACGCGCGGCCCTGCCGCACCCCGGCCAGCAGCAGCACCGGCCACACCTTCAGCATCGCGCCGAACCCGGCCAGCGCCCCGGCGACACCGGGACGGCGGGCGGCGGCGAGGAGCGCGGCCACCGCGACCGCCGTCACCATCAGGTCGTACCGGGCGTACGCCGTCGGACCCAGCAGCGGCAGCCCCGCGATCCAGAACCAGGCGCCCCGCACCGACTTCCCGGGCCGTCGCCCCGTGTACAGCAGCAGCCCCAGGACCGCCGCGTCGCACACCAGGGCCAGGGCGAAGAACGCGTGGACGTAGTCGAGTGACGGCACCAGGCCGGGGGAGAGGATCGCCAGGGCGGCCGCGGGCGGGTACTGCCAGGTGACGTCGTCCAGCGGATAGGTGCCGGTCCGCAGCACCTCGTACCAGCCCTGGTAGATCACGGCGACATCGCTGGTCACGTCGGGGCCGCGGACGGGGAGGACCTTCAGGACCCAGAGCAGCAGCAGCGTCCTGGTGAGCGCGAAGGCCGCGACGGCCCCGGCCGTCAGGAGCCCGGACCCGGCGGGCCCCGCCGTCGCGGAACGCCCTGTGCCTGTCATGACCACCCCGTGCCGTTCGATCGGTTCCGTGCCCTGCGCGCCGCACCGCCGCCCTGCCGGCCCGGCCGCCATCATGCCGGACGCCCGGACGCCCGGACGCCCGGACGCCCGCGATGAGGCGCGGCGGCCGTTGGTACTGTCGGCGGCGATGGACAAGACCCTGATCGTCACCAACGACTTCCCGCCGCGTCCCGGCGGCATCCAGGCGTTCCTCCACAACATGGCGCTGCGGCTGGACCCCGAACATATCGTCGTCTACGCCTCCACCTGGAAGCGCGGCCGCGAGGGAGCCGAGGCGACGGCCGCGTTCGACGCCGAGCAGCCCTTCCCGGTGGTCCGCGACCGTACGACCATGCTGCTGCCCACCCCGCGCGTCACCCGGCGCGCCGTGGGACTGCTGCGGGAGCACGGCTGCACGTCGGTGTGGTTCGGCGCGGCCGCCCCGCTCGGGCTGATGGCCCCGGCGCTGCGCCGGGCCGGGGCGCGGCGTCTGGTGGCCACCACCCACGGCCACGAGGCGGGGTGGGCCCAGCTGCCCGGGTCCCGGCGGCTGCTGCGCCGGATCGGCGAGGGCACGGACACCATCACCTACCTCGGCGAGTACACCCGCTCGCGGATCGCCGCCGCGCTGACGCCCGGGGCGGCCGGGCGGATGGTGCAGCTGCCGCCGGGCGTCGACGAGAAGACCTTCCATCCGGACTCGGGCGGCGAGGCGGTGCGCGAACGGCTCGGGCTCACCGACCGCCCGGTCGTCGTCTGCGTGTCCCGGCTCGTGCCGCGCAAGGGCCAGGACACCCTGATCCGGGCCATGCCCGCGATCCTCGCCCGGGTGCCGGACGCGGTGCTGCTGATCGTCGGCGGCGGGCCCTACGAGACGGACCTGCGCAAGCTCGCCGGCACCACGGGAGTGGCGGAGTCGGTCCGCTTCACCGGCGCGGTCCCCTGGGAGGAGCTGCCCGCGCACTACGGCGCCGGCGACGTCTTCGCGATGCCGTGCCGCACCCGGCGCGGCGGGCTGGACGTGGAGGGCCTCGGCATCGTCTACCTGGAGGCGTCCGCGACGGGGCTCCCGGTCGTCGCCGGCGACTCGGGAGGGGCGCCGGACGCGGTACTCGACGGCGAGACGGGCTGGGTCGTCCGCGGCGGCTCCCCGGAGGAGACCGCGGAGCGCGTCGCCGCGCTCCTCCTGGACCCCGAGCTGCGCCGCCGCATGGGCGAGCGGGGCCGTGAGTGGGTCGAGGAACGCTGGCGCTGGGACCTCCTGGCGGACCGGCTCAGGGCGCTGCTGTAACCGGGAGGGCCCGGACGGGACCCGCCGGTACGAACGGCACGGGCACGGCCCGCGGCCGTCCCGGCTGCAGGGAGGGGCACGGTCCCGGCGGGGGGCCGGCTCGCGGCTGCCGGGGTGCGGACGGTTCCGGTCGGGGTCCGGCCCGCGGCTGCGGGGGCGGCACGGTCCCGGCCGTGTGTGCCCGCCCGCGGCTGCCATGACAGCTCGACCCCGGCCGTGTTCCCACCCGCGCGGCCTGAACCGCGCTCTTGCGCCCCGCGGAAAAGGGGCCCCGCAGCGGATAGGCGGAACCGGAAAATCCGCACATGCTGCGCACCATGACACCAAATCTGACGCGTCGTCACCTTCTTGGTCTCGGCGCCCTCCAGACCGCGGCCGCGCTCGGCCTCACCCGTATCGGCCCCGTACCCGCGGCCCGCGCGGCGACCACCGCGCCGGCCTCCCGGGCAGCGGCCGCCGACCACACCCCCGCCCTCGTCATCGGCTCCGGCTACGGCGCCGCCGTCACCGCCCTGCGCCTCGGCGAGGCCGGAATCCCCACCCTCGTCCTGGAGATGGGCCGGCTCTGGGACACCCCGGGGCCCGACGGCAAGGTCTTCTGCAGCACCCGCGCCCCGGACCACCGCTCGATGTGGTTCCGCACCCGCACCGAGGCCCCGCTCGCCCAGTTCCTCTGGCTCGACGTCGTCAACAAGGACATCAGCCCCTACCCGGGTGTCCTGGACCGCGTGCGCTTCGACGGCATGTCGGTGTACGTGGGCCGCGGTGTCGGCGGCGGCTCGCTCGTCAACGGCGGGATGGCCGTCACCCCGCAGCGGGCGTACTTCTCCGAGATGCTGCCGACCGTCGACGCCGGCGCCATGTACGACCGGTACTTCCCGCTCGCCCGGCGGATGCTGGGCGTCAACACCGTGGACCCGGCCTGGTTCGAGTCCACCGAGTGGTACCGCTTCTCGCGGATCTCCCGGAAGCACGCCGCCAACGCCGGCCTCAGGACCGTCTTCGTGCCCAACGTCTACGACTTCCCGTACATGCAGCGCGAGGCCGCCGGGCAGGCCGTGCGCTCCGCACTCGCCGGAGAGGTCATCTACGGCAACAACCACGGCAAGCGCAGTCTCGACCGCACCTATCTCGCCGCCGCCCTGGGCACCGGCAACGTCACCGTCGACACGCTCCACCGGGCCCGCGCACTGCGGGCGCAACCGGACGGCACCTACGTCGTCACCGCCGACCGCATCGACACGGCCGGGAGGGTCGTCGCCACCCGCGAGATCTGCTGCACCCGGCTGTTCCTGGGAGCCGGCAGCCTCGGCTCCACCGAACTCCTGCTGCGCGCCCGCGAGTCGGGCACCCTGCCGGACCTCAGCGAGCACATCGGCACGGGCTGGGGGGCCAACGGCAACGTCATGACGGCCCGGGCCAACCACCTCTGGGACACCGTCGGCGCCCACCAGGCGACGATGCCGGTCATGGGCATCGACGACTGGTCCAACACCGCCAACCCCGTCTTCGCCGAGATCGCCCCGCTGCCGATGGGCTTCGAGCACTGGATCAGCCTCTACCTGGCCATCACCAGGAACCCGGAGCGCGGCACGCTGACGTACCACGCCGGGACCGACACCATGCGGCTGGACTGGACGCCCGAGCAGAGCAAGGTCTCCGGCGACGCGGCCCGAAAGCTCTTCGACCGCATCAACCTCAGGAACGCCACGATCTACCGGTACGACCTGTTCGGCGGCAACCGGCCGGTGGCCGACGACTTCACCTACCACCCGCTCGGCGGCTGCGTGCTCGGCAGGGCCACCGACGAATACGGCCGGGTCCGGGGCGCCCCCGGGGTGTACGTCACCGACGGAGCCCTCGTGCCGGGCTCCATCGGCGTCAATCCGTTCCTCACCATCACCGCGCTCGCCGAGCGCAACATCGAGCGGGTCCTCGCCGAGGACTACCGGCGCTAGCGGCGGCCCGCGGCCCCTGCCGCCGGCGCCGGCAGGCAGCCCCTACGACCGGTAGATCGCCTCGATCTCGTCCGCGAAGTCCTTGGCCACCACGTTCCGCTTGAGCTTCAGCGACGGCGTGATGTGACCGGCCTCCTCGGTGAACTGGGAGCTGAGAACCCTGAATTTCCGCACCGATTCAGCCTTGGAAACCGCGGCATTGCCCTCGTCCACCGCCCGCTGGACCTCCGCCAGCAGGTCCGCGTCCTCGCGCAGCGAAGCCGCCGTCGAGCCGGCCGGCTTGCCGTGGTCGGCGGCCCAGCGGGCCAGGAACTCCTCGTCGATGGTGACCAGCGCGCCCACGAACGGCCGCCCGTCGCCGACGACCATGCACTCCGCGACCAGCGCGTGGGCGCGGATGCGGTCCTCGATGACCGCCGGGGCGACGTTCTTGCCGCCCGCGGTCACCAGGATCTCCTTCTTGCGGCCCGTGATCGAGAGGTAGCCGTCCTCGTCGAGGGTGCCGATGTCACCGGTGTGGAACCAGCCGTCGGCCAGGGCCTCCGCCGTCGCCGCCTCGTTGTTCCAGTAGCCCGTGAAGATCTGCTCGCCGTGCAGCAGCACCTCGCCGTCGTCGGCGATCCGCACCACCGAACCCGGCAGCGGCTGCCCGACCGTACCGATCTTCTGGCGGTCCCAGGGGTTGAACGCCGTCGCCGCACAGGACTCGGTGAGGCCGTAGCCCTCCAGCACCGTGAAGCCGATGCCGCGGTAGAAGTGGCCGAGCCGCTCGCCCAGCGGGGCGCCGCCGGAGACCGCGAACTCGCCTCGCCCGCCGAGCACCGCGCGCAGCTTGCCGTAGACGAGCCTGTCGAACACCTTGTGCCGGAGCCGCAGCCCGAACGGCGCGCCCTTCCCGGTGCCGATCGCCCGGCTGTACTCGATCGCCGTCGCCGCGGCCTTGTCGAAGATCCTGCCTTTGCCGTCCGCCTGCGCCTTGGCGCGCGCCGCGTTGTAGACCTTCTCGAAGACCCGCGGCACACCGAGGATCAGGGTCGGGCGGAACGAGGCGAGCTCGTCGGTGAGGTTGCTGACGTCCGGTACGCAGCCGAGCCTGATGGGCGCCATGACCGCCGCCACCTCGACCATGCGCCCGAAGACGTGCGCGGCGGGCAGGAAGAGCAGGACCGAGCTGTCACCGGTGCGGAACAGCGGCTTCAGGCGCTCGACCAGGTTCCCGCACTCCGCGAAGAACGCGCGGTGGGTGAGCACACAGCCCTTGGGGCGGCCCGTGGTGCCCGAGGTGTAGACGATGGTGGCCGGGTCGTCCGCCTTGGCGGACGCGCTGTGCTCGTCCACCGTGGCGTCGGGGATCTCCGCCCCGGCCGCGGTGAGCTGCGCGATCCCGTCGCCCTCGATCCGCCACACGTGCCGCAGCCCGGGCAGGGCGGCGCGCACGGACTCGACGGCGGCGGCGTGCGCCTCGCTCTCGACGATCACCGCGACGGCGCCGGAGTCACCGAGGATCCACTGCACCTGCTCCGGCGAGCTGGTCTCGTACACCGGAACGGTCACACCGCCGGCGCTCCAGATCGCGAAGTC
This sequence comes from Streptomyces tirandamycinicus, assembly GCF_003097515.1. Lineage (NCBI taxonomy): Bacteria > Bacillati > Actinomycetota > Actinomycetes > Kitasatosporales > Streptomycetaceae > Streptomyces > Streptomyces tirandamycinicus. The sequence goes on along the minus strand of NZ_CP029188.1, from coordinate 915,256 downwards.
GAGCTGCACCCACTCGTAGCGGGTGCGGGACATCAGGGCGACCCGGTCCCCGGGCCGCACGCCCGCGGCGATCAGGCCCTTCGCGGCGGCCCGCACCTCGGCGAGGAACCGGGCGGCGGTGACGTCGACCCAGCTCCCGGCGACCTTTCTGGCCATGACCGCGACCTCGGGGTGCTGCGTCGCATTGCGGCGGATCAGATCCGTCAGATTGCCGTCCGTCGGGACCTCGTACAGGGCCGGAAGGCTGAACTCACGCAAGACTGCTGCTCCTCATCGGGCGCCGGCGCCACGGCTCTGTGTGAACGCACCGGGGACTGCCCGGACGTTACCCATCAGTACTCAGTTCCGGATAGGGGGTCCCGGCCAGATGTTCCCTGCGTCACACCAGTGCGCCGCAGCATCGCGAACACTATTCCACCCGCCGGACGACTCGGAAGTAACCGCAGGTCCGGTGCCCTCTACTGGGAATCGGACGACCACTCTAGGGTGATCGGCATGCGAGTTCATGTGGTCAGCGACGTGCACGGCAACGCGACGGATCTGGCCAGGGCCGGACAGGGGGCCGACGCTCTGATCTGCCTCGGTGACCTGGTCCTCTTCCTCGACTACGCCGACCACTCGCGCGGGATCTTCCCCGACCTGTTCGGGGTGGAGAACGCGGACCGGATCGTCGAGCTGCGCACCGCCCGGCGCTTCGAGGAGGCGCGCGAGTTCGGGCGGAGCCTCTGGGCGGGCCTCGACCGGGACGCCGTGATCCTCGGGGCGGTGCGCAAGCAGTACCGCGAGATGTTCGCCGCGTTCCCCACCCCGACGTACGCCACCTACGGCAACGTCGACGTCCCCGCCCTCTGGCCGGAGTACGCGCGCCCGGGCACCACCGTCCTCGACGGTGAGCGGATCGAGCTGGGCGGGCTGGTGTTCGGCTTCGTCGGCGGCGGGCTGCGGTCCCCGATGCGCACCCCGTTCGAGATCTCCGACGAGGAGTACGCGGCCAAGGTGGAGGCGCTCGGCGAGGTCGACGTGCTGTGCTCGCACATCCCGCCGGACGTGCCCGAGCTGACGTACGACACGGTCGCCCGCCGCTTCGAGCGCGGCAGCCGGGCCCTGCTCGACGCCATCCACCGGACCCGGCCCCGGTACTCGATCTTCGGGCATGTGCACCAGCCGCTGGTGCGGCGCATGCGGATCGGCGCGACCGAGTGCGTGAACGTCGGGCACTTCGCGGCGACGGGGCGGCCGTGGGCCCTGGAATGGTGACCGCCGGGGTCGCGGTAGATTGCACACCGCAACCCCGTCCGGCGTTCAGTTAAGGAGCCACGGCGATGGCGGAACACACCAGCTCGAGCATCACCATCGACGCGGCACCGGCCGATGTGATGGGAGTGATCTCCGACTTCGCGCGCTACCCGGAGTGGACCGGCGAGGTGAAGGAGACCGAGGTCCTGGAGAAGGACGGCCGGGGCCGCGCGCTCCAGGTCCGGCTGGTGCTCGACGCCGGCGCGATCAAGGACGACCACGTCCTGGCCTACACCTGGACCGGGGACGACACGGTCTCCTGGACGCTGGTCAAGTCCCAGATGCTGCGCGCGCTGGACGGCTCGTACTCGCTGAAGCCGGTCGCCGGAGGCGAGCGGACCGAGGTCACCTACCAGCTGACCGTCGACGTCAAGATCCCCATGCTCGGGATGATCAAGCGCAAGGCCGAGAAGGTCATCATCGACCGCGCCCTGGCCGGCCTGAAGAAGCGCGTCGAGTCCGGTCCGAAGGGCTGAAGCCCCCCTTCATGCGCACCGTTTTCGTCACCGGCACCGGCGGGGCCGGCCGGAGCACCGTCGCTGCCGCCCTCGCCCTCGCCGGAGCACGGCGGGGCGAAAGGGTCCTGCTGCTGTCCGACGAGCCGCCCGAGGCACTGACCGGCACCGGGCCCGGAGCCCCCGGACCGGGCCCGGCCGATCCGCGCGGGCCGGGTGGCTCGAGCGGCTGGGGCGGCTCGGATGGTTCACGCGGCTCGGACGGCTCGAGCGGCTCGGACAGCTGGAGCGGCTCGGACGGTTCAGGCGGCTCGGATGCCGGGCCGCCGGGCCTCACCGTCGCCCGCGTCGACCCGGCCGCCGGCTTCCGCCGCGAGTTCCTGGGCCTGCAGGAGCGGGCCGGGGCCGCACTCGACCTCCTCGGGGCCGTGCCCTTCGAGGACGGCGAGCTGACGGAGCTCCCGGGCAGCGAGCAGTTCGCGCTGCTGCGGGCCCTGAAGCAGGCCGCCGGGGACCGCCACGACCTGCTGGTCGTCGACCTTCCCCCTGTGCGCCAGGCCGTCGCCCTGCTCGCCCTCCCCGAGCAGCTGCGCCGCTACCTGCGCCGGCTGCTCCCCGCCGAGCGCCAGGCCGCCCGCTCACTGCGCCCCGTGCTCGCGCAGCTCGCGGGCGTGCCGATGCCCGCGCAGTGGCTCTACGAGACGGCCGCCCGCTGGGACGAGGAGCTCGCCGCCGTCCAGGCCCTGATCGAGAGCCCCGGCGCCTCGGTGCGCCTGGTCGCCGAACCCGGCCCCGAGGCCGCCGACCACGCCCTGCGCACCGCCCGGCTCGGCCTCGCCCTGCACGGGCCCGCCCCGGACATGGTGATCGCCAACCGGGTCGTCCCGGCCGGCTCCGGCGACCCGTTCCTCGCGGCCCTCTCGGGACGGCAGCAGAGCGCGCTCAAGGGCTGGCGCGAGGAGTTCGGCGACGTACCGGTACGGGAGGTGGCGCACACCGGCCGCGACCCCCGGCAGCCCGGCGAACTCGCCGGGCTGCTCGACGGGCCGGCCGGCGGCATGTCCGGGCCCCTCCCGGGGAACCGCTGGACGGTGGAGGACCGCAGGTCCGAGGACGGAGTGCTGGTCTGGCGGCTGCCCCTGCCGGGCGCCGCCAAGGACCGGCTGCAGCTGGTGCGCAGGGACGACGAACTCTTCCTGACCGCGGGCCCGTTCCGCCGCGTCCTCACCCTGCCGTCCGTGCTGCGCCGCTGCGCGGTCAGCGGTGCCGCCCTGCGGGACGGCGAGCTGCGCATCCGCTTCGAACCCGACCCCGCGCTCTGGCCGCGGAGTCGCTGAACGGCTCCCTCCCCTTCGGGTACCGTCGACGTACGAGGAACTTTCCGAGGAGTACGCCATGAGCGATGCGACCGAACGTCCCGCCGTCGACGCCGACGCCTGGGCGACGGCGTGCGCCGAGGACCTTCAGGAGGAGCGGGCCCGCCGCAGCGAGCGGTACGGGCCGCACACCACCGGCACCGCGGGCGACGAGCTGCGCAAGCTGCTGGACGCGGTCGCCGAGAAGGTGTCGTCGCTGCAGAACCCGCTGCTCGGCCTCGCCGGGCAGGGGACCGTGCAGCAGCTGGTCAACCAGGCGAAGTCGGCCGTCGAGCCGGTCATCGAGCGCAACCCGCAGGTCTTCGACCACCTCGCGGCCGCGGGCAACGAGCTGCTGGCCGCGTACCGCTCCGCCGTGGAAGGCCATGAGCGGCGCTGGACCCGGAACGAGCCGTCCGCGGGCACCGACGGCACCGGCGGCACCGACGGCACGGGCCGCCAGGACCGGCGGGACGAGGGCCCCGGCCCGAGCGAGAAGATCGATCTGGACTGAGGCCCGGACTCCCTCCGGTACGGTTGGGCCTAGCGGGGCTCGACCGAAAACTGAGGGACACATGGGACTCACCATCGGCGTCGACATCGGCGGCACGAAGATCGCGGCCGGCGTGGTCGACGAAGAGGGCACCATCCTTGAGACGCATACGGTGCCCACTCCGCCGACCGCCGAGGGAATCGTGGACGCGATCTGCTCGGCCGTCTCCGGAGCCGGTAAGGGGCACGACATCGAGGCGGTCGGCATCGGTGCCGCCGGCTACGTCGACGACAAGCGGGCCACCGTCCTCTTCGCGCCGAACATCCAGTGGCGGCACGAGCCGCTGAAGGACAAGGTGGAGCAGCGCGTCGGCCTGCCGGTCGTCGTGGAGAACGACGCCAACGCCGCGGCCTGGGGCGAGTACCGCTTCGGCGCGGGTCAGGGCCACAGCGACGTCATCTGCATCACGCTCGGCACGGGCCTCGGCGGCGGCATCATCATCGGCAACAAGCTGCGCCGCGGCCGTTTCGGCGTGGCGGCGGAGTTCGGGCACATCAGGGTCGTCCCCGACGGCCTGCTGTGCGGCTGCGGCAGCCAGGGCTGCTGGGAGCAGTACGCGTCCGGGCGGGCGCTGGTGCGCTACGCCCGCCAGCGCTCGGCGGCGGTCCCGGAGAACGCGGCGATCCTGCTCGGCCTCGGCGACGGCACCCCCGAGGGGATCGAGGGCAGGCACGTCAGCGAGGCGGCGAGGCAGGGCGACAAGGTCGCCGTCGACTCCTTCCGCGAGCTGGCCCGCTGGGCCGGTGCGGGACTGGCCGACCTGGCCTCGCTGTTCGACCCCTCGGCGTTCATCGTCGGCGGCGGCGTGTCGGACGAGGGCGAGCTGGTCCTCGACCCGATCCGCAAGTCCTTCCGGCGGTGGCTGATCGGCGGGCAGTGGCGTCCGCACGCCCAGGTGCTCGCGGCCCGGCTCGGCAACAAGGCGGGGCTCGTCGGCGCGGCGGACCTGGCCCGCCAGGGCTGACCCGTCCGTCCTTCCGGCGCCTGCCGTCCCTCCGGGGGCGGCAGGCGCCCGCGTCTGCGGCCCCCCTTCCGGCCCCCGTGCTCGCGGGCCGGAAGGGCGCCGACGCGGCCGCGTCACGCAGCGCGGGGGTCGTCGCGGTGACGCGGGCGGCGTGCGGATGCCCCGGTCCCGCGCGTCCCGGCGGCGTGACCCCTGGGGTCCTGCCCGCTGTCCGCGCGGTCCCGTCCGCGCGGCGGCGCCCGTCCGGTCCGCGCGTTCCCCCGGGTCGGTCCTGCCCGCCGTCCGCGCGGAGCGTCCGGCCCCGGTCTGCCCCTCTCACCCGACCTCTCACCCGCCCTCTCGCCCGCGCGGCGCGCCCGGCGCCCGGGGCGGGGCACGGCGGGCCGGCGGCCGTTATCGTGAGGCGCATGGTGACGTCCGCGACGCGACCGCTGCCCAACTCCCGTACTGATCCCGACGGTTCGGTCGTGATCCGGGTCCTCGGCTACAACATCCGCTCCCTGCGCGACGACGAGGACGCCCTCGCCCGCGTCATCCGTGCCTGCCGCCCCGATCTCGTCTTCGTGCAGGAGGCGCCCCGCTTCTTCCGGTGGCGCAAGCACCTCGCCCGTCTCGCGGCCAAGAGCGAGCTGGTCGTGCTGGGCGGCGGGGCGACCGCCGCGGGACCGGCGCTGCTGTGCTCGCTGCGGGCGAGGGTCGAGCGCACCGAGGACGTTCTGCTGCCGCTCACCCCGGGGCTGCACCGGCGCGGCTTCGCCACTGCCGTGGTCCGTGTCGGAGCGGCCCGGATCGGGCTGCTCAGCTGCCATCTGAGCCTGCGGGCCGACGAGCGCCACGCCCAGGCCGGCATGCTGCTCGACCGTCTGGCCTCGATGGACGTGCCGCACGCGATCGCCGCCGGCGACGTCAACGAGCGCCCCGGCGGGCGCAGCTTCCGGCTCCTCGCCGCCGGGCTCCGGGACGCCTGGGCGGTCAGCCCCTGGGGCGGCGAGTACACCTCGACGCCCGCGTACCCGCACCAGCGGATCGACGCGGTCTTCGTGACCCCCGGCATCGAGGTGCTCGGCTGCGGCGTGCCCGTGGGACTCCCCGGGGTCGACGAGGCCGATCTGAAGGCGGCCACGGACCATCTCCCGGTCCTCGCCGCCCTGCGGGTGCCCGCCGGCGCACCCCCGGCGTCCGCGACCGGCCCCGCCTCGGGCGAGGGCCCGCGCGACGCGTCCTAGACGACCGCCCCCCGGCCGGGGTCGTCGTCGTCCTCGTCGTCCCCGTGCGACATCCGCGCCACCAGGGTGACGAAGCCGCCCAGGAAGCCGCCGACGCCGAGCGTGGTCAGCCACCACGTCATGTCCCAGCGCAGGATCACGGCGAGCAGCAGCAGTACGGGTCCGCCGATCACCGCCAGCCAGGCGAACTTCGCGGTGGTGTCGGCCTCCGGCAGCGGCGGGGGCTCCGGCGGCACGAAATGGCCCTCGTCGCTGTCGTCCAGGTCGCCGTCGCCGGGCTCGGCGACCTTGTAGTCGCGCGGCCCTCCGCCGACGCCGGGCGCGAACACGACGGAGCTGCCCAGCGGCTTCGCCGGCCGCGGGCCCTCGTCCTCGTCCTCCTCAGCCCCGCCCTCGCCTCCGCTCTGGCCCCTGCCGTCGCTCCCGTCGGCGCGGTCGCCGCCCTCGGGTTCCGGTCCGTCGTTCCGGACGGCCTTCTGCAGGCCCGCGAGGTCCTCCACCGACTTGAACGGCTTCGCCCCCGGCGGGTCCGCGGGCTCCTGCCCGTACCCGGCGACGATCGCGGCCCAGGCGGCCTCCTCGTCGACGGGCTGCGGCTCCCGGTCACGGTCCGCGTCGTGCTGCTCAGCCACCGGTCGTGCTCCCCTTCTCGCCGACACTCGGAGCGAGGCGGCCGATGAACGCGTGGCTCTCCTCGAAAATGCGCTCCGCGTCATGGTCCAACGTCGCCACGTGGTAGCTCTGTTCCAGGAGGACCTCCCGGACGTCCGTCGACGACACCCGGCTGAGGATCCGGGCCGAGTCCGCGGGCGGCACCACGTGGTCCTGAGGGCTGTGCAGCAGCAGCATCGGCTGCGTGACCTGCGGAAGCTCGCCGTCGACCAGCCGGAGGAAGTTCCGCAGCGAGTGCGCGGCGTGCAGCGGGACGCGGTCGTAGGCGACCTCGTCCATGCCCTCCTTCGCGATGTCGTTGGCCAGGCCCTTCGTGGTGCGGACGAGATGGCGGGCCACCGGCAGCGCGTGCGCCGCCGGACCGTGCACCTTGTTGGCCGGGTTCACCACCACGATGCCGCTGATCGCGTCGCCGTGCCGGGCGGCCAGCCGCAGGGTCAGCGCGCCGCCCATGGACAGCCCGAACACGAAGACCTGGCCGCACTGCTCGCTCAGCGCCCGGAACTCCCGGTCCACCTCGGCGTACCAGTCCTGCCAGCCCGTGACCGCCATGTCCTGCCACCGGGTGCCGTGGCCGGGCAGCAAGGGCAGCGAGACGGTCAGTCCCCGCTTCGCGAGGAACTCCGCCCACGGGCGCAGCGACTGGGGGGAACCGGTGAAGCCGTGGCAGAGAAGTACACCGACCTCGCCACCCTCGTGGCGGTACGGCTCGGCTCCAGGAAGGACCGGCACCGGGATCTCCTTTCGGGGCGGCCCGGGGGGCGTCCCCCCGGTGGGCAGATTCACCGTACGCGACGGGACCGACACCGACCAGGGCTGAGCCCGCCCGGCACGGGACCGCCGTGGGGAGCCCGGTCCCGCCAGGGGTTAAGGTCTTTGCGACGGACACCAGGAAGGCACTCGAGTTGATCTACGGCGCAATGAAGTTCTCCATCGGCGGGGCGCTGAAGCTCGCCTTCAGGCCGTGGGTGGAGGGCCTCGAGAACATTCCCGCCGAGGGGCCGGCGATCCTCGCGAGCAACCACCTGTCCTTCTCGGACTCCTTCTTCCTGCCCGCGGTCCTGGACCGCAAGGTCACCTTCATCGCCAAGGCCGAGTACTTCACCTCGCCGGGCGTGAAGGGCAAGCTCACCGCGGCCTTCTTCAAGGGCGTCGGCCAGCTCCCGGTGGACCGCTCGGGGGCGCGCGGCGCCGGCGAGGCGGCCGTCCGCAGCGGCATCGAGGTCATCGAGCGCGGTGAGCTCTTCGGCATCTACCCGGAGGGCACCCGCTCCCCGGACGGCCGGCTCTACCGCGGCAAGCCGGGCGGCCTGGCGCGCGTGGCGCTCGCCACCGGAGCGCCCGTCATCCCCGTCGCGATGATCGACACCGAGAGGATCCAGCCCCCCGGCAAGGTCGTCCCCAAGCTGATGAGCCCGGGTATCAGGATCGGCAAGCCGCTCGACTTCAGCCGCTACCACGGCATGGACCACGACCGCTTCATCCTGCGCTCGGTGACCGACGAGGTCATGTACGAGATCATGAAGCTCTCCGGCCAGGAGTACGTGGACATCTACGCCACGGCGGCCAAGCGGCAGATCGCGGACGCCGAGAAGGCCGCCAAGGAGGCCGCCAAGGAGGCGGAGCGGGCCGCGAAGGCGGCCGGCGGGGCGGAGCGGGGCGGCGACCGCTAGCGTCGTCCGTCCGGACGGACTGGGGGGATCGGGCAATGGCCAGGCGCGAGCGGGTCGTACGCATGTCGGTCGAGCTGCCGCTGTGGCGCGCGCTGGCCGCCTACCGCGTGCTGACGACGGGGTACGCGGTCCTGCTGCTGGTCTTCACCGGCGACAGGTACGAACGCCCCTGGGTGGCCGTCGGCTTCCTCGCCGTGATGGCCGTCTGGACGTTCGCGACGCTCCCCAGGGTGGCGAACGCGGCCGCCTGCACCAAGCGCTTCCTCGGCGCCGACCTCACCGTCGCCCTCACCGGCATCCTGCTCACCCCGCTCGCCGACGTGCACGCGCAGCAGATCGACAGCCCCACCCTCCCCTCGATCTGGACCGCGGGGTCGGTGCTCGCCTTCGCGATCAAGGGCGGCTGGCGCTGGGCGGGCTTCGCGTCGTCCCTGGTCGCCGTGGCCAACATCATCGAGCGGGGCGAGCCCAGCCGGGACACGATCCACAACGTGCTGCTGGTGTGGGTCGCGTCCATCGCCATCGGGTACGTCGTCGAGGTCGCCCGGGCGTCCGAGCGCACCCTGGCCCGCGCCCTGGAGATCGAGGCCGCGACCCGGGAGAGGGAGCGGCTGGCCCGCGACATCCACGACGGGGTGCTGCAGGTGCTGGCCATGGTGCAGCGGCGCGGCACGGAGATCGGGGGCGAGGCGGCGGAACTCGGCCGGATGGCGGGTGAGCAGGAGGTCGCCCTGCGGACCCTGGTGGCCGGCGGGCTGGTCCCCGCGTCCAGGGTGTCGGAGGACGCGGCCCAGGGCGCGGTCGTCAGACTCCTTGACGAGCCGGACGAGCCGGACGAGCCGAACGAGCCGGACGAGCCCGGCGGGCCGGGCGAACCCGATGAGCCGGGCGGCGGGAGCGCCGGGGCCGGCGGGCCGGTGGACCTGCGCTCGCTGCTGGCGCCGCGGGTCGGCAGCCGGGTCACCCTGTCCGAGCCGGGCGCCCCGGTGCTGCTCCCGGCGCACCCGGCGAGGGAGCTGGCGGCCGCTGTCGGTGCCGCCCTGGACAATGTCCGCAGGCACGCGGGCGAGGGCGCGCGGGCGTGGATCCTTGTCGAGGACGGTCCGGACGAGGTGATCGTGACGGTCCGGGACGACGGACCGGGTATCCCGGACGGGCGGCTCGCCCAAGCCGAGGGCGAGGGGCGGCTGGGTGTCGCGCTCTCGATCCGCGGCCGGCTGCGGGACATCGGCGGCACCGCCGAGCTGGTCTCGGTGCCGGGACAGGGTACGGAAGTGGAGTTGACGGTCCCGCGGGGGACCCGGGGGAGGGCGGAGAGATGACGGAGACGAGCGGGGCGGCCCGGCAGCCCGTGCGGGTCATGGTCGTGGACGACCATCCGATGTGGCGGGACGCGGTCGCCCGCGACCTGGCCGCGGCCGGCTTCGAGGTGGTCGCGACCGCGGGCGACGGTCCGCAGGCGGTGCGTCGTGCCAGGGCCGCGGCGCCGGACGTCCTCGTGCTGGACCTCAATCTGCCGGGCATGCCGGGCGTCCGGGTGTGCAGGGAGCTCGTCGGCGCGGACTCCGCCCTGCGGGTCCTGGTGCTCTCCGCCAGCGGGGAGCACGCCGACGTGCTGGAGGCGGTGAAGTCGGGTGCGACCGGCTATCTGCTGAAGTCGGCCGGAGCGGAGGAGCTGGTCGACGCCGTGCGGCGCACCGCGGCCGGCGACCCGGTGTTCACCCCGGGCCTCGCGGGGCTGGTGCTGGGGGAGTACCGGCGGCTGGCGAGCGAGCCCGCGCCCGCCGCGGGACCGGCCGATCCGGCGGCACCGCGGCTCACCGAGCGGGAGACCGAGGTGCTGCGCCTGGTGGCCAAGGGCCTGTCGTACAAGCAGATCGCGGAGCGGCTCGTGATCTCGCACCGCACGGTGCAGAACCACGTGCAGAACACCCTGGGCAAGCTCCAGCTGCACAACCGGGTGGAGCTGGTGCGCTACGCGATCGAGCGCGGCCTCGACGAGGCCTGAACCATCAGCCGGGCAGCTGTCCCGGCTTCGGTATCCGATCCACTCGATGGAGTGAACCGCCGGACGCCAACCACCGTTCCGCCGACCGAAATTCACCCTTTGTGCCGTGCCGGAGTGACCTGGGTCACCACTAGCGTTGCCGACGAATGCGGCCACCGACGGCGAAGGGACCTTCCATGCGGGTCGGAGTACTGACCGGGGGCGGCGACTGCCCCGGCCTCAACGCGGTCATCCGCGGCATCGTCCGCAAGGGCGTGCAGGAGTACGGATACGAGTTCACCGGCTACCGGGACGGCTGGCGCGGACCGCTGGAGGGCGACACCGTACGCCTCGACATCCCCGCGGTACGCGGCATCCTCCCGCGCGGCGGCACCGTCCTCGGCTCCTCGCGGACCAACCCCCTCAAGGCGGAGGACGGGGTCCGCCGGATCAAGGAGAACCTCGCCAAACACGAGGTGGAGGCGCTCATCGCGATCGGCGGCGAGGACACCCTCGGGGTCGCCGCGCGCCTCTCCGGCGAGTACGGCATCAGGTGCGTGGGCGTGCCGAAGACCATCGACAACGACCTGTCCGCCACGGACTACACCTTCGGCTTCGACACGGCCGTCGGCATCGCCACCGAGGCCATCGACCGGCTGCACACCACCGCCGAGTCCCATATGCGGGTCCTCGTGGTCGAGGTGATGGGCCGTCACGCGGGCTGGATCGCCCTGCACTCGGGCCTCGCGGGCGGCGCGAACGTCATCCTCATCCCGGAGCAGCGGTTCGACCTGGAGCAGGTCTGCGCCTGGGTCACCTCCCGCTTCCGGGCCTCGTACGCGCCGATCGTCGTGGTCGCCGAGGGCGCGATGCCGAGGGACGGCGACATGGTCCTCAAGGACGGCACGCTGGACTCCTTCGGGCACGTCCGGCTCTCGGGCGTCGGCGAGTGGCTGGCCAAGGAGATCGAGAAGCGAACCGGGAAGGAGGCCAGGACGACCGTGCTGGGCCACGTCCAGCGGGGAGGCACGCCCAGCGCGTTCGACCGCTGGCTGGCGACCCGCTTCGGGCTGCACGCGATCGAGGCGGTGCGCGACGGCGACTACGGGAAGATGGTCGCCCTGCGCGGCACGGACATCGTCCGCGTGCCGATCGCCGACGCGACGGCGAAGCTGAAGACGGTCGACCCGGCCCTCTACGAGGAGGTCGGCGTCTTCTTCGGCTGACGGCTGACGGCTGACGGCTGACGGCTGACGGTTGACGGCTGACGGTTGACGGCGAGGCGGCTGACGGCGTCCCCGGCGGGACCGTGGCCGGAAGGGGCCGAGGCCTCACGGCGCTCGCGCGGCCCGCCCACCGGGGACTCCCGCACCGGGGACTCCCGCACCGGCCTCCGGGGCCGGGGACGCGGGAGTCCCGGTGCCCGCCGCGCCGCCGGGCCCGAACGCGGCCGGCGGTTCCGGACGGCACGCCCTCCCCCTCGGCCACCGTCCTGCCGGTCACCGCACCGACGCGATGCCCGGCCCTGGCCCTCAGCCCTGGCCCTCAGCCCTGGTCTTCGGCGCCGGTCCTCGGCGCCGGTCCTCCGTCTCGCCCGAAGCCCGAGCACGAAGATCACGCTAGGGTGTGCACCGGTATTCCATGGTCATCGGGGGGAATCGTGTCACCGGTCAGCCGTCGCGCCGCGCTCGCCGCAGCCCTCGCGGGCGCCGCCTCGGGAGCGCTCGCGCCCCCGGCCCTCGCCCGCGCCTCCTCGCCGGCGTCCCTCGCGGCCGCGCCCGCCGCCGCAGCCGGCACCCCGCCGCCCGCCACCGTGTGGGTGCACCGTCACGACGTCAACGAGGGGCGCTTCTTCCGCGCCGGTCTCGGCGGGCCGCTCACCGCGAGGAAGACCGGAGCGGCCGGTCCCGTGACCCACGAGGTGTCGGACGCGTTCGGCCCCCTCGCCACCCTCACCGAGGGGGCGAGGACGGTCACCGTGCACGGGCTGCGGCGCACCTTCACCGAGCAGAAGAAGGCCTTCAGCGACCGTTTCGACCGGACGGTCTCGGGCTGGGGCTCGTCGCCCGGCGGCGGCAGATGGGCGACCCCCGGCACCGGCCGGGCGGAGTTCCGCGTCGAGGCGGGGAACAGCACGATCGTCCTCCGGGAGGACGGGTTCAGCCAGTTCGCGACGCTCCCCGACGGGCTCGGGGACGCCGACCTGACGGCCGTGTTCACCCTCGACAGGGTCCCGGCCGGCGACGCCGTCTCGGCCGGCGTCTGCTGCGCGTACACCGACGAGCGCAACCACTACCGCGCCCGGCTGTCCTTCCTCACCACCGGTGAGGTCAGGCTCACCCTGGAGAAGGAGGTCGGGAACACCACCACGGTGCTCGGCGGCCCGGTGCCGCTCGGCTCCGGCTTCCGGCCGGGGGACCGCTGGCGCCTCCGGCTGGAGCGCGCGGGGTCCGCGCTGCGCTGCCGCGCCTGGCGGGACGGCCAGGAGGAGCCCGCCGGCTGGCAGGCCGCCGCGACGGACTCCGCACTCGGCGCGGGCAGGGTCGGCATCCGGGTCCTCGCGAACAAGGGCGGCACCGCCCTTCCGGTGAGCGTGCTGGTAGGCGAGTTCACCGCGGCCGGTCACTGGCCCGACCCGCCCGAGGTCACCCACGACCTGTGGGTGCGGCTGCTGGACGCTCCCTTCGACGGCGTTCTGACCCCTGCCCTGGAGGAGCGGCTCCGCGCCTGGGCCGGCGACACCTCCCCCGACGCCCTCGGCTACGCGGCCATGTTCCTGCCGCACGCGGCCGGGGCGGTCGACCCGGTGCCGGGCACCCGCGTGCTCGGCGAGGCGGGATACGGGCCCCTCGGCCCCGGGACCGGCGACGGCACCCGCGAGGTCGGCGCCGACTTCTGGGAGTACATGGGCCTGGACACCTGGACCTTCCCCAACGGCGAGGCACCGGCCCAGCCGGAGAACACGGGCCCGCAGAAGCGGTGGGCGGGCTTCCTCGACTGCTCCGGCTACGTCCGCATGGTGTACGGACACCACATGGGCATGCCCATGGTGAACTTCCGGGACTTCGACGGCACCAACCTGCCGCGGACGTCCGCCGACCAGGCGGCGCGGGGCCCGGGCGTCGTGGTCGCCGGGGTCACCGCCGGCGGTGACCCCGGTCAGGAGCCGCCGCCGCTGGACGGACTGCTCGCGGGCGACCTGGTGTACTTCGACACCCCCGGGGCGGCCGGGGACGACGGCGTGGGGGACGACAGCGGGACCATCAACCACGTCGGCATCTACCTCGGCCGGGACCGCCACGGCAGGCACCGGTTCGCCTCCAGCCGCAAGACGCCCGACGGGCCGACGATGGGGGACCTCGGCGCGCTGTCCGTGCTGGACGCCGGGACCGAGCTGTACAGCAGGAGCCTGCGGGTGATCCGGCGCTTCTGACGCCGCGCCGACCTCCCGGCACTTCCCCCGGCACCTCCCCGCCGACTCCCGGCACCTCCCCGCCGACTCCCGGCATCTCCCCGCCGACGCCCGCCGTCCGGCGCCGGGCCGCCCCGGAGGCCACCGCCCGGGCTCCCGTACCAGCCCGCCGCGACCCTCCGGGGCGCCCGCCCGCCTCCGCAGGCACCCGGGCACGGCACCAGCCGGCGCGGCCCGGGCCGGTACCGTTCGCCGCCCCCTCCGCGTCGGTCGCCGCCCTGGCGTCACCGGCCGGCGCGGAGGTCCGTCACCGTTCGCCGCCCGGGCCCGTCACCCGCCGCTCAGGGCGCCCGCTCCGGGACGACCGCGTCGAGGAGCGTGCGTACGATCTCCGGCCCGCGCAGCGTCAGCACCGACTCCGGGTGGAACTGGATGCCCGCGAAACCCGGCCCGCGCAGCGCATGGACCTCACCCGAGGGCGCACGGCTCAGCTCGACGCCGTGCAGCGCCAGCTCCCCCGCCGCCTCGTCGTCGCAGACCGCGGTGAAGCTGTTGTAGAAGCCGACCGTCTCCACGGTTCCGAACAGCCCGATGCGCAGCTGCGCCCCCTGGAACGGTCTCTCCTTGCGGGCGATGTCCAGCCCCAGCTCGGCCGCGATCAGCTCGTGCCCGAGGCAGACCCCCAGCAGCCCGCCCCGGTGGCCGCGCAGCAGTTCCGCGGTGAGCGAGCGCAGGAAGCGCATCTTCGGATCGGCGGCGTCCGACGGGTCGCCCGGCCCGGGGCCGAGGACGACCGGCCCGTCGTGGGCCAGCGCCGCCTCCCGCACACCCGGATCGTCGTAGCGGCGCACGGTCACGCCGAGCCCCGCTCCGCGCAGCAGATGGGCCAGCATCGCGGTGAACGTGTCCTCGCCGTCCACCACCAGCGCGTGCCCCCGGACCCGCTCCGGCAGGGCCTGCATCCGCAGCCAGAACGGCGCCAGGTCCGCCCGCCGTGCGTCCAGCGCCGCCCGCACCCGCGGGTCGTCCGCCAGCCGCGGCCGCGCCGCCTCCTCCCGCGCGCGCTCCGGGCGGACCCCCAGCGCGGCGAGCACCCCCGCCGCCTTGGCATGCGTCTCCGCCACCTCGGACGCCGGGTCCGAGTGGCGGACCAGCGTCGCGCCGACCGGCACCCGCACCTCGCCCGACGCGGAGATGTCGGCGGTACGGATCAGGATGGGCGAGTCGAGGGTCTGCGCGCCGCTCGCGTCGGTGCCCAGGAGCGCGAGCGCTCCCGCGTAGTACCCGCGCCCGCCGCCGTCCGGGCCGACGGGCTCGTGGCGCTCGATCACCCGGCAGGCGTTCTGCACCGGCGAACCGGTGACCGTGGCCGCGAACATCGTCTCCCGCAGCACCTCGCGGACGTCCAGCGAGGAGCGCCCCCGCAGCTCGTACTCGGTGTGCGCGAGGTGCGACATCTCCCTGAGGCGGGGCCCGACGACCACACCGCCCATGTCGCCGACCGTGCACATCATCTTGAGCTCCTCGTCGACGACCATGGAGAGCTCGTCGGTCTCCTTGCGGTCGGCGAGGAAGTCCAGCAGCCCGTCGGCCGTCGGACCGCCCGCCGGGTAGCGGTACGTCCCGCTGATCGGGTTCATCACGACGGTGCCCCCGGACATCCTGACGTGCACCTCCGGGCTCGCCCCGACGAGCGTGCGCCCGCCCGGCTCCCCGCCGTGCCCGCCGGACTCCCCGCCGCGGGGCCTGCCGTCCCCGGTGTGGACGACGTACGTCCAGTACGCGCCGCGCTCGCCCGCCAGCAGCCGCCGGAAGAGCGCCAGGGCGTCCGCCCTGCCGAAGCCCGGCACGACCCCGGTGAACGTGCGGCGGATGACGAAGTCGGCCCCCTCGCCGCGTCCGATCTCGTCCGCGACCACCCGCCGGACGATCTCCGCGTACTCCTCGTCGCCGACGTCGAAGCCGCCCTGCTCGAGGTTCACCGGGTGCGCCGGCAGCCGGTCCAGCACCTCGCCGAGCGGGAGCTCGTGGCACTCCTCGGCGACCAGCACGGACAGCGGGGTGCCGTCGTCGCGCACGTCGAAGCCCCGCTCGCGGATCTGCCGGAACGGCACCAGCGCCAGCGACGGGCGCTCGCCCACCGGGAGGTCGGCGAGCCGCTCGACCTCCCGGACCGGGCCGGTCAGCACCTCGACGGTGTCGTGGTCGCGGCCCGGGGTGAGCCGGCGCAGCAGCGCGAACGGCGGCGCGCCGGGGTCGAGCAGCCGGTCGAGGATGTGCATGGTGGGGTTCCTTCCGTGCTGGGGAGGAACGGCCCGTGGACACGGGAAAGGCCGCCCCTCGGGCGGCCTTCGCGGAATTCTGCTCGCGCGATCGGATCAGCGGGCCGCCGGATGAGCGGTCCACCACCAGTTCTGGGTCGTCTGCGCGAACATGCCGTGAACCATACCCCACCCGCTTCCCGCCCGCCGGTGGCCGTCGTCTCATTTTCTGGGCGGCGGCGTGGACGGGCCGGTTCACCACGTAATGTTGTCGGGGTGACCGTGAACGCTAAGTCCACCGCGACCGGTGGCAACACCTGGCGAGACCTGCCCGCGGCGCAGCAGCCCGAGTACCCCGATGCCGAGGCTCTGCGCGATGTGATCGCGGACCTCGAGTCGTATCCGCCGCTCGTCTTCGCGGGCGAGTGCGACCAGCTGCGCGCCCGGATGGGAGCCGTCGCCAGGGGCGAGGCGTTCCTGCTCCAGGGGGGCGACTGCGCCGAGGCCTTCGACGCGGTGTCCGCCGACCACATCCGCAACAAGCTCAAGACCCTGCTCCAGATGGGCGCGGTGCTCACGTACGCCGCGTCCGTGCCGGTCGTGAAGGTCGGCCGGATCGCGGGCCAGTACTCCAAGCCGCGCTCGAAGTCGACGGAGACCCGTGACGGCGTGACGCTGCCGACGTACCGGGGCGACTCGGTCAACGGCTTCGAGTTCACCGAGGCGGCCCGGGTTCCGGACCCCGAGCGGCTGAAGCGGATGTACCACGCCTCGGCCTCCACGCTGAACCTGGTGCGCGCCTTCACCACCGGCGGCTACGCCGACCTGCGCCAGGTGCACGCCTGGAACCAGGACTTCGTGAAGTCGTCCCCGTCCGGACAGCGCTACGAGCAGCTGGCCCGGGAGATCGACAACGCGCTGAACTTCATGAAGGCCTGCGGCACGGACCCGGCGGAGTTCCGCACCGTCGAGTTCTACGCCTCCCACGAGGCCCTGCTCATGGACTACGAGTCGGCCCTCACCCGGGTCGACTCGCGCACCGGCGATCTGTACGACGTCTCGGGCCACATGGTCTGGATCGGCGAGCGCACCCGGCAGCTGGACGGTGCGCACATCGAGTTCGCGTCGAGGATCCGCAACCCCATCGGGGTGAAGCTCGGCCCGACGACGACCGTCGACGAGGCGCTGCAGTACGTCGAGAGGCTGGACCCGGACCGCGAGCCCGGCCGGCTGACCTTCATCGTCCGGATGGGCGCCGACAAGGTCAGGGACCGGCTCCCCGAACTGGTCGAGAAGGTGACCGCCTCCGGTGCCACCGTCGCCTGGGTGACCGACCCGATGCACGGCAACACCTTCGAGGCGGCGTCCGGCCACAAGACCCGCCGCTTCGACGACGTGCTCGACGAGGTCAAGGGCTTCTTCGAGGTCCACAAGGCGCTGGGCACCCACCCGGGCGGCATCCACGTCGAGCTCACCGGCGACGACGTCACCGAGTGCGTGGGCGGCGGCGACGAGATCTTCGTCGACGATCTGCACCAGCGCTACGAGACCGCCTGCGACCCCCGGCTGAACCGGAGCCAGTCGCTGGACCTGGCGTTCCTGGTCGCGGAGATGTACCGCGACCAGTGACGCGGCCGGTGGCGTGACCGGTGGCGCGATCTGTGGCGTGACCGGTGGCGCGGCCGGTGGCGCGATCTGTGGCGTGACCGGTGGTGGACCGCTCCGGCCGTGGGGCGTGGATCCGTGTGATCCACGCCCCACGGCCGTACCCGGGCTTTTGCGACCGGCGGGCGGCGGGTAAGGTTAGGTTAGCCTCACCGATCATTCGGGGTGGGCGCCACAGTCGATCTCGATATCCACCGGAGGTGAACCGCGTGTACGTCTGCTCGTGCTTCGGCATCACCGAGAAGCAGGTCAAGGAGCACGCGGAGGCGGGCGCCTGCACCCCCCGCCAGATCGCCTCGGTGTCCAAGGCCGGCACCGACTGCGGTTCCTGCGTACGCCGCATCCAGGGCATTCTCGGCCGCGGCGCCTGCCCGCGCCGCGAGCTGCTGGAGCAGGGCGGCGGCGCCCTGTCCGAGGAGACGGCCCCGGTGGGCGCCCGTGCGGTCTCCCCCGTACGGCTGCGCGAAGCGGCCTAGCCTCCCGGGTCCCGCGGCCTTTACGCGGCCCGTACGGTTCTTCCCGGTTCCTAGGACTCCGGCTGCTCGATCAGCTGGGCGATGTAGAGCGGCTCCCCGAGCTTCTCGATCAGCTCCAGCTGGGTGTCCAGGTAGTCGATGTGGTGCTCCTCGTCCGCCAGGATCGACTCGAAGATGTTCGCGGACGTGATGTCGCCCTTGGCGCGCATGACCTCGATACCGCGCCGCAGCCGGTCGATCGCCTCGACCTCGACCTGCCGGTCCGCCTGGAACATCTCGGTGACCGTCTGCCCGATCCGCACATGGAACAGCCGCTGGTAGTTCGGCAGCCCCTCCAGGAACAGGATCCGGTCGGTGAGCACCTCCGCGTGCTTCATCTCGTCGAACGACTCGGCCCGGGTGTACTTGGCGAGCTTCGTCCAGCCGAAGTTCTCCTGCATCTTGGCGTGCAGGAAGTACTGGTTGATCGCGGTGAGCTCGGCGGTCAACTGCTCGTTGAGGAACTCGATGACCTCGGGATCGCCCTGCATCGCAGCGGCTCCTTCCGCACATGTGGCTCGGGCAGGATGCGCGCATCCTCGCACCGTGATCGAACGCCGTCCAGTAAGTGCCTCCTTAGTAGGAGTTGCCCGAATCGGCCCAGACCCGGTCATGACCACCCCTCCCGGTCTGTCACCATTGAAGGCATGGGTCAGCCGGAGAGCCGGGAACACCGGGCGTCAGAGCAGTCCGAGCTACCTCCGGGACAGCGTCTTCAGCGCGGCTGGCCGGTCACCCACTACGGGCCCGTCCCCAGGTTCAAGCCGGACCGCTGGGAGTTCCGGGTCTTCGGCGCCACCGCCGACGGCGACAAGCGCTGCTGGAACCACGAGGAGTTCTCGGCACTGCCGTTCTCGACGGTCGTCGCCGACCTCCACTGCGTGACGAAATACAGCATGCTCGGGGCCGAATGGGGCGGAGTTCCCGCCTCGACGGTCGTCGAGCTGGCGCCGCCGGCCCCGGCGGTCACCCATGTCATGGTCTGGGCCGAGTACGGCTTCAGCGCCAATATGCGCCTGTCCGACTTCCTCTCCGAGCGCACGATCTTCGCCACCCACAAGGACGGGGAGCTGCTCACCGCCGAGCACGGCTTCCCGCTGCGCCTGATCGTCCCGCACCTCTACGCCTGGAAGGGCCCGAAGTGGGTGCGGGGCGTGGAGTACATGACGGCCGACCGCAGGGGCTTCTGGGAGGAGCGCGGCTACCACAACATCGGCGACCCGTGGAGCGAGCAGCGCTACTCGTACCAGGAGGAGCCGGGCGACGGGCCCGAGTTCTGAAGCGTGTTGCGCGAGCAGCTCCGTCCGCCCGCGGGGCGGTAGGGACTCTCGCGGCACGCCCCGGCACCGCGCGGGCCGAAGGCGGACCGCGCCCGACGCGGCGCCGAACGCACCGCCCCTCCCCGCGGGCTTCGCCCCTCAGCCCGGCCGCCCGGCCGCCCCGCCCGGCACCCGGCCACCGCGCCCGGTTCAGCCGTCGCGGAGCTTCTTCAGCAGCGCCACATCGGCCGCGTACGTCTCCTTGCCGTGCCGGCCGCCCGGCGTCTCGATGATCAGCGGCACACCCCGCGCCGCCGGATGCCGCATCAGCTCGCGGAACGCCTCCTCGCCGATGTGGCCGGCACCGATGTTCTCGTGGCGGTCCCTGCGCGCCCCCACGACGTCCTTGGAGTCGTTGGCGTGGATCAGTCGCAGCCGGCCAGGGCCGATCGCGGCCTCGAGGAGGTCGAGCATCCGCCCGGCTCCGCCCTCCGCGGCGAGGTCGTGACCGGCCGCGAACGCGTGGCAGGTGTCCAGGCAGACGCCCAGCCGCGGGTGGGCGTCCAGGGCCTCGACGTACGGACCGAGCTCCCCGGCCAGTGAGCAGAGCGAGAAGCCCTGCCCGGCCGTCGGCTCCAGCAGCAGGAACGGGTCGTCGTCGTGCGTCAGCTCGTCCAGCAGGGGCAGCACCAGCTCCCGCACCTGGGCGAGGGCCGTCTCGCGCGTCCGGCCCCCGGTCGCCGAGCCGGTGTGCACCACCACCCCCGCCGCGCCGATCTCCCGGCCGCGGCGCAGCGAGTGGCGGAGCGACTCCACGGACCGCTCGGCGGTGACCGCGTTGTGGGAGCCGAAGTTGATCAGATACGGGGCGTGCACGTACACCGGGACGGCGGCGGCCGCGGTCCCGGCGCGGAACAGCTCGTCCTGCGCGGGGTCACCCGCCGGGGTCGCCCAGCCCCGCGGATTGGCGACGAAGACCTGTACCGCCTCGGCCTCGATCTCCCGGGCGTACGCCAGACCGGTCCTGGCCAGACCGCCTGCCACGGGCACATGGGCGCCGACCGGGTTGCTCATCTCGCCAGTGCCCCATCCGGCCTCACGCGGCACTACAGCCCCTTGGTCGTGATCGTGATCGTGCTGCCCTCGGCGGCCCGCTCGCCGCCCTCGACGGACTGGCTCTCGACGGTGTCGCCGAGGAACGGGAAGGACCGCTCGACCTTGACCTCGAAGCCCGCCTGCTGAAGCTCGCGCCTGGCGTCGTCCAGGGAGTCGCCGGTGACGTCCGGTACCTCGACCATCCGCGGCCCCTTGGAGACCGTGAGCGTCACCGTGTCGCCGCCCGCGGCCCGTCCGCCCTCCGCGGGGGACTGCCGGGCGACGGCCCCGGCCTGCTCGGGGGAGTGGACCTGCTCCGGTGCCACCCGCACCTTCAGCCCGGCGTCCTCGAGGGCGCTGGTGGCGTCCTCGACGGATTCGCCGGTGACGTCCGGGATGTCGATGGGGGCACCCTTGCTGACGACGAGCGCGACCGCGGAGTCCGGGCGGCGCTCGGTGCCGGCGGCCGGATCGGAGCCGATGACCGTGCCCTGCGCGGCCTCGTCGCTGAACTCCCTGGTGATCACGCCCGGGGCCAGGCCGGCCTCGCGGAGGGCGCTCCGGGCGTCGGCGAGCTTCAGGCCCTCGAGCTCCGGCACCTTCACGATCTCCGGGCCGCGCGAGACGACGAGCGTGACCGAGCCGTTGTGGCGGATGCGTTGCCCGGGGTCGGGGTCCACGGCCATGACGGTGCCCCGGTCGTAGGCGTCGCTGAAGCCCTTCCGCACGGTCTCGACGTCCAGCCCGGCCGCGGCGAGCCGCTCCTTGGCCGCGGCCTCGGTCTGGCCCAGGACGGTGGGCACCCGGGTGAACTGCCCGGAGTTGATGTACCAGACGCCCGCCCCCGCGCCCAGGAGCAGCAGCACGGCGACGACGGCGGCGAGGACCCCGCGGCGCGGCGCCGGCAGCCGGCGGCCCCCCGGACGGGACGGCGGGGGGCCGCCGGGCGGCATCTCCAGCAGGCTCGTCCGTTCCACGGTGCCGCCCGCGGTGGGCAGCGGTCGCGCGATCACGCTCGTACGGTCCTCGGAACCGGCGGGAGTCTCCGCGACCGGCGTCCGGGCCTGCGGCGGCACGGCGTCGAGCTGGTCGTCGCCGAGCGCGGCACGGGCCTCGCGGGTCCGGCCGAGCAGGGCGACGGCGTCGCCGGGGCGCGACTCGGGGTCACGGGCGGTGGCGGCCGCCACCAGGCCGTCCAGCTCCGGGGCGAGCCCGGGAACGGCGGCCGAAGGCGGCGGCACGTCCTCGCCCAGGTGCCGGTAGAGCACCTGGGCCGGGGTGTCGCCGGAGTGCGGCTTGGCGCCGGTGAGCATCTCGTAGAGCACGACTCCGCAGGCGTAGACGTCGGCGCGGGTGTCGGCGGTGCCGGACTGGATCTGCTCGGGGGCGAGGTACGAGACCGTGCCGAGCAGCGATCCGGTGCTGCTGGTCACCGAGCCCACGGCCCGGACCAGGCCGAAGTCGGCGACCTTGACCCGTCCGTCGTCCCCGATCAGGACGTTCTCGGGCTTCATGTCCCGGTGGACGAACCCGGCCCGGTGCGCGGCGCCGAGCGCGGCCAGCACCGGCTCCAGGATGTCCAGCGCCGCCCGCGGCCGGAGCGCCCCCCGTTCGCGCAGCACGTCGCGGAGCGTGCATCCGGCCACGTACTCCATCGCCAGATAGACGTACGCGCCCTGGGCTCCCTGGTCGTACACGCCCACCACGTTCGGGTGCGAGAGCCGCGCCACGGACTTCGCCTCGCGGATGAAGCGCTCGACGAACGAGGCGTCGGCCGCGAGCGCCGGGTGCATCACCTTGAGCGCGACCAGCCGGTCGAGCCGGGTGTCCACGGCCCGGTAGACCGTGGCCATCCCGCCGACGGCGATACGCGCGTCGACGCGGTAGCGGCCGTCGAGCACCTGCCCGACGAGAGGGTCCTGAAGGGTCGTGTCCACGCAGGCGAGTCTACGAGCCCGGACCCCCGGCGCCGCGCCCCGGCCGGAGGCTGCAGCGGACGTGTGACATGCCTCATCGGAAGATCGGGCGTCGCGCGGGCCGGGCGTCGGCCGGAAGGCCGGGCGCCGGCCGGAAGACCGGGCGTCGGCCGTGGGGCCGTGTGTCGGCGCGCAGGCCGGGCGCCGGCCGAAAGACCGGGCGCCGGCCGGGTGGCGCCGGGAGGCCGGGCGCCGTCACCCGAAGGCGGGGCGCTCCGGGTCCAGCGCCGCCCGCCCCTCGGCGGGGGACGAGGCCTCGGCGAAGTGGCGGCGCGGGATGCGGCCCGCCCGGTGGGCCAGCCGGCCCGCCTCGACCGCGTGCCGCATGGCCCCGGCCATCAGGACCGGTTCCTGCGCGCGGGTGACCGCGGAGGCCAGCATCACCGCCGAGCACCCCAGCTCCATCGCCAGCGCCGCGTCCGACGCCGTGCCGGCGCCCGCGTCGAGGATCACCGGGACCCGGGCCTGCTCGGTGATCAACCGGAAGTTGTGCGGGTTGCGGATGCCGAGCCCGGAGCCGATCGGGGAACCGAGCGGCATGATCGCGGCGCACCCCGCGTCCTCCAGCCTCCGGGCCAGCACCGGATCGTCGTTGGTGTACGGCAGCACGACGAAGCCGTCGTCCACCAGCACCTCCGCCGCGTCCAGCAGCTCGACCGGGTCCGGCAGCAGCGTCCGCTCGTCCGCCGCCACCTCCAGCTTGATCCAGGGCGTCCCGAGCGCCTCCCGGGCCAGCCGCGCGGTCAGCACGGCCTCGCCCGCGGTGAAGCAGCCCGCGGTGTTCGGCAGGACCTGGATGCCGAGGCGGTCCAGCACGGAGAGCACCGACCCCTGCACCGTCGGGTCGAGGCGGCGCATCGCGACCGTGGTCAGCTCCGTGCCGCTGGCGACCAGCGCGCGTTCCAGCACGTCGAGGCTGGGCGCCCCGCCCGTACCCATGATCAGCCGGGACGAGAACTCCACCCCGCCCAGGACGAATCGGTCGTCGGCCATCCCGGTCAGCCTCCCTGCACCGCGGTGAGCACCTCGACGCGGTCGCCCTCGCCGAGCAGCGTCCCCGGCCAGTCGGCGCGGGGGACGACGGTCTCGTTGACGGCGGCCGCGACCCCGGAGGGCGCGGCGGTGAGCGTGGTCACCAGGGCGTCGAGGGTGGTGCCCGCCGCGACGGCGCGCGGCTGCCCGTTGACGGACACGGTGTGCGTGGACTGTGTGGACTCGGTCATGCGGACACCTTCTGCTGGGCGGGGGAGAAGCGGCGGGGGGTGAAGGGGCGGGCCTCGTCCGGCAGCTCTCCGGTGACCAGGGCGTGCGCCATGACGTCGCCGGTGACCGGGGTGAGCAGGACGCCGTTGCGGTAGTGGCCGGTGGCGAGCAGCAGGCCGGGCAGTTCCGCGGGGCCCAGCAGCGGGGCGTTGTCCGGCGAGCCCGGGCGCAGTCCGGCCCGGGTCTCGGTCAGCGGCAGCTCGGTGATGCCGGGCATCAGCTCGTGCGCGTCGCGCAGCAGCCGGTACACCCCGCCCGCCGTGACCGTGGTGTCCCAGCCGAGCTCCTCGCTGGTCGCCCCCACGACGAGCTCGCCGTTCTCCCGCGGCACCAGGTAGACGTGGCTGCCGCGTACCACGGCCCGGACCGTACGGGACAGGAACGGGGCGTACGAGGGCGGCACGTTCAGCCGCAGCACCTGCCCCTTGACCGGGCGCACCGGGGGCACCGCCTGCGCGGGCAGGCCCTCCAGCCGGCCGCTGAGACTGCCCGCGGCCAGCACGACCTGACCGGCCGCGACCGAGAGGCCGCCGGCCAGTACGGCCCCGGCCGCCCGGTCCCGTACGACCGACAGCCGCTCCGCCCACCGCCGGTGGAAGACCACTCCGGCCCGTTCGCACGCCACCACCAGCGCCCTGGCCAGCCGGCGGGGGTCGATCTGGTGGTCGCCGTCCACCCGCAGCCCGCCGCGCACCCCCGGCGCCAGCAGGGGCTCCAGCCGTCGGCACTCCCGCCCGGTGAGCCACTCGGACTCCAGGCCGAAGCGCCGCTGCAGCGCGTGGAGTTCGCGCAGGTGCGCCCGGTCGTCCGTATCGAGTGCCACGGCGAGCGTCCCGCAGGAGCGGTAGCCGGTGTCCTCTCCGCTCGCCTCCTCGAGCTCGGCGGCGAACCGCGGATAGCGGTTCGCGGAGGCGAGGTTCAGCCCGAGCAGGGTCTCCTCGCCGTAGTGGAGCTCGGTGACGGCGGCCAGCATGCCCGCCGCGACCTGTGCCGCCCCGCCGCCCGGCTCGGGGTCGGCGAGCGCGGTCCGCAGTCCGCGCTGCGCCGCCCGCCAGGCGGTGACGAGGCCGATGACGCCGCCCCCGATGACGAGGACGTCCACGGACCGCGCTGATGAATGTCCTGGATGCATGCGCGTCCGGACCCTCCCTTCGCCGGCATGACCCGGATCAGGTTCGTACGGTCGGAGGCCGCGTCAGCCTCCCTCTCAGCCCGGTGCTCCGGGCTCCCGCGAGTAGCAGTACGGTGGCCAGCCTAACCGCCGTCGCCGATCCCCCGTAAGGGAGCCGCCGCCGTGGCCCGCTCGCTCGAAGGACTCGTCCTCGCCCCCGTGGCCGACCAGGCACCCGGCCAGGTCGGCGCCCGGACGCGGTTCACCTACCACGAGGACCGGGGCCGGATCTGGGCCGACTACGCCGGCGGGGACGTGGTCCGCGGCCATCTCGTCGGCACCCGGGAGGGGGACCGGCTGGACTTCCGCTACGTCCAGCTGGGACGGGACGGGGCGACGGCCTCCGGGCACTGCGTGTCCACCGTCGTCGAACTCCCCGACGGGCGGGTGCGGCTGGAGGAGACCTGGGAGTGGGAGTCCCGGCGGGGGCGCGGCACGAGCGTCGTGGAGCAGCTGCCGTCCTGACGTGTCGTCAGCTGGTTAGGGTGGCCGGGTGAGTGAGAACGAGCAGACGGCGCCGAGCCGCCGTGTCGTCGTCGTCGGGGCGGGCATGGCCGGGGTGCAGACCGCCGTGGCCCTGCGCGAACAGGGGTTCACCGGCACCATCAGTCTTATCGGTGCCGAACCGCACCAGCCCTACGACCGGCCTCCGCTGTCCAAGGCCGTCCTGCTCGGGAACGCGGAGCACTCGGCCTTTGACGTCGACTTCGACGCGCTGTCCGTCGACCTCCAGCTCGGGCGCGAGGTCAGCGGCCTGCGCGCCGGGGACCACGAACTCGACACACCGGCCGGGCCCGTCCCGTACGACGTCCTCGTCATCGCCACCGGAGCCGAACCGGTCACCCTCCCCGGCGCCGAGGGCGTCCCCGGGGTCCATCTGCTGCGCACCCTCGACGACGCCGAGCGGCTGCGCCCGGTGCTGGCGAAGCGCCACCGCATCGTGGTCGTCGGCGCGGGCTGGATCGGTGCCGAGTTCGCCACCGCCGCCCGTGAGGCGGGCTGCGAGGTCGTCGTCGTCGAGGCCGCCGACCGCCCGCTGCCCGGAGCCCTGCCCGCCGAGGTGGCGGCCCCGATGGCGCGGTGGTACGCCGAGGCCGGCGCCGAGCTGCTCACCGGCGCACGTGTCGCCGCCGTCGAGCAGGGCGCGGTGGTGCTCGACGGCGGCCGGCGGCTGCCCGCGGACGCCGTCGTCGTCGGCATCGGCGCCCGGCCGGCCACCCGCTGGCTCGCCGGTTCCGGCATCGACCTGGGCCCCGACGGCTCGGTCACCGCGGACGAGCGGCTGCGCACCTCGCTGCCCGACGTGTACGCGGTCGGGGACTGCGCGTCCTTCCCTTCGGGCCGCTACGGGCGGCGGCTGCTCGTCCACCACTGGGACAACGCGCTGCAGGGCCCGCGTACCGTCGCGGCCGGCATCGTCGGCGCGGACACGGGGGAGGGCAGCGAGCCGGGGGAGATCTACGACCCGGTGCCGTACTTCTGGTCGGAGCAGTTCGGCCGGTTCGTGCAGTACGCCGGACACCACGGCGCGGCCGACACGCTGGTGCGGCGGGGCGACCCGGAGGACCCCGCCTGGTCGGTGCTGTGGCTTCGGGAGGGGGTGCTCGTCGCCGTGCTGACGGTCGGCCGTCCCAGGGACCTGGCCCAGGGACGCCGGCTCATCGAGGTCGGCGCCCGGATCGACACGGAGCGCGCCGCCGACCCGGCGGTCCCCCTGAAGACCGCGGTGCTCTGAGGGCCGTCGCACGCGCCGAGAGCGCTCAGGGCACAGCAGGAACCGCCCCGCGCGGGCCCAATACCACTGGTTGGATCGGATGGGTCTCGCACGTGACGTTGATCCGGCGCAGCGCTCCGCGGTATCCGACTGCCCATCGAATGCGGCAATAAGGCATCGAGGAGTACTCCGTACGCCGCAGGTCAGGGGCTGTCGCAGTAGGTGACAGTGGAGCGGCGTGCGGCGTCAGACGTGGTACGGCGCAGGCTCAGGATTCATCCTTATGCCGGGTGTCCGCGGAGTTTCGACGCAGTCTGTGCCGCAGCTGTCGTCGGTGCCCGCTGGCAATTACGGGACCACCTTTGAAGATATTCCACAATCCGGGTTCACAGTATTCCTGAATTGCGCGGACAGCTGAATGAAGCGACCCTGTGAAGTATGAAAATTCTTGTCGTGAATCCGAATACCACCCGGTCGATGACGGGCAAGATCGCAGCCGCCGCGCGCGCTGTCGCGTGGCCGGGTACCGAGATCATTGCGGTCAATCCCGACATGGGGCCTGTCAGCATCGAGGGGTACTACGATGAGGCGTTCTGCGTACCCGGCCTGATCGAGGAGGTGCGCAAGGGTGCGGACGGCGGGGCGGAGGGATTCATTATCGCCTGTTTCGATGATCCGGGGTTGGACGCGGCCCGCAGCATCACCACCGCACCTGTGATCGGTATCGCCGAGGCGGCCATGCATACAGCCGCCCTGGTCGGACGCAGCTTCAGCGTGGTCGGCACGCCGGCGCGCGCAGTCGCGACCATCGAGCACCTGGCGTTGCGGTACGGGTTCGAGCGTCACTGTCGCGGAGTGTGCGCCGCCGAGTTCTCCGTACTAGCGCTCGAAGATCCGAAATCCGATGCGATTCGGTTGCTGAAATCGGATATTCGACGCGTCGTCTCCGAGGGGCGGCCCGACTCGATCATCCTCGGCTGCGCCGGCATCGCCGGCCTGTCGAAGGCGTTGTCGCATGAGTTCGACCTGCCGGTGATCGACGGAGTGATTGAGGCAGTCAAGCTGACTGAGTCGCTCGCTGGACTCGGCCTCGGCACCAGCAAGGCAAACAGCTATGCTCCCCCGCTGCCCAAACCCTATACCGGGATCTTCGCCCGGCATGCGCTGCTCGGCTCCGGGGAGGCCTGAACGCCTGTCACGGCCGCACGGCTCCTTGGGGCGGGAATGGCCGGGTGTGAGCGCGGCGACCACTGGCGATGCCCGCCCGGCCCACCCGCTGACGAGTTCCTCGAGTGAGGTCGCGCGGCGCGTTCGTGACGGCGTGGGGTGATGGCGGCGGACCCGGCTGCCGCCCTCGGAGATCGGTCGCACAAGGTCCAAGGCCGTGAAGACAAGCCACGGGCACCCTTGTCGGCGGCCTCCTTCAGTCCGAGAGGTGGCGGCCGGAGGCGGAGTGGCAGCCATCGCGAGCGCTGCCCCTTGGTCAGTGGTTTCGGGAGTTCTGCGTGCGGGTGCCGAGAAGGAAGGAAGCAGACACCAGGGTCAGTATGCTCGCGGCCACTCCGAGGGCGAGTTGGCTGCCCTGGACGAAGTCCTTCTCCGCTGCGGCGACGGCGGCATCGCGGACCTCGGGCGGAAGAGGATGTGCAGGTCCGGGACCCAGCGCGACCCCGGTCGCGATCGCATGGGGGTTCGCCGCCCCGATGATCCTATCGACGGCCGCGTCTCTCAGGGACGAGTCGGGGATCACGCCCCGCAGGGTGCCGTCGAGGGTTGCCCCCAGCCAGACGGCCAGGGTGCTCCCGACCACGGCGTAGCCGAGGGTTGAGCCCACCGCTCGCTGGGTGTTCATGATCCCGGCCGCCATGCCGGCACGGTCCGGGGGCACGGCGCTCATGGCGAACGACGCGATGGAGGTGAGCAGGCAGGCGGATCCCACTCCGGCGAGGAGGAGACCGGTCAGTACCACCACCGGCGCCGTGGACATGCCGACGGCGACGGTGAGGAGACCGGCGAACAGCGATACCTGCCCGGCCAGCACGAGCGGCCGGTTCCCGAAGCGGCTCACAAGACGGCCCACCAGCGGCGAGCACAGCACGATGCCGCCGACGAACGGCAGAGTGAACAGACCTGCCTGGATGGGGGAGTAGGCGCGGATGTTGCGAAAGTACTGGGTGATGATGAGTAGCAGACCATAGGTGCAGAAAAACTGAACGAGAATTGTTGCCATGGACAGCGTATAGACACGATCTCGGAAGAGCCCCACATCGAGCATCGGGTCGTCCCTGGCACTTTCGTGCCTCACGAAGAGAACGAAGGCGACCGCGCTGAAGACGAAAAGCGTGATGATCGTGGGTGAGCTCCATCCTGTGTTCTGGCCCTGGATGAGGCCGTAGGTCAGCGAGCCGATGGCGAGGACGAAGAAGGTCTGTCCCCACCAGTCGAGGCTACGGATTCCGCGTCCTCGGGACTCCGTCAGATACCGAGGGGACAGGGAAAGGAGAACTGCGACGACCGGGACACTCAGCAGGAAGACGCTGCGCCATCCGAGAACCTCGACGAGAAGACCACCGAGGGGTGGTCCCAGGGCTGTCCCCAGACTGGCAATCCCCGTCCAGAGTCCGATCGCCCTGGCCCGATCGCCCGGACTCTCGAAGGCGTTGCTGACCAGGGCGAGCGACGTGACGATGACCCCCGCCGCGGCGACGCCCTGCAGACCGCGGGCCGCCATCATCGCCGCGAGTGTCGGGGCCAGTCCCGCACCCAGGAAGCCGACCCCCAGGAGCAGCAGGCACGTCATGAAGATCCGTTTGCGCCCGAAGCGGTCGGCGAGGGCGGCGGCAAACATCGTGAAAGCCGCCAGCCCGAGGCTGTAGGTGCTGGCCAGCCACTGCAGACCGGATTCACCGGCGTCGAACTCCCTCTGGATGTCGGGCAGTGCGGTGTTGAGCATCAGTACGTCCAGGTAGACCGTCAGCATGCCGAGGGCGCTGACAGCCAGGGTCGCGCGTTCTGTTTTCGTCCAGTGGGAATCGCGTGGAATTCTCCTGACCCGGATCATGCCCGAGAAATTACAGCACGCGGGACTCGTCATGACGTCGACTCTTGATTCGATCTGTGCAATCGACGCGCATGCGATAGGGGGAACCGGTCATCACGTGTCCGTATAGACGGGCAGCGAGGACGGAGTTCGGCTGGGCTGTGGGCGTCCCCCGCGTCTCCGGTACTCCGGACGGCGACATTCCGGAGTCCCGGAGGTCCCGGCAGTCGGCAGAGGCGGCGGTCAGGTGCCCCGTGTCCCTCTGAAGGGCGCAGCTCGGGTGCCCTCCGCTACCGACTGTCGGTCCGGGATGGCACGCTTGGTCCCGTGACCGAGATTGACGCAAAGATCGATGCTCTCGTCCCCGCCTGGCTCCACCTGCCCGATGTCGCGGAAAAGCTCGACGTCGAGGTGACGCGCGTACGGCAGCTGGTCAAGGAGGGGCAGCTGATCGCCGTGCGCCGCGGTGAGAACCGGACGCTCCAGGTACCCGCCGCCTTCATCAAGGGCGGCAAGGTGGTCAAGGGCCTCTCCGGCACCCTGACGCTCCTGAAGGACGACGGCTTCACCGACGAGGAGATGCTGGAGTGGCTCTTCACTCCGGACCCCAGCCTGCCGGGGACCCCGGCGGAGGCGCTCGGAGAGAATCGCGGCACGGAGGTGAAGCGCCGGGCCCAGGCGCTCGCCGTCTGAGGGCGTCCTGCACCGCCGCCGGGTCCTGACACACCGCTAGACACCGATACGCGCTGATACACACCGATACGCACTGATACGCACTGACGCACTGATACGCACCGATGCCGACGCGGTGCGTGCACCGGGGCCGGACCGTCCGGTACCCGCCGCGCGCACCGCCGGCCCACCCCGGGGGGTACCACCCATGTCCGCATCCCGAGCCGCGCTGCACGACGCCCGGCTCTACCTCTGCACGGACGCCCGCAGGCGCCAGGGCGACCTGCCGGAGTTCCTGGACGCCGTCCTCTCCTCGGGGGTGGACATCGTGCAGCTGCGCGACAAGGGCATGGAGGCGGGGGAGGAGCTGGAGCACCTCGCCGTGTTCGCCGACGCCTGCCGCCGCCACGGGAAGCTGCTCGCGGTCAACGACCGCGCCGACGTCGCCCACGCCGCCGGCTCCGATGTGCTGCACCTCGGCCAGGGCGATCTGCCCGTGCCGGCCGCACGGGCGATCCTCGGCGGCGAGGTGCTGATCGGGCGCTCCACCCACACCCGGGAGGAGGCCGCCGCGGCCGCCTCCGAGCCCGGTGTCGACTACTTCTGCACCGGCCCCTGCTGGCCCACGCCGACCAAGCCGGGCCGGCCCGCCCCGGGCCTCGGCCTGGTCGAGTACACCGCTTCGCTCGGCGGGGACCGCCCCTGGTTCGCGATCGGCGGGATCGACGCGGACAACCTCGACGAGGTCCTCCGGGCGGGCGCCCGCCGGGTCGTCGTCGTCCGGGCCGTCACCGAGGCCGACGACCCCGCCGAGGCCACCGCCCGTCTCGCCAGTCGGATACGGGCCTACCCGCAGTAGGCCGTTTCGTGAGCGATCCATGTCCGATAGGTGGAATCGGGTTGGGGGACCGCCGCCCCGTGGATAACCTGCGAACATGGCCCTCGGCACAGCTTCCACCAGGACGGATCGCGCACGCACCGTGCGCGAGCTGCTCGCCACCGACAAGACCTCGTACTCCTTCGAGTTCTGGGCGCCCAAGACCGAGAAGGGCGAGCGGAACCTCTGGAACGCGCTGCGGCGCGTCGAGGCGGTGCAGCCGAGCTTCGTCTCGGTGACCTACGGCGCCGGAGGGTCCACCCGGGCGGGCACGGTCAAGGCCACCCAGCAGATCGCCGCCGACACCACGCTCACCCCGGTCGCCCACCTCACCGCGGTCAACCACTCCGTCGCGGAACTGCGCAACATGATCGGCCAGTACGCCGACGCCGGGATCAGGAACATCCTCGCCGTCCGCGGCGACCCGCCCGGCGACCCGATGGGCGAGTGGGTCGAGCATCCCGACGGCGTGCGGTACGCGGCGGAGCTCGTCCGGCTGATCAAGGAGTCGGGCGACTTCTGCGTCGGCGTCGCGGCCTTCCCCGAGATGCACCCCCGCTCCCGCGACCGGGAAGCGGACATCGGGCACTTCGTGGACAAGTGCCGTGCCGGTGCCGACTATGCGATCACCCAGATGTTCTTCCACGTCGAGGACTACCTGCGGCTCCGCGACAGCGTCGCCGACGCGGGCTGCGAGACCCCGATCATCCCCGAGATCATGCCCGTCACCAGCGTGAAGCAGATCGAGCGGTTCGCCCGGCTCAGCAACGCGTCGTTCCCCGCCGCACTCGAAGAGAGGATCCGCGCCGTCGCGGACGACCCCGCCGCTGTACGCTCCATCGGTATCGAGTTCGCGACGGAGTTCTGCGCGCGGCTGCTCTCCGAGGGCGTCCCCGGGTTGCACTTCATCACGCTCAACAACTCCACCGCCACGCTCGAAATCTACGAGAATCTCGGACTGCACCAGCAGTCGTGAACGGCCGCACCCGCCGCAACCCCGGGCGGGAGGCCGCAGGAGAGGGGCGGGCATGGGCTGGACGGTGCTCTA
Organism: Streptomyces tirandamycinicus; assembly: GCF_003097515.1. Taxonomy (NCBI): domain Bacteria; kingdom Bacillati; phylum Actinomycetota; class Actinomycetes; order Kitasatosporales; family Streptomycetaceae; genus Streptomyces; species Streptomyces tirandamycinicus. Next base: position 883,107 of record NZ_CP029188.1, on the reverse strand, counting down.
CATCGCGTTCGGCATCGTCGCGCTGTGGCTGCTCGGCGAGGTGCTGCTGCAGTACAAGGCGCGGCTGCGCTGGCGGCTGGTCGCCTTCGTCGGCTTCCTGGGGGTGGTCGTCGGGGTGCTGATGCCGAACATCGTCGTCATCGGCATCGGCGCCGCGGCCTTCGCCGTGGGACAGACCTATGTCACGCTCTCCTTCCGGCGCGGCTTCTCCACCGGCTGGGCGCTGGGCGGCAGCCCGGGCTCCAGCCGCCGCCGCCGGTCCGCCGGGCCCCCCGCCGACCGCGACCCCGTGCTCGAGGTGACGGGCGTCGACTACGAGCCCTCCTACGGCGACCAGGTCCGCCCCGGCCCGTCCGGCCCCGCCGCGGACGATTCCCCCGCGGACGCGGCCACCGCCGTCTACGAGCCGCAGCCGCTCCCGGACGACACCAGCCAGTACGGCGTCTACTCGGACGCGTCCTACGCCGCGGACCGCGGCCAGGGCGGCGCGGACGCGTCCTACGCCGCGGACCACGGGCAGGGCGGCGGGGACGCCTCCTACGGCGGCTACTCCTCCGGCTACGCCGACGCCTACCCCGAGGGCCACGGCTACCAGCAGCCGGCCGGGACCCACGACGCGTACGCCGAGTCGTACGGCTACGGCACCGGTCAGCAGTACGCCGCCTACTCCGACCCCTACGCCGCCGGCGCCGCGCAGGGCTACGACGCGTACGGGAACTACGGCGGCGGGCAGCAGTACACCGACCCGTACGCCTCCCAGGGCTACCACGAGACGCCGCCGGGCGGGGTGTGGGTGCCGCTGCAGCGCGACGGCGACCAGGTCCCGCCGCCGGACCAGCCGCCGCAGTACGGCTACGACCCGGGCTACCAGAGCGACCCCGACGGGCAGACCTACCGCTACTGAGATCTCCGCGGGCCGGCGACGCGGGAGCGTCCCCCGCGCGCCCACGGCGGCTCCCCGCCGAAAGCCGCTGGGCCGATCATGTGGCCGGCCCGGCGGATCACGTCGAGTGCCGACCGGGCCTGAGGGGAAGGATGTACCCGCACAGCGGTCGGGTCGAGCGGCGGCCCGACCGGTTCCGTACCGACAGCTCACACACGGGGGACTCGCATGCTGGAACTCGGCATTCTGTTCGGCCTGCTGGTGGTGACATCGCTGGCCTTGATCTGCGTACTCGTGCGACGGCACCGCGGCAGCACGGAGAACGCCGAAGGACTCCGCATCGAGCAGGCGCGGCTGATGCAGACGCAGTACGACAAAGCGATCTACCGGGCCGGCACGGTGGACGGCCGTGCGTCACCCACGCGTGACCACCACCGCCCCTAGTCCTCCACAGGCCGGGAGCGCGGGACGCTCACTGCTCGCGTGAGTCCACTCGCCGAGGGGCCCGCGCCGGATCCCTTCCTGCGGCCCGCGGCGGGGCGGAGCGGCATGGATGCCCTCTGCTCGGCCGGGCCCGGCGCGGTTCACCGGGAGCCGCGGAAGGCCGCCCCCTCCACGATGAGGCCGGCCACCAGCGCGCCCGACATTCCGCTGTGCGCGAGCCCGCCGCCCGGATGCGACCAGCCGCCCGCGAAGTACACCCCGGGCACCGGTGAGACGTTGGCGGCGGGCAGCAGCGACCCGCCCGCTCCGGCCAGTGCCGGTCCGGGCACCTCGCGGGCGCCGGTCTCCCGGAAGGTGTCCTCGGGCGTGCGCACCTCGCGCCACAGCAGCCGCTCCCGCAATCCCGGAACGGCCGCTTCGGCGGCGGCCGCCATCCGGTCAACGAACGCCTCCACCCGTGCGGCGCCGCCGCCCCACCGGCTCTCCGGCGACCGGCCGCCGGCCCCGGCGGGCACGGGCGCCCCGGCGGGCAGGGCCGCGGACACGGTCGCGGTCACGGTGACCGCCTCGTGGCCGCCGGGCCGCAGCCGCTCGTCGTCCGGCCGGAGCACCACGACGGTCGGCCGGTCGCACAGCCGCCCGGCGGCCAGCGCCGCCGACTCCCCGGCCCGGTCGGGAGAGTGCACCACCGTCCGGTGCGCCGCGTCCGCCTCCCGGGCGCCGCGCAGCGCCAGGCAGACGGTGACCCGCCCGGTCCGCACCGCCGACTGGTGGTGCGGCCACTCGTCCGGGGACCGCCACGGCAGGACCCGGTCCCGGTACAGCGCGGGCACGGGAGCGCCCGCGACGACATGGTCGGCGTCGGCCGTGCCGCCGTCCGCCAGCTCCACGCCGACCGCCCGGCCGTCCTCGATCCGCACCCCCGTCACCTCGGTGCCGAGGGCGAACTCCACCTTCCGCGCGAGGCACCGCTCGTGCACGGCGTCCGCGAGGGCGCGCATCCCGCCCCGCACGTACCAGCTGCCGAAGGTCTGCTCCATGTACGGCAGGACGGCGGCGGAAGCGGGCGCGGTGGCGGGATCGAAGCCGTACGCCAGGGCGTGGCTCTCCAGCAGCGCGGCCAGCCGCGGATCGCGCAGCTCGCGCCGGCCCACCTCGGCGAGGGTGCGAGCCGGGCGGCGCAACAGCCCGCGGCTGAGCGCCGGATAGGGGTCCCGGGCGAGGCGGGACGCGTCCGCGGGCAGCGGTTCCTCCAGCAGCGGCCGCCGCGAGCGGTCCCAGGCGTCCCGCGCCCGCACCAGGAAGTCGCCCCAGCGCTCGCCCGCTCCGGCACCGAGCGCCCCGTCGAGTGCCGACACGACACCGGCGCGCGAGGCGTTCGGCAGTGTCACGGCGGTGCCGTCGGCGAAGACATGACGGCCCGCCGGGTCCACCTGGACCAGGTCGACGCACTTCTCCAGCGGCTCCTTGCCGGTCTTCACGAAGAAGTCCCGCCAGACGGCGGGCAGATGGAGCAGACCGGGCCCGGTGTCGAAGGAGAAGCCGTCGCGCTCGAACCGGCGCACCGCGCCGCCGTACGTGTCCGCCCGCTCGTACACCTTCACCCGGTGTCCCGCCACGGCGAGCCGAGCAGCGGCCGCCATGGCGCCCATCCCTGCGCCGATCACCACAATCCGTGCCATGCCAGGGACTGTATCGGCCGCCTCCGGCCGCCATCGGGCCGGTGGTCCCGCAGGCCACGCGGCACGGGGCCCCGGAGCCCGCCGACCGCGTCGGGGGCGGCGGCGACCGCCTGGACCCGGGCGCAGGCGGCCCCGGCCACTCACCCGGACATGGGCATCCGCGCGGACACGAGCATGCGCGCGGACCCGGGCGCGACGGTGACCGGCCCGCACCCGGAGCGGCCGGGGTTGAGCACGGGCCTCTGAGTATCCGTACCTAGTGCCGGAGATGAGTAGGCGCGCGGATGGGCGCCGACCTGCGCGGAAGGAAGAGTGGAGGGCACGGAAAGGGCGCGGCACCGGAACCGCCGGCACGGGGCGGCGGAACGGCGCCGCGCCCCTTGCGGAACGGGGGTTGCCCGGACCCGGGGGACATCGGCGGCGGGCAGCGGGGGGAACGGAGGGGAATGCGGGGGGACGGCGGGGAGGCGCCGGTGCGGTCACGCTCGGGGGATCGAGCGTGACCGCACCGGCGCCTCCCCGCCGGCTGTGCCTCCGGTATCCGTGGCGGCCGCTTTCCGCAGCGGCCGCCACGGATATCGGGGGCCGTCAGCAGCCGCCGACCCGCCCGTGCAGCAGCCGGGACAGAGCCGCGTGCACATCGTCGAGCGACCGCTCCCGCTGGAACGCCTGCCAGTCGAGCGCCGCCACGAGCACCATCCCGAACAGCGCGGCCGCGGTCAGCGGAACGTCGATCTCCTTGCTCAGCTCGCCCCGGTCGACACCCTCCCGGAGCACGGTCTCGACGACGGCGACCGCCTCCCGGCGGACCACCATCAACGTCGACTGCCAGGCCCGGTTGGTGCGCCACAGCTCGGCGACGTACAGCTGGGTGAAGGCGGGGTAGCGGTCGATGAAGACCAGCCCGGCCCGGATCATCCCGTCCAGGGCCTCGATCTTGCCTCCGCCCCGCTGCTCCGCCTCGTCAGCGGCCTCCTGCAGCGAGGCGGTCAGCAGGCCGACCCCGTACCGCAGCAGCTCCTCGAAGAGTTCGGTCTTGCTCTTGAAGTTGTAGTAGACGGTGCCCTTGGCGACGCCTGCCCGCTCGGCGATCTCGTCGACCGTGGTGGCGGAGAAGCCCTGTTCGGCGATGAGGGTCACCGCTGCCTCGTAGAGCTTGGCGCGCGTGGCCTGTCTCCGGGTGCTGCCGCTGTTCATGGTGCCGATTCTCACAGGTCCGCCCGCCTCACAGACTCAGCTCGGGGTGCAGCCGGTCGAACGTCCACACCTGCCTGCGCCGCGCGGACACCGCGGTCAGCGCGAGAGCGCCGACGGTGAACGCCGCGAGCACGGCCACGGCCTGCCACACCGGTCCGGCGCCGCCGCCCGTGATGAGCCGGCGGAGCGCCTCGACCACGTACGTCATCGGCAGGAAGGGGTGGACGACGTTGAAGAACGGCGGGCTGGTCTGGACGGGGTACGTGCCGCCCGCCGAGGTCAGCTGCAGCATCAGCAGCGCCAGCACGAGGATCCGGCCGGCCGCACCGAAGCGGGCGTTGAGCCACTGGATGATCGCGGCGAAGCAGCCCACGACCAGGGCCAGGAAGCCGACCGTCCCGGCGGCACGGGCCATCTGCAGACCGAGCCCCCAGTGGAGCACCGCCATCAGCGCGCCGACCTGGAGCAGTCCGATCGCGGCCACCGGCAGCCAGCCGGCGAGGGCGATCCGCCAGGCCGGTGCGCCGGCGGCGAGCGCGCGCCGGTTGAGCGGCTGGATCAGCATGTACGCCACCATGGCGCCCACCCAGAGGGAGAGCGGGATGAAGTACGGGGCGAAGCCGGTGCCGTAGTTGTCCGCCTTGTGCAGCGACTGGGAAGCGAGCTGCACCGGGTCGGCCATCGCGTCCGTGCGGCGGTCGCGTTCCTGCTTGTCGTAGTCGGGGATCCTGCCGACACCGTCGTTGAGCCCGCCGGCCAGTTCGCCCGAGCCGTCGACGAGCTTGTACATGCCGCCGTCGAGGTCGTGGGCGCCGTTCTGGAGCCTGCCCACCCCGGTGTCGAGGTCGGTCGATCCGGTGCGTGCGCCGCCCAGCCCCTGGTGGATGTCGCCGGCGCCCTCGGCGATTTTGCGGGCCCCGGAGTTGAGCCGGTTGACGTCCGCGACGGCCTTCTCGACGTCGTCGCCGAGGGTGGGGGAGCGGTCGGCGAGGTCCTCGGCCAGCTTCTGGAGCTTGGCGAGGCGGGCGTCGAGCTGCTTCAGCTCGCCGCTGTTGTCCTTCACCAGCTTGTCGACATCGTCGGCGACCGCGGCGGAGTCGGCCGTCGCGGTCTTGGCCTTCTCCAGCACCGGGCAGACGGCGGGGTCGGGCAGCACGGCGTCCTCGCAGCGCGACCTGTGCAGGGCGGCGGCCTCGTCGGCCGCGTCGTGCGCCTTGGCCGCCGCGGCGGGGACCGTCGTCACGAGGAGGTCCAGATGGCTGCGCGCGGCACGGGCGCCGTTCTCCACGAAGCGCGCGTGCTCGCCGATCGCCGCACCGTCGCCCTCGAGGTACGGCCGGACGCCGGCCGCGACGGCGTTGACCTTGCCGGCCAGCCGGCCGGTGCCCTCGGCCAGCTCGCGAGCGGCCTGCTCCAGCTTGCCCGCGCCGTCCTCGAGGCGGGTGATGCCGCCCGCGAGCCTGCCGCTGCCGTCCTTGGCGTCCTTCAGGCCGTCGGCGAGCTCCTTGGAGCCCTCCTTCGCCTTGCCGATGCCCCCCTTGAGCTCGTCGGCGCCCTTCGCCGCCTTCTCGGTCGCGTCGTGGATGTCCGAGAACGAGATGAAGATCTTGTCGAGGAAGGAGCGGGAGGCGTCCTTGGACGCGGACTTGCGGACCTCGGCGAAGACCGTGCGGGAGATCTGCCCGACGATGTAGTTGTTGGCGTCGTTGGTCCGCACCTCCATCGCCCCGGTCTCCGGGGCGTCGCCGGAGGCGGAGGCGATGCGCTCGCTGAAGTCGGCGGGCATGGTCAGGGACAGGTAGTACGTACCGTCCTCGACGCCCTTGCGGGCTTCCCGGGCGCTCACCTCGTGCCAGTCGAAGACGTCGCTCTCCCGCAGGCCCTCGGTGATCTCGTCGCCGGCGGCGATCTTCTTGCCGGCGGCGGTCGCGCCCCTGTCGTCGTTGACGAGCGCCACGGGCAGCTTGTCGAGACGGCTGTAGGGGTCCCAGAACGACCACAGGTACAGGGCGCCGTAGAGCAGCGGGAGCAGCAGGATCGCCACCAGCGCGGCCCGCGGCAGCTTGCCCCTGCCGAAGCGCGTCAGCTCAAGCGCGGCCAGTTTCGGCGAGCGCATCGGCCGCCCCCTCCTCGTTCTCGTTCGTGGTCCCGGTCCGGTCCTCGCGGGCACGGGTGCCGCTGCCGCTGCCGATGCCCGTGTCCGGGGTGGTGCCGGTGCTGCGGTGCGTGCGGGTGCCGGTGCCGGCGCCGCTCGCGCCGTCGCCGGACGCGGTCGGCCCCGCCTCGTCGGCGCCGCGTGCGGCGTCCCCGGCGTCCCCGGCGTCTGCGGTGTCTGCGGCGCCGGTCACCGCCGCCTCCCCGGCTGCCGCGGGTGCCGCCGCCTCCCCGGCTGCCGCGGGTGCCGCCGCGGCCCCGGCCGCTGCGGGTTCCGTCGCGGCCCCGGCCGCTGCGGGTTCCGTCGCGAAGGCCGCGGTCCGTGCCTCCGACCCGTGGGCTCCGGCGGCCACGGCGTCGTCAGGGGCTCCGGCGGCCTCAGGGCTCTCGGGGACCTCGGCGCTATCGGGACCCTCGGTGCCGGGGGCCGTCCCCTCCGCGGCCCCGGACACGGCCGGGTGGGACGCCTCGGCGCCCGTGCGGACCACCACCGCGCCCTCGGGCGCCTCACTGCAGACGGTGAGCACGGTCGTACCCCCGGCCGCGACATCACGCAGGAGCCGCCATGCCTCCGCCCGGTCGGTCCCGGAGAGCTTGAGGTCGGCGTCGTCGACCGCCAGCAGCCGCGGACGGCCGATCAGGGCGAGGGCCACGGAGAGCCGGAGCACCTCCAGCCGTCCGAGATCCCGCACGGCCGTGCGCCCCGCCTTCGGCAGGGCGTCCACGTCGAGCCCCGCGACGCTCAGCGCCTCGGCCAGCCGCGTCCGGTCCGCCGCGGCCCGTTCCCCCGGCGGCCGCAGCAGGGCCCGGAGCGAGCCGTCGAACCGCCGCTGCAGCAGGACCCGCTCCCGCAGATGCTCGGCGACGGTCAGCGCCGGGTCGAGGTCGCTCACCCCGGGAACCGGCCCCAGCGCGCTGATCCGGCGGACCGCCGCCATCCTGCGCGGCAGCCGCAGCCCGCCCACCTCCGCGTGCCCCTCCGCCGGCTTCATCCGCCCGCTGAGCGCGAGCAGCAGACAGGTGCGTCCCGAGCCGGACGGGCCCTCGATCGCGATGAGCGAGCCCGGGCCGGCCTCGACGTCCACCTTCCGGAACGCCCAGCCGCGCGGCCCTCTGAGGCCGAAGCCCCGGGCTCGTACGGCTGCCCCGTGCGGACTGTCCACGCGGCCTCCCCCAATTGAACTGACTGGTCAGTGCAAAAGCTACTCCGAGACCGGGGAGGGAGGCAAAACGGGAAGGTCAGCGGTCCCGCGGTTCGATTCCCGAGACGATCTCCGCGAGCCGGGCGCAGACGCGCCTGATCTCCTCGTAGGTCCGGTTCCGCTCGGCGATCATGGCCGCCATCAGCAGTGCCGTCAGAGCCGTGGCGCCGTTGAAGGCCTGCAGGGTGACCATGTTCGCGAACAGGTCGCGCCCGGAGAACGGCCCGAGCTCCTCGGCCGCGGCCGTCACCGCGAGTGTCGACACCGCGAGCGCGCACGGCGCGGCCCCCGCCAGCTGGAACCGGAAGGCGGCCCAGATCAGGCACGGGAAGACCAGGAACAGCAGCGGCGAGTTGCGCACCGAGACCGCGAGCAGCGTCACGCCGAGCGTGCAGACCCCCAGCGCCGCCGCCTCCGCCCAGCGGGCCGGATCGGCCGGGACGGGCCACCGGGCACGGCGCAGCACGAGCAGGAACGGCGTGACCACCAGCACGCCCATCGCGTCGCCCGTCCACCAGACCGACCACGCGGGCCAGAAACCGCGCTCCAGCGCCCCGGACAGGACCAGGGTCGTGGTCCCGACGGTGGAGCTGACGAGCATGCCGCCGAGCGCCCCGAGGAAGACGAGCGCCAGTCCGTCGCGGAGCCGGTCCAGTTCCTGCCGGAACCCCACCCGGCGCAGCATCAGGTACGCGCAGACCGGGGCGGCGGTGTTGCCCGCGGCGATCGCGAGCACCGCGGTGGCGGTCGGGCCGATGGAGAGGTTGACCAGGAACGCGCCGAGCGCGATGCCGGGCCAGATCCGCAGCCCGAAGAACAGCAGGGCGGCCAGTGCCAGGCCCGTCGGCGGCCACAGCGGGGTGATCTGGCCGCGCACCAGATGCTGGAGCAGCCCGAGCCTGGCGGAGCCGTAGTAGACCGCGGCCACCGCGAGGATCCGCAACGCCAACGAGCCGTAGCGCCGGATCTCCTCATCGCGCACGACAGCAGTCTCCTTCGCCGGTGGGGGCGCGGCGACTCGGCCGCCTCAGATCCGGTCGCCGGAGGGGCCCGCCGGCCCGTCGTAGCGGGCGACGAGCACTGCGGCGTCGTCCCGGTGACCGGTCCGGTCGGCCACTTCGATCACCGCGGAGGCGAGCGCGTCGGGGTCGGCGTCGAAGCCGGTCCGCACCAGCTCGGCCACTTCGGCCAGACCGGCCTCCATCGGGTACGAGGGCCCCTCCACCACCCCGTCGGTGAGCAGGACGAGCACGCCGGCCTCCGCCAGTCTCCGGTGCGTCACCGGGTACCGCTCGCCGGCGAGGATCCCGAGGGGCGGGCCGCCGCGGTCCAGCGTGACGCCGTAGCCGCCGGCGGTGGCCCAGACCATCGGCACATGGCCCGCCCTGGACACGTGGAGATCGCGGGTGACCGGGTCGAACCGGAGGAAGCAGCAGGTGGCGAACAGGCCGCAGCCCATGGAGATGAGCAGGTCGTTGGCCCGGCCCAGCACCTCCCGGGGGTCGCTCGTGGCCCCGGCGAGCGCCCGGAGACTGGTGCGGACCTGCCCCATGAACGCGACCGCCTCCATGTCGTGGCCCTGCACGTCGCCGATCGCCAGACCCAGCGACCCGTCCGGCATCACGAAGGCGTCGTACCAGTCGCCGCCCACGTCCAGCCCGTCCCTGGCGGGCGTGTAGCGGGCGGCGACGCGCAGTCCCGGAAGCCGCGGGAGGTCCGGCGGGAGCATGTGCCGCTGCATGGCCATGGCGAGCTCGACACGGGCCTGCTGGAGCCTGATCCGCTCCAGGGCCTGGTCCACGAGACGCCCGAGGGTGACGAGGAGGTCCTGCGCATCGTCGGGCGGGTCACCGCGTCGTTCCCGCATGACCGCTCCGGGGTGCCCCACACGCTCCGCCGTGCTTCTCGAATCACCTTAGCCCGGCGGGGCGGCCGGGCGACGCGGGTGCGCGGCCCTCCGCGGTGCCCCGTCCGCGCCGAGGGCGACGCATAGGGCCGCGCACCCCCTTCGCCCCGGACAACCCCAGGTCGGGGCGAATTGTCAGTGGCGGCCTCCACCATGGTTCACGGACGGCCGGAGTGCCGTCACCCGACGACAGGAGGCTCGTCATGGCCAGCTCGTACGCCGCTGCCGCACGCCGGCTCCGCGCAGGCGGCCCTCGCCCTGCCCCCTCACCGACCGGTTCCGCGAGCGACGTCCACCCCGTGCCGCGGCGCTCGTCCGCGCCCCCCGCCGCACTCGACCTGCTCGCCCAGGCGCGGGCGGGCCTGGAAGAGGCCGCGGACCTGGAGACCCCCAACGAGCGGTACGCCATCGCCCACCTCGCCGCGCTCCGCACCGCGGCGGCCGTACTCGCCGCCCGCGGGCGGCCCGAGACCGGCCCGCGCCGCCGGACGCGCATACGCTCCGCCTGGGAGGTCCTCCCGGAGATCGCCCCCGAGCTCACCGAGTGGAGTGCGCTCTTCGCCTCCGGTGCCGAGCGCCGGGCCCGTGCCGAGGCGGGCATCCGGGGTGCCGCCGGCAGCCGCGACGCGGACGACCTGATCCGCGACGTTGCCCTGTTCCTGAGGCTGGTGGAGCGGATGCTGGTGCTCCAGCCGGTGCTGCCGCAGCCCGCGGCGGAGCGCCCGGGGCCGGGAGCCGCGGGCGGACGGCCGGAGGGCGCCACGGGCTGAGTGGTACCGGGGGCGCCCGGTCCGCGGGATGACCGCGGGCCGGGCGCGGACGGCGGGGCGGAGCGGAATCGGGGACGGTCCGAGGGCGCCCTGGGATGCCCGGCGGGCCCGGCCGAGGCAATAGGGTGGAGCCAGCCTGCACCGTCCACGCCCCTCAGCAGGGGCGGCACCCGCGCCGAGGAGTCACCAGCAGTGTCGGACCAGATGCCCCCCGTTCGGCCTCGCCGCGGGGAGACCCCGTCCCGCGCCTCCCTTCGCACGGCCGTGGTCTGGGAGGTGCTCAGGGACGCCCTGGACCGCCGGGTCAAGGCGACCGGACGGGATGCCCTGGACGTCCTCGACACCGGCGGCGGCTCCGGCAACTTCGCCGTGCCCGCGGCTCGCCTCGGCCACCGCGTCACCGTGGTCGACCCCAGTCCCAACGCGCTGTTCGCGCTGGAGCGGCGGGCCGCCGAGGCCGGTGTCGCCGACCGGGTGCGCGGGGTCCAGGGCGATGTCCACGGGCTGTTCGACGTGGTGGAGCGGGGCGGTTTCGACGCCGTGCTGTTCCACGGCGTGCTCGAGTACGTCGAGGACCCGGCCGAAGGTGTGCGGAACGCGGTGGAGGCGCTGCGCCCCGGAGGCGCCCTCAGCCTGCTCGCCGCCGGGCTCGGCGGCGCCGTTCTCGCCAGGGCGCTGGCCGGTCACTTCACCGAGGCCCGGCGGGCGCTCGGCGACCCGGCGGGGCGCTGGGGCGAGGGCGACCCGACGCCGCGCCGGTTCACGGCCGAGCAGCTCACCCGGCTCGTCGGCGACTCGGGGCTGGAGATCGCCTCCGTGCACGGTGTCCGGGTCTTCGCGGACCTGGTCCCCGGGGTTCTCGTGGACACCGAGCCCGGGGCGCTGGAGGCCCTGCTGAAGCTGGAGGAGGCCGCCGCCGAGTCCCAGGCGTTCCACGCGGTCGCCACGCAGCTCCACGTCCTGGGCGAGAAGCGCGGCTGATCACGGGCCGGGGCCCGGTGTCCGCCGCTGATCAGCCACGCAGCTGCAGATGGAGTACGCCACAGGCCCCCCGATCGAGGCGATCGCCCCGTATGATCGGGGGACGCGATCCGGCATGACGGGAGGGCGGTTGGGGAATCAACGCCTCAGCAGTCGATCCGGCATGGCAGGCCCCGAAGGGCAATCGGGCACTCGGCGGGTTTCACGGGGGCGATTCCCTGCCTATCCTGAAAGGGCCGCATACCGGTCGCCCCCCGCGACCGACGACTAGGAGGACTCCGTGCCGCTCTCGGAGCACGAGCAGCGAATGCTCGAGCAGATGGAGCGAGCGCTGTACGCCGAAGATCCCAAGTTCGCGACAGCGCTTGAGGGAAGCGGGCTGCGTACGTACACCCGACGACGGGTCTACCAAGCGGTCGCCGGCTTCCTGGTGGGTATCGCGCTCCTCATGGCCGGAATGGTCGCCCAGCAGATCTGGATCAGCGTGGTGGGATTCCTCGTCATGCTCGGCTGTGCGGTCCTGGCGGTCACCGGCTGGCGCAAGGCGCCGAAGCCGGGTGAGCAGAGCGGCCCCGGGGCTGAGGCCACCCGCCGCCAGCCCAGGCAGCGCCGGTCGCTGATGGACCGGATCGAGCAGCGGTGGCAGCGCCGCCGCGACGAGCAGGGCCACTGAGCCCATGTGACGTGCACGTCCACGTACTCCGACACGGCTGAGGGGTGACCGCATCGCGGTCACCCCTCAGCCGTGTCCGGTCCGTGTCCGGTCCGGGCGCGGGCACCCTCCAGCCCCCGGCGCACCGGGGCCGGCGCGGCCCGTACGCGTCCGGGCCGGCCGGTCCCTCCGCACCAGCCCCGCCAGTCCCCGCGGGCCGGGCCCGGCCGGCGCGGAGACGGCCGTGACGCCCAAGGCCCCGCCGGCCCCGCCGGAGGCCCGGCCCCGGCGTACCTCCGTCAGCCGCGGTGCCGCAGAAGCCTGGGCAGCCGTGCCGTCGCGTGGTCCAGAAGCCGGCGGTAGGCGGCCGTGACGCGGTCCGCGACCGTACTCCAGCGCTCCGAGCACGCCCAGACGACCCGCACGGCAGACCGCGGGAGCAGCAGCGCCCGCAGGCCCTCGACGCGTCCGGCCCGCTCTCCCAGGCCCGCACGCACCCGCCCGGCGTCCTCGGCCAGCCCCGTGTCCGGGGCGGGCCTCGGCGCGTAGAGCACCTGCTCCACCGCTCGGGCCACCCGGTGGACCGAGTCCGCGGGCGCGCCCTCCAGCCGGCCGAGCCGTACGATGCGCGCGGCCGCCTTCCTCGGCGACAGGGACTCGTCCGGCTCGATGCCGTGGTCCCACGCGGTGTCGGCGATCTCCTCCCAGACCAGGAGCGTCCGCGCGGCGGCATCCTCCGCCGTGCGCCCGCCGGAACCGAGCCGCGTCCTGCGCAGTCTCGTCCGCCACAGCATCGGCAGCAGCGGTACCACCGCCAGTGCGGCGATACCCCCGGTCCACATCAGGACGGAACCGAGCGTCGGGCCCTCGTCCCCGGCCGCCGAAACGTCCTGCGGCGGCGTGGCACCGCACTCGCCGAGCCGGCGCTCCTGCGGGGAGCAGCCGGGCGACCGGGACGGGGCGACGGGCACCTCCTGCGACGCGGCGGCCTCCGGTTCCGCCGGGCTGCTCGGCCCGCCCGACGGGGTCGCCGCCCGGGTGTAGTCGGGGGCGTTGCCGCGTGTCGGGGTGGGTTCGAACCGGGTCCACCCCACGCCCTCGAAGTACAGCTCGGGCCAGGCGTGGGCGTCCTGGTTGCCGACCGACATCGCGCCGTCGGCGGCGGGCGAGCCGGGCGTGAAGCCCACCGCGACGCGGGCCGGTATCCCCAGCGTCCGCGCCATCGCGGCCATGGAGAAGGAGAAGTGGATGCAGAACCCTTCCTTGTTCTTCAGGAAGCGCGAGATCGCCTGGACGCCGCCGCCCGAATCCACCTGGGTGTCGTAGGAGAAGCCGCCGTCCGAGGCGAACCACTCCTGGAGCGCGACCGCCCGCTCGTAGTCGTTCGCGGCGCCCCGCGTCACCTGCAGCGCCGTGGACCGCACATCGGCGGGGAGAGTGCCCGGCACCTTGGTGTACTCCTCCAGCAGCGAGGCCGGGGCCTTCGGCGCCTCCGCGAGCTGCTGCGCGGTGGGCCGCACCTGCAGGCTGGTGACCGAGTACTGCAGACCGCCGGTCGTCTGCCCGCGGTCCCCGACGATCGTGCGCCGCGCCGGGTCGAAGCGCCAGCGGCCGTCCACGGCCACCTTGGAGGCCGGGTACGGCATGGGCAGCCAGCCCTGCTTGTAGGCACCCGCCGCGGAGATGTTCGTCCTGATCTCCGTCGTGGCGACCGCACTGCCGAGGCCCTCGGGGCGGGGGAGCTCGTCCGGGATGTCGGTGATCTTGCGGACCGAGAACTTCCAGGCCCCGCCGTCGAACCGGTCCAGTGCCATGATCCGCAGATACATGTCACCGGTGGCCTTCGCGTTCGTCTTGTACTTGAGCCACTCGCGGTTCTTGGGCTGGTTCAGGCTGTCCTGCAGCGTCACCACGGGGTTGACGGCGTTGATGGTGCCGCCTCCCGGGCCCGTACCCGCGCCGCCGCCTTGGCCGATCAGTCCGCCGTCCAGGGCCGGGAGGGACCAGTGGACGACCAGCGCCACGCCGAGCGCCGCCGCACCGATCCGCCGGCCGGTACGGGTCGGCGCGTGTGTGGTCCCCTCCTCGGGGTCGAACCCGGCCCCGCCGCGCGGCCGGGCGCCGCCGAAGACCCGGCCCCACTGGGACAGCCGGTCACGGCTCTCCGCCAGCAGCAACACCAGATAGCCGGAGGCCGCCAGCAGGAACCACCACCAGCCCGCCCCGCCCCCGGACAGACCGGCGGCCACCGAGAACAGCGCGAGCAGCGGCAGACCCGCGGGCGCGGCGCTGCGGTAGGTCACCGCCAGCGCGTCCACGGCCAGGCCGATCAGCACCACTCCGCCGACCAGCATCAGCTTGATCCCGTCGGTGGCCGGCGCCGGGATCGCGTACCGGCCGACGTCCTGGCCGCCCGCGGCCAGCAACTCGCCGAACCTGGCGACGGCGTCCGGCCCGGGGATCAGACCGAGCACGGCGTCCTCACGCACGAAGACCAGGGTCAGCATCAGCACGGCCAGCACGGCCTGGGCCGCCACGGTCAGCGACCGCGCCAGCGGCACCCGCCGTGCCGCGGCGCCGGCCCCGCTGACCACCGCCGACAGGAACGCCGCCTGCAGCAGCCACGTCCATGGATCGACCAGCGGCGTCATCGCGGCCGCCGCCATCAGCGTGGCGGCGTAGGCGCACAGGGCCAGCCTTCCTCGACCGCTCATGACCACTCCCCGGAAAGACCCGTCGTACCGGCCGGGGCGAAGTCCGCGTGCTCGCGCGCCGCCTTCCGCCACAGCCCGGGCAGTGCCGCGCCCGGTCCGGCGGGGACCACCGTCCACCCGGCCTCGCGCAGTCCGCGCAGCCGCTCCCGCGCGGCGTCGTCCACCGCTCCGCCCGCCGTCCACAGGCCGCCGTCCAGCACGAACGCGACCGCGCTCGCGCTGCGCCGCCGCATCCGGGCCGCCACGGCCGTCTGCTCCTCGTCCAGGTCGCCGAGGAAGGCGACCAGCAGGCCCTCTCCGCCGCCGCGCAGCGCGTCGCAGGCACCCGACAGCCCCGTGCCGTCCGAGTGGTCCACGACCGCGAGCGCGTCGAGCATCAGCCCGGCCGACTCCGCGGACTCCTGCGGCGAGCCGGCCGGACCGTCCCCGCCGTCGCCGGGCAGCGAGGTGCCCGTGTCCGTCAGCAGCCGGACCGAGAAGCCGCGCTCCAGCATGTGCACCAGGGCGGACGCCGCCCCCGACACCGCCCACTCGAAGGCCGAGCCGGGCCCGGACCCGCGGTAGGCCGCGCGCCGGGTGTCCAGCAGCACCGTGCACCTGGGCCGCTGCGGCTGCTCCTCGCGGCGCACCATCAGCTCGCCGTAGCGCGCCGTGGAACGCCAGTGCACCCGGCGCAGATCGTCCCCGTGCCGGTAGGTCCGGGGGATCACGTCGTCGTCCCCGGCCAGGGCCAGCGTGCGCTGCCGTCCGTCGCCGTACCCCGCGGCATCGCCCGGCAGCGGCACCGGCGGCAGCGGCTCGGTCCGGGGGATCACGGTGAGGGTGTCGGCCGCACTGAAGGAACGGGCCAGCTCGCACATGCCGAACGGGTCGTTCAGCCGCAGCTGCAGCGGGCCCAGGGGATACCGTCCGCGCAGGTCCGACCGGACCCGGTAGGACACCTCGCGCCGGCCGCCCGGCTCCACCCGGTCCAGGACGAACCGGGGCCGGGGGCCCAGCACATAGGGCACGTGGTCCTGGACCATCAGCAGACCGGTGGGCAACCGGGAGACGTTGTCCAGGCGCAGATCCACCCGGGCCTCGGAACCGGCGGGCACCCGGGACGGGGACAGCCGCCGGCTGCCCGCCACCCGGTGCCGGGTCCGGTACAGCACGGCCACGCAGATCAGGGGCAGCGCGGCGAGCAGCAGCCCGACCCGGAGCAGATCGCTCTGCCCGAGCACCACGGCGCACAGCGCCGCGGCCACCCCGGCTGCCAGGAACGATCGTCCGCGTGTCGTCAGCCCGCCGAGAGCCGCCCGCATGCCGCCCCGCTCGTCGCCGCCGGCGGCGGGGCTCCCGGCGCTCATCAGATCCGCCGGACGCCGGGCCGCTGCCGGCCGTAGACCGGGCCGCCGGGCACCTGGCGGGCGCCGGTTCCGTAGGCCGGGTCGTTGCCCGAGGTCGGCACGGGCGTGCGCTGCAGGATCTCCTGCACGACCTGCTCGGCGGTACGGCGGTTCAGCTGGGCCTGGGCCGTCGGCAGCAGACGGTGGGCGAGGACCGGCACCGCGAGCGACTGCACATCGTCCGGCAGCGCGTAGTCCCGGCCGCTCAGCGCGGCCGACGCCTTGGCGGCCCGCAGGAGGTGCAGGGTGGCCCGGGGCGAGGCGCCCAGGCGGAGATCGGCGTGGCTGCGGGTCGCCGAGACCAGCTCCACCGCGTACCTCCGCACGGAGTCGGCGACATGGACCGTCCGCACCGCGTCGATCAGCTTCACGACGTCGTGGGCGTGCGCCGCCGGCTGGAGGTCGTCGAGGGGGGACACCGCGCCGTGCACGTCGAGCATCTGCAGCTCGGCCTCCGGCGTCGGATAGCCCATCGACACCCGCGCCATGAAGCGGTCCCGCTGGGCCTCGGGCAGCGGGTACGTGCCCTCCATCTCCACCGGGTTCTGCGTGGCCACCACCATGAAGGGCGTGGGCAGTTCGTACGTCTGGCCGTCGATGGTGACCTGACGCTCCTCCATGGACTCCAGCAGCGCGGACTGGGTCTTCGGCGATGCCCGGTTGATCTCGTCGCCGATCACTATCTGGGCGAAGATCGCGCCGGGCTTGAACTCGAAGTCACGTCTCTGCTGGTCGTAGATCGACACACCGGTGATGTCCGACGGCAGCAGGTCCGGCGTGAACTGGATGCGCCGCACCGAGCAGTCGATCGACCGCGCCAGAGCCTTCGCCAGCATCGTCTTGCCCACGCCCGGCACGTCCTCGATGAGGAGATGCCCCTCCGCGAGCAGCACGGTCAGCGAGAGCCGTACGACCTCAGGCTTGCCCTCGATCACACCCTCCACCGACCTGCGGACGCGCTCCGCTGTGGTGGTCAGATCCGTGAGGCTCGCTCGATCGTCATAGGTCGTCACCCGGCCCTCCTCGGCCCGTTCCATGGACCGGTGCACTGCTTGCGGCACGGCCCACCCCGAAACACGGACACCCCCTCCGGTCGGATCCGCGGAGGTGTCACCACCCGCATTCTTGTTGCCGTTGCCGCGTCATGTCACTCGCCTGTGGACAAGTGGGCGCCATATGTCTGCGGTTGCCGCGTTTGGCAGCTCACACGGCGCTGTGATCCGTCCACGCCGGGGGAGGGGACGCCCTCCGCACCCAGCGCCCTGCGGAGCAGGCCCGCGCTCCCAGGCGCGCACGCCGCCGCCACCCCCGCCGCGCCGCGCCGACCGCCGCACACGCGCGCCACCCACC
Source organism: Streptomyces tirandamycinicus (assembly GCF_003097515.1). NCBI lineage: Bacteria > Bacillati > Actinomycetota > Actinomycetes > Kitasatosporales > Streptomycetaceae > Streptomyces > Streptomyces tirandamycinicus. The sequence goes on along the minus strand of NZ_CP029188.1, from coordinate 865,784 downwards.
GCTCGCGCCGCGGCGGCGCCGCCGGGGCCCGCCGGACGCGCGGCCGGGGGCGGGCTCACCGGGGGTTCGATCTCCCGCAGCAGACGGACTTGACGTCGAAGACGAACCCGCGCACATCGTCGGTGTGCGAGAACGGCGAGGTGCGCCCGGCTGCATCGACTGCGACTCCTGGTCGACGTCGCGAGCGCTCACGGCCAGGACGGCGCTGGCCCACCTCGACTCCAGCCGTGCGGAAGTCCTCGGTCAGGGATCTCCGGCCGCAGCCGGTGTGTGGATGAGCACGACGCTGCGGGTGCCCAGGCGGCTGCTGATGGTCAGCGAGGGATCACGTCGTCGTGACCGTCCGCCCGCGTTGCGGATCGTGTGGCGTCGCCGAGTTCCAGGCCAGCGCGCGGGTCGAGACGGGGCGTCCTGGCCACCACGCGACCGGAGGGCGGCGTCATGCGGGGTCGGTGACGGCCGAGGCGTAGTGCTGGTTCGCTTCGACAGCCGGTCCTGACCGGCGTCCGGACGGCGGACTCTGCGGGGGGCTGCGGGGAAGTCGACATGTCTCGACGGTATGGCCACGGCCGGCCGCCGCTCGAGAGGACAGACGTCAACGGACTTGTTGTGAGCTAACCAAGGCGGGGGCGGGGTCGTTCGGTGGCCGCCCGTCCCGGGGCCCTCGGCGCGCGCGGCGACCGCGCCGTTGATTGACCGGAACGGCAGGTGGCTAAAGTGACGCGCAGTTACGACACATCCAGCACATTTCCGCGTTTTCGGCGCGGGTGGGCAACGTACGGCCCGGCCACCGCCAGCGCGACCTGAGAGGGGCATTAGCAGCGACACGTCCCGGTTGATGCTCCAGCGGTGCTGGACTGCTGGCGCCGCCCTGGAGCGCCCGGGTGCGACCGCGCCGCGAGGGCCCGGGGCGTCGTCGTCGCTGCCCCTCGGTCTCGCGACACAGCGAGGCGCTCTGACCCGGTTCCCCGTCGCGGCTCGTGGCCGACGGGACGAGAAGGCTCGGCTGTCTGCAGCGGTCGCCGGGCGACCGCGACACCTCGGACGCCGCCCGACGCTGCCATCCTGCCAGGGCCCCAGCGTCCAGGCGCCGCTGCCTCGGGTCTCCCGACCACAGGGCCCGGGCTTGCACGCCAAGTGCCGCTCACATGCCGTGGCAGACGCCGCGTCAGCCACGGGCCTCAGCACCTAGCCCGACGTCCAGCGCGCGCCATGGAGCGCTGCGAATCGGCGACGCGATGGGCAGGCGGAAAATTCCCGGCACGGCCTGCGGGGACCGGCCGTTCCCGCAGGCGGTAGCACGGGCGGAAACGCATCGGACCGCGATCGGAGGTCAACCATGACCGTCCGGAGCGGGCCGTGGGCCGCCGTGAAGGCCCTCGCCGTGGGCGGCGACGCGTTCTCGCACCGCGAACTCCAGGTCTTGGACCAGGGCGACGACGGACCCGCGCCCTTGGCCGCTGGCGGCTCTTCACCGTGGCCGCCGCCCCTACCTGCCGGCGGGGCGGCCCAGACGGCACGGCGCCAGCGCACCGGGACGTGGGCGACGGCGCCAGGGGGGCGTCGGTCGCCGCTGAACGCTGAGCCCCCGACAGCGCAGCGCTGCCGCTCGCCCGGCGATGCCCTCCGGCCCAGACCTGGGATCCTTCGGCTGGCCTCGTCTGCCTCCGCGGTCAGCTGGCTGAACACCACCCTCCGAGGGCTGCAAAGGGAACTCGGGAACGAACACCGGAGGAGGCGACGGTACGGGTGGAACTACGCGCGGCTGCTCGGCCACGTGCCACCACAGCCCCGCCCTGGTCCCACGGACCCGGTGAAGCGGGCGATGTCGCGCGGCGGAACCGACCGCCCGGTCGGAGCTCAAACGGCGCGCATAACCGCCGGCCGACGGTCGCGCGTCCGCACACGGTCCGCGAGCAACTGTCTCGACCCCGGCGCTCCCTCCCACCGAAGCTGGGGCAGGAGGTTCCCGGGCGGTCCGCGGGCCATCACGCCCCGCGTTCCGTCGTGCCGCGGACCCCCCACGCCCTGGCGCTGACGGGCCACCAAGGAACCTCGGCCCGTTCGGTCCGGCACCGCGAGACCGCCGGGCGGCAGGCCCGCACAAACGCCCCCGCCGTACGCGCCTCGGGCGTCCCGCGGGCGCGCTCGAACCCCCGCCGCTTCACCACCACGCGTCGCGGACTGGCGGCTCTGCGTGCCCGTGCCTCGCTACGCGCCATGCGGAAGTCGCTACGAGCAGACGTGGCGGGGCCGCGGATCGCGGACGCCGGGCCCCGCTCGCGTCGCGCGCCCTCACGCTGGAGCACGAGCGAAGTGCGGACGCCCGGAGAGCGCCGGCTGCTCGAGGACGGGCGCCGACCGGCGGACGGCTCAAGGCCCCAAGTCCACTACCAGCCTGCCCCCGCGACCCCGCGGCGGAATCAGCGTCACGCGCTGGCCGAGAGGGCGCGGCGACAGCCAGGGCTCCCAACGTCCTCGCGGGGGGCAGATCTGCAGCAGCGGGAAACGGCGACTCGCGCCAAACTCCAACGCCAGGCGGCGGCTCCGGCGTCTAGTCCGTCGGACACTACGCGCGCATCACCTGCCTCCGGCCGCGCACCGCCGGGACGGGGACCGTCGCGTGTCGGGCGCGCCCGCACACGCGCAGCTACTGAGCGCTCACGGCACCGGATCACACGGCGCGCTGCATGCGCTGTACCAAGACATCGGGGCGCTCGCGCGGCAGCCGGGGTCCGGCCGGACCAGCGAAGGTCTGTATCCGGGCCGCGGGCGGCCCCCCACCCGGCAGATGTACGCGACCGGCCGCGGGGGACCGGCTCTTCAGACGAGCAAGCCACCTGATGACGTCACGGGCCCGAAGTCCAGCAACCACTCGCGACCGAGCGGGGACGCCCAGGAAGGCACCGGCTTCCCACCTACGCTCGCGCCCGCCGCTGGCTAGCGAGAGTCGCCGCGACTCCTGCGACCACAGAGTGCGACTTCGGAGCGCGGCGAGGTGTCTACCCTGGCCAGCGGGGTGGGGAACCGGGCGGCGCGTCCCCTGCCGGAGCGCGCCCGGGGGCCTAGGACCCCGTGGGGAGGTGCGCGAAGACCTGGCCACCAGCTGTGGTTGGGAACAGAGGGGCACGGCAGGCCCGGGCCGGCAACGGGGCGGGAAAAGAGACGGCGGGCATGCCGTCGGCGCTAGGGCCGCCTCGAGGCTTGGCGACGCGCACCCGGAGTTACTCGATCCAGACCCCAGGGGGCACTCGGCGCTGCGGACCCTCTGGGGTCATGAGGCAACGCGCGGCCCTCGACGGGCGCTCCCGCCGCTCCGCCGACCGCGCACGGGAGTCCGTACCCGTCGCCGCCCCCGGGAACCGTCGGCTGCCCCGCCGGGCGGCACCCTCGCGCCGGCACCCCCTCGCGCTCCTCCCCCCGAAAAGCCGAAGCGCCGTCCGGTATGCCGGGAGCTCACCGCGCACAGGATAGCACCGCACCGCTTCCCCGTCCGGCAGGGCGCCGGTCGCAGACGGCCGGCTGGGGGCGGTCCCCGGGCTACCGGCGGGTCACCGGCAACACGTGGGGGGCCAACGCCGTGTGCCGGGCTGCGGAGCAAAGTCGCTCCCGGGCTGGCGGGCTTACCGACCCGTCGGACGCCGTGCGGGCCGGGGAGGGTGGCTGAAGGGGCGCGCGCACCTGGGCGAAGCTCGGAGACACGGGCGCACGGACGGCCTGCTCCAGATCGATCAACCGTTCCAAGCGCCAGCGTACTCCCGGTGCGCGGCGGCCGCCCACCGGGCTACGGCTCGGAGGCGACCGAGGGGCCATCAAGCGGACGCCCCACCCGAAGCCACGCCAGGGTGTTCCCGGGCCGCCCGTCGAGCTCGTGCCTGGAGGGTCCACCACGCGCTGGGCTCCCGGGTCACGCCCGTCACGTGGCCGCCGCCTCGCAGCACGAGTCCTCCTGGGAATTGCGCCGAGGCCCGTGTACCGAGCGCCCGGGAGCGTCGCTGGGGGGGCGCGGTGGATCCTCGATGTGACGCTGCAGCGCACCCCGACGCACGGCGCGCAAGGGTCGAGTAGGCCGCTGGCCCACCACCCCCTGAGGAGCGCACACTTTGCGCGCCGCGCTGCTGGGTTCAACGTCGCCAACACACCGCCGCGTGGTCCGCGAGTCGCGGGCGGGGCAGACCGCGGGACGGCGGTCGCCGCGGTACAGGCGCGGCCGGCTGGCGGTCGACGCGCCGCGACGGCCGGCGCAAGGCCGCGGAGCGCGACGCCTGCGCCCCTGCGCAGTCACACCCCTGACTCTGCCCGAGGCGGCGACGCGACCGGACCAGCGCGGCCGAGGGCGGCGAGACCGCTACGGCCGCGTCACACCTCCACAACGCCCTCAGGACCCTTTGCGATTCGCCGCCACTCGCCGGCGCGGCGTGGTGCGCGCACCGCGGGACTGCTCGTGGAGGAGAAGGCCCGCCGCCATCCCGGCCGTGCGGGCGCGGGACACAGCGCTGACGGGCGGGCCAGAGGTGCGGATTCGTCGGCGTGGGCCGCCCCTTCGCACGCCTGGGCCGGGGGGGGCCAGCGGAAGAAAGGGGGGAATCCGTGCAGCCTCCCCTCGCGACCGCCCCGTGGCGGACGCAGACATACCGGTTCGACGGCCGGGCCCGGGGTCCGCGACTTCGCGGTTCGTGCCCCACTGTCGTCCCTGGGCCCCCGCAGGGACTCGCACGGACGCGCGGGGTGCGTCGGGTGTGCCTCGGGCCCGTAGGTGTGCGCGTGTTGGGCACGTACCCGGGGTCTGGGCGCCAGGCCGGCCGGGAGCGCCCCGGGCACGGGCGCCACCGGCCGCGGGCCAGCCCAAGGACCCCGGCAGTGCTCGCGGACGGCCGAACCGGCCGGCTCGCGAACAACGAGATGGCGCCCCGACCGTCCGCCACCCCGAATCGTCTCGCTGCGCGTTGTCTTTTAGTAATCTCACGAGGTCATCTAACCAGATCGGAACCATCAGAGGGCCACTCGGCCGAGGCGGGAAGCGAGGCTGAGACCAGTGCTGACCGTGGGCAGCGCCCAAAGGGGGCCCGCGGCGCGAGCAACGCCTGCGTCCGTCGGCGGCAGTCGTATAAGCGCAGTGGACAAGCTTCCTGTCCTCGCCCGGCCGAATGGATAGCAGTTACCGGGCCCCCACCCGCGTCGCCGTGTGATCCCATACTCCGCGGGGCGCATCGCGGAGACGAAGCACTCGGGACTCCGGGACTCTCCCTCTCCCGGCGTAGAGAAACGGCGATGCCCGCCGTGAGCCGGGCGTGGCTGTCGGCCGTGTCTCCGGAGGTGGAGGCCGCTGGCGGCAACGAATCCACTACCGTGGACACTGGAAAGCCAGAGGACGGTTGCCGATGAACCGTCCCCCGGCACCTAGTGCCCCCCCGGGTGCCCAAAGCGGGTAAGAGCATCCCTGGTTCCACACCACATCGGACGTGCTCAACTCTGGAATCCACCCAGAGGAGGTACGTTATATGGTTGTTGCCTTCACTCTTCGCCGGCCCCAGAGACTAGGGTACCAAGCGACCCATACGGCCCTCAGGTCTGTGCGCGTGCTCGGCCTACGGATCACCCCAATGACCCGTCTGTGGGCCCGGGAGGGGATTCGCTGGGCACGGCGCGCGAGAACGACCGCCACCCGGGCAAGCTTCATACTGGACGACGAAAGTTCCCGGCCGCCCTAGCGGGCGCTTGAGCTAAGGTTGCAGAGCGGCTGTAGGGTCAGATCCGCGGTGGACGTCGTAAGAGCCGAGGGGCGGTTTACATCGCGGGGAAAGCGGTCCTGGTCCATACGTGCCGGCTTCGGCAGTCGGAGGACGGCGGCCTGCACCATAGCCACGAAAGCCAGCGAGTGGGCAGGCGCCGTCCCCGCAGCGGACCCTGGGCGTCCGCTTGGCCACACCCGAAGACCAACGTGCCCCAGCGGCACCAGCGGGCGAGGGGCCCCTTCCAGGACCACTCGCCCGCCATCCAGCGGTACCCAGCTCCCTGCCTCGCCGATCTCTGCGCGCCTCGAACTCGGCGGTGGCTCCCCAAAGTCGCAGAAAGCGATGGGACGATGCCGCGGCGATCCGGAAGGAACGCTGGGGGCGCTGACCCCAGGGCAGGCGACCGCGTTCACGAGCCGGGGTAAGAGGTCGGCGCCTCGGCAGCGCCGGACCTTGGTGCTGGTCTTCCCGGGCGGTGGAGGGCGACGCCGCACCTCGGCAAGGGCGACTAGGGACGTCGTCACGAGAGGCGGCAACCACGGGCCGGGGCTGCGGCCGCAGCGGACCATGCGGCGCGTGGCCGTTGACCTCGAGGCAGTCGACACGGAGGCTGCGTGCAAACCTCGCGCGAGTAGAGGCCCGCGGTCCCGGGGACGCTTTTACCGGCCGGTACGTGCGGAGCCCGCCCAGTGTCGGTGATCTCGCGAAGACCGCGGAAGACCTCCCCATGTTCTTCGGTGGTCGATGCCTCGGAACGAGGCGGTCGGACGGCAACCACGGGCGATGTCTCCACTGACTGCCCTTGCGCGGGAGCACGGCACCGCGCCCGCGTCGACCGCCGGTGGCGCGGCCCGGTCCTAGCTCCAAGACGCGCCGCCTTGTGCGCGGGCTTCGCCGCGCGCGAGCATGCGGCGAGTCCAGAGTCCTACTGCGGATAGGACGGCGGGGGCTACTCGGCGGCCGATCGGGCCCGTGTCATCGCGGTCGCCGCCATAGGAGTAGTCGGCCTCGCGGCAGGGCGCAGAACAGCCCGTGGCGGTGCGACACGCCAAGGGCCGGCGTCGACGGCTCCGGCCCTCGCGGCACCGTCGGCCGGGTCGCGGGTATGCCCGGCCTGACATCGCGGCGAGCTGACCACGTGGAGCGGCCCGGCAGGTGCGCGCACGGGGACCTGAGGAGGGCGTTAACGTGCACCGGTCGGGACCCCCCGGGACCGTCGGGTCGGGGGGCCCCAGCGAGAACAGCAGCACGACCTCGACACCCATACGCGCGAGGTTGGGACGCCCGGGGCGCTCCTGAACGAGCGCCAAAGTAGTGCTCCGCTCAAGGACACTCGAAGGGTGGCGGGAGTCGCACGACCTGAGGCGAGACCAGCGCGTGGCTGCCTCAGGGCCACCACTCGACGGGCTCGCGCAGGGAACAGGGGCAGATGGGGCAGGCGGGTGCGCCCGCTATGCTCGTCGAGCGAGCTGCGGCCACAGCTCGGGCGGCGGCGGTGCCGCCGCCGGCCCCGACGAGGTGTGGTGGTCTTAGGGTGCCGGTAGCGCTAGCAGCGCGTCCGGGGCGCCCGCGCGGCGGCGAGTCCGCCCACCGCGGGCCCGGTCGGACGCGCCCGCCCCCCGAGCAGGGGCCCACGGGTGGGAGTTCGCGGCGGCGCCGATACCGGCCTGGGCGACATGGCGCCGAGGCCGGGGCCGAACGGCGGCCTGGGGCGACCGGCGCGGTCGGCGTGCGGAGAGGCAGCGGTGACTCGCCCCACAGAGGCCCCGCCCGGGGGCCGGTCGGCGGACCTCGGCCGGACGGGGAAGGGGTTCGGTACTGATCCGCTTTGTCAGGCGGGGAGCCGGCACCGGACCGCGTAAATGAGGGGCTCCCGGGGCCCGGCCGGGAGGGTGCCGGCTCTGAGGGCTGGCGGGACTCCGCGGACCGAGCTTCGGGGCCCACGGACGCGTCCTTCCCGGACCGGGAAAGCGCGGAAGCGGCGGGAGCGCGGCGGCGACCTGCTGGTCTTGAGCGCGACTCCATGACCTTCTTGTAGAGGGTCCGCAGATTGGCCGCCGAATAGCTTCCCGGTCGGGTCTGGATGCCGCAGTAACGGTGATCCGGGCTGTCGCGGGCGCGAAGCCGGCGAAGGAGGCGGTGTGCCCGGTAGCGGCCGAGTTCGGGATCGACGCGGTCGCGTGAGGGTTTTCCGCGACGCGTAGCCGGGATCCGGGCCCTGGTGCCGGTGCCTCCTGTTCCGCGACCGATCGAGCATGGTGCGAGGCTTCGCGGTTTCTCGTCACCCCCGGGCCGCTCGGCTCTGGGCGGGACGAAGGCCGTCGGGACCGCGGTGCGCGACCAGGGTGGGTTCGACGCGCACCGCCGTGGCGATGTGAGTAGACGGAGGCGGCCTGCATGGCGTTGATCGACAGCCTGGCCGAAGGGGATCGTGTACTGCTGTGAGGTCGACCAGTCCTGCGGGCTCGGCGGGATGCGGGCTTCGCCGGGTGCCAGCGGTCGGGCTGCGATGCGAATTCCCAGGTAGGGTAAGACGCGTTGCCTGGCCTGGGTCTTACCCAGTTCCGGTCGCCAGGATCTCCATGTTGCTGGACTTGGCGGCAGCCGTGAGCGTCAGGTACCAGTGGGTGGTCGCGTCGTCCTTGAAGGCCGGTCGCCGCGGTGGGCCGGTTGGCAGGTGACATGGGTGGACGGGGTGGCGGCCCGCTCTCCGCACCGCGGCATGGACATGACTTGCTGTGGGCCGGCTCGTAGCGTCCTGGAGGGCGCGTGCCATGGCGGCGACGTCGGCCCTCGAGACGTCGTTGGTGAAGCCCGGCGCGTTGGCCATCCCAGGACCTCGCCGTCCTGGTGTCCTGCACCACATAGCCCCGGTCCGCCTTGGATTCCCACCTGGTCGCGATCGCGCGCTGCGCGCCCACTGGATGTCGCGGTCAATCTCAGCTCGATGTCGGGCGGGGACGGCGGCTTCTCCTGGGTCCCGGCGGTGGGCCACCCGCGCCCGCCGATGCGCGTAGGTGATCTGCCGTCCTCCCGCGAGTTCCGTCAGCATGGACTCCAGACGCAGGCCCGCGGCCTCGGCGTTGACCAGCCAGTATCCCGCGGAGAACGCCGATGGGGTGACCCGCTGCTGCTGGACCTGGAAGACCCCGCGAGGACGTTGGCGCCGGGCCGCCCTTGTCCTGTCGCGGCGCCTCTCGGGAAGGCGCCCTTGAGTCCTTGACTGCTTCCAGACCTGGGGGTCTGGCGGCGGGCGAGGCGTGTAGCGGGACTTGGGGCTTCAGCTGTTCGCGAGCTGCCGGGTCGGCTCCCAGGTCGGTGCGAGCAGCGGGCGGCCTGCTCCGGCGCGTCGGTGCCCTGCTCTCCTCGGGTGTGAATCTTCGGGTCGGCGTGTGTGTGCGCGCGACGCTGTGGCCAGCGCGATCCCGGCACGGTCCGTGATCCGGCGCGCGCGCCGCCAGCGTGTGGCTCGTGTAGGGTTCTTCCCGCCATGGCGCGTACGTACCGGCGTGACGGCCTGCACCTGCAGCAGCCTGCCACGAAGGCCGCATGACAGGGTGAGGGCAAGGCTGACCAGCCCAGCCGGGGCTGGGGGCGGAGCGGATCCGGCGGTGCCGCGGGCCGGCGCGGCGGCGGTACGGCGGGGGCGGGGAGCGGGCCGGCCGCCCGGCCGGTCCGCCGCGGCGCGCGGGGACGGCGACGGCGCGGCGGAGGTTCTTGGTGGCAGTCGTCACCTGCCGGGGTCGTGGGGGGCGCGCGGCACGCCGGACGCGGGGGCTGCGCGGCGCGAGGGACCGCGGTACCGCGGGCGCGCCGCGGCAGACGCTTCGTGGGACGGGCGCGGGGTCCCGCCGGACGGCTGTGCGGGCCGGACGGCGGGGTACAGCCACGGTTGCGGGCGGGGCGGTTGTGGGGCGCGGGCGGTTGTGCGGAGAGGGCGGCCCGACCGGGCGGGGCGGCGGTTCCGGGCTCCGGGACGGCCGACGGATCGGCCTTGGCCCGCTTCGGAACGCCGCGGACCGTGCCGTCGGGGCCGAGGAAGGCGGGGTTGCCGCCCGGCACCATGCCGAGTTCGCGCGCCCGCCGCTCCAGCGCGTCCGGCGCGGAGCGCTCGTCCACGTCCCGCTGCAGCGCCTGTTCCTGGTCGGTGAGCTCGGTGGTCTTCTTCCTGAGCTCGCTCAGTCTGAACGAGCCCTCGTTGAGGGAGGTGTTGAGCAGCAGCAGGGTGATCAGCCCGCCGCCGAGCAGCACGACGACCAGCAGGACGAAGGGGGTACGGGCCGCGGTGCTCGGCCCGGACGGCATGAGCCGCGCGAGCCGGGCGGCACGCCCCTTCAGCTGTCCGGCGGCCATCCTCACCCCTCGCCCTCGCTCACCGCGGCCCTCGTCACCGGTCCCGCTCCCCCGGCGCGGCCGCCGTCACCGCACGTCCTCGCGGATGCGCTCGGCGCCGCGCAGCCGCGCGGGCGCCGCCCGGCGGTTCCGGGCGACCTCTTCCTCGGAAGGGAGTTCGGCGCCGCGGGTGAGGAGCTTGAGCCGCGGCTGGTACCGCTCGGGCACGACGGGCAGTCCGGGCGGTGCCGTGATGGCCGCCCCCTCCGCGAAGACCTGCTTGACCAGCCGGTCCTCCAGCGAGTGGTACGAGAGGACCGCGATCCGGCCGCCCACGGCGAGGGCCTTCACCGCCGCCGGGACGGCCCGCTCCAGGACCGTCAGCTCGCCGTTGACCTCGATGCGCAGGGCCTGGAACGTGCGCTTGGCCGGGTTGCCGCCGGTGCGCTTGGCCGCCTGCGGGAGCGCGTCGCGGATCACCTCGACGAGCCGGGCGCTGTTGGTGAAGGGTTCCTTCTCGCGCTCCCGCACGATCGCCGCCACGATCCGCTTGGCCTGCTTCTCCTCGCCGTACGCGCGCAGGATCCGGACCAGTTCGCCGGGCGGGTAGGTGTTGAGGACCTCCGCCGCGCCGGCACCGGTCGTCTGGTCCATCCGCATGTCGAGGGGGGCGTCCTGGGCGTAGGCGAAGCCCCGGTCGGCCTCGTCGAGCTGCATCGAGGAGACGCCGAGGTCGAAGAGGACGCCCTGGACGGCGGGGATGCCGAGCCGGCCCAGGACGTCGGGCAGCTCGTCGTAGACGGCGTGCACCAGGGTGGCGCGGTCGCCGAACGGGGCGAGCCGCTCGCCGGACAGCCGCAGCGCCTCCCGGTCCCGGTCGAGCGCGACGAGCCGGGCCGCGGGGAAGCGGGTCAGCAGCGCCTCGCTGTGTCCGCCGAGGCCGAGGGTGCAGTCGACGACGACGGGGTGGGGGCCCTCGCCGGCGCCGGTCGCACCCGGGCGCTCCAGGGCGGGCGCCAGCAGGTCCAGGCACCGCTGGAGCATCACCGGGACGTGTCGCTGGCTCAATGCGCCCTCTCAGGTCCGGCGCTGGCGGTGGCCGGGCCGTACGTTTGCCGCACCCGCGCCGAAAGCGCGGAAATGTGCTGGATGTGTCCGTGAACTGCGCGTCACTTTAGTCCACCGGTCGTGCCGGTCAATCAACCGGCTGGCGCGTCGCCGCGACGGCGCCGAGGGGCCTCGGGACGGGGCGGGCCACCCGAACGGACCAGCCCCGGTCCCGTCTGTGGGTTAGCTCACAACACGTCGCGTTGACGTTCTTTGTCCGCTCTCACAGCGAGCTGAGCAGGCGCGTGGCCATTACCTTCGAGACATGTCGACTTCCCCGCACCTCCCCGCAGAGTCCGCCGTCGCGAGCGGCACGGTCACCGACCGGCTCGTCGAAGCCAACCAGCGCTACGCCTCGGCCTTCACCGACCCCGGCATGGACGCCCGGCCCGTGCTCCGGGTCGCCGTGGTGGCCTGCATGGACGCCCGTCTCGACCTGCACGCGGCGCTGGGCCTGGAACTCGGCGACTGCCACACGATCCGCAACGCGGGCGGAGCGGTCACCGACGACGTGATCCGCTCCCTGACCATCAGCCAGCGCGCGCTGGGCACCCGCAGCGTCGTGCTCATCCACCACACCGGCTGCGGCCTGGAGAGCCTGACCGAGGACTTCCGGCACGAGCTGGAGGTCGAGGTGGGCCAGCGGCCGTCCTGGGCCGTGGAGGCGTTCCGCGACGTCGACCAGGACGTGCGCCAGTCGATGCAGCGGGTGCGCACCTCGCCGTTCCTGCTGCACACCGACGATGTGCGCGGTTTCGTCTTCGACGTCAAGACCGGTCTGCTGAGGGAGATCGAGCCCACCGGGTGAGCCCCGCCCCGGGCCGGCGCCGCACGGGCCCTCGGTGCGGCGCCGGCCGCGGTGCGGCGGGTGCGGTGGGGTGCGGCGGGTGCGGCGGGTGCGCTGGCGGTGGCCGGGCCGTACGTTTGCCGCACCCGCGCCGAAAGCGCGGGAATGTGCTGGATGTGTCCGTGTCGACGCGTAGGCCCCGACGATCTTGGTGCCGGGGATCCAGTGGAGCTTGCCGGCGGGGACGTTGCCGGCGGTCCACAGATCCTCGTCCTCGCCGGGCAGATGGCCCTTGCCGAGGGTGACGGGGATCGCGGGCGCGGAGGCGGGGTAGCCGGGGATGTACTCCGAGGGGTGGCGGGTGAAGTCCTTCGTCAGCGCCAGTACGTCGGGGTCGGGGTAGGTGCGTGCGGAGAACTCCAGGTGGTAGGGGTTGATCCCGGTGTCGGCGATGCCGATGGCCCCCGCCGGCCCGCGCCGACGCGGCGGCCCGCCGCGCCCGGCCGGATCCGGCTCGGCAACCCCCGCCCGCGGCTGCGGCTGGTCAGCCTCGCCCTCACCCTCGTCATGCTGGCGTTCGTGGTCCGGCTGCTGCAGGTGCAGGCCGTCGACGCCGGTACGTACGCCGCCATGGCGGAGAAGAACCGCTACACCAGCCACACGCTGGCGGCCGAGCGCGGCCGGATCACGGACCGGGCCGGGATCGCGCTGGCCACCACCGTCGACGCGCACGACATCACCGCCGACCCCAAGATGTTCACACCCGAGGAGAGCAAGGCCCCGGACGCGCCGGAGCAGGCCGCGGCGCTGCTCGCACCGATCCTGGCCGCCGACCCGGCCGAGCTCGCGAACAAGCTGAAGGCCCCGAAGTCCCGCTACACCGTCCTCGCCCGCCGCCAGACCCCGCAGGTCTGGAAGCAGATCAAGGACCTCAAGGGCGTCTTCGCCGCGAAGGCCGCCGCCGACAGGGCCAAGGGCGGCCCCGGCGCCAACGTCCTCGCGGGCGTCTTCCAGGAGTCCAGCAGCCGGCGGGTGTACCCCAACGGCGATCTCGCGGCCGGGATACTGGGCTGGGTCAACGCCGAGGGCCGCGGCGCCGGCGGCCTGGAGTCCATGCTCGACGAGGAACTCGCGGGCAGGGACGGCAGCATCACCTACGCGCAGTCGGGCGGCCGCCGGGTGCCCACCGCCGGGACCAGGGAGAAGCCCGCCGTCCCCGGCTCCGACATCGAGCTGACGATCGACCGCGACATCCAGTGGGCCGCGCAGCGCGCGATCGGCGACCAGGTGGCGAAGTCCAAGGCGGACCGCGGCTATGTGGTGGTCCAGGACACCAGGACCGGCGAGGTCCTGGCGATGGCCAACGCACCGGGCTTCAACCCCAACGACGTCTCGCGGGCCGACCCCGCCGCCATGGGCAACGCGGCCCTCCAGGACGTCTACGAGCCCGGCTCCACCAGCAAGGTCATGTCCATGGCCGCCGTGCTGGAGGAGCGGGCCGCCACCCCGGCCACCCATGTCACCGTGCCCAACCGGCTCCACCGCGGCGACCGGCTCTTCAAGGACGACGTCGACCACCCCACCTGGTACCTGACGCTCAACGGCGTGCTCGCCAAGTCCAGCAACATCGGGACGATCCTGGCGACCGGACAGCTGGGGAAGACCCAGGGCCAGGCCAACCGCGTCCTCCACTCCTACCTCAGGAAGTTCGGCATCGGCAGCCCGACCGGCCTCGGGTACCCGGGCGAGAGCCCCGGCATCCTCGCCAAGCCGCAGGACTGGTCGACCTCCCAGCAGTACACGATCCCCTTCGGCCAGGGGCTGTCGATCAACGCCATGCAGGCCGCCTCCGTCTACTCGACCATCGCCAACGGCGGCGTGCGCGTCGAACCCACCCTGGTCCGCGGCACCCGCGGTCCCGGCGGGCGCTTCATCCCGGCCCCGGAGCCGGAGAAGACCCGGGTGGTGAGCGAGAAGACCGCGAAGACCCTGGCCACCATGCTCGAGTCGGTCGTGGGGAACGAGGAGGGCACCGGCACCAAGGCCCACATCCCCGGCTACCGCGTCGCCGGGAAGACCGGCACCGCGAACCGCGTCGATCCCGAACTCGGCCGCTACCGGGGCTACACCGCCTCGTTCGCCGGCTTCGCGCCCGCCGACAAGCCCCGGATCACCGTCTACTGCGCGATCCAGAACCCGACCCGGGGAAGCTACTTCGGAGGCCAGATCTGCGGCCCCGTCTACAAGAAGGTCATGGAGTTCGCGCTCAAGACCCAGCAGGTCGCGCCGACCGGCGCGGCTCCCGCGCGCCTGCCGGTCAGCTTCGACCCCGGCGCGTGACCCGGGAGGAACAGCCAGTGAGAACCGTCACGCCGGACCCCGGGAACCGCTCCCCGGGGTCCGCCCCGCCCCCGCCCGCCGAAGCCCCCTCCCCGGGCGCCCGCGGCTCCCGGCAGGGCCCCTCATTTCGCGCCGGTCCCGGTACTGCCGGTACGCTCACCGCCGTGCCACAAGCTGATCAGTACCGAACCGCCCCTCCCCGTCCGGCCGAGGTCCGCCCGACCGACCTCGCAGAGCTGGCCGCCCGGCTGGGGGTCGAGCCCCCGGGCTCCGGCGCGGTCACCGGCATCACGCACGACTCCCGCGCGGTGCGCCCCGGAGACGTGTACGCCGCTCTGCCCGGCGCCCGGCTGCACGGCGCCGACTACGTCGCCCAGGCCAGGGATCTCGGCGCCGCCGCGATCCTCACCGACCCGACGGGCGCCGAACGCGCCGCCGGGACCGGCCTGCCCGTCCTGGTCACCGAGGACCCGCGCGGCAGGATGGGCGAACTCGCCGCCGAGATCTACGGACGCCCCGGAGAGGCGCTGCTGCAGATCGGCATCACCGGCACCTCCGGCAAGACCACCACGGCGTACCTCGTCGAGGGCGGTCTGCGCGGCGCGGGCCACCGCACCGGCCTGATCGGCACGGTCGAGATGCGCATCGGCGAGGAGCGCATCAAGTCGGAGCGCACCACCCCCGAAGCCACCGATCTGCAGGCCCTGTTCGCCGTGATGCGCGAGCGCGGCACCGAGTCGGTGGCCATGGAGGTGTCCAGCCACGCCCTGGTGCTCGGCCGGGTCGACGGCTGCGTGTTCGACGTCGCCGTCTTCAGCAACCTCTCGCCGGAGCACATGGAGTTCCACTCCGGCATGGAGGACTACTTCCAGGCGAAGGCCCAGCTGTTCACCCCGGCCCGCGCCAGGCGGGGCGTCGTCAACCTCGACGACGAGTACGGGCAGCGGCTGGTCACGGAGTCCGCGATCCCCGTCGTCACGTTCTCCGCCGAGGGCCACCCCGACGCCGACTGGCGCGCCGACGACGTCGAAGTCGGCCCGCTGGGCTCCACGTTCACCGTCCTCGGCCCCCAGGGCGAGCGGCTGCGCGCCAAGGCCCCGCTGCCGGGCCCCTTCAACGTCGCCAACACGCTCGCCGCGATCGTCGCCCTCGCCGTCGCGGGCATCGACCCGCAGACCGCGGCCGACGGCGTCGCCGCGGTACCGGGCGTCCCCGGCCGGCTCGAGCGCGTCGACGCCGGCCAGCCGTACCTCGCGGTGGTCGACTACGCGCACAAGACGGACGCGGTCGAATCGGTGCTGCGCTCCCTGCGCAAGGTCACCGAGGGCCGGCTGCACATCGTGCTCGGCTGCGGCGGCGACCGCGACCGGACCAAGCGCGGCCCGATGGGCGCGGCCGCCGCCCGCTACGCCGACACCGCCGTCCTCACCTCGGACAACCCCCGCTCCGAGGACCCGCTCGCGATCCTCGCCGCGATGCTCGCGGGCGCGGCCGAGGTGCCCTCCCACAAGCGCGGCGACGTGCTGGTGGAGGCGGACCGGGCCGCCGCCATCGCCGCGGCCGTCGCCCGCGCCGCGCCCGGCGACACCGTGCTGGTCGCCGGCAAGGGGCACGAGCAGGGGCAGGACATCGCCGGGGTGGTGCGCCCCTTCGACGACCGCCGGGTGCTCCGCGAAGCGATCGAGCACAGCCGAAAGAACAGTGGGGGATGAACCAGTGATCAGCCTCTCCCTCGCCGAGATCGCCGAAGCCGTCGGCGGGCAGCTCCACGACATACCGGATCCGTCCGTACGCGTCACCGGGCCCGTCGTCCGCGACTCCCGCGAGGTCGTGCCCGGCAGCCTCTTCGTCGCCTTCGCCGGCGCCCGCGTCGACGGCCACGACTACGCCGCGGACGTGGTCGCCGCGGGTGCGGCCGCCGTACTGGCCTCGCGGCCCGTCGGTGTTCCCGCCGTCGTCGTGGACGACGTCCAGAGGGCCCTCGGCGCGCTGGCCCGCGCCGTGGTGCGGCGCCTCGGCGCCACCCTGGTGGCCCTCACCGGCTCCGCGGGGAAGACGAGCACCAAGGACCTCATCGCCCAGGTGCTGCGCCGCAAGGCGCCGACCGTGTGGACCCCCGGCTCGCTCAACAACGAGATCGGTCTGCCGCTGACCGCGCTCAGCGCCACCGACGAGACCCGGTTCCTGGTCCTCGAGATGGGCGCCCGCGGCATCGGCCACATCCGCTACCTCACCCAGCTCACCCCGCCCCGCGTCGGCGTGGTGCTGAACGTCGGCAGCGCCCACATCGGCGAGTTCGGCGGCCGCGAGCAGATCGCCGAGGCCAAGGGCGAGCTCGTGGAGACGCTGCCCTCCGCCGAAGCGGGCGGGGTGGCCGTCCTCAACGCCGACGATCCCCTCGTCCGCGCCATGTCGGCCCGTACCCGGGCACGTGTCGTGCTGTTCGGTGAGTCGGACGAAGCGGACGTACGCGCCGAGAACGTCCGACTCCTGCCCGGTGGACAGCCCGCATTCCTGCTTCGCACACCCTCCGGGTGCAGCGACGTGACCTTGCGGCTGTACGGTGAGCACCACGTGTCGAACGCGCTCGCCGCGGCCGCCGTCGCCCATGAGCTGGGCATGTCCGTCGACGAGATCGCCACCGCGCTCTCGGAGGCCGGCACCCTCTCCCGCTGGCGTATGGAGGTCACCGAGCGTCCGGACGGCGTCACGATCGTCAACGACGCCTACAACGCGAACCCCGAGTCCATGCGCGCCGCACTCCGTGCGCTCGCCGCCATGGGCACGGCCGCCGAGGCCGCCGGGGGGCGCACGTGGGCGGTGCTCGGTCCGATGGCCGAGCTCGGCGGTGAGGCGCTGGCCGAGCACGACGCGGTCGGACGGCTCGCCGTCCGGCTCAACGTCAGCAAGCTCGTCGCGGTCGGGGGCAGGGAAGCGTCCTGGCTGCAACTGGGCGCATATAACGAGGGTTCGTGGGGTGAGGAGTCGGTGCACGTGTCCGACGCGCAGGCGGCGGTCGACCTGTTGCGCAGAGAGCTGCGCCCGGGAGACGTCGTGCTGGTGAAGGCTTCCAGGTCGGCCGGGCTCGAGCGGATCGCCGAGGCGCTGCTCGCCGACACCCCTCCGGCCGAGGGGCAGGTCGCCGGCCGATGAGGCAGATCCTCTTCGCGGGAGCCATCGGGCTCTTCCTGACGCTCATCGGTACGCCGCTGCTGATCAAGCTGCTGGCCCGCAAGGGCTACGGGCAGTTCATCCGCGACGACGGCCCGCGCAGCCACGGCAGCAAGAAGGGCACGCCCACCATGGGCGGCATCGCCTTCATCCTGGCCACGCTGATCGCGTACGCCCTGACCAAGGTGATCACCGGCGAGGACCCGACCATCCCGGGTCTGCTGGTGCTGTTCCTGATGGCCGGCATGGGCCTGGTCGGCTTCCTCGACGACTACATCAAGATCGTCAAGCAGCGGTCGCTGGGCCTGCGGGCCAAGGCGAAAATGGCCGGCCAGCTGATCGTCGGCATCGCCTTCGCGGTGCTGGCGCTGCAGTTCCCGGACAACCGGGGCAACACGCCCGCCTCCACCAAGCTGTCGTTCGTCACCGACTTCGGCTGGTCGATCGGGCCGGTGCTGTTCGTGGTCTGGGCGCTGTTCATGATCCTGGCGATGTCGAACGGCGTGAACCTCACCGACGGCCTGGACGGCCTGGCCACCGGCGCCTCCGTGATGGTCTTCGGCGCGTACACCTTCATCGGCCTGTGGCAGTTCCAGGAGTCCTGCGCCAACGCGATGACGCTGACCAACCCCGCCGCCTGCTTCGAGGTGCGGGACCCCCTCGATCTCGCGGTGGTGGCCGCCGCGCTGATGGGCGCCTGCTTCGGCTTCCTGTGGTGGAACACCTCCCCGGCGAAGATCTTCATGGGCGACACCGGCTCCCTGGCGCTCGGCGGCGCGCTCGCCGGCCTGGCGATCTGCTCCCGCACGGAGCTGCTCCTGGCGCTCCTCGGCGGCCTGTTCGTCCTGATCACCCTGTCCGTGATCATCCAGGTCGGCTCGTTCCGGCTCACCGGGAAGCGCGTCTTCCGGATGGCCCCGCTGCAGCACCACTTCGAGCTCAAGGGCTGGTCCGAAGTCCTGGTCGTGGTCCGGTTCTGGATCATCCAGGGCATGTGCGTCATCGTGGGACTGGGCATCTTCTACGCGGGCTGGGCGGCCGACAAGTGAGTACGCGGGACTGGCGGGGCAAGCACGTCACCGTCGCCGGGCTGGGCGTGAGCGGCATCCCGGCCGCCCGCGTCCTGCACGGCCTCGGCGCGGTCGTCACCGTCGTCGACGACGGTGACGACGAGCGCGCGCGGGCCCAGGCGGCGGAGCTGGAGTCCTGGGCGGCGGCGCACCGCGACCCGAACGAGGAAGACGGCGGGCGGGCGGGCATCACCGTCCGCCTCGGCGACGGCGACACCCTGCCCGAGGGCACCGAGCTGGTCGTCACCGCGCCCGGCTGGAAGCCCGGCAAGCCCCTCTTCGCGGCGGCCGCCGAGGCGGGCGTCGAGGTCTGGGGCGACGTCGAACTCGCCTGGCGGCTGCGCGGGACGGACGGCGGCCGGGCGGCACCCTGGCTCGCCGTCACCGGCACCAACGGCAAGACCACCACCGTGCGGATGCTCGCCGCGATCCTGACGGCTGCGGGCCTGAAGACCACCGCCGTCGGCAACATCGGGGTCTCGCTGCTGGACGCGGTACTCGGCGGCGAGGAGTACGACGTGCTCGCCGTCGAGCTCTCCAGCTACCAGCTGCACTGGGCCCCCTCGCTGCGCGCCCACTCCGCCGCCGTCCTCAACCTCGCCCCGGACCACCTCGACTGGCACGGCTCCATGGAGGCGTACGCCGCCGACAAGGGCCGCGTCTACGAGGGCAACACGGTCGCCTGCGTCTACAACGCCGCCGACCCCGCCACCGAGGCCCTGGTGCGGGAGGCGGACGTCGTGGAGGGCTGCCGCGCCGTCGGCTTCACCCTCGGCACACCCGGCCCCTCGCAGCTCGGCGTCGTGGACGGCATCCTCGTCGACCGCGCCTTCGTCGAGAACCGGCAGAAGCAGGCGCAGGAACTCGCCGAGGTCTCCGACATCGCGGCGTCCTCCTCCCGGGGGACCAGCGCCGGGCCCCCGGCCCCGCACAACATCGCCAACGCCCTCGCCGCGGCCGCCCTGGCGCGCGCCTTCGGGGTCCCGGCGGCCGCGGTACGGGACGGCCTGCGGGCGTTCCGGCCCGACCCGCACCGCATCGAGTACGTGGACGAGGTCGACGGCGTCGCGTACGTGGACGACTCCAAGGCCACCAACACCCATGCCGCGGAAGCGTCCTTGGCGGCCTACGAGCCGATCGTCTGGATCGCGGGCGGTCTCGCCAAGGGCGCGACATTCGACGAGATCGTCGGGAAGTCCGCGAAACGGCTGCGCGGTGCGGTGCTGATGGGCGCGGACCGGGCGCTGATCGCCGAAGCCCTGGCGCGACACGCCCCCGAGGTCCCGGTGGTCGACCTCGACCGGACCGACACTGGGGCGATGCCGGCGGCGGTCCGCGAGGCGGCACGGCTCGCACGGCCGGGGGACACGGTCCTGCTGGCTCCCGCCTGTGCCTCGATGGACATGTTCGCCAACTACAACAAGCGAGGCGAGGCGTTCGCGGACGCGGTCCGCGCCCTCGCCGCCGAGCGCGCCTGACCGGACCTGGCCCCGCCGTCACGACCCGGCGGCGCGGGCCACGACCTGGAGGGGACAGCGACATGCCACCCGACGCGACCACGACGCCCGATCCCCGCCGCCCCGGCGGCGCGGCGACCGGGCGGCCCCGGGCCGCCCGGCGCGAGCCGCTCACCGCCGGGGCGCGCGCTCGGCCGGGCCCGGCGCCCGCCCGCCCTCGCCGGGCTGCCGGAGTCGCGCTGCGCGGCGGCCGCGCGCCGCGCGCGGACGCGGCGGCGTACGGCCGGGCCGTCGGCGGCGGCCCGGTCCCGCCCGCCCCGCGGCGGCGGACTGCGCAGGCTGTACGAGCAGGCCCGCCGGGCCTGGGACCGGCCGCTCACCGCCTACTACGTGATCCTCGGCGCCGGCCTGCTGATCACCGTGCTCGGCCTGGTGATGGTCTACTCCGCCTCGATGATCACGGCATTGAAGTACTCGCTGCCGTCCTCGTACTTCTTCCGCAAGCAGTTCCTGGCCGCCGTCATCGGCACCGGACTGCTGCTGATCGCCTCCCGGATGCCCCTGCGGCTCCACCGCGCCCTGGCGTACCCGATCCTCGTCGTCAGCGCCTGCCTGATGGTCCTGGTGCAGATCCCCGGGATAGGGCAGTCGGTCAACGGCAACCAGAACTGGATCTCCCTCGGCGGGCCGTTCCAGCTCCAGCCCAGCGAGTTCGGCAAGCTGGCGCTGATCCTCTGGGGCGCCGACCTGCTGGCCCGCAAGCAGGACAAGCGGCTGCTCACGCAGTGGAAGCACCTGCTGGTCCCGCTGGTCCCGGTGGCCTTCACCCTGCTCGGGCTGATCATGCTCGGCGGTGACATGGGCACCGCGATCATCCTGACCGCGATCCTCTTCGGGCTGCTCTGGCTGGCCGGCGCCCCGACGAGGCTGTTCGTGGGCGTGCTGTCCGTCGCCGCGGTAATCGGAGCCGTCCTGATCGGGACCAACCCCAACCGGATGGCCCGCTTCCAGTGCGTCGGCGCCACCGACCCCGGCCCGGACGACAGCTGCTGGCAGGCCGTGCACGGGATCTACGCCCTCGCCTCCGGCGGATGGTTCGGTTCGGGAATCGGGGCGAGTGTGGAGAAGTGGGGCCAACTCCCCGAAGCGCACACCGACTTCATCTTCGCCATCACCGGGGAGGAACTGGGTCTCGCGGGGACACTGTCGGTGCTCGCGCTGTTCGCGGCTCTAGGCTATGCGGGTATCCGCGTGGCCGGACGCACGGAGGACCCCTTCGTGAGGTACGCCGCGGGAGGTGTGACCACCTGGATCACGGCCCAGGCCGTGGTCAACATCGGTGCGGTGCTCGGGCTCCTGCCGATCGCCGGTGTCCCCCTCCCGCTGTTCTCCTACGGGGGCTCCGCCCTGCTGCCGACCATGTTCGCGGTCGGACTGCTGATCGCCTTCGCGCGGGAGGATCCCGCGGCGAAGGCGGCCCTGGCCGTGCGGCCCGGGATGAGATGGAAGACGATGAGACGGCGCGTCAAGGAACGTCCGTCCGGAGAGCGGTGAATTTCGGTGCATGTCGTACTCGCCGGCGGGGGGACCGCCGGCCACATCGAGCCCGCGCTCGCCCTCGCGGACGCCCTGCGGAGGCAGGATCCGACGATGGGCATCACGGCCCTCGGTACCGAGCGCGGCCTGGAGACCCGGCTCGTCCCCGAGCGGGGCTACGAGCTGGCGCTGATCCCCGCCGTGCCGCTGCCGCGCAAGCCGACGCCCGAGCTGATCACCGTCCCGGGCCGGCTGCGCGGCACGATCAAGGCCGCCGAGCAGGTCCTGGAGCGGACCAAGGCCGACGCCGTCGTCGGCTTCGGCGGGTATGTGGCCCTGCCCGGGTACCTCGCGGCCAAGCGGCGCGGCGTCCCGATCGTCGTCCACGAGGCCAACGCCCGCCCCGGGCTGGCCAACAAGATCGGTTCGCGGTACGCGGCCGCGGTCGCCGTGTCCACGCCCGACAGCAAGCTGCGGGACGCCCGCTACGTCGGGATCCCGCTGCGCCGCTCCATCGCCACCCTCGACCGTGCCCGGATGCGGCCCGAGGCGCGTGCCGCCTTCGGGCTGGACCCCAACCTGCCGACCCTGCTGGTCTCCGGCGGGTCGCAGGGCGCGCGACGGCTCAACGAGGTGGTCCAGCGGGTCGCTCCGCTGCTTCAGCGCTCCGGCATCCAGATCCTGCACGCGGTCGGGCCGAAGAACGAACTGCCGCACGTGGACAACATGCCCGGAATGCCGCCGTACCTCCCGGTACCGTACGTGGACCGGATGGATCTCGCGTACGCCGCCGCCGACATGATGCTGTGCCGCGCGGGCGCCATGACCGTCGCCGAGCTCTCCGCCGTGGGCCTGCCCGCCGCGTACGTACCGCTGCCGATCGGCAACGGCGAACAGCGGCTCAACGCGCAGCCCGTGGTGAAGGCCGGCGGCGGGCTGCTGGTCGACGACGCCGAGCTCACCCCCGAGTGGGTCCAGGGCCATGTGCTCCCGGTGCTCGCCGATCCGCACCGGCTGTACGAGATGTCCCGCGCGGCCTCCGAGTTCGGGCGCCGGGACGCAGACGATCTGCTTGTCGGAATGGTGTACGAGGCGATCGCGTCACGCCGATAGGCACGGCGAAGGGCAGGGAGCATGGCCGGACCGACGACCGCCGAACGCGGCACGCGCAAGCCCGGCGGGCGGCCGCCGGCCGGCCGGGACCGCAAGGGCCCGCCGCCGCGCCGCCGCCGGCTCCCCGCCCCCCGGCTCCTGGTCTCCCTGCTCGCCGCCGCCGTACTGACCGGCGGCGGCCTGTGGGTGCTGTACGGCTCCTCGTGGGTCCGGGCGGAGCGCGTCGAGGTCTCTGGCACCCGGGTCCTGACACCCCGTGAGGTCGAGCTGGCCGCCGGTGTCCCGCTCGGCAGCCCCATGGTCTCCGTGGACCTGGACCGGATCGAGAGCAGGCTGCGCGACCGGCTCGCGCGGATCGACTCGGTCGAGGCGGAGCGTTCCTGGCCGCACGGTGTCGAACTGCGCGTGACGGAGCGGAAGCCCGTGCTTCTGATGCGCAAGGGCGCCCGGTATGTCGAAGTGGACGCCAAGGGCGTCCGGTTCGCCACCGTGGACAAAGCGCCCAAGGCGGTACCACTGGTGGAATTGACGGCGGATCAGTCCCCCGGCGTCCGGCGCTTCGGTGGGCAGCGCCTGCTGAAGGAGGCGGCCCTGGTCGTCTCCCGGCTGCCCGCCCCGATCGTCAAGGACCTGCTGAGCGTACAAGTCATTTCGTACGATTCACTCACGCTGAAGTTGACGCGGGACCGTGAGGTGATGTGGGGCAGCAGCGAGAAGAGCGAAGTCAAGGCGCGTGCGCTCACCGCCCTGATGAAAGCCGCCCCCCGCGCCGGGCGCTTCGATGTGAGCGCCCCAACCGCCCCTGCGGCGTCGGCGAGTTGACGTACAAACGTGCAGGCCAGCACCCTGGTTGGTCAGCGCGACGGCTGATCACATAGGGTGAAAAGAAAAACGGGAGGTTCGGCGTGTTCGTTGAACGCACGCCACGTGTCGACTTAGTGTCTCGTTCGAGAGAGTCCAGGAAGCAGGGACACTGGTAACCCTAAACTTCAACGTTAGGGTTCGGGTCGGCATTTCGGACCGTCCCAATCGGCATCCGTCGTCGCGGCGCGGCCACCACCGCGAAGTGGCGACTCGTAACTCGAGGCGAGAGGCCTTCGACGTGGCAGCACCGCAGAACTACCTCGCAGTCATCAAGGTCATCGGTGTCGGCGGCGGTGGTGTCAATGCCATCAACCGAATGATCGAGGTCGGTCTCAAGGGCGTCGAGTTCATCGCGATCAACACGGACGCGCAAGCCCTGTTGATGAGCGACGCCGACGTCAAGCTCGACGTCGGCCGCGAACTCACCCGCGGCCTCGGGGCCGGAGCCAACCCGGGCGTCGGTCGCAAGGCGGCAGAGGACCACCGGGAGGAGATCGAGGAGGTCCTCAAGGGGGCCGACATGGTCTTCGTCACCGCCGGCGAGGGCGGCGGCACCGGCACCGGCGGCGCCCCCGTCGTGGCCAACATCGCGCGCTCGCTCGGCGCCCTCACCATCGGCGTGGTCACCCGGCCCTTCACCTTCGAGGGCCGCCGCCGCGCCAACCAGGCCGAGGACGGCATCGCCGAGCTCCGCGAGGAGGTCGACACCCTCATCGTCATCCCGAACGACCGGCTGCTGTCCATCTCGGACCGCCAGGTGAGCGTGCTCGACGCGTTCAAGTCCGCGGACCAGGTGCTGCTGTCCGGCGTCCAGGGGATCACCGACCTGATCACCACGCCCGGTCTCATCAACCTCGACTTCGCCGACGTCAAGTCCGTCATGTCCGAGGCCGGCTCCGCCCTCATGGGCATCGGCTCGGCCCGCGGCGACGACCGCGCGGTGGCCGCGGCCGAGATGGCGATCTCCTCGCCGCTGCTGGAGGCCTCCATCGACGGGGCCCGCGGCGTGCTGCTCTCCATCTCCGGCGGCTCCGACCTCGGCCTGTTCGAGATCAACGAGGCCGCCCAGCTGGTGAGCGAGGCCGCCCACCCCGAGGCCAACATCATCTTCGGTGCCGTCATCGACGACGCGCTGGGCGACGAGGTGCGGGTCACCGTCATCGCGGCCGGGTTCGACGGCGGCCAGCCCCCCGCCCGGCGTGACAACGTGATCGGTTCCGCCTCCGCCAAGCGCGAGGAGCCCGCCCCGGCGTCCCGGCCGGAGCCGCCGCGCTCCCTCGGCGGACTCGGCACCGTGACCCCGCGCGAGGAGACCGCCCCCGCCGAGCCGGCCCCCGCGGCGAACGAGATCTCCGTGACGCAGAGCTCCTCGCCGCAGGTGCCGCCGGCCCGGCCGTACGACAGCTCGGCGGAGGAGCTGGACGTCCCGGACTTCCTGAAGTGATCTTGAAGTGATAGCGGAGCACAACCGAGTGGGCGGCGCCCACTTCGCCTTCACCGACCGGTGGGGCGGGGTGAGCGCCGCTCCGTACGACGAGCTCAATCTCGGCGGCGCGGTCGGCGACGACCCCGTCGCCGTACGTGCGAACCGGGAACTCGCGGCCCGGCGGCTGGGTGTCGACCCGGCGCTCGTGGTCTGGATGAACCAGGTGCACGGCCGGGAGGTCGCCGTCGTCGAAGGTCCCTGGACCGGCGAGGACGTCCCCGCCGCCGACGCGGTGGTCACCGCCCGGCGCGGTCTCCCGCTCGCGGTGCTCACCGCCGACTGCACACCGGTGCTGCTGGCCGACCCGGTCGCCGGCGTGGTGGGCGCCGCGCACGCCGGACGCCCCGGGATGGTCGCCGGGGTGGTGCCGGCGGCGGTCGAGGCGATGGTCGCACTCGGCGCCGAACCCTCCCGGATCACCGCCCGGACCGGACCCGGGGTCTGCGGGCGGTGCTACGAGGTGCCCGCGGCCATGCGCGCGGAGGTCGCCGCGGCCGAGCCGGCGGCGTGGGCCGAGACCGGCTGGGGCACCCCGGCCGTGGACGTCGCCGCCGGGGTGCACGCGCAGCTCGCGGCGCTCGGTGTGCGTGACCGGATCGCGTCGCCGGTCTGCACACTGGAGTCGGGAGACCACTTCTCCTACCGGCGCGACCGCACCACCGGGCGGCTCGCCGGATATGTGTGGCTGGACCGCGAGAGAGACGACGCATGACCGAGCGCAGGACCGAACTCGCCGAGAACCTGGCGCGGGTGGAGGAACGTATCGCCTCCGCCTGCGCCGCGGCCGGGCGCAAGCGGGAGGAGGTGACGCTGATCGTGGTCACCAAGACCTATCCCGCGAGCGACGTCCGCCTGCTGCACGAACTCGGGGTGCGCCACGTGGCCGAGAACAAGGACCAGGAGGCGGCCCCGAAGGCGGCAGCCTGCTCGGATCTGACGCTCACCTGGCACTTCGTCGGTCAGCTTCAGACCAACAAGGTCCGTTCCGTCGCCGGTTATGCCGATGTCGTGCAGTCGGTCGACCGGCCGAAGCTGGTACGCGCCCTGTCCGCGGCGGCGGTACGGGCCGGACGCGAACTGGGCTGCCTCATCCAGGTGGCCCTCGACGCGGAATCCGGGCGGCAGGGCGACCGGGGCGGCGTGGCTCCCGACGGCATCGAGGAGTTGGCCGCCGCCGTGGACGCGGCCCCGGGCCTCCGGCTCGACGGGCTGATGACGGTCGCCCCCCTCTCGGGGCCGTACGCGGGGCGTCAACAGGCCGCTTTCGAGCGGCTGGTGGAATTCGCATCCCGCCTGCGCGCGGACCGTCCGGCTGCGAACATGGTGTCGGCGGGGATGAGTGGGGACCTCGAGCAGGCAGTGGCGGCCGGAGCGACACATGTGCGCGTCGGTACGGCGGTGCTCGGAGTCCGACCCCGGCTCGGGTAACGTCGCGAAGCAAGTCGGACCACAGCAGAAAATATGGTCATTTCCGTCGAAAGGCGGACAGGCCGAGTGGATCGCGGGCACTTGGTGACGTAGCCGAACGAAGCCGATCCACCACAGAGCGGAGGACTCAGAGAATGGCCGGCGCTATGCGCAAGATGGCGGTCTACCTCGGCCTCGTGGAGGACGATGGGTACGACGGCCGGGGATTCGACCCCGACGACGACTTCGAACCCGAGATGGAGCCGGAGCCCGAGCGGGACCGTCGCCGTCACCAGCCCCCGCACCAGGTGGAACGGGAGGAGCCGGTGCGCGTGGTCCAGCCGCCGGCCCCGCGGGAGTCCGCGCCGCGACCCGCCGCCGCGTCCCCGTCGCCGGCGGCTCAGCTCGCCGCGGAATCAGGACGTCCGGCGCGAATCGCACCCGTGGCATCCATCACACCTGAACGTCCGAGTCTGGAGAAGAACGCACCGGTGATCATGCCCAAGGTTGTGTCCGAGCGGGAGCCCTACCGCATCACGACTCTGCACCCGCGGACCTACAACGAGGCCCGTACCATCGGGGAACACTTCCGCGAGGGCACCCCGGTGATCATGAATCTGACCGAGATGGACGACACCGATGCGAAGCGACTTGTCGACTTTGCGGCGGGGCTCGTCTTCGGTCTCCATGGCAGCATTGAGCGGGTGACTCAGAAAGTCTTCCTCCTCTCGCCTGCTAACGTCGATGTCACGGCGGAGGACAAGGCCCGCATCGCAGAGGGCGGGTTCTTCAACCAGAGCTAGAACGAGCAAGAACACGACCGAGGGAACGACCCGGCCGCGAGGCCGGACAACGAGAGCCAGGGGAGAGGGAAGCGCGGGATGAGCGTCGCACTGCAGGTGATCTACATCGCTCTGATGTGCTTCCTCATCGTGCTGATTTTCCGGCTGGTCATGGACTACGTCTTCCAGTTCGCCCGCTCGTGGCAACCCGGGAGGGCGATGGTGGTCGTCCTGGAGGCCACCTACACTGTCACCGATCCACCGCTCAAGCTTCTGCGGCGGTTCATCCCGCCGCTGCGTCTCGGGGGCGTGGCACTCGATCTGTCCTTCTTCGTTCTGATGATCATCGTCTACATCCTGATCTCCGTCGTGAGCAGCGTGGGGAGAGGGATGTGAACGGTACGGTCTTGCCGACTGCCGACGACTACGTAGAGGTGAAGTAGAGATGCCGCTGACCCCCGAGGACGTGCGGAACAAGCAGTTCACGACCGTCCGCCTCCGAGAAGGCTATGACGAGGACGAGGTCGATGCCTTTCTCGACGAGGTCGAAGCCGAGCTGACGCGCCTCCTCCGGGAGAACGAGGACCTGCGCGCGAAGCTGGCGGCGGCGACCCGGGCGGCCGCTCAGAACCAGCAGCAGGGCATGCGCAAGCCGCCGGAGCCGCAGGACGGCCGCGGTCCCGGCGCCCCCGTGCCCGCCGCCATATCCGGACCCCCGGTCCAGCAGCAGCCCCCGCAGATGGGTCCCCCCCAGCTGCCCGGTGGAGCCCCTCAGCTGCCGGCCGGTCCCGGTGGTCACGGTCCTCAGGGTCATCCGCAGGGTCACCCGCAGGGTGGTCCGATGGGCCCCGGCCCGATGCAGGGCGGTCCCATGGGCGGCCCGATGGGCGGCCCCATGGGCGGTCACGGCGGCCCGCAGCTCCCGGGCCAGGGCCCGGGCGGCGACAGCGCGGCACGTGTGCTGTCGCTGGCCCAGCAGACCGCCGACCAGGCGATCGCGGAGG
This sequence comes from Streptomyces tirandamycinicus, assembly GCF_003097515.1. Taxonomy (NCBI): domain Bacteria; kingdom Bacillati; phylum Actinomycetota; class Actinomycetes; order Kitasatosporales; family Streptomycetaceae; genus Streptomyces; species Streptomyces tirandamycinicus. Next base: position 837,593 of record NZ_CP029188.1, on the reverse strand, counting down.
CCCGTTCCGAGGCCAACAAGATCGTCGGCGAGGCCCGCTCGCGCGCCGAGGGCCTGGAGCGGGACGCCCGCGCCAAGGCCGACGCGCTGGAGCGGGACGCGCAGGAGAAGCACCGCGTCGCGATGGGCTCGCTGGAGTCCGCCCGCGCCACGCTGGAGCGCAAGGTCGAGGACCTGCGCGGCTTCGAGCGCGAGTACCGCACCCGTCTGAAGTCGTACCTGGAGAGCCAGCTGCGCCAGCTGGAGACCCAGGCCGACGACTCGCTGGCCCCGCCGCGGACTCCGGCGGCCGCCTCGCTGCCCCCGTCCCCGTCGATGGCTCCGGCCGGCGCCGGAGCCCCCTCCTTCGGCGGCAACCAGACGATGGGCGGCAACCAGGGCATGGGCGGCGCCCCGTCGTACGGCGGCCAGCAGCAGATGTCCCCGGCGATGACCCAGCCGATGGCACCGGTCCGGCCGCAGGGCGGCCCGCAGCCGATGCAGCAGGCGCCGTCGCCGATGCGCGGTTTCCTCATCGACGAGGACGACAACTGACGGCGGGTTAGGGCGCGAAGCGCGCTCGGCCGTCGGCAGGCCAACGGGCCGGGCCCGGGACTCAGGTCCCGGGCCCGGCCCGTTTCGCGTGTGCGATGGCGCGCCCGGCGGTGGGCGTCGCGGTCCGGGGGTGTCCGGAGGTAGGGGGTGTTCGGGGGTCGCGGCCGGTACGGTGGGCGGCCGCCCCTCCGCGGGACCGCGCGACGCCGCGTCAACCGCCCGCGGATGCACCGATGACGGCTCCGGCCGACTGCCGCCGACGGACGCCCACGGACGCCCACGGACGCCCACGGACGCCGAAGGGCGCCGATGGCCGCCGGCGGTCGCCGACGCGAAGGGTCCGGCACCCGAAGGGGCCGGACCCTCGCTGCGGGACGCGGGACGCGGGACGCGTCAGGCCTTGCGGAGGCGGAACGTCAGGGACAGACCCTCGTCCGTGAACGGCGCCCCGTACGCGTCGTCGCCCTCGCCCGTCGCGAAGTCCGTCGCCAGGACCTCGTCGGCGATCAGCCCGGAGTGGTCCGTGAGCGCCGAGGCGACCTCGGCGTCCGAGGACGCCCACCGGAGTGCGATGCGGTCCGCGACGTCCAGGCCGCTGTTCTTGCGTGCCTCCTGGATCAGCCGGATCGCGTCCCGGGCGAGCCCCGCCCGCCGCAGCTCCGGGGTGATCTCCAGATCCAGCGCGACCGTGGCGCCCTGGTCGGAGGCGACCGACCAGCCCTCGCGGGGCGTCTCCGTGATGATGACCTCCTCCGGAGAGAGGGTCACCTGCTCGCCGGCGACCTCGATCACGGCCGAACCGGAGCGCAGCGCCAGCGACAGCCCCGCCGCGTCAGCCGCGGCCACGGCCTTGGCGACGTCCTGCACGCCCTTGCCGAACCGCTTGCCCAGCGCCCGGAAGTTCGCCTTCGCCGTCGTGTCGACGAGGGATCCGCCGCCCGCTGGACCAGCGGAGGCATCAGTCAGCGACGCCAGGGCGGAGACGTTGAGCTCCTCGGTGATCTGCGCGTGCAGCTCGGGCGGCAGGGACTCGAAGCCGGGGGCCGCGACCAGCGCCCGCGACAGCGGCTGCCGGGTCTTCACCCCCGACTCCGCGCGGGTCGCACGGCCCAGCTCCACCAGCCGGCGGACCAGCGCCATCTGCCGGGACAGCTCCGGGTCCACGGCGGCGAGGTCGGCCTCCGGCCAGGTCGCGAGGTGCACGGACTCCGGGGCCTCCGGCGTCACCGGGACCACGAGGTCCTGCCACACGCGCTCGGTGATGAACGGGGTGAGCGGGGCCATCAGCCGCGTCACGGTCTCGACCACGTCGTGGAGGGTGCGCAGCGCCGCCGCGTCGCCCTGCCAGAACCGCCGGCGGGAGCGGCGCACGTACCAGTTCGACAGATCGTCCACGAAGGACGAGATCAGCTTGCCGGCGCGCTGGGTGTCGTACGCCTCCAGCGCCTGCGTCACCTGGCCGACCAGCGCGTGGAGCTCCGAGAGCAGCCAGCGGTCGAGCACCGTGCGCTCCGCCGGTGCCGGGTCGGCGGCCGAGGGCGCCCAGCCCGAGGTGCGGGCGTACAGCGCCTGGAAGGCCACCGTGTTCCAGTATGTGAGCAGCGTCTTGCGCACGACCTCCTGGATGGTGCCGTGCCCCACCCGGCGGGCCGCCCACGGCGAGCCGCCGGCGGCCATGAACCAGCGCACGGCGTCGGCGCCGTGCTGGTCCATCAGCGGGATCGGCTGCAGGATGTTGCCCAGGTGCTTGGACATCTTGCGGCCGTCCTCGGCGAGGATGTGGCCGAGACAGACGACGTTCTCGTACGACGACTTGTCGAACACCAGCGTGCCGACGGCCATCAGCGTGTAGAACCAGCCGCGGGTCTGGTCGATCGCCTCGGAGATGAACTGCGCCGGGTAGCGCTTCTCGAAGATCTCCTTGTTCCGGTACGGATAGCCCCACTGCGCGAACGGCATGGACCCCGAGTCGTACCAGGCGTCGATGACCTCGGGTACCCGCGTCGCCGTCGCGGAGCACTGCGGGCAGTCGAAGGTGACCGCGTCGATGAACGGGCGGTGCGGGTCCAGGCCCGACTGGTCCTCCCCGGTGAGCTCGCTCAGCTCGGCGAGCGAGCCCACGACGGTGAGGTGGTCCTCCTCGCAGCGCCAGATCGGCAGCGGGGTGCCCCAGTAGCGGTTCCGCGACAGCGCCCAGTCGATGTTGTTGTGGAGCCAGTCGCCGTACCGGCCGGTCTTCACCGACTCCGGGAACCAGTTGGTGCCCTCGTTCTCCGCGAGCAGCCGGTCCTTGATCGCGGTGGTGCGGATGTACCACGACGGCTGCGCGTAGTAGAGCAGTGCCGTGTGGCAGCGCCAGCAGTGCGGGTAGCTGTGCTCGTACGGGACGTGCCGGAAGAGCAGGCCGCGGGCGGCCAGGTCCTGGGTGAGGGCCTCGTCGGCCTTCTTGAAGAACACGCCGCCGACGAGCGGCACGTCCTCCTCGAAGGTGCCGTCGGGGCGGACCGGGTTCACCACGGGGAGCCCGTAGGCGCGGCAGACCTTGAGGTCGTCCTCACCGAAGGCGGGGGACTGGTGGACCAGACCGGTGCCGTCGTCCGTGGTGACGTACTCGGCGTTGACCACGTAGTGCGCGGGCGCCGGGAAGTCGACGAGCTCGAAGGGGCGGCGGTAGCCCCAGCGCTCCATCTCGGAGCCGGTGAACGTCTCGCCGGTGGTCTCCCAGCCTCCCTCCGGGCCCTGCGGCCCGGGAGGTGCCCCCACACCGAGGACCTTCTCCAGCAGCGGCTCGGCGACGACGAGCTTCTCCTCGCCGTTCGTCGCCACGACGTAGGTGACGTCGGGGTGGGCGGCCACCGCGGTGTTGGACACCAGGGTCCACGGGGTCGTCGTCCAGACCAGCAGCGACGCCTCGCCGGCGAGCGGGCCGGAGGTCAGCGGGAAGCGGACGAAGACGGACGGGTCGACGACGGTCTCGTAGCCCTGGGCCAGCTCGTGGTCGGACAGGCCGGTGCCGCAGCGCGGGCACCAGGGGGCGACGCGGTGGTCCTGGACCAGCAGGCCCTTGCCGAAGATCTCCTTCAGGGACCACCACACGGACTCGATGTACTCGGGGTCCATGGTCCGGTACGCCTCGTCCAGGTCGACCCAGTAGCCCATGCGGGTGGTCAGCTCGGCGAAGGCGTCGGTGTGGCGGGTCACGGACTCCCGGCACTTCGCGTTGAACTCGGCGATGCCGTACGCCTCGATGTCCTTCTTGCCGTTGAAGCCGAGTTCCTTCTCGACGGCGAGCTCGACGGGCAGGCCGTGGCAGTCCCAGCCGGCCTTGCGGGCCACGTGGTAGCCCCGCATCGTCCGGAAGCGCGGGAAGACGTCCTTGAAGACGCGGGCCTCGATGTGGTGGGCGCCGGGCATGCCGTTGGCCGTGGGCGGGCCCTCGTAGAAGACCCACTCGGGGCGGCCCTCGGACTGCTCGAGGCTCTTCGCGAAGACCTTGTTCTCCCGCCAGAAGTCGAGCACGGCGTGCTCGAGCGCGGGCAGGTCGACCTGGGCGGGTACCTGGCGGTACTGCGGCGGCGTCATGTACGGGCTCCTCCAACGGAGTGTCTCTGTTCCGTCGGAGGGACGAGAGCCGATGCGCTGCGCTCCCGCGGTACCACCCTCCTTGGCCCTCCGGCGCGCGGCCGGGGAGCCCCCTCATTGGGGCAGCGATGCCGGCTCTACTGGCCCCGGTGTGCCCGCGGGCGTTCTTCCGGCGGCTCCGGGGTGATCCTTCGCGCCGCGCTCGCCCCCGGGCTCTCACCGTCCCCGGGTCGCTCATGGCCGCGTACGACGCTACTCGTCCCCATCCACGCCTTTCGCTTCGCCCAGTGTACGGGCCCGGCAGCCACGCGGCCGACCGGATTTCCCGGACGACCGCCGGGCCGGGCCCGGGCGGACGCGTGACCCGAATGGCCACAAGGGTCCCGGCCGGTTCCGGCGGCCCGCGCCCGGCGGATTAGGGGGCGGGGAGCTGGGCACAACGGATGCAGGCTCGCGTTGGGGAAGGCGCGGGGCGGGCCGGAAAGGCGGCGTGCCCCGTTGCCGCGGCGCTGGGGTCGATTTATCGTCCCAGCACGATGCGCGAGCAAGATCACAATATGTGAAGGGGCCGCGGCCATGGTGGCGAAGAAGACCGCCGTGAAGAAGACGGCGTCAGCAAGGTCCACCGCCGCTGCGGGGGCGGCGGCCAAGGAGACGAACGGCAAGAAGCGCGTCGTCGCGAAGAAGTCCGCCGGGAGGGTGGCCAAGGCGGTCGCCTCCGGTGCGCACGCGCACGCCGGGGCCGGGTCCGGGTCCGGGACCTCCGCGGACACCAGGGGGAAGGCCGCCGGACCCGCGAGGAGCACCGCGCGCAAGGGCACGGCTGCGGCCAAGCGGTCCGCCACGGCCCGGTCCGCGGGCACCGGGCGGTCGGCGGCGGCGAGCAGCTCGAAGGGCCCCGCCCGGGAGCACCTCGCCGAGGAAGCGGCAGAGTCCGCCGGTACGGCCGCGGAGCCCGCGAAGGAGCCGGCCCGCAAGGCGGCGAGGAAGGCGACGGCCCGTGCCGCGGCGAAGACGGACGCGGGCTCGAAGACCGGCGGTGCGGAACGGAGCCCGGACGCGGGTACGAGGACCACCGGCGCGGGCACGACCGCCGCGGCCGCGAAGCGGAGCGCCGCGGCGAAGAAGACGGCGGCCGGGAAGAAGACGGCGGCCGGGAAGAAGACGGCGGCCGGGAAGAAGACGGCGGCCGGGAAGAAGACGGCGGCCGGGAAGAAGGCGGCGGCCGGGAAGAAGGCGGCGGCCGGTGGGAAGGCCGCGGCCGCGCGGAAGACCGAGGCGCCCGGCGAGGCGGCGGGCGGGAAGGCGCCGGCTGGGAAGAAGACGGCGGCCGAGCGGAAGGCCGCTGCGTCGAAGAGGGCGGCGGCCGGGAAGAAGACGGTGGCCGGGAAGAAGGCGGTGGCCGGTGGGAAGGCCGCGGCCGCGCGGAAGACCGTGGCGGGCGAGGCGGCGGCCGGGAAGGCGCCGGGCAGGAAGGCGGCTGCGAGGGCAGCCGCCGGAAAGGCCGCCAGGGCGGCCGAGGAAGCGGTCGAGGCCGCGGAGCAGACAGGAGCCAGGACGGTGGCAGCCAAGAAGAGCGCGGGCGGGTCCGTTACGGCCGCGAAGGACACCGCGCCGCCGGTGCCGCAGGCCCGTGTCGCCGCGGCACCGGGGGACCTCGCGGTACGGCCGGGGGAGGACCCGTGGACGCCCGAGGAGGTGGCCGCGGCGCGCGCCGAGCTGGAGAGCGAGCTGGCCCGGCTGCAGGCCGAGATCAGCCACTCCGAGGAGGCGCTGACCGGGCTGATGCGGGACTCCGGGGACGGGGCGGGGGACGACCAGGCCGACACCGGCACCAAGAACATCACGCGGGAGCACGAGATGGCGCTGGCCGCCAACTCCCGCGAGATGGTCGAGCAGACCGAGCGGGCCCTGCACCGTCTGGACGCGGGCACGTACGGCCTGTGCGAGGTGTGCGGGAACCCGATCGGCAAGGCCAGGATGCAGGCTTTCCCCCGGGCGACCCTGTGCGTGGAGGACAAGCAGAAGCAGGAGCGGCGGGGCTGACCCCGCCCCCGGCTCCGGGCAGCGGGCACTGTGTCCGGAGCCGGGCCCGCAAGGTGCGTGCCGTACCCTCGTGACCAGTCGGCACCTAGGTTGAGGGACTCACGTGGCAGAGGCGGAGCGCATCATCGGTACGCCGGACGTAGACGACGAGGCCGCGGCTCCCGCCGAGCGGCCCAGGGGCAGGCGCCGGGTCTTCACCCTGTTCGCCGTGGCCGCCGTGGCGTACGCGCTGGACCTGGCCAGCAAGATGCTGGTCGTCGCGAAGCTGGAGCACCACCGGCCGATCCGGGTCATCGGCGACTGGCTCACCTTCGAGGCGGTCCGCAACCCCGGTGCCGCGTTCGGTTTCGGCGAGGCGTTCACGATCATCTTCACGATCATCGCGGCCGTGGTGATCGTGGTGATCGTGCGGCTGGCGCGCAAGCTCTACAGCCTTCCGTGGGCGATCGCGCTCGGCATGCTGCTCGGTGGGGCGCTGGGCAATCTCACGGACCGGATCTTCCGCTCGCCCGGGGTCTTCGAGGGCGCGGTCGTCGACTTCATCGCGCCGAAGCACTTCGCCGTGTTCAACCTGGCGGACTCGGCGATCGTGTGCGGCGGCATTCTCATCGTGATCCTTTCGTTCAGGGGCCTGGACCCGGACGGCACGGTCCACAAGGACTGAGGCTCCGCGAGGACTGAGGCTCCGCAAGGACTGAACCCGGAGGGCGCGGTCCGCGGTCCGCGAGCCACGGCACCGCGGCGGCGCCGGGCCGGGAGGGACCGCGGTCCCGAGACGGGCGGCCGGGGGCGGGTTGTCCACAGGCGGACCCGGTCACAGGGACCGACAAGGCATACTCGACGGGTGAGCACGATTCCCGAAACCCGCACCCTGCCCGTTCCCGACGGCCTCGAGGGCGAGCGCGTCGACGCCGCCATATCGCGCATGTTCGGCTTCTCCAGGACGAAGGCGGCCGAGCTCGCGGCCGCGGGCAAGGTCCAGGTCGACGGCTCGGTCGTGGGCAAGTCCGAGCGGGTGCGCGGCGGGGCCTGGCTCGAGGTCGAGATGCCGCAGGCTCCCGCCCCGGTGCAGGTCGTCGCCGAGCCGGTCGAGGGCATGGACATCGTGCACGACGACGAGGACATCGTCGTGGTCGTGAAGCCGGTCGGGGTGGCGGCCCACCCGAGCCCGGGATGGACCGGGCCGACGGTGATCGGCGGACTGGCCGCGGCCGGGTACCGGATCTCGACGTCGGGCGCGGCGGAGCGGCAGGGCATCGTGCACCGCCTGGACGTCGGCACGTCCGGGCTGATGGCGGTCGCCAAGTCGGAGCGCGCGTACACCCTGCTCAAGCAGCAGTTCCGGGAGCGCACGGTCGACAAGCGGTACCACGCGCTGGTGCAGGGCCACCCGGACCCGCTGAGCGGCACGATCGACGCACCCATCGGCCGCCACCCCCAGCACGACTACAAGTGGGCCGTGACCGCCGAGGGCAAGCCCTCCGTCACGCACTACGACCTGATCGAGGCGTTCCGCGCCGCGTCGCTGCTGGACATCAAGCTGGAGACCGGCCGTACGCACCAGATCCGCGTGCACATGGCCGCACACCGCCACCCCTGCGTCGGAGACCTCACCTACGGTGCCGACCCGACGATGGCCCGGCGGCTGGGGCTGACCCGGCAGTGGCTGCACGCGGTGCGCCTGGGCTTCGAGCACCCGGCGGACGGCCGCTGGGTCGAGTTCGCCAGCGACTACCCCGCGGATCTGCAGGCGGCGCTGGACCGGATCGCCGCGGAGAGCGCATGAGCGGGCAGCCGGAAGCGGGGCTGCCCGCGGACGCCGTCGCCCCGGACGCCGTCATCCCGGACGCCGTCACCCCGGGCGGCTACGCCGTGCGTGAGGCGACGGACCCCGCGGACCGCGAGGCGTGCTTCTCGGTGCGCAAGGAGGTCTTCGTCGTCGAGCAGCGAGTGCCGCAGGAGATCGAGTACGACGCGTACGACGCCGAGGGCGCGGACACGATCCACGTTCTGGCCGTCGGCCCGGAGGGCCCGCTGGGCACGGGCCGGCTGCTGTACGGCCCGGCGGCGGCCGGCAAGACCGGGGGCGACCCGTCGGTCGGCTCCCTGGGGCGTCTCGCGGTGACCGGGGCCGCCCGCGGCCGTGGCGTCGGCGCGGCGCTCGTCCGCGCGATCGAGTCCGCGGCCCGTGCGCGCGGACTCACCGCCGTCGATCTGCATGCGCAGACCCACGCGCTGCCGTTCTACGAGCGCCTCGGCTACGCGGCCTACGGCCCCGAGTTCCCGGACGCGGGCATCCCGCACCGCGCCATGCGCCGAGCGCTCTGACCGGACGTCCCAGCGGCGCGTGGCCGCGCCGCTGGGCGACCGCCGTACCCGCACCTCCGCCGCCGCGTCTGCGGCGGGGCCCCGGTGCTGCCCGTGCCGTGTCCGGCCGGGTCCGCCGTGTCGGGCGGGACCGTGCCCAGGCGGGGTCCCTCGCGCCCCGCGCCGGTACGCCCAGTGCGCCCAGTGCGTCGAGTCCGCCGGGTCCGCCGCGCCTGGTCCGGTAGGCCGTCGCCGTCGCCGTCGCCGTTGTCCCCCGTGTTGCCGTCGTCCCGCCGCTTCCGCCATCCCGGCCGTTGCCGTCCCCGCCCACACGCGACGGGTCCGCCGTGGCCCGTGGCGGGCGCTCGGTGGATACCCGGCGGGCGATCAGGCCGGGCTTATGCGGATGAATCCGGTCAAACACATGGCACGCTGGACGCGGTGATCGTCGCAGGACATACCGTCGAGGGGCGCTCGTGGACCAACTGGCTCTGCTGTTCGTGCTGTTGCTGGGAGCCGTGGTCACCGTGCCGCTCGGGGAGCGGCTCGGGCTGCCCGCGCCGGTGCTGATGACGCTCCTCGGAGCCGTCCTCGCCCTCCTGCCCTTCGTCCCCAACGTCTCCATCCCGCCCGAGCTCATCCTCCCGCTGCTGCTTCCCCCGCTGCTGTACGCCGCCGTCCAGCGCACGTCCTGGCGGCAGTTCACCGCGAACATCCGGCCGATCCTCCTGCTCGCCGTGGCCCTGGTCTTCGTCACCACCACCGCCGTCGCGGCCGTCGCGCAGGCGGTCTTCCCCGCGCTGCCGATCGCCGCGGCGGTCGTCCTGGGCGCGCTCGTGGCTCCGCCGGACCCGGTCGCCGCCACCGCCGTGGCGGGCTCCCTCGGGCTGCCCCGCAGGCTCGTGTCGATCCTGGAGGGGGAGGGGCTGTTCAACGACGTCACCGCGATCGTGCTCTACCACGCGGCGGTCGGCGCGGTCGTCAGCGGTACGTTCTCGTGGCCCGGGGCCGTCGGCGAGCTCGTGCTCTCCGCCGTCGTCGCCGTGGCCGTCGGACTCGCGCTCGGCCGGCTCTCCGAGTGGCTGATGGGGCGGCTCGGCGACCCGACCCTGCAGATCGGGCTGACCCTGCTCGTGCCGTTCGTCAGCTATGTGATCGCCGAGGACCTGCTCGGCTCCGGTGTGCTCGCCGTGCTGGTCACCGCCCTCTACCTCGCCGAGCACGCCGTGGACGCCGACGACGTGCTGTGGCGGCTCGCGGGCAACACCTTCTGGCAGGTCGTGGACACCCTCGTGACCGGTGTCGCCTTCGGCCTCATCGGTCTGGAGCTCTACCACGTCTTCGGTACCGCCGACAGCCCGGGCGGACGGCTGGTCGCGGGGTCCGTGCTCGTCGTCGCCACCGTCATCGGAGTGCGGCTGCTGTATCTGCTGCCCGCCGCCCGGCTCGCCAAGCGGCTCCACAAGCGGCGCGACCTCGACGAGGAGATCCCCGTCGGCTGGCGCGAGACCGTGGTCATGTGGTGGTCCGGGATGCGGGGCGTCGCCTCGGTCGCGCTGGCCCTGGCGATTCCGCTGCGCACCGAGGACGGATCACCGTTCCCGGGCCGGGACGTGATCGTCTTCATCGCCTTCGCAGTGATCATGACGACGCTGGTCCTCCAGGGACTGACCCTGCCCTGGCTCGTCAAGCGGCTCGGCGTACGGGCCGACACCGACGCCGAACGTGCGCTGGAGCGGGACCTCGCGCTGCGCGCGGCCAGGGCCGCCAAGCACCGGCTGAAGGAGATCGAGGAGGTCGAGGAACTGCCGGAGGACCTCGCGGACCGGCTTCAGCGCGCGGCCTACGACATCGGCACCCGGATCAGTCCGGACATCGTCGGCGAGGAGCGCCGCGAGTGGTTCGCCAGGCGGGCGGGCCGGCAGCGGGCGTTCCTGCGGGTGCAGCGCGAGATGCTGTCGGCCGCCCGGCACGAGGTGCTCGCCGCGCGCAGCGAGCCCGGCGTGGACCCCGAGGTCGTCGACCGCGTCCTGCAGCACCTGGACGTGCGCAGCCTGCGCTGAGCGGCTCCGTGTGGACGCGGTGCCCGGAGACCGGCCGCACGGGGCGGTGACCGGCCGTACGGGGCGGTTTCGGACCGGCTCCCGGAGGCGGCGCGGCCGTAGGATCGGCGCATGGCGCGCACCGTGGTGATCAGTGGCGGGGGTACCGGAATCGGGCTGGCGGCGGCGGAGGCGTTCGCCGCGGACGGTGAGCGGGTGCTGCTGCTGGGGCGGCGCGAGGAGGTGCTCGCACGGGCAGCCGGGCGGATTCCCGGCGCACGCTACTGCGCCGTGGATCTCTCCGAGCCCCGGGACGCCGACCGCGCCGCCCGGTTCGTCGCGCGGGAGTACGGCACGGTGGACGTGCTCGTGCACAGCGCGGGCGGCAGCGGCAGGCTGGAGGCCCGGGCCGGGTCCGAGGACCCGCTGGAGGCGGTCGCCCACGACTGGACGCTCGCCTTCCGGCTCAACACCCTTACCGCGGCGCTCCTCACCGAGGCCCTCGAGGGCCATCTGGCCACACCCGGAGGTCGCGTCCTCTTCCTCAGCTCCATCGCGGCCTACCGGGGGTCCGGCTCGGCCGCGTACGCGGCCTCCAAGGCCGCGCTGCACCCCTACGCGCACGACCTGGCCCGCCGCCTCGGGCCGCGCGGCATCACGGTGAACCTGGTCGCCCCCGGCTATGTCGAGGAGACCGGGTTCTTCGGCGACGGGCTCGGGGAGGACCGCCGCAGGCAGCTCATCGCCGAGACGTCCACCGGCCGGGCCGGCCACCCCGGAGACGTCGCCCAGACCCTCCGCTGGCTGGCCTCCCATGCCGCGGCCCACATCACGTCCCAGGTCATCCAGGTCAACGGCGGTGCGGAACGCGGCCATTAGCCGGAACGGCGCCCGGTGGCGCGTGGTGCCGCCCGGTACCGCTCGGCGCCGCCGCGCATCGCCCGGAGCGTCCCTGTGCCGCCCGGTGCCGCCTGGCGTTGCCCGGCGTCGCCCTGTGCCGCCTGGCGTCGCCCGGTATCGCCCGGCGCGGCTAGCCCCGGCCGGTCCGCTGGGCGGGCGTCTCCGGCTGGGTGTGCTCCGCGGGCGGGGACACCGCCTGGGAGGTGGCGATACGGGGGAGGGCGTACGGGTGGTGGTCGCAGAGCCAGGCGATCAGCTGCTCACGCACCGCGCACCGTACCGTCCAGATGTCGTCCGCGTCCTTCGCGGTGACGACGGCCCGGACCACCATCGTGTTCGGCGTGGTGTCCGTGACGGCGAGCGACCAGTCCCGGCCGTCCCAGGCCGGGCACTCGCGCAGCACGTCGTGCAGCTTCTCGCGCATCTCGTGCACCGGCGCCGTGTGGTCGAGGTGGAAGAAGACCGTCCCGGTCATCTGCACGCCGCCGCGCGACCAGTTCTCGAACGGCTTGCTGGTGAAGTACGACACCGGCATCGTGATCCGCCGCTCGTCCCAGGTCCGCACCGCGAGGAAGGTGAGCGTCACCTCCTCCACCGTGCCCCACTCGCCGTCCACGACGACGGTGTCCCCGATGCGCACCATGTCGCCGAAGGCGATCTGGAAGCCGGCGAAGAGGTTGCCCAGGGTGGACTGGGCCGCCACACCGGCGACGATGCCGAGGACACCGGCGGAGGCTAGCAGCGACGCCCCCAGCTTGTTCATGCCGGGGAAGGTGAGCAGCATCGACGCGACGGCCACCACGGCGACCACGGCGGTGACGATCCGCTGCACCAGTGCGACCTGGGTGCGCACCCGGCGCACCCGTGCCAGGTCCCGGGAGGTGGCCGCGAAGCGGGAGTACGAGGCCTCCACCACGGCGGCGGCGATCCGCACCACCAGCCACGCCGACGCGGCGATGAGGACGAGGGTCAGGACATGGCCGATCAGGCCCTCGTTCTCCTCGACGACCGCGATGGCGGTCTCCGTGTAGGTCCCTCGCAGCAGCGCGGTCAGCACCACCACCTGCAGCGGAACCCGGCATCGGCGCAGCAGGCCCCACAGCGGCGTCTCGCTGTGCCGAACGTCCGCACGGCGCAGCAGCAGATCGGTGACCCACCCGAGCAGCAGCGTGAGCAGGACGGAGCCGACGAGGACGATCAACGGACGAAGCACGTTCTCCATGCCCTCGAACGTAACCTGACCGCATGGACATCATGCTTTTCCATTCGGCGTACGGCCTTCGCCCCGCCGTACTCGCCGCCGCCGAGCGGCTGCGAGCGGCAGGCCACCGGGTCTGGACCCCGGACCTGTTCGACGGCCGGGTGATCTCGTCCGTGGAGGAGGGCAGGGCGTACAAGGACGAGGTCGGAGTGGACGAGCTGCTGAAGCGGGCGATCGCCGCCGCCGCGCCGCACTCCGACCGCGGGCTGGTGTACGCCGGGTTCTCGCTGGGCGCGGCCGTCGCCCAGAACCTCGCCCTCGGTGACGAGAAGGCCCGAGGGCTCCTGCTGCTGCACGGCACCTCCGACATCGCGGAGCACGCGCACGCGGAGGATCTCCCCGTACAGCTGCACGTCGCCGATCCGGACCCGTTCGAGCCTCACGACTGGCTCACCGCCTGGTATCTGCGGATGGGCAGGGCCGGGGCGGACGTCGAGGTCCACCGCTACCCCGGTGCGGGCCATCTGTACACCGATCCGGACCTCCCCGACCACGACGAGGAGGCGGCGGACCGGACGTGGCGCGCGGCACTCGGCTTTCTGCAGACGCTCGAGGAGGCGGCGGACCCCGCGTAGCGGAGGGGCGCGCACACCGGGCCGCGGGTGGTCCGCCCCCCGCCAGGACCCGTGGCACGCCCGGCAGAAGCGGCCGCGCCGGAACCGACGGGCTCGGAGCGACCGCCGTCAGGGGCACCTGGCGGTGGAGCACGGTGCCGCGGGCCCGCCACACCGTGCCCGTGCCGCCGCTGCCGAGCCGCCCGATCGGCTCGAACCGCCCGTCGACCGGTACCCCCGGCGCGTTCGTGGCGCCAGGTGGGAGGAACCGCCGCGGGGGTGAGCGTCAGCGCACCGGCTGCTTGACCCGCTCGACCTTCTGCGTCCCGCTCAGCGTCCGGTACGAGCGCGCCCAGGACGCGGTCGCGTCCTGCCGCGTCCGGTCGGAGAGGGTGTAGTAGTCCATCTGCGACCGCTCGGCGGTCACGTCCAGGACGCCGTAGCCGTGGCGGTCCATGTCGAGCCACTTCACATGGCGGTTCGCGGCCTTGACGGCGGTGGCCGCGACCAGGGACACCGTGCCGGGGGCGACACGCAGGATGTCGTCCAGGTTGTCGGAGGTCACCGACGTCACCACGAACTCGGTCGCGGCCGACCGCGACACCGGGTACGTCGCCGCCGTGACCGGTACGTCGTTGGCCCAGGCCATGTGGATGTCACCGGTGAGGAAGACGGTGTTCTCGATCCCCCGGTCCGTCAGGTGCCTCAGCAGCTCCTTCCGGTCGTCCGTGTAGCCGTCCCACTGGTCCACGTTGACGGCGAGCCCCTCCTTGGGCAGCCCGAGCAGCCCGGCTATCGGCCCCAGCAGATGGGCGGGTACGGAACCGAAGGCCACCGGCGAGATCATCACCGAGGTGCCGACGAGCTTCCAGGTGGCGTCCGAGGACGCCAGGCCCGCCTTCAGCCAGTCCAGCTGGGCCCGGCCGGTGATCGTACGCTCCGGGTCGTCGACCTTGCCGCTGCCCACGGACGCCTGCTCGGAGCGGAACGACCGCAGGTCCAGCAGATGCAGATCGGCCAGCTTGCCGAAGCGCAGCCGGCGGTAGACCGTGCCCTCGGTGGAGGTGCGCACCGGCATCCACTCGAAGTAGGCCCGCTTCGCCGCGGCGGCACGGGCCGCGTAGTCGCCCTCGGTGCCGGGCGTGTGGTTCTCCGCGCCCCCCGCCCAGGCGTCGTTGGCGATCTCGTGGTCGTCCCAGATCGCGACGAGCGGATGGGCGGCGTGCATGGCCTGGAGGTCGGGGTCGGTCTTGTACATGCCGTGCCGGGCGCGGTAGTCCGAGAGCGTCGTGATCTCGTGGGCGGGCTCGTGCCGGCGCACGACGTACTTGTCCGCGGGGTAGCTGCCGGTGCCGTACTCGTAGATGTAGTCGCCGAGGTGCAGGACCGCGTCCAGGTCGGCGCGGGCCGCGAGATGGCGGTACGCGGCGAAGTACCCGGACTCCCAGTTGGCGCAGGACACCACGCCGAAGCGCACCCCCGGCGCGGCGGCGTCCGCGGCGGGCGCGGTCCGGGTGCGGCCGGTGGCGGACACGTTGCCGCCGGAGGTGAAGCGGAAGTAGTAGGCGGTCGCCGGGCGCAGCCCCCTGACGTCGACCTTGACGGTGTGGTCGGTGGCCGCGGTGGTGGTGGTCAGGCCGCCGGCGACGACCCTGGCGAAGCCCTTGTCCTCGGCGACCTCCCAACTCACCTCGGTGGCGGGGCCCTTGCCGGAGCCGGGGAGCGCGTCGGGGGCCGGGGTGACGCGGGTCCACAGCAGTACGCCGTCGGGGAGCGGGTCGCCCGAGGCGACCCCGTGGCGGAAGGCCGTGCCCTGCTCTGCGGCGAGGGCGGGGGAGGAGGCCGCGAACGCGGGGACGGCGGCGGTGGCGACAGCGGTGGCGGCAGCGGCTTTGACGACCGAGCGGCGGCTGGGGGATGAGGTGAGTCTACTGGTCACGGCCGGTCAGACTACTGACCGGTAGGGCGAACTGGCAGGCGAATTCAGGAAGTTCGCCTACCGGATTCCGCCTGTCCGCCTGCCGTTGCCTGCCGTTGCCTGTGGTTGCCCTGTGGTTGCCTGCCGTTGCAGGCCGGGGCCTGCCCGTGCCCGCCGTCGCCCGGCGGTGGGCACGGGCGGGGCGGTCCGGGGCGGGCGGGCTCCGCCCGGGAAGCGGTGGTCCCGGGCACGGTCCGGGAAACGGCGGCCCCGGGCACGGCCCGCAGTGGTGCGGCGCGCTCCGGCCGCCGGCACCGGGGCCGCTACGGCGAGTGGGCCGTGCGCCGGGGACTCCCGGTGCACGGCCCACCTCGATGGCCGGTTCGGTGCGGTGTCAGCCCTTGAGCGCCTTGTCGACCGCGGCGTTGAACTGCTCGACCGTCATCGGCGCGTTCTCGCTGCCCTCCGCGACCACCTTCTTGCCGTCCATCCTCAGGGTCGGCGTGCCGGTCACCCCGCTGTCGTCGAAGGTCTCGGACATCTTCAGCGCCCAGGAGTCGAACGTGCCGTCCTCGACGTTCTTCTTGAACGCCGCGTTGTTCTTGAGCGCGTCCACCGAGTCGGCGATCTCCAGCAGATACGCGTCCTTGGCGAACTTGTCGTCGCTCTCCTCCGGGTGGAAGTTCGCGGAGTAGAGCGCCGCCTTGAAGTCCATGAACGCCTCGGGGCTCACGTCCAGCGCGGCTCCGAGGGCGGAGAGGGCGTTCTTGGAGCCCTCGCCGTTGTCGGTCTTGTCGATGAACGTCGCGCCGACGTACTTCAGCTTGTACTTGCCCGCGTCCACGTCCTTCTTCATGGTCTCGCCGACCGCCTGCTCGAAGGTCGCGCAGACCGGGCAGCGCGAGTCCTCGTAGACCTCCAGGGTCTTCTTCGCGGCCGGCTTGCCGATGACGACCGTGGTGCCGTTCTCGCCCTCGGTGTTCTTGGGCTGGACGACCTTCGCGTCCTTCGCCGCCTCCCAGGCCGAGGGCTTGTTGGCCTGCATGACGGCGTAGCCGATGCCGCCGGCGGCCGCCAGGACCGCGACGGTCGAGACGGCGACGACGATCTGCCGCCTGATCTTGTCCTTCTTCGCCTGGCGTTCGCGCTCCAGACGCAGACGCTCGCGGGCGGCGGCCTTGTTGGCGCGGCTGTTGCGTGCACTCATGATCGTTTTCTCCGGGTGGAAATCCGTGGGAAGGGTGGGAAGAGGCCGGCGGGGACGTGCCGGGGCTCAGACGAGAGCCGGAGCCGGCAGCGGCGGTCCCCTGCGTCGCACGGAGTGCACGAAGTGACGGGTGCGGGCGGTGAACGGGCGGGCCGCCACCCGCTCCGGGGGGTGGGCGGCGGGGCGCCGGTGGACGACCGCGACCGCGACCAGCAGGGGCCGGAACGCGGCCAGTGCCGCCGTTCGCAGCAGACCCGCGAGCGCGGACTCGCCGTGCCGCAGCCAGGCCGCGGCGAGCAGCCCGACGGAGACATGGGCCGCGAGCAGCAGCCAGGGCACGTGCGGGTCGGGGGAGTCGACCAGCGCGGCGAGCCGGCCGTCGGCCGCCGCCACGCCGGGCAGCTGCGCCCCGGCGGCGCCGCCGCAGAGCACATCCACCCCGACGGCCCGGAGCGAACCGGCGACGGGTCCGCCCGCGGCGCCGTAGCAGACGTGCTGGCCGGACGTGAAGACCGTGTCCGCCGCCAGCTCCAGCGGGACCAGCACGGCCGCGATCGGCCCGTACCCCCGCTCCCGGCCCGCCAGGGCGTACGTGACCAGGAACACGCCGCCGGCGACCGTCGCGACGGTCGGCAGCGGCAGCGGCACCCCGGAGAGCAGCACATGCGAGGCCACGGACAGCGTCACGACGAGTGCCGTGAAAACCGCCGCCCGCAGCCCTCTGAGCCGGGTCTCGCCTATGTGCACGGGGCTCCTGACTGGGTGAACGTCCGCAAAAGCCGGCTCCCCGGCAGCGGTGCCCGCGGGGAATCCGGCATCGTCTGGAGTGTGCCATGCCGCTCGGTAAGAGGTCCCTAAGGATCCGGCCGCCCTGCCGCCGGCCCCTCGGTACGCACGAACCAGCCCCGGAAGTGCTGGAGCAGCGTGGTCCGGGCGGGCCCCGGACGCCTCGGCCTCGCCGCGGTCGATCAGTGCGCTGAAGAACCTGTCGCCGACCCCTCCCACCAGCCCGCTCGGGTCGCTCTCGTGCCGGGGCAGCCTGAACCACCAGGCGTCCATCGGGCAGTCGAAGCTCTCCAGGCCCAGTTCGGGCAGCGGCCTCGCGATGGAGCCGCGGCCGTCGCACGCGACGGTGAGCGTGGCCCGCAGTTCGCCGGTGCGCCCGTCGGAGGTGCGGTAGCGGACGCCGTTGACCCGTCCGCGCTCCACGAGGAAGGAGGTCGCCTCGGGGTGCCGCCCCGGGCCGGTCCCGCGGGTGGCCCGGGGGCCGGGCCGCCGGCGCCCCGACCCCGCCCGGCTCCCGGGTGACCGGCCGGCTACAGCCCGGGGATCCGGCCGTTGCGGAACAGGTCCACGAAGATCTGGTGGTCGGCGCGGGCCCGGGCGCCGTAGCCGTGCGCGAAGTCCACCAGCAGTTCCCCGAAGCCGTCCTCGTCCGCCGCGATCGCCGCGTCGATGGCCCGCTCGGTGGAGAACGGGACCAGGGAGTGACCGCTCTCGTCGTCCGCCGCCGCGTGCATGGCCGCCGTCGCCCGGCCGAGGTCGGCGACGACGGCGGCGATCTCCTCCGGGTCGTCGATGTCCGACCAGTCGAGGTCCACCGCGTACGGGGAGACCTCGGCGACCAGCTGGCCCGAGCCGTCCAGCTCCGTCCAGCCCAGCCAGGGGTCCGCGTGCGCCTGCAGGGCGCGCTGCGAGATCACCGTGCGGTGCCCCTCGTGGTGGAAGTAGCTCCGCACCCGCTCGTCCGTGATGTGCCGGGACACCGCCGGGGTCTGCGCCTGCTTCAGGTAGATCACGACGTCGTTCTCGAGAGCGTCGCTGTTGCCCTCCAGCAGGATGTTGTACGACGGCAGGCCGGCCGAGCCGATGCCGATGCCGCGCCGCCCGACCACGTCCTTCACCCGGTACGAGTCGGGCCGGGCGAGGCTCGACTCGGGCAGCGTCTCCAGATAGCCGTCGAACGCCGCCAGCACCTTGTAGCGGGTCGCGGCGTCCAGCTCGATCGCGCCGCCGCCCCCGGCGAAGCGCCGCTCGAAGTCGCGGATCTCGGTCATCGAGTCCAGCAGCCCGAAGCGGGTCAGCGAGCGGGCGCTGCGCAGCGCCTCCAGCAGCGGGCCCTCCGCGGTGTCCAGGGTGAAGGGCGGCACCTCGTCGTCCTTCGCGCCGGTGGCCAGGGCGTGGACGCGCTCGCGGTAGGCGGCGGCGAAGACCCGCACCAGCCCGGTGATCTGCTCGTCACTGAGCGCCTTGGTGTAGCCGATCAGCGCCAGCGAGGCGGACAGCCGCTTGAGGTCCCAGGTGAAGGGGCCCACGTACGCCTCGTCGAAGTCGTTGACGTTGAAGATCAGCCGGCCGTTGGAGTCCATGTACGTGCCGAAGTTCTCGGCGTGCAGGTCGCCGTGGATCCACACCCGGCCGGTGCGGTCGTCCAGATACGGGCCGGCGTGCTGCTCGCGCTCCAGATCGGCGTAGAACAGGCTCGCCGAGCCCCGGTAGAAGGCGAAGGCCGAGGCCGCCATCTTGCGGAACTTCACCCGGAACGCGGCCGGGTCGGCGGCCAGGAGCTCGCCGAAGGCGGTACCGAACACGGCGAGGATCTCCTCGCCGCGTTCGCCGGCCGTGGGCTGGTGGACCGACATCGCTGGGGTGCCTCCTGGATCGTGCTGGTGCGTGACGTGGCGGACGGGTGTCCGTCCGGCTCAACGCACGACCGTAGTGCGGAGTGCCCGGCGCGCCCGGGCACCGCGCACAACCGGGTGCACGGCGCGCCCGCCCGCCACTGCCCGCCGGTGGTGGTGCCCGGCCGTCTTCTGTCGGTGCGGAGGCATAGACTTCCAGGCTGTCGAACCGGACCGTCCTGGAGGCCTCCCGCCGTGACCAAGCCGCCCTTCACGCACCTTCACGTCCACACCCAGTACTCGCTGCTGGACGGTGCCGCGCGGCTCAAGGACATGTTCAGCGCCTGCAACGAGATGGGCATGACGCACATCGCCATGAGCGATCACGGCAACCTGCACGGCGCCTACGACTTCTTCCACTCCGCGCAGAAGGCCGGGGTCACCCCGATCATCGGCATCGAGGCCTACGTCGCCCCCGAGTCGCGGCGGAACAAGCGGAAGATCCTCTGGGGCCAGCCGCACCAGAAGCGGGACGACGTCTCCGGTTCCGGCGGCTACACCCACAAGACGATCTGGGCGGCGAACGCGACGGGTCTGCACAACCTCTTCCGCCTCTCCTCGGACGCGTACGCCGAGGGCTGGCTGCAGAAGTGGCCGCGGATGGACAAGGAGACGATCTCCAAGTGGTCCGAGGGCCTGATCGCCTCCACCGGCTGCCCCTCGGGCGAGCTCCAGACCCGGCTGCGCCTCGGTCACTTCGACGAGGCCCTGAAGTCGGCGGCCGAGTACCAGGACATCTTCGGCAAGGACCGGTACTTCCTGGAGCTGATGGACCACGGCATCGAGATCGAGCGCCGGGTCCGGGACGGGCTGCTGGAGATCGGCCGCAAGCTCGGCATCCCGCCGCTGGTCACCAACGACTCGCACTACACCTACGCCCACGAGGCCGGCGCCCATGACGCGCTGCTGTGCATCCAGACCGGCAAGAACCTCTCGGACCCGGACCGCTTCAAGTTCGACGGCACCGGCTACTACCTGAAGTCGACCGACGAGATGTACGCGATCGACTCCTCCGACGCCTGGCAGGAGGGCTGCCGCAACACCCTGCTGGTCGCCGAGCAGGTCGACACGACCGGGATGTTCGAGAAGCGCGACCTGATGCCGAAGTTCGACATCCCCGAGGGTCACACGGAGGTCTCCTGGTTCCGCGAGGAGACCATGCGCGGGATGCACCGGCGTTTCCCCGACGGGATCCCGGACGACCGCATGAAGCAGGTCGAGTACGAGATGGACACGATCATCTCGATGGGCTTCCCGGGCTACTTCCTGGTCGTCGCCGACTTCATCATGTGGGCGAAGAAGCAGGGCATCGCGGTCGGTCCCGGCCGGGGCTCCGCGGCCGGCTCCATCGTCGCGTACGCCATGGGCATCACCGACCTCGACCCCATCCCGCACGGGCTGATCTTCGAGCGCTTCCTCAACCCCGAGCGCGTCTCGATGCCCGACGTCGACATCGACTTCGACGAGCGCAGGCGCGTCGAGGTGATCAGGTACGTGACCGAGAAGTACGGCGCCGACAAGGTCGCCATGATCGGCACATACGGCACCATCAAGGCCAAGAACGCCATCAAGGACTCCGCCCGGGTGCTCGGCTACCCGTATGCGATGGGCGACCGGCTCACCAAGGCCATGCCCGCCGACGTCCTCGGCAAGGGCATCCCGCTCTCCGGCATCCTCGACCCCCAGCACCCGCGCTACAGCGAGGCCGGCGAGATCCGCGGGATGTACGAGAACGAGCCGGACGTCAAGAAGGTCATCGACACCGCCCGCGGTGTGGAGGGCCTGGTCCGGCAGATGGGCGTGCACGCCGCCGGCGTGATCATGTCCAGCGAGACCATCACCGACCATGTCCCGGTGTGGGTGAGGCACACCGACGGCGTCACCATCACCCAGTGGGACTACCCGAGCTGTGAGTCGCTCGGCCTGCTGAAGATGGACTTCCTGGGCCTGCGCAACCTCACGATCATGGACGACGCCGTCAAGATGGTGAAGGCCAACAAGGGGATCGACATCGACCTCCTGAGCCTGCCGCTGGACGACCCCACGACGTTCGATCTGCTGCAGCGCGGCGACACCCTCGGTGTGTTCCAGTTCGACGGCGGTCCCATGCGCTCGCTGCTGCGGCTGATGAAGCCCGACAACTTCGAGGACATCTCCGCCGTGTCGGCCCTCTACCGGCCGGGCCCGATGGGCATGAACTCGCACACCAACTACGCCCTCCGCAAGAACGGCCAGCAGGAGATCACCCCGATCCACCCGGAGCTGGAGGAGCCGCTCAAGGAGGTCCTGGACGTCACCTACGGCCTGATCGTCTACCAGGAGCAGGTGCAGAAGGCCGCCCAGATCATCGCCGGGTACTCGCTCGGCGAGGCCGACATCCTCCGCCGCGTGATGGGCAAGAAGAAGCCGGAGGAGCTGGCGAAGAACTTCGTCCTCTTCCAGGAAGGCGCCCGTAAGAAGGACTACAGCGACGAGGCCATCCAGGCGCTGTGGGACGTGCTGGTCCCCTTCGCCGGATACGCCTTCAACAAGGCGCACTCCGCCGCCTACGGCCTCGTCTCGTACTGGACCGCGTACCTCAAGGCCAACCACCCGGCCGAGTACATGGCGGCGCTGCTCACCTCGGTCAAGGACGACAAGGACAAGTCGGCCGTCTATCTGAACGAGTGCCGCCGCATGGGTATCAAGGTCCTGCCGCCCAACGTCAACGAGTCGGAGCCGAACTTCGCGGCCCAGGGCGACGACGTGATCCTGTTCGGCCTCACCGCCGTCCGGAACGTCGGGCAGAACGTCGTGGACTCGATCATCAAGTGCCGCAAGGCCAAGGGGAAGTACGCCTCGTTCCCGGACTTCCTGGACAAGGTCGAGGCCGTCGTCTGCAACAAGCGGACCGTCGAGTCGCTGATCAAGGCCGGCGCCTTCGACGAGATGGGTCACACCCGCAAGGGCCTGGTCGCCCAGCACGAACCGATGATCGACAACGTGGTGGCGGTCAAGCGCAAGGAGGCCGAGGGCCAGTTCGACCTCTTCGGCGGCATGGGCGACGAGGCCAGCGGTGAGCCCGGCTTCGGACTCGACGTCGAGTTCTCCGACGTGGAGTGGGAGAAGTCCTACCTGCTCGCCCAGGAGCGGGAGATGCTCGGCCTGTACGTCTCCGACCACCCGCTCTTCGGTATCGAGCACGTGCTCAGCGACAAGACCGACGCGGCCATCGCCCAGCTCACCGGCGGCGAGCACGCCGACGGCGCGGTCGTCACCATCGGCGGGATCATCTCGGGCCTGCAGCGGAAGATGACCAAGCAGGGCAACGCCTGGGCGATCGCCACCGTCGAGGATCTGGCGGGCTCGATCGAGTGCATGTTCTTCCCGGCGACGTACCAGCTGGTGTCCACCCAGCTCGTCGAGGACACGGTCGTCTTCGTGAAGGGCAGGCTCGACAAGCGCGAGGACGTCCCGCGGCTGGTCGCGATGGAGCTGATGGTCCCCGACCTGTCCTCGGCGGGCACCAACGCACCCGTGGTGATCACCATTCCGACGGTGAAGGTCACTCCGCCCATGATCAGTCGGCTCGGTGAGATCCTGGGCCACCACAAGGGCAACACGGAGGTGCGGATCAAGCTCCAGGGCGCCCGCAAGACCACCGTGCTCCGTCTCGACCGGCACCGGGTCCAGCCCGACCCCGCGCTGTTCGGCGATCTGAAGGTGCTGCTCGGCCCGTCCTGCCTGGCGGGCTGAGGCACGGGGCCCTCGCGGTGCCGGACCGCCGCCGCCCGCGCCCCCCGGCAGGCGCGGGGGCCGCCGACGCGGTGCGGGGCCGTCGGCCCGTGGAGTCCGGCGCCCGCAGGGGAGGGGCCCGCCGGTGTTCGTGAAGGGCGCGCCCGGAGATCACGGGTGCGCCCCTCACATATGCGTCACAGCGGGGTCCGCCGGCCGGTCGCGGCGTGTCAGTTGTGGCCGAAGCGCTTCTGCCGCCCCTTGTGGGACACGCCCGTCGCGATCGGCGACTCCGCCTGGGCCTCCGGGGTCCGGGCCTCCTGGGCGGCGCGCTCGCCGGGGGAGTCGCTCCGGGCCTTGCGTTCTCGGTTCTTGTTCTTGGCCATGGTGATGCCTCCCGTGGGATGTAGGGGCCAGGGCCGCCCTCAGCCTCACACAGCCGAATACTCTGCGCATGTCGGATCATTGCAGTGAGTAACCGGCTGCTGTTACGGTGCGGCTTCACTCCCCGCCACGCCGATGATCGAGTTCCGGCGGTCAACCCTCCGGCGTTCGGGCAGACTCGAAGCAACCCCCGAAGCAACCCCGAGCAACTCAGAGGCAAACCCCGAGCAACTCCGATCCCGAAGTTCCGGAAAGAGGGTGGAACGCGTGGACCGCTGCGTCGTCCTGGTGGACGCCGGCTATCTGCTGGGAGCCGCCGCGAGCCTCCTCGCCGGGGAACCGGCCCGTTCCCGCATCACCGTCGACCACGCCGCCCTCATCCAGGCCCTGCGCGACCGAGCCGAGGCCGACACCGAACGCCCGCTGCTGCGCATCTACTGGTTCGACGGCGCCCCCGACCGGGTGCCCCAGCCGGAGCACCGGCGCCTGCGGGTCATGCCCCGGGTCACCGTGCGACTGGGAGCGCTCACCCGCAGCGACGGCCGCTGGGCCCAGAAGGGCGTCGACGCCGCCATGCACGCCGAGCTCACCGAACTCGCCAGGAACCGGGCCTGCTCGGACGTGGTGCTGGTGACCGGGGACGGCGATCTGCTTCCCGGGCTGATGTCCGCGAAGGAGCACGGCGTCGCCGTCCATCTCTGGGCCGTCCAGGCCGCCGACGGCGACTACAACCAGTCAGAGGACCTGGTCGCCGAGGCCGACGAGCGCCGCGTACTCGACCGTGCCTGGATCACCCAGGCCGTGCGCGCCAAGGAGCTCAGCGGCGTCTGCGCCCCGCCGCCCGCGCCCCGGCCGGAGATCGCGGCCATTCTGTCCGCCCCGCTGCCCGAGTCGGCGCCCTCCGCCGGGGACCGTGCGGACGGGACGGGCACTCCGGTGCCGGGCGACAACGGTGCGGCGCGACCCGCCGCTGCCGCCGCGAGCGGCACCGGCAACGGCACCCCCGCCGCCCACCACCACGCCAAGGGCGTCCCCACCCCCAAGGACCTGGCGGGGCTGCGCGGCCCCGCCGGCCAGGCGGAGCGCCATCCGGCCGCCGGGGCGACGCTGCGCTGGTCCTCCGACAGGGGCTGGATCGAGCGCCCGGGCAGCGTGCCCGCCGAGTCCCCGGAGGTGGCGGCCCTGCCGACGCTCGCCCAGCTCACCAGCGCCGAGCAGCGCTGGGCGGACCGCGAGGAGGACATCACGACCGTCGGCGGCGACCCGTTCGAGGTCGGGCAGGTCTTCGCCCGGCGCTGGATGGAGCGGCTGCCGGACCCGGCGCACGTGGAGAAGCTGTCGGGCATGTATCCGCGGGTCCCGCACCGCATCGACGGCGAACTGCTCCGGTACGCGGCCCGCTTCGGGCTGCTCGCGCACAAGGACGACCAGATCGACGAGCACGACCGCTATGCCATCAGGGCCGGATTCTGGCGGGAGATCGATGTCCGAGCGGCCACGGAACGCGCCCCGGCCGGGGACTAGGCCGGGCGACCCCTTAGGCTCGTCCCTCGTGAGTACGGTGTGCGCGGTGCGGGATCTGGTCAAGACGTACCCCGCCGCGCGCGCCCGGCGGGGGTTCCCCGGCAGCCCCGAGGTGCGGGCCAACGACGGAATCGGCCTCGAGGTGCGGCGCGGGGAGATCTTCGGCCTGCTCGGCCCCAACGGCGCCGGCAAGTCGACCCTCGTCCGACAGCTCACCGGTCTGATGCGTCCGGACTCCGGCACCGTCCGGGTGCTCGGCCACGATCTCGTACGCCATCCCGAGCGGGCGTCGCGGCTCATCGGCTACCTGGGCCAGGAGTCGACCGCCCTCGACGAGCTGACCGTCGCGCTCGCCGCCGAGACCACGGGCCGGCTGCGCGGGCTCGGGGTGCGGCAGGCGCGCGCCGAACGCGACACGGTCCTGGAGGAGCTCGGCCTGACCGGTCTCGCGGGGCGTCCGCTGAAGAAGCTCTCCGGCGGCCAGCGCCGGCTCGCCTGCTTCGCGGCCACGCTGGTGGGGGAGCGCCCGGTACTCGTGCTGGACGAGCCCACCACCGGCATGGACCCGGTCGCCCGGCGTGCGGTCTGGGCGGCGGTCGACCGCCGGCGTGCCGAGCACGAGGTGACCGTCCTCCTCGTCACCCACAACGTCATCGAGGCGGAGACGGTCCTCGACCGGGTCGCCGTGCTGGAGCGGGGCAAGGTCATCGCCTGCGACACGCCCTCCGGGCTCAAGGAGCGCGTCGCGGGCGAGGTCCGGGTGGAACTGGTGTGGCGCGAGCGGGCCCCGCTCGACGTGCCGGAGGTCGCCGCGCTCCGGGCGTCCGCGCAGGAGTCCGGGCGCCGCTGGGTCCTCCGGCTGGCCCCGGACGAGGCCCGGGCGGCGGTCGCCGCCGTGACCGGCGGCGAGGCGTTCTCGGCCCTCGACGACTTCACCCTGACCACGCCGAGCCTGGAGGACGTGTACCTCTCGCTCGGCGGCCATGCGACGAAGGGACTGGTGAAGGCGTGAGCCGTGAGCCGTCGCCCGTGCGGCCGTCTTCTGTGCTGATGCCGTCCGTGGCGATGTCGTCCTTGCGGCCGTGGTCCGTGGCGATACCGCTCGTGCCGATGCCGTCGGTACCGTCGTCGTCCGTATCGTCGTCCGTAACCTCGCCACTCTCGTCACCCTCGACACCCTCGCGACCCTCGTCACCCTCGTCGTCCGTACCGAACAGGAGCAGCGCCAGGTGAGCATCGTGCCTGCGGAGGCCGCGTCCGCGCGTGTGCGGAGCGCGCACGACGCCCGGAGTGGGGGAGACGACGGGGGCGTCGCCCCGCTCGCCCCGCGAGCCCGGCTGCTGCCGGCGCTCGCGGCGGTGTACCGCGCCCAGTTGTCCCGGGCCCGCGTCGCCCGGATACCGCTGCTCTTCGTCGCCACGTTCCAGTCCGTCGGGATCATGGTGCTGATGCGCGGGGTCGTGGACGGCGGAGCCGAGGCGCGGGCCGTGGTCGCCGGTTCGTCCGTCCTGGTCGTCGCCTTCGTCGCGCTCAATCTGCTCGCCCAGTACTTCGGCCAGCTCCGCGCCTCCGGTGGCCTGGACCACTATGCGACGCTGCCGGTGCCACCGGCCGCGGTGGTGCTCGGGGCCGCGGGGGCGTACGCCTCCTTCACCGTGCCGGGCACGGTCGTGACGGCGGTCGCCGGCTCGGTGCTGTTCGGGCTGCCGCTCACCCACCTGTGGGTGCTGGCCGCGGTGATCCCGCTGGCCGGAGCCGCGCTTGCCGGGCTCGGTGCGGCACTCGGGCTGCTCGCGCCGCGCCAGGAACTGGCCACGCTGCTGGGCCAGTTGGGCATGTCGGCGGCCCTGCTGCTGGGGGTGCTCCCGGCGGGTCGGCTGCCCGAGCCGATCGCCTTCGCGCGGGATCTGCTGCCTTCCACATACGGAGTGGAGGCGTTCGCCCGCACGTTCGACGCGCATCCGCACTGGCCCGCGGTCGCGCTGGACCTGACCGTCTGCGCGGCCGTGGGCCTCGTCTCGCTGGCCGTCGCGACCCTGGCGTACCGGCGGGCCGCGGTCCGCTGACAGCGCTGCCGGTGAGGCGGGCCACGGGGTCGTTTGGCACGATGTCAGGGTGACAGCACCCTTGACGCCGCCCCACCGGCCTGCCCCGCACGACACCCCCCGGAACCACCCGCATCCCGCGCCGTACCCGGACGGAGAAGGGCTGGAGATGAGGAGCGAACTGCGCCGGGCGGCCGTCGTGCTGGTGGGCGTGACCCTCGCCGGGATCGCGCTCGGCCTGCTGTGGCTGTGGCTGGCTCCGAGGGTGCCGCTGATCTCGAACGGCAAGGCGGTCTTCTCCGCCGACAGCGAGGGCGAGGAGACGGCGGCCGTGGACGGTACGTTCGTCCTGCTGGCGCTCGGTTTCGGCGTGCTCAGCGCCGCGGTCGTCTTCTGGTTCAACCGCCGCGGGGGCATCGCGGTCGTCGTCGCACTCGCCCTGGGCGGGATCCTCGGGTCGGTGCTGGCCTGGGGTACCGGCTATCTGCTCGGCCCCGAGCAGGACGTCGTCGCCCACGCCCGTGCGGTCGGCCGCGGCGTCGTCTTCGACGCGCCGCTCGGCCTTCGAGCGAAGGGCGCCCTGCTGGCCTGGCCCCTCGCGGCGATGATCGTGCACCTCGCCCTGACGGCGCTCTTCGCACCGCGCGACCCCGAGCCGGAGTGGCTGCCGCCGGGCCCGGACCACCGGGTCTGAGGCTCCGGGCCCGGACCACCGGGCCTGAGGCGCACGGCCCGGACCACCGGGCCTGAGGCTCCGGGGCGGAGCCTCGCCCCCGGAAGGAACGGGCCCGGCGCCCGGCGGCGCTCCCGTCAGGCCGGCCGGCGGCCGTGGTTCGCCCGGCGCTTCCTCAGCCGCCACTTCCGTTTGCGGGTGCGCTTGGACACGGTTACCCCCTCGGGTCGGGACGTCCTTCGGTCGTAGCCGAGGACGGGCGCGCCGTCGAGGGGGTGTGCGGGCCGCGGGCGTACCGGAGCGAATGGACCTGCGGGCGGAGGCGGACGGCACGGGCCCGCGCGGGAACGCGGGCGTACCCGGACTCCGGGGTCGCCGGATCGGGCGACCGCGGGCCGCGAGATACGGCTAGGCGCGCCCGATCGGCGCCAGGACCGCGTTCGTCAGCGCGGCCAGGTCCGCTGGGGCGAGCTCGACCTCGAGCCCGCGCCGGCCCGCCGAGACGCAGATCGTCGGGTACGCGGAGGCCGAGGAGTCCAGAACGGTGCGCAGACGCCTGCGCTGCCCCAGCGGGGAGATGCCGCCGCGGACGTAGCCCGTGGTGCGTTCCGCCGCCGCCGGGTCGGCCATCGACGCGCGCTTGCCGCCGGCGGCGGCGGCCAGCGCCTTCAGGTCCAGCTGCCCCGCTACGGGCACGACGGCGACCGTCAGCTCGCCGTCCACGTCGGCGACGAGCGTCTTGAAGACCCGCTCCGGTTCCACGCCCAGCGCCCGCGCCGCCTCCTCCCCGTAGGACGCGGAGGCCGGGTCGTGCTCGTACGCGTGCACGGTGAAGGCCGTGCCCGCGGCCGTCAGCGCCACCGTCGCGGGCGTCCCGCCCTGCTGCCTGCCGCCCTGCTGCTTCCCGGCCTTCTTCGCCACGGTCCTTCTCCCTCGCCCCGTTCGGTCCGGCTCAGTTCGGGCTCGTCGGCGATCGGGTCAGATCGATCGCCGGCAACGACGGCAGATGCCGTATCACCGCGGTCTCGGAGCGCAGCAGCTTCAGCTCCTCGCGCAGCCGGGTCGCCGTGTCCGGAGCCTGCAGCAGCCGCTGCTTCGACGGTGTGTCGAGCACGGCGGCGGCGGCCACCAGGTACGAGACCACGGACGGCTCGTCGGGCAGCTCCGAGCCCGTCGACAGCGACCGCTCCCGCGCTCCGGCCAGCCGCTTCTGGTAGTTGCGGAACGCCCGCAGTACGCCCTCGGCCAGCGTGCCCGCGCCCTCGCCGGGCACCTCCGGGATCTCCTCGAGTTCGGCCGTCAGGAACGGGCCGCTCGCGTCGACCGAGCGCACGGCGACCCGGGTCGTGCCGGTGGCCAGCACCTCGAAGCTGCCGTCGGCGCGCTCCCGGATGGTCGCCGCGTCCGCGATGCAGCCGACGCGGTGGAACGCCTGGATCGGGTCCGGGCCGAAGCCCGCGCCCGGGCCCTTCTCGGGCTGGGCGGTCTGGTCGGGCATCCCGGGCGCGGTCGGCGCGACCTCGCGGCCGTCGCGGATGGCGACCACGGCGAATCGGCGGGGCTCGGACTCGTCGGTCTTCAGCAGCTCGCGCATCATGGCGCGATAGCGCTCCTCGAAGACGTTCAGCGGCAGGACGAGGCCGGGGAAAAGCACCGCGTTGAGCGGGAACAGCGGCAGGCGAGCGGTGGTCACAGCGGTCAAGCGTAGTGGTCGCCGGGTACGGCCCGTCCGGCCACCCGCCCCTGGCCGGCGCCCGCCGTGCCCGCGGCGCCGATCCGGCGGGCGCGGCGGAGCGGCATCGAGGACGCCACCTCGATGCGGACCCCGTCACGCGCCTCCAGGAACTGGCCCAGCGGATCGTCCGTCACCCGGTTCCACGGGAACGACGTGGCGTGCTGCCCGATCACGCGGAACTGCTCCAGTGCCTCGTGCCAGCGGCCCCGGGCGATCAGCACGTACACCAGGAGGTTGCGGACCTCGGCGGGCCACGGGTCGCCGGGCCGGTACCGGGCGGACAGCTCCGCCGCCCGGTCGGCGGCCGCGTCGATCCGGTCCGCCGTCATGGCCGTGACGGGCCCCTCGAGCAGCGGCGTCAGAGCCGCGCGCGCCGGGAGGGCCTGCACCAGCGAGCCCGGCAGGGAGTCCTCGGCCGCGCGCTCGGCGAAGTCCAGGCACTCCCGGTGCGAGCCGCGCCAGACCGCCGACAGGTACCGGAGCGCGGCCACATGGCAGCCGTAGTGGTGCGAGGAACGGCGGACCGCCTGCTCCCACAGCGCCTCGAAGGCCGTGTGTCCGGCGTGCAC
This sequence comes from Streptomyces tirandamycinicus, assembly GCF_003097515.1. Classification (NCBI taxonomy): domain Bacteria; kingdom Bacillati; phylum Actinomycetota; class Actinomycetes; order Kitasatosporales; family Streptomycetaceae; genus Streptomyces; species Streptomyces tirandamycinicus. Next base: position 807,918 of record NZ_CP029188.1, on the reverse strand, counting down.
ACCGCGCGCATGGTCCAGGGCCAGCCGCCAGGGCACCGGATCGCGCGGATCGGCCTCGGCCGCGGCACGGACCAGCGGGCCGGTCTCGCGCAGCCGCTCGGCCCTGGCGGGTGACTCCCAGGCCCTACGGACCTCGAGTTCGGCCTTCACGAGCAGGGCGTCGGGATCGTGCGGCGAGTCGGCGAGCCAGCCGGCGAGCCAGCCGGGCCGGCTGTACGCGAACGCCGCCAGCCGCATGACGTAGCGGTCCCGGTTCTCCCACTCGGCCGAGCCCCGTGTGGTGGCGAGCAGTGCGGCGGCCGGTTCGTGGTCGCCGAGCGCGGCGGCCACGAGTGCCGGACCGAGCTCCCCGTCCGGGGCGTCGAGCAGGACCGCATCGTCCGGGGGCAGTCCGTCGGCGAGCCGCGGGGTGTGCCGGACCATGCGGGCGGTGCTGATCAGGGCGCGCAGCAGAGACATGGTGCGGACCATTGAAAGCCGCAGGTCGGGGGCGCGCCAGAGGGCATCTGTGAAGTTTTGGTAGTAGGTGGAATGGTTGTCCTGACTCGGGTCAAGAAAGCGCAAAGGAGGGCGCGTTGGCGGCGCATGAGGGGCGCTCGGCGACTTCTGGTGAACGCCCCTCGCGCCCTCGCGCCCTCGCGCCCTCGCACGCCCGGCCGATCCACACGGCAGGCCCTCAGGGCTCCCCTAGCTGCGCCTCAGTGTCCGGGACGCGCCCGCCGCCACCGTCGTGGCGAGTATCCAGCCCAGCAGCACCAGCGCCGCGGCGAGCCACTGCCAGTGGCCCTCCAGCCGCCAGTGGCCGTCCTGGCCGAGGTTGATCACCGGCAGGAGCAGATCGAGGGCGTAGAGCGAGGGGTTCCACTCGGGCTGCTCGCCCGGCTTCAGCGCGCCGGGGGCGTAGCGGGAGAAGGCCACCGCACCGGCCGCCCAGAGCACCGCCATCCACAGCGCCGCGCGGCCCGGGCGGTAGCCGTACGCCACCGTCCAGTCCTGGACGTAGCCCCAGAGCTTCGCGGCGAGCGGCAGCGTCTCCCGGCGCCGGCGCTGCTTGGCGAGGAGGACCTCGCGGGCGTCCGCGTCCTCCCCGCTGCCGCGCAGCACGGTCGCCAGCCGTTCGTACGGCTCGGGCTGGTACTCGGGGGTGGCCGCCGCGACCCACTCCAGCCGCCGCGACAGCGGGAAGCGGCTGTAGGGCACGAGGTTCTCGTAGACGAAGCCGCCCATCGCCAGCCCGCCGGGGCCGGGCCAGCTCGTGGACAGGTCGATGAGCGTGACGACCCTCGCTCCGTTCAGCACCACCCGTCCCTGCTCCGGCCGCTCCGCCGTGAAGCGGAGCTCGGGGGTGACGATCCGGCGCAGCGACAACTCCTCCCGGCGCGCCCCCGACAGCACGAACCGGGCGTGGTGGAGGTCGACGGCGTCGCCGAAGCGGCCGTCGTCCAGCCGCACTCCGCCGTGGCACTCGAAGCGCCGCTCCCGCGCGCCGGCCCCGTGCCCCGGGGCGTCGAAGGAAAGGCCGAACGGGGGAGTGGCGCCCTGGTCGCCGGCGGAGTCCACCCACGCCCGGGTCAGGTACAGCGAGCGCTCCACCGTCAGCTGGGGGGCGTTGAGCGCGCGCCGGCCCTCGACCGCCCGCAGCCGGCTGCCGCGCAGGCTCAGCGACACGCCGACCTTCGCGCCGCGCAGACTGACCTCCCCGTACGTCTCGATCAGCTCGGCCTGCAGGTCCTGCGCCACGGACAGGCCGTCCGCGGTGATGGCCCGGCCGCGCCGGTCCGGCCGCACCCGGATCTGGTTGATCAGCAGATCCGTGCCTATGTGGGCGTCCGTGAGCCGTATCCCGTGCTCGATGCGGCAGCGCGGCAGGTGCAGATCGCCCTCGGTGTGCAGCCGGGCGGCCTCCAGCCGCGGTATCGCGCACCCCACCAGCCGCAGTGTGGAGAACCGCGACTCCGGCAGCGTCAGCTCACGCTCGAAGCGGCACCCGGTCAGCTCGACGTACGGGCTGATGGTGCCGCCCGCGAGGGTGAGCTTCCCCGTCACGTAGGCGCCCAGCAGCTTCAGTGCGCAGACCCGCCCCGGGCGCGGCGGCGGGCCGCTGAGCAGCAGCAGCGCGATCACGTCGGCGCGCACGCTGCGCCCGGGGCCCCACTCCAGTTCCGAGAAGGGATCGTTCAGCTCCGGATTGCCGTCGCGAAGGTCGCACGTCATCCCGTACTCGAACGAGGTCCACATCGTGCGTTCCGCCGTGGTGAGATCGTTGGGCATGTCGACGCCCTGCGGCTCGGTCAATGCCGCTCCCTCGCTTTCCCCCGGTCCGCCTACCCGGTCTCGTACTGCCGTTCTTCCCACTGGGTAACGGGCTGAACACGAGTGGTCATGACCGTCGTCCGTGCCGTGCGGGGCGGGCCTGCCGGCCGGGACCCCCGGGACGCACGGGGAGGACGTGTGCGGGCGGGGACGGACGGTGGACGGACGGGCGATGGGCGGGGGAGGACGGGGACGGATGGGCGATGGGCGGGGGCTGACCGGGGGCGGACGTGGTCACCGCCGGTGACCGCCCGACGGGTGGGCGTGTATCAGCCAGTGATACGGAGAGCAGGAACGCGGATCCCGTCTGAGAGAATTGACCCGTGATCTCTCGTATCGACCTCCGTGGCGACGCCCTCCCCGAGGGCGCCGCGCTGCGCGACCTGCTGCCCCGTGCCGAGTTCGACGTGGAAGCCGCCCTGGAGAAGGTGCGGCCCATCTGCGAGGACGTGCATCATCGCGGGACGGCGGCGCTGATCGAGTACGCGGAGAGGTTCGACGGGGTCACGCTGGACCGGGTCCGGGTCCCCGAGAAGGCCCTCGTGGAGGCGCTGGAGCAGCTCGACCCGGCCGTCCGGGCCGCCCTGGAGGAGTCCATCCGCCGGGCGAGGACCGTGCACCGCGCCCAGCGCCGCGAGACGCACACCGTCCAGGTCGTGCCGGGCGGCACGGTGACCGAGAAGTGGGTTCCGGTCGGCCGCGTCGGGCTGTACGCGCCGGGCGGCCGGTCGGTCTACCCCTCGTCCGTGATCATGAACGCCGTGCCGGCGCAGGAGGCCGGAGTCGAGTCCATGGCGCTCGCCTCACCGCCGCAGAAGGAGTTCGGCGGACTGCCGCACCCGACCATCCTCGCCGCCTGTGCGCTGCTCGGCGTCGAGGAGGTGTACGCCGTGGGCGGCGCCCAGGCCGTGGCGATGTTCGCGTACGGCACCTCCGGGCCCGACGGGTGTGCGCCCGCGAACATGGTGACCGGTCCCGGCAACGTCTGGGTGGCCGCCGCCAAGCGCTACTTCACCGGCCGTATCGGCATCGACGCCGAGGCCGGCCCGACCGAGATCGCGGTCCTCGCCGACGCCACCGCCGACCCCGCCCATGTCGCCGCCGACCTGATCAGCCAGGCCGAGCACGACCCGCTGGCCGCCGCCGTGCTGGTCACCGACTCCCCCGAGCTCGCGGACGCGGTCGAGCGGGAGCTGGCGCCGCAGATCGCCGCGACCAAGCACGTCGCCGACCGGATCGTCCCGGCGCTGTCCGGGAGGCAGTCCGCGATCGTCCTGGTCGACACCGTCGAGGACGGCCTGCGCGTCGTCGACGCGTACGGCGCCGAGCACCTGGAGATCCAGACCGCCGACGCCGCCGCCGTGGCCGGCCGGGTCCGCAACGCGGGCGCGATCTTCGTCGGCCCCTGGGCGCCGGTCTCCCTCGGCGACTACTGCGCCGGCTCCAACCACGTGCTGCCGACCGGCGGCTGCGCCTGCCACTCCTCCGGCCTGTCCGTCCAGTCCTTCCTGCGCGGCATCCACATCGTCGACTACACGCGCGAGGCACTCGCCGACGTCGCCCACCACGTGGTGACGCTCGCCGAGGCGGAGGACCTCCCGGCGCACGGCGCCGCGCTGAAGGCAAGGTTCGACTGGAAGGTGCCCCCGAGCAAGTGAGCACGACCGACATCGGCATCGACGATCTGCCCGTCCGCGAGGAGCTGCGCGGCAAGTCGCCGTACGGCGCGCCGCAGCTCGACGTGCCCGTGCAGCTGAACACCAACGAGAACCCGTACCCGCTGCCCGAACCGCTCGTCGAGCGGATCGCCGAGCGGGTGCGCGAGGCCGCGCGCGGCCTCAACCGCTACCCGGACCGGGACGCGGTCGAGCTGCGCACCGAGCTGGCCGGGTACCTCACCCGCACCGGGAACCACCCGGTCGCCCTGGAGAACGTCTGGGCGGCCAACGGCTCCAACGAGGTCATCCAGCAGCTGCTGCAGACCTTCGGCGGACCCGGGCGCACCGCCATCGGCTTCGAGCCGTCGTACTCGATGCACGCGCTGATCGCGCGCGGCACCGGCACCGGCTGGATCTCCGGCCCGCGCCGGGACGACTTCACCATCGACGAGAAGGCCGCGGCGGACGCGATCGCCGCGCACCGGCCCGACGTCGTCTTCATCACCTCCCCCAACAACCCCACCGGCACCGCCGTCGCGCCCGAGACGGTCCTCGCGCTGTACGAGGCCGCGCAGCGGGCCAGGGCGGACACGGCGGGGGCCCTGGTGGTCGTCGACGAGGCGTACGTCGAGTTCAGCCACCGCCCGTCCCTGCTGCCGCTGCTCGAAGGCCGGCCGAACCTGGTGGTCTCGCGCACCATGTCCAAGGCCTTCGGCGCCGCGGGACTGCGCCTCGGCTACCTCGCCGCCCACCGCGCCGTCGTCGACGCCCTGCAGCTGGTGAGGCTCCCGTACCACCTCTCGGCCGTCACCCAGGCCACCGCGCTGGCCGCCCTGGAGCACACCGATACGCTGCTGAAGTACGTCGAGCAGCTCAAGGACGAGCGGGACCGGCTGGTCGCCTCGCTGCGCGACATCGGCTACGAGGTGACCGACTCCGACGCCAACTTCGTCCAGTTCGGGCGGTTCGACGGCGAGGGCGGCGCCCACGCCGCCTGGCAGAAGATCCTCGACCGGGGCGTGCTGGTCCGTGACAACGGCGTACCTGGCCGGCTGCGGGTGACCGCCGGCACGCCCGAAGAGAACGACGCGTTCCTCGATGCGGTGCGCGCACTGAAGAGTTCCGTGGGGGACACCCCCACACCCCCGAAGGAGCAGAAGCGATGAGCCGCGTAGGACGCGTCGAGCGGACCACCAAGGAGACGTCCGTCGTCGTCGAGATCGATCTCGACGGCACCGGGAAGGTCGATGTGTCGACCGGGGTCGGCTTCTTCGACCACATGCTGGACCAGCTCGGCCGCCACGGTCTGTTCGACCTCACCGTCAAGACCGACGGCGACCTGCACATCGACAGCCACCACACCATCGAGGACACCGCCCTCGCGCTGGGCGCCGCCTTCAAGCAGGCCCTCGGCGACAAGGTCGGCATCTATCGCTTCGGCAACTGCACCGTGCCGCTGGACGAGTCGCTCGCCCAGGTGACGGTCGACCTGTCCGGCCGCCCGTACCTCGTGCACACCGAGCCGGAGAACATGGCGCCGATGATCGGCGCGTACGACACCACGATGACCCGGCACATCCTGGAGTCCTTCGTGGCCCAGGCGCAGATCGCGCTGCACGTCCACGTGCCGTACGGGCGCAACGCCCACCACATCGTGGAATGCCAGTTCAAGGCGCTGGCGCGGGCGCTGCGCTACGCCTCGGAGCGCGACCCGCGCGCAGCCGGAATCCTGCCGTCCACGAAGGGTGCCCTGTAGCCGTGAACGGTGTCTCCACGGTGCTGATCGTCGTCGGGCTGTTCCTGGTCGGCGGCATCATCTCCTTCGCCCGGCAGCAGATGCCCAAGGGCCTGATCGTGCTGCTGTCCGCCGGCGCCGCGATGTGCCTCGCCGCCGGCGTCCTGCGACTGGACGTGTGGTCATGAGCGGGGGGAAGAGCGTCGTCGTCTTCGACTACGGCTTCGGCAACGTCCGCTCCGCCGAGCGCGCCCTCGCCCGGGTCGGCGCGGACGTCGAGATCACCCGCGACTTCGACGCCGCCATGAACGCCGACGGGCTGCTGGTGCCCGGCGTCGGCGCCTTCTCGGCCTGCATGGCCGGGCTGCGGCAGGCGCGCGGCGACTGGGTCGTCGACCGCAGGCTCTCCGGCGGCCGTCCCGTCATGGGCATCTGCGTCGGCATGCAGATCCTCTTCGCGCGCGGCATCGAGCACGGCGTCGAGACGGAGGGCCTCGACGAGTGGCCCGGCGTCGTCGGCCCGCTGAACGCCCCGGTCGTCCCGCACATGGGCTGGAACACCGTCAAGGCCCCCGGGGACTCGCAGATGTTCGCCGGCCTCGACGCCGGAGACCGCTTCTACTTCGTCCACTCCTACGCCGTGCGCGAGTGGGACTTCGAGGTGACCAGCGCGGCCATGGCCGCCCCGAAGGTCACCTGGGCCACCCACGGGGAGCCCTTCGTCGCGGCCGTCGAGAACGGCGCGCTGTGGGCGACCCAGTTCCACCCCGAGAAGTCCGGCGACGCCGGAGCCCAGCTCCTCACCAACTGGATCGAGACCCTCTGATCATGGCTCAGAAGCTTGAACTCCTCCCCGCCGTCGACGTCCGCAACGGCCTGGCCGTCCGCCTCGTCCACGGCGAGTCCGGCACGGAGACCCCCTACGGATCCCCGCTGGAGGCCGCCCTCACCTGGCAGCGCGCGGGCGCCGAGTGGCTGCATCTGGTCGACCTGGACGCCGCCTTCGGCACCGGCGACAACCGGGAGCTGATCGCCGAGGTGGCCGGGGCCATGGACCTCAAGGTCGAGCTGTCCGGCGGCATCCGCGACGACGCCTCGCTCGCCGCCGCCCTCGCCACCGGCTGCACCCGGGTCAACCTCGGCACCGCCGCCCTGGAGACCCCGGAGTGGGTCGCCAAGGTCATCGCCGAGTACGGCGAGAAGATCGCGGTGGGTCTGGACGTACGGGGCACCACCCTGCGCGGCCGCGGCTGGACCCGCGACGGCGGGGACCTCTACGAGACCCTGGCCCGGCTCGACTCCGAGGGCTGCGCGCGGTACGTCGTGACCGACATCGCCAAGGACGGCACGCTGCAGGGCCCCAACCTGGAGCTGCTGAGGAACGTCTGCGCCGCCACCGACAAGCCGGTCGTCGCCTCCGGCGGCGTGTCCTCCCTCGACGACCTGCGGGCGCTCGCCGGGCTGGTCCCGCTGGGCGTCGAGGGCGCGATCATCGGCAAGGCGCTCTACACCGAGGCCTTCACCCTGGAAGCGGCCCTGGAGGCGGTGTCCCGGTGAGCGGCGAGATCCGGCGCGTCGGCTCCGCCGGCCCCTGGGAGGACGCCTTCGGGTACTCCCGCGCGGTCGAGCTGCCGAACGGCCTGGTGCTGGTGTCCGGCTGCACGTCGATCGTCGACGGCACGGTCGTCGACGGCGGCCCGTACGACCAGGCCGTCAACTCCTTCAACGGGGCGCTGGCCGCGCTGAAGCGGCTCGGCCTGGGCAGCGAGCACGTCGTGCGCACCCGCATGTACATCACGCACGCCCGGGACGTCGACGAGGTCGGCCGGGCCCACAAGGAGCTGTTCGGCGCCGTGCGCCCGGCCGCGTCGATGCTCATCGTCTCGGGCTTCGTCGATCCCCGGCTGGTCGTCGAGGTCGAGGTCGAGGCCTACCGGGGAGGGACCGCATGACGCTCGCCGTCCGAGTCATCCCCTGCCTGGACGTGGACGCCGGCCGGGTGGTCAAGGGCGTCAACTTCCAGAACCTGCGCGACGCCGGCGACCCCGTCGAGATGGCCAAGCTGTACGACGCGGAGGGGGCCGACGAGCTCACCTTCCTGGACATCACGGCCTCGTCCGGTGACCGGGAGACCACCTACGACGTGGTGCGCCGCACCGCCGAGCAGGTGTTCATCCCGCTCACGGTCGGCGGCGGGGTCCGCTCCGCGGACGACGTCGACAAGCTGCTGCGGGCCGGCGCCGACAAGGTCGGCGTCAACACCGCGGCCATCGCCCGGCCCGAGCTGATCCGCGAGATCGCCGAGCGCTTCGGCCGCCAGGTGCTGGTGCTGTCCGTCGACGCCCGCCGCACCTCGGAGGGCACCACCACCCCGTCCGGCTTCGAGGTCACCACCCACGGCGGCCGCCGCGGCACCGGCATCGACGCCGTCGAATGGGCCCATCGCGCGGCCGAGCTGGGCGCGGGCGAGATCCTGCTCAACTCGATGGACGCGGACGGCACCAAGGACGGCTACGACACCAGGATGATCGAGGCCGTCCGCAGGCATGTCACGGTCCCGGTGATCGCCTCCGGCGGTGCGGGCAGGCTGGCCGACTTCGCCCCCGCCATCGCGGCCGGAGCGGACGCGGTGCTCGCCGCGTCCGTGTTCCACTTCGGCGATCTGCGGATCTCCCAGGTCAAGCAGTCGCTGCGGGAGGCCGGGCACCCCGTCCGCTGACCACCTCGGTTCCAGCCCTCGGGCCTTGTGTCCGGAGGGTGGACGGAGGCGCCCGCTCCGCCGGGCGGTGCACCGCGTTCGCGCGCATAGTGCGGGTATGAGGCCGCCCCGTACGGTGATGCTGCTTCTCGCCGGCGCGCTCGTCGCCGCGAGCCCCGCCACGGCGGCCGCCCCCGGACAGGCCGCCGGAACCGGCCCGCCGTGCGCCGCCTCGCCGCCGCCCGGCGGCGGCGAGGCGCGGAAGGCACTGGACGTCGCCCGGCAGGCCAAGGCCGAGCAGCACCTCAACTCGGTGCTGGTACGCGTCACCAGGGACGGCGAGGAGGTCCTCACGGCCGCCCTCGGGCAGTCGATGACCGGGGTCCCCGCCCGGCCCGCTATGCACTTCCGCGCGGGCTCGGTCGCCATCGTCTACCTGGGGATCGTCCTGCTGCAGCTGGTGGACGAGCGGAAGGCCCGGCTCGACGACCCCCTCTCCCGCTGGCTGCCCGACGCCCCGCACGCCCGCGAGATCACCCTGCGCATGCTCGGCGCCTCCACCTCGGGCCTCCGCGACTACGTCACCGACCCGAAGTTCCTCGCCGCGCTGGAGGCGGCCCCGTTCCGGCACTGGACGCCGGAGGAACTGCTCGCCTACCCGGCCGCCCACCCCCTCTGGTACGAGCCGGGCACCGGCTGGAGCTACTCGCACGCCAACTTCGTGCTGCTCGGCGCCGCCCTGGAGAAGATCAGCGGCACACCGCTCGACGAACTGCTGCGGCAGCGCGTCATGGACCCGCTCGGCCTCGCCGCCACCCGCGACCGGTCCACCCCCGAGATCCCGCAGCCGGTGCTGCACGCCTTCACCAAGGAGCGGGGCCCCTACGAGGAGTCCACCTTCTGGAACCCGTCCTGGACCACCGCGCCGGGCGCGGTCCTCACCACCCACATCTGCGACCTGGCGCGCTCGGCGGAGGCGGTCGGAACGGGCGAACTGCTGTCGCCCGCCGCGTTCCGGACCCAGCTCGACCCGGGCACGGTCGGACTCGGCGGCGGGACGAAGACCTGCCCGGCCACGGTGTGCCTGAAGAACACCGAGGCCGAGCACTTCGGGCTCGGCGTGCTGGTCATGAACGGCTGGATCCTGACCAACCCGTCGTTCTCCGGGTACGCGGCCGTCCAGGCCTATCTCCCCGCCGAACGGCTCGCGATCGCCGTCGCGACGACCAAGGGCAAGGACACCCCGGAGGGCAACACCGCCCAGACGATCATGAACGGGATCGCCGAGGCGCTCGCTCCCGGGCACCCGGCGCCCGGGGGCGGCTGACCGCGGGGCGCCGGTGACGGTCCGGCGGCGGTGCCGGAGGCCGCGTCGGCCCCTGGCTCAGCCCATCCCGAGCTGCGCCCTGCCCACCCGGTCGACCGCCTCCTTGTCGCCCTCGACCTCCACCTGCGCCGCGTCCTGCCGGCCGAAGGCGTACATGGTCAGCTCACCGGGCTCACCGGTCACCGTCACCACCGGCGCACCGCGGTGCGCCACCGCCGTCTGCCCGTTGGGACGCCGCAGCACCAGCCCCACCGGCGCCTTGCGGCCCAGCAGCCGGGCAGATCTCTCCAGCCGGGCCCAGAGCGCGTCCGCGAAGACCGGGTCCAGCTCCCGCGGCGTCCAGCCGGACTGCGCCCGCCGCACGTCCTCGGCGTGCACATAGAACTCGACCGTGTTCGACGCCTCGTCCACCTGCTTGATCGCGAACGGCGACATCTTCGGCGGTCCGGTGCGGATCAGCCGGATCAGCTCCTCGTACGGCTTCGCGGCGAACTCGGCCTGCACCCGGTCCAGCCGGCTCTTCAGGGGCCCCAGCACGATCCCCGCGGCCTCCGCGCGCCGCTCGCGCACCACGACGTGCGCCGCGAGATCCCGGGTGCTCCACCCCTCGCACAGCGTCGGGGCGTCCGGGCCCGCCGCCTCCAGCAGGTCGGCGAGCAGAAGTCGTTCACGCTTCGCATGGGTCGACATGGCGGCCAGCCTACGACCGGCGCACCGCGTCCGCCCAGTGGACGCACCCCGGTCACGGCCCCGCCGGCGCGGCACAATGGCGGCATGACCAGCACTCCCAGCGCACTCGACCCCGCCATCGCCGCCCGCCTCAAGCGCAGCGCCGACGGCCTGGTCCCGGCCATCGCCCAGCAGTACGACACCGGTGAGGTGCTGATGCTGGGCTGGATGGACGACGAGGCACTGCACCGCACCCTCACCACCGGGCGCGCCACCTACTGGTCCCGCAGCCGCCGGGAGTACTGGGTCAAGGGCGACACCTCCGGCCACGTCCAGCACGTGAAGGCCGTCGCCCTCGACTGCGACGCCGACACCGTCCTCGTGAAGGTCGACCAGATCGGCGCCGCCTGCCACACCGGCGACCGCACCTGCTTCGACGCCGACGTCCTCCCCCTGGGCCGGTAGGGTCGTACGCCATGGATCTCGAGACCTTCCGCAAGCTGGCGGCCGACCGCCGTGTCGTCCCCGTCAGCCGGCGCCTCCTCGCGGACGGCGACACACCGGTCGGGCTCTACCGCAAGCTCGCCGGCGAGCGTCCCGGCACCTTCCTCCTCGAGTCCGCCGACGGCGGCACCTCGCACACCGTGGGCGGTGGGGGAGGGGGCTCCTGGTCCCGGTACTCCTTCGTCGGCGTACGGTCCGCCGCCGCCCTCACCGTCCGCGACGGGGAGGCGCACTGGCTCGGCACCCCGCCGGTCGGCGTCCCCACGGCGGGCGACCCGCTGGCGGCCCTCCGGGCGACCGTCCAGGCGCTCCACACCCCCCGGCAGGACCTCGACGAGGGCATGCCGCCGTTCACCGGGGGCATGGTCGGCTACCTCGGGTACGACATCGTGCGGCGGCTGGAGCGGATCGGCGAGCACGGCCGGGACGACCTGCGGCTCCCCGAGCTGACCATGCTGCTCACGTCCGACCTCGCCGTCCTCGACCACTGGGACGGCTCCGTGCTGCTGATCGCCAACGCGATCAACCACAACGACCTGGACACCGGCGTCGACGAGGCGTACGCGGACGCCGTCGCCCGCCTCGACGCCATGGAGGCGGATCTGGCCCGGCCGCTCGAGAGCCGGCCGCACGCGCTCCCGCCCTCCGAGCTGCCCCCGTACACCGGCCCGATGTGGAGCGGCGAGGAGTTCCGGGCGGCCGTGGAGGACGTCAAGGAGCGCATCCGCGCCGGCGAGGCCTTCCAGGTCGTGCCGTCGCAGCGGTTCGAGACCCCGTGCGAGGCGAGCGCCCTCGACGTCTACCGGGTGCTCCGGGCCACCAACCCCAGCCCGTACATGTACCTGCTGCGCTTCCCCCACGAGGACGGCGGTTTCGACGTCGTCGGCTCCAGCCCGGAGGCACTGGTCAAGGTCGAGGACGGGCGCGCCATGCTGCACCCCATCGCCGGCACCCGGCCGCGCGGCGCGACCCCGCGCGAGGACCAGGCGCTCGCCGAGGAGCTGCTCGCCGACCCCAAGGAGCGCGCCGAGCACCTCATGCTCGTCGACCTGGGACGCAACGACCTGGGCCGGGTCTGCGAGCCAGGCTCCGTCGAGGTCGTCGACTTCATGTCGATCGAGCGCTACTCGCACGTCATGCACATCGTCTCCACCGTGACCGGCCGGGTCGCCGAGGGGCGCACCGCCTTCGACGTGCTCACCGCCTGCTTCCCCGCGGGCACGCTCTCCGGCGCCCCCAAGCCCCGAGCCATGCAGATCATCGAGGAGCTGGAGCCCTCGCGGCGCGGGCTGTACGGCGGGGCCGTCGGCTACCTCGACTTCGCCGGCGACTCCGACACCGCCATCGCCATCCGCACCGCGCTGCTCCGCGACGGCACCGCCCATGTGCAGGCCGGGGCGGGGATCGTCGCCGACTCGGACCCGGTCGCCGAGGACGCCGAGTGCCGCAACAAGGCGGCGGCGGTGCTGCGTGCCGTGCACACCGCGAACCGGCTCCACGACGGCGGGACGCGTAAGGGATAGTGGGGGCGTGACTGCCGTACCCGTACCCCACTCCGGCGCCGAGACCGAGCGGACGGCCCCTGCGGCCGCGCGCGGCCGGCGCAGCCTCGCGGCGGCCCTGCTCCTCGGTGCCGCCGGCGCCGCCGTGGTGCTGCTGGCCTCCGGGCAGACCTGGGCCGAGGGCACGGCCGCCGTCGGAGCCGGCAGCGTGCCGCTCCAGGCCGACGGCCGTGGCGTCACCGGGCTCCCGGCGGCGCTCGCCGTCGTGGGACTCGCCGCCCTCGTCGCCGTCTTCGCGGTCCGCCGCGCGGGCCGTGTGACCGTCTCGGCGCTGCTCGCGCTGAGCGGGGCCGGAGCCGCGGCCGCCGCCTTCCTCGGCGCCTCCGACAGCGCGGCGCTCGACGAGAGGGCCCGGCGGACCACGGGCGACACGGCCGCGGCCGCCGACGGCCTCACCCACACGGTCTGGCCGTACGTCACCGGTGCGGGCGGACTGCTGATCCTGGCCGCCGGGCTGCTCGCCCTGCGGTACGGCGCCTCATGGCCCGCCATGTCCGGGCGCTACGAGCGCGAGGGCGGTGCCCCTCGCGGAGGCCGCCGCCCGGCCGCCGACCCCGACCGGCCCGAGGAGCTGTGGAAGGCCCTCGACCGTGGTGAGGACCCCACCGGCGACCGGTGAGGGGCGAGGACCCCACCCGTACCGGTGAGGCGGCGAAGACTTCACCGGTGACCGGTGACCGGTGACCGGCGACCGGCGAGGACCTCACCCGGACCGGCGGGATGCCGGGAGTCCCCACCCGTCGCCTGAGACGCCGGGGAACCACCCCGCCGCCCGGCGAGGACCCCACCGGTGACCGGTGAGGCGTTCGCCCCGCGATCAGTGACGACCCCCACGTCCCGGCAGCCCCACCGGTACGGGACAATGGGGCGGGACCATCCGACCCACCCCCCCCAGCGCAACACCAACGAGGAGCACTTCATGGCGGGCAGCAGCCACGGACACACCCCGGCCGCCTGGACCGGCGTCACCATCTCCTTCATCGGCTTCTGCATCTCGGGAGTCTTCATGGTGGCCGCAAACCCGCTCGGGTTCTGGGCCGGCATGGCCGTGGTCGTCGCCGGCGGGGTCGTCGGCGTCGCCATGAAGGCCGCCGGCCTCGGCCAGAAGGAGACGGCCGCGGCCGTCCCGGCCGCCACCCCGGCCGCGCAGCCGGTGGCGGCCGAGGCCACGGCCTCCTGACCGCCGGGTCCCCCGCCACGGCGCGGCCCGGCGAGCCCGGGCTGCGCCGCCGCACCCCACCGGGGACAATCGCGGGGTGGAAGCCATGAACCGCGGGGTGGAGGCGCGAGCCGCCACCCCCGTACCGGGACCGTCCCCCACCGCCGCGGCGGGACCCGAGCCCGCGCCGGCGGACCCGCCCGGGCACCACCACCGGGGGCCGGCCCCGCCACCCCCGCACCGCCCCCCGCCGCCGTACCGCAGGCTCGCCGCGCCGCTGGCCGCGATGGCCGCCGTCGCCGGGGCCTTCGCCTACGTCGGCGCCGTCGACCCGAACGAGCCCGGCCACTACCCCGTCTGCCCGCTGCTGCGGTTCACCGGGATCTACTGCCCCGGCTGCGGCGGGCTGCGCAGCGCCCACGCGTTCGTCCACGGCGAGCTGGGCACCGCCCTCGGCGCCAACGCGCTCGCCGTCGCCGGCTTCCTGCTCTTCGCCGTGTTCTGGGCCGTCTGGCTCGTGCGCGCCGCCGCGGCGAAACCGGTGCGGATCACCCTCGGACCCGGCTGGTGGTGGGGTCTCGGCGCGATCCTGGCCGTCTTCACGATTGTCCGGAACCTGCCGTTCGGCTCGGGGCTCGTGCCCTGATCCGCGCACCGTCCTGAAAGCCGGATCCACGAAGGAACCCCAGGTGGATCCGGGGAAGAAGTCCCAGCCAGTGGGATCGGCGTCAACCGGATGCGGAGCCTTCGCCCGCATCCGGATACCATCGGGATTGCCGACAGTGATCCATCCTCAACCTCCCGGAAGGGGGCCGCTCGCGTGAGTGTGCTCGACGAGATCATCGAAGGCGTGCGCGCCGACCTTGCGGAGCGGCAGGCGCGCGTCAGCCTCGACGAGCTCAAGGAGCGTGCGGCCAAGGGGCCCCAGGCCAAGGACGGTGTCGCCGCGCTGCGCGGCGACGGCGTCAAGGTCATCTGCGAGGTGAAGCGCTCCAGCCCGTCCAAGGGCGCGCTCGCCGCCATCGCCGACCCCGCCGGGCTGGCCGCCGACTACGAGGCGGGCGGCGCGGCCGTCATCTCCGTCCTCACCGAGCAGCGCCGGTTCGGCGGCTCGCTGCAGGACATGGAAGCCGTACGGGCCCGGGTGGACGTGCCGGTGCTCCGCAAGGACTTCATCGTCACGTCGTACCAGCTGTGGGAGGCCCGTGCGTACGGTGCCGACCTGGTCCTGCTGATCGTCGCCGCGCTCGACCAGCAGGCCCTCGTCTCCCTGATCGAGCGCGCCGAGTCCATCGGGCTCACCCCGCTCGTCGAGGTCCACGACGAGGACGAGGTCGAGCGGGCCGTGGACGCCGGAGCCAAGATCATCGGGGTCAACGCGCGCGATCTCCGGACCCTCGAGGTGGACCGGTCCACCTTCGAGCGGGTCGCCCCCGAGATTCCCGCGGGAGTCGTCAAGATCGCCGAGTCCGGCATCCGCGGTCCGCACGACCTGATCGCCTACGCCAACGCCGGCGCCGACGCGGTGCTGGTCGGGGAGTCCCTGGTCACCGGCCGGGACCCGAAGTCCGCCGTGGCCGATCTGGTCGCCGCCGGCGCCCACCCGGCACTGCGGCAGGGCAGGGACTGACCCGCTCCATGACCGCCGTCGCCCGCCCCGCGCCCAGCGCCACCGCCCCCGGCCTCCACCGGCCGGGCCGGGCGGCCGCGGGCGCCTGCGCACCGCACGCCCCGCTGGCGCGCGGCTGCCGTCCCCGCGGCTGCCGCGCCCCGGCCCGGCGGGTGCACGGACGACGGGTCAGGTACGTCATCGGGGACGAGCCCGGCCAGGTCAACGGCATGCGATGGCGCCGCTGAGCGATCCGCTCGGCACCGCACGTCATCACCCCTTTCTCTTCGGCTCATACGCACACGAGGAGCTCTGGCATGCCCAGTCAATACTTCGTTCCCGACCCCGAGGGCCGGGTGCCCGACGCCGCCGGCTACTTCGGCGACTTCGGGGGCACGTTCATTCCCGAGGCGCTCGTCGCCGCGGTCGACGAGGTGGCCGTCGAGTACGACAAGGCCAAGTCCGACCCGGCCTTCGCCGCCGAACTCGACGACCTGCTCGTCCACTACACCGGCCGGCCCAGCGCCCTGACCGAGGTGCCCCGCTTCGCCGGGCACGCGGGCGGCGCGCGGATCTTCCTCAAGCGCGAGGACCTCAACCACACCGGCTCACACAAGATCAACAATGTGCTGGGCCAGGCGCTGCTCACCCGGCGCATGGGCAAGACCCGCGTCATCGCCGAGACCGGCGCCGGCCAGCACGGCGTGGCCACCGCCACCGCCTGCGCCCTCTTCGGCCTCGACTGCACCATCTACATGGGCGAGATCGACACCGAGCGCCAGGCGCTCAACGTCGCCCGGATGCGCATGCTCGGCGCCGAGGTCGTGCCGGTGAAGTCCGGCAGCCGCACCCTGAAGGACGCCATCAACGAGGCGTTCCGCGACTGGGTCGCCAACGTCGACCGCACCCACTACCTCTTCGGCACGGTCGCCGGCCCGCACCCCTTCCCGGCCATGGTCCGCGACTTCCACCGGGTCATCGGCGTCGAGGCCCGGCGCCAGATCCTGGAGCGCACGGGCCGCCTCCCGGACGCCGCCGTCGCCTGCGTCGGCGGCGGCTCGAACGCCATCGGCCTGTTCCACGCCTTCATCCCGGACGAGGGCGTGCGCCTGGTGGGCTGCGAGCCCGCGGGCCACGGCGTCGAGACCGGCGAGCACGCGGCCACCCTGACCGCCGGCGAGCCGGGCATCCTGCACGGCTCGCGCAGCTACGTCCTCCAGGACGACGAGGGCCAGATCACCGAGCCGTACTCGATCTCGGCCGGCCTGGACTACCCGGGCATCGGCCCCGAGCACGCGTACCTCAAGGACACCGGACGCGGCGAGTACCGCGCGGTGACCGACGCCGCCGCCATGCGGGCACTGCGGCTGCTCTCCCGCACGGAGGGCATCATCCCGGCCATCGAGTCCGCGCACGCCCTGGCCGGCGCACTCGAACTCGGCGCGGAACTCGGCGAGGACGGACTGATCCTGGTCAATCTGTCCGGCCGGGGCGACAAGGACATGGACACCGCCGCCCGCTACTTCGGGCTGTACGACGCCGACGGCGGCGCCGCGACCGACGCCTCGGTGGAGGCGGACGCCGCGGGCGACGTCGCGGAGATCGAGGGGGACGCCAAGTGAGCGGCAACATCCGACTGCTGAGCGACACCCTCGCGCGGGCGAAGTCCGAGGACCGGGCCGCGCTGATCGCCTACCTCCCGGCCGGTTTCCCCACCGTGGACGGCGGCATCGAGGCGATCAAGGCCGTCCTCGACGGCGGCGCCGACATCGTGGAGGTCGGCCTGCCGCACAGCGACCCGGTGCTCGACGGGCCGGTCATCCAGACCGCCGACGACATCGCGCTGCGCGGCGGCGTCAGGATCGCGGACGTGCTGCGCACCGTCCGGGAAGCGCACACGGCCACGGGCAAGCCGGTGCTCGTGATGACCTACTGGAACCCGATCGACCGGTACGGCGTCGAGCGCTTCACCGCCGAACTCGCCGAGGCGGGCGGCGCCGGCTGCATCCTGCCGGACCTGCCCGTCCAGGAGTCCGCGGTGTGGCGCGAGCACGCGCGGAAGCACGAACTCGCCACCGTGTTCGTGGTCGCGCCCAGCAGCCGGGACGCGCGGCTCGCCGAGATCACCGCGGCGGGCTCGGGCTTCGTGTACGCCGCCTCGCTGATGGGCGTCACCGGCACCCGTGAGTCCGTCGGGGCCCAGGCCCAGGACCTGGTGCGGCGCACCCGGGCCACCGCCGCCGGCCGCGGGCTCCCGGTGTGCGTCGGGCTGGGTGTCTCCAACGCCGAGCAGGCCGCCGAGGTCGCGGGCTTCGCCGACGGTGTGATCGTCGGCTCGGCCTTCGTCAAGCGGCTGCTCGACGCCGGCGACCAGGCGGCCGGGATCGCGGCGGTGCGGGCGCTGGCCGGCGAACTCGCGGAGGGTGTCCGCAAGCGGTGACCGGCGGGGGCCGCCCGCCGGCGGAACGAGCCATCTGACCGGCCGGCTCACCCGTACGGGTGGACATGGGACCGGGGAGGCGCATGGGCGCCTCCCCGGTTCGTTGCTGTGGTCGTGAGCGAGAACAACCATGACGGAATGCGGGCCGCGCGCGAGCGGCTCAAGCGCGAACGCGAGCTGCAGAAGACCCGTGACAAGCGGCGGCGCCTGCTGATCGTGTCCGCCGCGGTGGTCGGCGTGCTGGGCCTGGCCGCGGTGGTCGGCGTGATCGCGGCGGGCGGCGGCGGGAAGGACCAGGGCTCCACCGCGGGCGGCCCGGTGGTCGCGCCGAGCGGAGCCCAGGGCGAGGACGCCCTCGCGCTCCCGGCGGGCGCCGCCGGCGCGCCGTCCACGCTCACGATCTGGGAGGACTTCCGCTGCCCCGCCTGTGCCCAGTTCGAGAACGTGATGAGGGACACCATCCACGAGCTGACCGACTCGGGCCAGCTCAAGGTCAGGTACCACCTCGCGACGATCATCGACGGCGGCATGGGCGGCAACGGCTCGCGCCGGGCGGCCAACGCCGCCGCGTGTGCGCAGGACGCCGGGAAGTTCGTGGAGTACCACGACGTGCTGTTCCAGAACCAGCCTCCGGAGAGCGAGGACGCCTTCGGCGACGACAAGCGGCTGATCGAGCTGGCGGGCAAGGTGCCGGGCCTGGTCACCCCCGCGTTCACCGAGTGCGTGGAGTCCGGCAGGCACGACGCCTGGGTGGAGAAGTCCGATCAGGCCTTCGAGGAGAAGAACTTCCGGGGCACCCCGACGGTGCTCCTCAACGGCGAGTCCGTGTTCCCGCAGAAGGACGGCGAGCAGATGAGCCCCGAGAACCTGCGGAAGTGGGTCGCCGAGGCCAACCAGGGCAAGAAGCCGCGCACGGGGCAGCCCAGCCCGGCCGCCTCCTGACACGGAAGCAGCCGCGTGGGCCGTCGCGGCTGCCCGGCCGGGTACGCACAGGGGCCGGCCCGCCCCGCGCGTTCCCCGGGGCGGCCGCGCGGGCCCAGGTGCGGGCCCAGGTGCGGGCCCAGGTGCGGGGGTGGCCGCGCGGGCCCGTGGCCGGCGGCCGCGTCGGCACGGACCGGCCCTCGTGCGGGCCCATGGGTGAAGGCCGTGGGCCACGGGGGCTCGTTATGCAGACGTTGCGCGGTCGGTTGCCGTGCCCCTGGCCCGGCAGGGTAGCGTCGGACCTGCCATGGACCTTGCCTACATCCCCAGCCCGTCCACCGGTGTCGTCCACCTCGGACCGCTTCCGCTGCGCGGCTACGCCTTCTGCATCATCATCGGTGTCTTCGTGGCCGTCTGGTACGGCAACAGGCGCTGGATCGCCCGCGGCGGCAAAGCCGGCACGGTGGCGGACATCGCCGTGTGGGCCGTCCCCTTCGGCCTCGTCGGCGGCCGCCTGTACCACGTGATCACCGACTACCAGCTGTACTTCGGCGAGGGCCGGAACTGGGTCGACGCGTTCAAGATCTGGGAGGGCGGCCTCGGCATCTGGGGCGCCATCGCGCTCGGCGCGGTCGGTGCGTGGATCGGCTGCCGCCGCCGGGGCATCCCGCTGCCCGCGTACGCCGACGCCATCGCGCCCGCCATCGCCTTCGCGCAGGCGATCGGCCGCTGGGGCAACTGGTTCAACCAGGAGCTGTACGGCAAGCCGACGGACCTGCCGTGGGCCCTCGAGATCAGCGAGGGCGTGAACCGGGAGGCCGGCCTCTACCACCCGACGTTCCTCTACGAGTCGCTGTGGTGCGTCGGTACGGCGCTGCTGGTGATCTGGGCGGACCGCCGCTTCCGGCTCGGCCATGGCAGGGCGTTCGCGCTGTACGTCGCCGCGTACTGCGCCGGCCGGGCCTGGATCGAGTACATGCGCGTCGACGAGGCGCACCACATCCTCGGCCTGCGGCTGAACGTCTGGACGGCGATGCTGGTCTTCGTCCTGGCCGTGGTCTACATCGTGGTCTCCGCCCGGCTCCGCCCGGGCCGCGAGGAGGTCGTCGAGCCTGCGGCCGTGCGGCAGGGCGGGAACGGCGAGAAGGGCGAGAACGGCGAGAAGGACGGTGACAAGGGCGAGGACGGCATCGCGGGCACGGAGGGCGACGCGGACTCCGCCTCCCTCGCCGCCTCCGCATCCGCCTCCGCCGGGACTCCCGGCTCCGGGGCGCCGTCACCGGGCAAGGACGCCGAGGGCGACCCCGCCGACTCCGGGTCCGCCGGCAGAAGCTGATCGGGAGCCCGGACCGCGCACACCGAGTGATGCCCCGGGGCCGCCCGCCGTCATGGCCGGGCGGCCCCGGGGCGTTGCGGCTTCCGGCGCCGCGCCGCACCGGCTGCCCGCGGCCCGGTCTGCACCGGTCGGCCGGTGCGGAGGCGGGGCGTGTCACTCGCCACGCGCGTGTCACTCGCCCCGCGCGGGTCACCCGCCGTCGCGCCCGGCGAGGGAGAGCGTGCGGTGGGCCGCGGCGACGACGGCCGCGTCCACGAAGCGGCCGTCGGGGAGGGCCAGGGCGCCCGCGTCGGTCGCCGCCGCCTTGACGATCTCCTCGGCCGCCTCCACCTCCTCCGTGCTGGGCAGGTAGGCGCGCTCGATCACCGGGAGCTGCCGGGGGTGGATGGCGGCCCTGCCGAGGAACCCCAGGGAGCGGCCGTGGGCGCAGGACGCCGCCAAGCCGTCCAGATCGCGGATGTCGGGGAACACCGACTGCGTCGGCGGGGGCAGACCCGCCGCGCGGGCGGCGACGACGACCCGGCTGCGCGGCCAGTCCAGTCCGGTGTCGTTGCGTACCCCCAGGTCCGCCCGGAGATCCGCCTCGCCGAGCGCGATGCCGCGCACCGCGGGGTCGGCGGTCGCGATGGCGAAGGCGTGCTCCACCCCGCCCGCCGATTCCAGCAGCGCGTACAGCGCCGTGCCGGGTGCCAGCCTCGCCGGGACCCGGATGTCGGTGGCGCGTGTCACCTTGGGGATGCGCAGAGCCGCCAGGCCCGGCAGGGGGGCCAGCGGGACGATGTCCCGTTCCGCGTGGATGCGGACGTGGACCGGCACGGGCTGGGGGGACGAGAGCAGTTCGGCGGTGGCCGCGAGGGCGTACGCCTTGCGGTGCGGCGCGACCGCGTCCTCGAGGTCGACGATCACGATGTCCGCGCCGGAGGAGAGCGCCTTGTGGACCACCTCGGGGCGGTCGCCGGGCGCGTACAGCCAGGTGAGCGGGGTCACAGCACGCCTTCCGCACGCAGGCCGGCGATCCTGCCGGGGGTGAGCCCGAGTTCGCCGAGCACGGCGTCGGTGTCCGCTCCGTGCGGCCGGCCGGCCCAGCGGATACCGCCGGGGGTCTCGGAGAGGCGGAAGAGGACGTTCTGCATACGGATCGGTCCGAGTTCCGGATCGGGAACCTCGGTGACACTGTCGAGCGCCCGGTACTGAGGGTCGGCCATCACGTCCCGTACGTCGTAGACGGGGGCGACCGCGGCCTCGGCCTTGTCGAAGGCGGCGACCACCTCGTCCTGGGTGTGGCGGGCGATCCAGGCGCCCACGGCCTCGTCGAGCAGGTCGGCGTGCTCCGCCCGGCCGCTGCCCGAGGCGAACCACGGCTCGGAGGTCAGCTCCGGACGGCCGACGAGCCGCATCACGCGTTCGGCCACGGACTGCGCGGAGGTGGAGACGGCGAGCCAGCTGCCGTCGGCCGCGCGGTAGGTGTTGCGCGGGGCGTTGTTGCGGGAGCGGTTGCCGGTGCGCGGCTGGACGTAGCCGAGCTGGTCGTACCAGATGGGCTGCGGTCCGAGCACGGTGAGGATGGGCTCGATGATGGCCATGTCGACGACCTGGCCGCGACCGGTGGCGGCACGGGCGGTGAGCGCGGTCATCACGGCGTAGGAGGTGGCGAGAGCCGCGATGGAGTCGGCGAGGCCGAACGGCGGCAGGGTGGGCGGGCCGTCCGGTTCGCCGGTGAGCGCGGCGAACCCGCTCATGGCCTCGGCGAGGGTGCCGAAGCCGGGCCGGTGGCAGTACGGGCCGAACTGGCCGAAGCCGGTGACCCTGGCCAGCACCAGCCGGGGACTGGCGGCGCTCAGCTCCTCCCAGCCGAGCCGCCACCGCTCCAGCGTGCCGGGGCGGAAGTTCTCGACGACGACGTCCGCGGTGGCGGCGAGCCGCAGAAACGTCTCGCGGCCGCCCGGGGTGGACAGGTCGAGCGTGATGGTCCGCTTGTTGCGGCCGAGCAGTTTCCACCACAGCCCGACGCCGTCCTTGCCGGGTCCGTGGCCGCGCGACGGGTCGGGTTTGCGGGGGTGCTCCACCTTGATCACATCGGCGCCGAAGTCGCCGAGCATCGTCGCGGCGAGCGGCCCGGCGAAGAGGGTGGCCAGGTCGAGGACGCGCAGCCCGGTGAGCGGTCCGCAGGCGGCGGGCGCACCGAGGGGCGCACCAGGGGCCGCACCGGTGGGCGCACCGGGAGGCGCACCGTGAGGCACGGACTGGCGGGCGGAGACGTCGGCGGCGTCGGCGGCGTCGGGGTCGTGCATGGGGGCTCCTTGCGAGTCTCCTGCGGGCCGTGTGCGGTGCGGCGGTGGCGGCTTGGCGGGGGTGGCGGGGGCGTCAGGCGTGCCGTGGCGACCCCGGGACGTGGGCGACGAGGTACGGGACGGCACTGCCGGGCCCGGTGACACCGGTCAAGGGCACGCATCCTCCCGGTGGGTGACGTGGGCGCAGGTGAGGCGGGCGAGCGTGTCGAAGCCGACGCCGTCGAACCCGCCGACGGTGGTGGCGAGACGGTTCCTCAGCGGTGCGGTCCAGCGCTCGGGCAGGCGGTCGGGGCGGCCGGCGAGCAGCCCGGCCAGCGAGCCGGCGGTGGCGCCGTTGGAGTCCGTGTCCCAGCCGCCCGACACGGCACGGCAGATGCTGCCGGTGAAGTCGCCGTCCGCGTGAGTGAGCGCGGCGGCCAGCAGGGCCGCGTTGGGGACGGCGTGCACCCAGTGGTAGGCGCCGTGCGCGGCGTGCAGCCGGTCCACGACGGTGTCGAAGTCGCGGTGCGCGGCGGCGGTGGCGATGCCGTGGCGCACGGCCCCGGCGAGCCGCGAGCGGGGCGGGACGACACGGAGCCCCTCGCGCAGGCACATGTGCACGTCCGCGGCCCCGCCGGCCGCGACGGCGAGTGCCGCCGCGACGAACATGGCCCCGTAGACGCCGTTCGCGGTGTGGGTGAGCACCGCGTCCCGATGGGCCGCTTCGGCCGCCGCGGCCGGGTCCCCCGGGTGGGTCCAGCCGTGCACGTCGGCGCGGATGGCGGCGCCGATCCACTCCCGGAAGGGGTTGTGCCGGGTCGCGGTGGCCGGCGGTTCCACGCCCTGCAGGAGGTTGCGGTACGCGACCCGCTCGGCGGTGAACGTACGGCCGGCGGGGAGTTCGTCCAGCCAGAGCCGGGCGACGTCGGCGGTGCCGAAGCCCTGCCCGTACCGCTGGAGGAGGAGCAGGTTCAGCAGCGGGTAGTCGAGGTCGTCGTCCTCGGGCATGCCGTCGATGTTCTCGGCGAGCGAGGTGGGGGCGGAGCGGCGGTTCCAGGGGTGCGCGGCCAGCAGCCCGGGGGGTACGCCCTTCGCGGTGAACCAGGTGGAGAGCGGCCAGTTGCCGGTCGCGCGGGCGAGTGCGCGGATGGCGTGCAGGGGGAGCTTCTCCACGGGTTTGCCGAGCAGGCAGCCGGCCGCCCGGCCGAGCCAGGCGGCATGCAGCCGCCGCTCCGGCGGGCCGCCGGGCCCGTGCCCGGGCGCTCCTCGCTTCCGTCCGTCGGTGCCGTCAGGCGCGCCCCGCTGTCGGTCGTGGGTGCCGTCAGGCGTGCCCCACCGCCGGTCGTGGGTGCCGTCAGGCGTGACTCGATCCCGGTCGCCCGTACCGGCCTGCGTGCCCCGCCGCCGGTCGTGGGTGCCGTCCCGCGGGTCCAGCCGCGGCCGGTCCTCCGGCGTACGCCCGGGCCCGGCCTGCGGCCGGTCCTCCGTCCCGTGCCCCGCCCGCCCGGGCGCGCCCCGTGGCCGGGACTCGGGCCAGTCGGGGCACGCCGCCCTGATGGCGGGCAGGCTCGTCGGCTCGCGGTCGGCGAGCGGAGCGGGAAGCGCGTCCAGTTCGTCCAGCAGCCGGATCGCCAGCGCCCGCAGCCCGGGCGGGGCGGGCCGGGGCGAGGCCCCCGAGGCCGGGGGCGCCGGGGTGCCGCCCGCCGCCCGCCAGCGGACGGCGACCGCAGAGGCGTCCCGGCCGTCCTCGGCGGCCTGGCGCAGCTCGTGGCCTACCAGGTCCTCGGGCTGGACCCAGGTGAGCCGGAGGTTCACCGGGCGTCCGCCAGTGCGGCGAACGCGGCCTCGTGCGCCCGGCGGCGCCGGGTGTCGCGGGCGAAGATCTCGTACGCGACCTCCGTGAGGGTGCGGGCCGGGGCGTGCAGGTCGAGGCGGCTGGCCTCGGCGACGGTCTTCACCCAGTCGGCGGGGATCGCTTCCTCCCCGTACAGCGCGCCCGCGAGCGCCCCGGACATCGTGGCGATCGAGTCGCAGTCCCGGCCGTAGTTCACCGAACCCAGCACGGTCCTGCGGTAGTCGCCGTCACCGATGAGCAGCATGCCCAGCGCGACGGGCAGTTCCTCGACGGAGTGCAGCCGCGAGGGGCGGCGGGCGGCCAGGGAGGGGGCGCGGTAGTCGGGCCCTACGGTGTCGAACGGTGCGACCGCCTCCCGCAGCGGACGCAGCGCGGGCTCGAAGTCGCTGTGTCGGGAGGCGACTTCGGCCACCGCCTCGATCGCCGAGCGGGTGCCGTCCTTGGCGAGCGACAGGCAGGTCCCGACGACGGACTCCGGGGTCGCCCCGGGCGCGCAGGCCGCGGCGACCGCGGCGGCGAGGACACCCGCGGCCTCACGCCCGTACGAGGACTGGTGGGCGCCCGCCACGTCCAGGGCCTCCGCGTAGGCGGCGGCCGGGTTGGCCGCGTTGACCAGGCCGACGGGGGCCATGTACATGGCCGCACCGCAGTTGACGATGTTCCCGGTACCGGCCTCGCGCGGGTCGGCATGGCCGTAGTGCAGCCGGGCCGCGAGCCACTTCTCGGCGAGGAACAGCCGCTGCAGGGGGAGGGCCTCGGCCTCCAGCTCGGGGATCCAGCGCGGCGTGGAGACCAGGTCCGGTACGAGGTGGTCGGCGACGGCGTAGGCGTCCAGGTGGTCCCGGACGGTGGCGTAGACGCGGACGAGGGCGTGCGTCATCAGGGTGTCGTCGGTGACGTGCCCGTCCCCCTTGTGGTACGGCGCGATGGGGCGGGCGGTGCGCCAGTCGTCGCCGTGCCAGGGGCCGACGACGCCCTGGACGCGGCCGCCGTGGCGCTCCACGATCTGCTCCGGTGTGTATCCCTCGACCGGTCCGCCGAGCGCGTCGCCGACCGCGGCGCCGACGAGGGAGCCGGTGATCCGGTCGTCGAGCGTGGCGACCGCGTGCGCTGAGAGTGTCATGCCGGAATTGTCCACCCGGGGCGGGTGCGGGGGAGGCAGGCGGCGTCGGGGATTCGCGGCCGGGAGAGGCGAGTTACCGGCCCGCGGACCGGCCGGGTCCGCCGCCGGTGGCGGCAGTGGCCGGGGCCGCGGGGGCCGCCGCCGCGGTGGACGGTGGGGCGGTGGACGGCGGGGCGTGCGGTGCTTCCGGGGGTGCGTCCGGTGGGCGGATGACGCGGGCCAGCCGTCCCGCGAGTTCCAGCAGGTCCGTACCGGCGAGGCGGGGCAGGGCGCAGCCGGCCAGGGTGCGGCAGGCGTCCCGCCAGGTCGCGGGAACGGCCCGCGCCCCGCCGAGGACCCCGGTCAGCGCGCCGGCGAGGGCGGGCGCGGAGTCCGCGACGCGTGACAGGCACGCGGCGGCGGGGAGGGCCCCGCCCATCCGGCCGCGCGCCGCCGTCACCAGGGCGAGGGCGACGGGCACGGTCTCGGCGGCGGCGATGCCGTAGCTGTAGACGTGGTCGACGATCTGGTGCTCCAGCAGGGGCACGAGGGAGAACGCGTCCTCCGCGTGGCGGGCGAGCGCCAGGGCGTGCCGGGCGTTTCGGCCGATCTCGGTGGCCTCGGGGAGTTCGGCCAGGGCGGCGTCGACGGCGGCGTCCACCCGAGCGCCGCCGAGTGCGGCGGCGACGGCGGCCGCCATGGCGCGGGCGCCGTGCACGCCGTCGCCGTCCTGGGTGTAGCGCGCGTCGAACTCGGCCAGCTCGGCGGCCATCCGGGGGTCGCCCGGGTGGACGACGGCGAGCACGGCGGCGCGTACGCAGGCGGCGTCGTCGAAGTAGTGCGGGTTGTCGTGGCCCGTGGCGGGCGGGCGCAGTCCGGTGGCGAGATTGCCGAGGCCCGCGCGTACGGAGATCCGGGCACGGAGGGGAGGCACGGCCGCCTCGACCTCGGGAGCCCGGGCCTCGGCCGCGGCGATCTTCGCGGCCAGGGCGTTCCAGGCGAGGTCGACGGCGCTGCGGACCCGGCGGCCGGGGTCGAGGCCGTCGAACCGCTCGGCGGCGGAGGCGAGGACCGTCTCGGCGGTGAAGGCGGCCCACTCCGCGTCGTCGGACGGGCCGAGGCGCAGCGGTTCGGGCGGCTGGTTCAGGGCGATCGGTACCGGCAGTGTGGTCGTGGCGTTCTGCTCGGCGAACGTGTCGAGCTCACGGGTGAGGCGCCGGGTCCACTCGGGCATCCGCGCGGCCCGGTGCCGCGCGGCCGGCCACCCCGCGGCGTCACCGGCGGCGAGCCCGAGCAGCAGCCCCTCGATCCGGGTGCGGTACGCGTCGTGCCCGGGGGGAGCGGCGGTCCCCGCGGCCTCGCCGGGGCGGGCTGCCGCCGGGCGCAGCCAGGACGAGTACCCCCACCCCGCGACGGGGCCGCGGCCCCCGGCCCCGGCAGCGTCGGGGGCGTCCGCCCGCCGGGCCCGTGCGGTGGCCGTGCCGTCGTCCGCCGCCGCACCGCGCGACCGGTGTTCGGGCGACTGGTGTTCGGGCGACCGGTGGTGCCTGGTCCGGTCCGCCCCGTGCTCCGGCCGCCCCACCGGGCGTGCGTGCCGCGGCTTCGGCGAGCGCTCCGGCGCGGTGGGGTTCGCGCCGGCGGGGTCGGCCGGGGGCCCGTGCGTCGTGGCGGAGCCGCCGGGCGCCGGGTGGTTCCGCGCGGTGAGGTCGGTGCTCGTGGGGTCGGCCGGGGGCCCGTGCGTCGCGGGCCCCCCGGACCCGGCGTTCGCCGGGGCGGGCCGTTCCTCCTCGTCCGGGACCGGAGCTATGGCCTGACCTGTGGCCGGATCCGGGACCGGACCTGTCGCCGGACCTGTGGCCGGACCCGGGGTCCGGGCCGCTTCCCCCGGCCCGTCGTCCGGTGTGTCCGGGGTGCCGGCCGCCAGGTCCAGGGGAGTGTCCGGGGCGTCGGGGGCGGGCTGGTCCGGAGTGGTGGAGTCGAGCGGGCGGGGGGTCATGACAGGGCCTCGGCGTCGTCGTACGGCGTGAGCAGGTCGGCGATGTCGAGGACGTGGTAGCCCCGCATGGAGGGGAGGCAGCTGCCCCGGACCGGGCCGATCGCGGCGGCCCAGTCCGGGGGGATGGCGGAGGCGCCCGACATCGCCCCGGCCAGCGCGCCCGCGACCGCCGCGGTGGTGTCGGCGTCGCGGCCCATGTTGACCGCGGTCAGCACCGAGGTGCGGAAGTCGCCCCGGGCCGCGGCGAACGCGCCGAAGGCCAGACCGACCGCCTCGGGCGCCAGGTCGGTCCACGGGTAGCCGCCGACCACGACCGCGGAGCGGACCGTCCGCTCGCGGCCGAGCGGATCCGTCCCCGCCCGTTCCGCGGCGACGACCGCCCGGCGCAGGGAGCGCGACGTCCAGGAGTCCAGGGGGACGGCGGACAGGGCAGCGCCGATCACTCCCGCCGGGCCGGCTCCCGCCATCGCCGCGGCCACCCCCGCCGCCACCGCCTGCCCGCCGTAGATGCCCTCGCCGTCGTGGCTCACGCAGCCGTCGACGGCCACCAGCCGGGCCGCCTCGCCGGGGGATCCCGCGGCGAACACCCCGAACGGCGCCGCCCGTATGGCGAGCCCGTCGCTCCAGGCGTGCCGGTGCTGCGCGGTGATGGGCGCCGCCAGCCCGCGGCGCAGGTTCTCCAGGGTGCCGCGCTCACTGAAGCCGGCACCCCGGAACGGCCCCTCGTCCAGGTCCGCGATCCAGTGGTGCCACGCCTTCTCGACGTGTGCCACGGTGAGCGCCGACCCGTGCCGGGCGAGCAGCAGTCCGGAGAAGATCGCGTACTCGGTGTCGTCCGTGCCCGCGGGGCTGTCGGTCACGAAGCCCTCGATACGGCCCCAGCGGCGGCGGATCTCGGAGGGCCGCATGTTCTCCGCCGGCGCGCCGAGGGCGTCGCCCACGGCCAGCCCCAGGAGCGCGCCGCGGGCCCGATCGCATGCAATCCAGTCCACCGCGCCACTCCTTCGCACCCCTTGGGGCCTGATCCTCGATCTGTCCCCCGCGGGACGCCGGGTGCGGGCGCGGGAAACCCCGGTTCACACGTCCGGCCCAGGTGCGAAGCCCACCGCTCTGACCAGGTAAGTAAAGCCTGCCTTGCTGGCGAGCCCCTTACATCGAGCGTACTTTCGGGAGCGGGAAAGGGGTGGGACGCGGACGCGGACCGCTCCGGAAGCGAGGGGAGAGCTGTGTCCATCATCGAGACCGAGGCGACGCTTCACGAGGCGCACCGCGACAACCACACGCACCGGGACGTCAACGGCGGCTGGCTGCGGCCCGCGGTGTTCGGCGCCATGGACGGGCTCGTGTCCAACCTCGCCCTGATGAGCGGTGTCGCGGGCGGGGCGGTGTCCCCGCAGACCATCGTGATCACGGGTCTCGCCGGACTGGCGGCGGGTGCCTTCTCGATGGCCGCCGGCGAGTACACCTCGGTCGCCTCGCAGCGCGAGCTCGTCCAGGCGGAGCTCGAGGTCGAGCGCCGCGAGCTGCGCAAGCACCCGGTCGACGAGATGGAGGAGCTCGCCGCGCTGTACGTGGCGCGCGGTGTGGAGCCCCGGCTCGCCCGCGAGGTGGCCGTGCAGCTGTCCAGGGATCCTGAGCGGGCACTGGAGATCCACGCCCGCGAGGAGCTGGGCATCGACCCGGACGACCTGCCCTCCCCGACGGTCGCCGCCGTCTCGTCCTTCGCCTCGTTCGCCCTGGGTGCGCTGCTGCCGGTCCTGCCGTACCTCCTGGGTGCCACCTCGCTGTGGCCCGCGGTGCTGCTGGCGCTGCTGGGGCTGTTCGCCTGCGGAGCGCTGGTGTCCAGGGTGACCGTGCGCGGCTGGTGGTCCAGCGGGCTCCGGCAGCTGGCCCTGGGCGGCGCCGCCGCGGCCGTGACGTACGCGATCGGCAGCCTGGTCGGGGCCGCGGTCTGACGGTCCGGTCGGGGCCGCGGTCCAACGGCCCGGTCGGGGCCGGTCCCGAGACCCCGGTGGACCGGCGTGCGGCGCCCGCACGCCACCCCCGTCGCCCTTCGGGTACGGGAGGTGCCCCCGTCGCCGTTCGGGTACGGAGGTGCCCCGCCCCCCGTAGCCCTTCGGGTACGGGAGGTACCCCCACGCCGCGCCGACGCGCAACTCCGGGTGTATCCGGTTACCAGGGCGATCCCGTGCCGGCTGGTGGGCCGGGGCACGGGGCCCACGGGGTGCCGGGCGACACTTTTCCGGGGTCGTCCAGGGCCCGGGGCCCCGCTTGGGTTCGAGGGGTCGTCGGGGCCCGGCGGAATCCCGTGCCTGGGCTTCGATGGCCGAGATCGCTCCATGCCTGGGCCTTCGGGGTCCGGGGAGGCTTGCGCCCTTCGATGCCGGAACTTCCCGGCGAACCCTTCCCGCCAAGGCGTCCCCCGTCCGCTCGCCGCCTCCGGGGGCTCCTTCCGGGGCTGTGACCTATTTCCCGCCGCCGCCCTGCTGCCCTATCGGGCCGTGAGGTGCGACACTTGTCCTTGGCCTCACATCATGGGGCGTTACTCGGCGGTTTCGAATCCTTAACCGCCGGGCATGAGCCACAAGCGCTGCGGGCAACGAAGCCTGCTCTGTATCCCGGGTCCGGGGACGCCGATCCAAGCGATCTGTCCGCACCCGCCCCCACCTGCGCCGCCATCTCGATCCCCTTGCGCGGTGTCCGCATGTTGGAATGGGTTATCCGCTTCCCGAGAACCACTCCATCATGTAACCTGCACGAAATTTCAGCGGAGGGCCAACGTCGTCCCTCGGCACCGCCATATGCCACGACGACGACGGGAGAGCCGATGCGTTCCGACGCCTGGTCGCCCATGGACGGTCGCCCCGCCCCGCAGGGGATGTACGACCCCCGTAACGAACACGACGCCTGCGGTGTCGGGTTCGTGGCCACCCTCACCGGTGTTGCCAGCCATGAGCTGGTCGAGCAGGCGCTGACCGTACTGCGCAACCTCGAGCACCGCGGTGCCACCGGCTCCGAGCCCGACTCGGGCGACGGCGCCGGCATCCTGCTCCAGGTCCCCGACGCCTTCCTGCGCGACGTCGCCGGGTTCGAGCTCCCCGAGGCCGGGTCGTACGCCGTCGGCATCGCCTTCGTCCCCCAGGGCGCCGCGGACCACGCCGTCTCGCGGATCGAGACGATCGCCGCCGAGGAGGGCCTGGAGGTCCTGGGCTGGCGCGACGTCCCCGTCGCCCCCGAGCTGCTGGGCGCCACCGCCCGCTCCACCATGCCCGTCTTCCGCCAGCTCTTCGTGAGCGGCGCAGCCCCCGGGGCCGAAGGCACCGGGGGAGGAGTGATCAGCGGCATCGCCCTCGACCGCAAGGCGTTCGTGCTGCGCAAGCGCGCCGAGCGCGAGGCGGGCGTGTACTTCCCGTCGCTGTCCGCCCGCACCATCGTCTACAAGGGCATGCTGACCACCGGCCAGCTGGAGCCCTTCTTCCCGGACCTCTCGGACCGCCGCTTCGCCACCGCCGTGGCCCTGGTCCACTCCCGGTTCTCCACCAACACCTTCCCGAGCTGGCCGCTCGCCCACCCGTACCGCTTCGTGGCGCACAACGGTGAGATCAACACCGTCAAGGGCAACCGCAACTGGATGCGGGCCCGGGAGTCGCAGCTGGTCAGCGAGCTGTTCGGGGACAGGGACCTGGAGCGGATCTTCCCGGTCTGCACCCCGGACGCCTCCGACTCCGCCTCCTTCGACGAGGTCCTGGAGCTGCTGCACCTCGGCGGCCGCTCGCTGCCCCACAGCGTGCTGATGATGGTCCCCGAGGCGTGGGAGAACCACGAGTCCATGGACCCGGCCCGGCGCGCCTTCTACCAGTACCACTCCACGATGATGGAGCCCTGGGACGGCCCGGCCTGCGTCACCTTCACCGACGGCACCCAGGTCGGCGCGGTCCTCGACCGCAACGGCCTGCGCCCCGGCCGCTACTGGGTCACCGACGACGGCCTGGTCGTCCTCTCCTCCGAGGTCGGCGTCCTGGACATCGACCCCGCCAAGGTCGTCCGCAAGGGCCGCCTCCAGCCGGGCCGGATGTTCCTCGTCGACACCGCCGAGCACCGCATCATCGAGGACGACGAGATCAAGGCCGCGCTGGCCGCCGAGCACCCCTACGAGGAGTGGCTCGACGCCGGGATCATCGAACTCGGCGACCTGCCCGAGCGCGAGCACATCGTGCACACCCACGCCTCGGTCACCCGCCGCCAGCAGACCTTCGGCTACACCGAGGAGGAACTGCGCGTCCTGCTCGCGCCGATGGCCCGCACCGGCGCCGAGCCGATCGGCTCCATGGGCACCGACTCGCCGATCGCGGCCCTCTCCGAGCGCCCGCGGCTGCTCTTCGACTACTTCACCCAGCTGTTCGCGCAGGTCACCAACCCGCCGCTGGACGCCATCCGCGAGGAACTGGTCACCTCGCTGCTCTCCTCGCTCGGCCCGCAGGGCAACCTGCTGGACCCGACCGCGGCGTCCTGCCGCTCGGTCACCCTGCCGTTCCCGGTGATCGACAACGACGAGCTGGCCAAGCTCATCCACATCAACGCCGACGGCGACATGCCCGGGATGAAGGCCGTCACGCTGTCCGGTCTCTACCGGGTCTCCGGCGGCGGCGACGCCCTCGCCGCCCGGCTGGACGAGGTCTGCGCCGAGGCCGACGCCGCCATCGAGGGCGGCGCCCGGCTGATCGTGCTCTCCGACCGGCACTCCGACGCCGAGCACGCGCCGATCCCGTCGCTGCTGCTCACCTCCGCCGTCCACCACCACCTCATCCGCACCAAGCAGCGCACCCAGGTGGGCCTGCTGGTCGAGGCCGGCGACGTCCGCGAGGTGCACCACGTCGCGCTGCTCATCGGCTACGGCGCCGCCGCGGTCAACCCGTACCTGGCGATGGAGTCCGTGGAGGACCTGCTGCGCGCCGGGACCTTCATCGAGGGCCTGGAGCCCGAGCAGGCGATCCGCAACCTGATCAAGGCCCTCGGCAAGGGCGTCCTCAAGGTCATGTCCAAGATGGGCATCTCGACCGTCGCCTCCTACCGCGGCGCCCAGGTCTTCGAGGCCGTCGGCCTCGACGACGCCTTCGTCGCCCAGTACTTCGACGGCACCGCCACCAAGATCGGCGGCGCCGGCCTGGGCGTGATCGCCGAGGAGGTCGCCGCCCGGCACGCCAAGGCGTACCCGGCCAGCGGCATCGCCCCGGCGCACCGCGCGCTGGAGATCGGCGGCGAGTACCAGTGGCGCCGCGAGGGCGAGCCGCACCTGTTCGACCCGGAGACCGTCTTCCGCCTGCAGCACGCCACGCGCACCAAGCGGTACGACATCTTCAAGAAGTACACGGACCGGGTGAACGAGCAGTCCGAGCGGCTGATGACGCTGCGCGGCCTGTTCGGCTTCAAGTCAGGCCGCCCGTCCATCCCCCTCGACGAGGTCGAGCCGGCCGCCGAGATCGTCAAGCGCTTCTCCACCGGCGCCATGTCGTACGGCTCCATCTCACAGGAGGCGCACGAGACCCTCGCCATCGCCATGAACCAGCTGGGCGGCAAGTCCAACACCGGTGAGGGCGGCGAGGACCCGGAGCGCCTGTACGACCCGGCGCGCCGCTCCAGCATCAAGCAGGTCGCCTCCGGCCGCTTCGGCGTGACCTCCGAGTACCTGGTCAACGCGGACGACATCCAGATCAAGATGGCCCAGGGCGCCAAGCCCGGCGAGGGCGGCCAGCTGCCCGGCCCCAAGGTCTACCCGTGGGTCGCCAAGACCCGGCACTCCACCCCGGGTGTCGGTCTGATCTCCCCGCCGCCGCACCACGACATCTACTCCATCGAGGACCTGGCGCAGCTGATCCACGACCTCAAGAACGCCAACCCGGCCGCCCGCATCCATGTGAAGCTGGTGTCCGAGGTCGGCGTCGGCACGGTCGCCGCGGGCGTCTCCAAGGCCCACGCGGACGTGGTCCTCATCTCCGGGCACGACGGCGGCACCGGCGCATCGCCGCTCACCTCGCTGAAGCACGCCGGCGGCCCCTGGGAGCTCGGCCTCGCCGAGACCCAGCAGACGCTGCTGCTCAACGGCCTGCGCGACCGCATCGTCGTGCAGACCGACGGCCAGCTGAAGACCGGCCGCGACGTCGTCATCGCCGCGCTGCTCGGCGCCGAGGAGTTCGGCTTCGCCACCGCCCCGCTCGTCGTCTCCGGCTGCATCATGATGCGCGTCTGCCACCTGGACACCTGCCCGGTCGGCATCGCCACGCAGAACCCGGTGCTGCGCGAGCGCTTCAACGGCAAGGCCGAGTTCGTCGTCAACTTCTTCGAGTTCATCGCCGAGGAGGTCCGCGAGATCCTCGCCGAGCTGGGCTTCCGCACCCTGGACGAGGCCGTCGGCCACGCCGAACTGCTGGACACCACGCGCGCCGTGAACCACTGGAAGGCCCAGGGACTGGACCTGGCACCGCTGTTCCACGTGCCGGAGCTGCCCGAGGGCGCCGTCCGCCACCAGCTCGTCGAGCAGGACCACGGCCTGGAGAAGGCCCTCGACAACGAGCTGATCAAGCTGTCCGCGGACGCGCTGGCCGCGGCCACCGCCGAGGACGCCCAGCCGGTCCGCGCCCAGGTCGCGATCCGCAACATCAACCGGACCGTCGGCACCATGCTCGGTCACGAGGTGACCAGGAAGTTCGGCGGGGCGGGCCTGCCCGACGACACCATCGACATCACCTTCACCGGCTCCGCCGGCCAGTCCTTCGGCGCCTTCCTGCCGCGCGGCGTCACCCTGCGCCTGGAGGGCGACGCCAACGACTACGTCGGCAAGGGCCTCTCCGGCGGCCGGATCGTCGTCCGCCCCGACCGGGGCGCCGACCACCTGGCCGAGTACTCGACCATCGCGGGCAACACCATCGCCTACGGCGCCACCGGCGGCGAGCTGTTCCTGCGCGGCCGCACCGGCGAGCGCTTCTGCGTCCGCAACTCCGGTGCGCTGGTCGTCTCCGAGGGCGTGGGCGACCACGGCTGCGAGTACATGACCGGCGGGCACGCCGTCGTCCTCGGCGAGACGGGACGCAACTTCGCGGCCGGCATGTCCGGCGGTGTCGCCTACGTCGTCGACCTCGACGAGGACAACGTCAACGCCGGCAACGCGAACGCCGTCGAGACCCTGAGCGACACCGACAAGGAGTGGCTGCACGACGTCGTGCGCCGCCACCACGAGGAGACGGGTTCCACCGTGGCCGAGAAGCTCCTCGCCGACTGGCCCGCCGCCGCGGACCGGTTCAGCAAGATCATCCCGATCACGTACAAGGCCGTGCTCGCCGCCAAGGAAGCCGCTGAGCTCGCCGGTCTCTCCGAGCGGGAGACCACCGAGAAGATGATGGAGGCGGCGACCCATGGCTGACCCCAAGGGCTTCCTGACCACCGGGCGCGAGGTCGCCGAGACCCGTCCCGTCGCCGAGCGCGTCAAGGACTGGAACGAGGTCTACGTCCCCGGCTCCCTGCTGCCGATCATCAGCAAGCAGGCCGGGCGCTGCATGGACTGCGGCATCCCGTTCTGCCACAACGGCTGCCCGCTCGGGAACCTCATCCCGGAGTGGAACGACTACGCCTACCGCGAGAACTGGCAGGCGGCGAGCGAGCGGCTGCACGCCACGAACAACTTCCCGGAGTTCACCGGACGGCTCTGCCCCGCCCCGTGCGAGGCTGCGTGCGTCCTCGGCATCAGCCAGCCCGCCGTCACCATCAAGAACGTCGAGGTCTCGATCATCGACAAGGCGTGGGACACGGGTGACGTCAAGCCGCAGCCGCCAGAGCGGCTGTCCGGCAGGACCGTCGCGGTCATCGGCTCCGGTCCGGCCGGCCTCGCCGCCGCCCAGCAACTGACCCGCGCCGGCCACACCGTGGTGGTGTACGAGCGCGCCGACCGCATCGGCGGTCTGCTGCGCTACGGCATCCCCGAGTTCAAGATGGAGAAGCGGCACGTCAACCGCCGCATCGAGCAGATGCGCGCGGAGGGCACCAAGTTCCGCACCGGCATCGAGATCGGCCGCGACCTGACGGCGACGGACCTGCGCAAGCGGTTCGACGCGGTCGTCATCGCCGCCGGTGCCACGACCGCGCGGGACCTTCCGGTGCAGGGCCGTGAACTGAACGGCATCCACCAGGCGATGGAGTACCTGCCGCTCTCCAACAAGGTCGTCGAGGGCGACTTCGTGACCCCGCCGATCACCGCCGAGGGCAAGCACGTCGTCGTCATCGGCGGCGGCGACACCGGCGCCGACTGCGTCGGTACCGCCCACCGCCAGGGCGCGGCGTCCGTCACCCAGCTGGAGATCATGCCCCGGCCGGGCGAGGAGCGCAGCTCCGGCCAGCCGTGGCCGACGTTCCCGATGCTCTACAAGGTGACGTCCGCGCACGAGGAGGGCGGCGAGCGGGTCTACTCCGTCTCCACCACCCACTTCGAGGGCGACGCGGACGGCAACGTCCAGTCCCTCCACCTCGTCGAGGTGGAGTTCGTCGACGGCAGGCCGGCCCCGAAGCCCGGCACGGAGCGGGCCATCCCGGCCCAGCTGGTCACCCTCGCCATGGGCTTCACCGGCACCGACGTGGAGAACGGCCTGGTCACCCAGTTCGGCCTGGCGCTGGACGAGCGCGGCAACATCGCCCGCGACGCGGACTTCGCCACCAACGTCGACGGCGTCTATGTCGCCGGCGACGCGGGCCGCGGCCAGTCCCTGATCGTCTGGGCCATCGCCGAGGGCCGCTCCGCGGCGCGCGGAGTGGACCGCTACCTCACAGGCGCGAGCGAACTGCCCGCCCCGATCCGCCCGACGGACCGCTCCCTGACGGTCTGATCCGGCGGTTCACCATCCGGACCGTACACTGACGGTCCCTCATAGACGTCCCGTACAAAGGCGTACGGAACAGACGCGGCGCCTGCCCCCGTCCCCGACCGGATGATGGGCGGGCGCCGCGGCATCTTCCCCGGTGACGGTACGCGCCCGTAGTCTCGCGGTGCGCGTGTCCCCTTTCCGGCGCAGTCCCACGGCACGGGTGCCGGCCCGCACAGGACCCGCGGATGCCCGGCGAACGGAGACACACCCATGGCGGCCATCAGCCTGCGCAAGATCGAGGAGACCGCGCCCGCCCTCGTCAGCCTCTACAAGTCCGCCGGGGTTTCGCTGGCCAAGCACGGGCTGAGCGACCGGCGTGCGGCGGTGTACCTGGTGGTCGACTACTCCGGCTCCATGAGGCCCTACTACCAGGACGGCAGCGTCCAGGCCCTCGCGGACCGGGTCCTCGGCCTCGCGGCCCATCTGGACGACGACGGGCGCGTCCCCGTCGTCTTCTTCTCCACGGATATCGACGCCGAGACGGACGTCGAACTCGCCGGCCACGAGGGCCGCATAGAGCGGATCGTGGCCGGGCTCGGTCACATGGGCAGGACCAACTACCACCTCGCGATGGACGCGGTCATCGACCACTACCTGGACAGCGGCGCGACCGAGCCCGCCCTCGTCGTCTTCCAGACCGACGGCGGCCCCAGCAACCGAGCCGCCGCAGAACGCTATGTGTGCAAGGCGGCGAAGCTGCCGATGTTCTGGCAGTTCATCGGCTTCGGCGACCCCGGCAGCCGGCAGTTCGACTTCCTGCGCAGACTCGACGACCTGGCGGTCCCCGCGAAGCGCCCCGTCGACAACGCGGGCTTCTTCCACGCGGGGCGGGATCCACGGCGGC
This sequence comes from Streptomyces tirandamycinicus, assembly GCF_003097515.1. Classification (NCBI taxonomy): domain Bacteria; kingdom Bacillati; phylum Actinomycetota; class Actinomycetes; order Kitasatosporales; family Streptomycetaceae; genus Streptomyces; species Streptomyces tirandamycinicus. The sequence goes on along the minus strand of NZ_CP029188.1, from coordinate 771,011 downwards.
TCAGCGACGAAGAACTGTACGACCACCTGGTGTCCGAGTTCCCGGAATGGCTGGCGACCGCGCGGGCATCGGGGATCGTGCGCTCCTGACGCCGGCACCCGGCCGGACCCCGGCCGGGCGGGCCGAACGGACGGCGGGCGGGCACCCCGGATGTGACCGCGCGCTGCAGTCGGCCCCTGAGCACGCTGGTCGGCCCGGGTGAGCGTGCGGTGCGGCGCGGCACCGCACCGGCCCGGGCGGCTCGGCGGCGCGTGCGGACGGGGCATTCGCCTGACAGGCGGCCACCGCTGCCCTACAGTGCTGCAGCGGAGGCCGTCGGGGGAGGGCTCATGGGGCGGGCGGGCAGTACGGGGAACTCGTTGCGCGGGACAGTCGTCCTGCTCTGCGCGCTCGTCGTCGTGGTGGGAAGTCCGTGGGTCGTGGACGCGTTGACCGCCGGATGGACGGACAACCGCGTACTGGAACTGCTGTACCGCGCGCTGTACGTACCCCGTTGGGACCTCACACCCGGGCCCGACCCCCAGTCCGCCACGATCGCCTGGAGCGGGAACGCCGGCTTCGTGGCCGTGATCCTCGGCATCGCGCTGCTGGTACCCCGGCTGGTCCGGCCCGCATCCGGGGCACGGGGCGCCCAGTGGGCCGCCGCGCTCGGCACCGGGGTGCTCATCGCCCTGCTCGCGGCGCTGCCCTCCTGGGCCCTCGTCCTGTGGGGCGACCCCGCCACGGCGCTCGCCTTCGGCCCGGACCCGTCAGCGGCCCTCGTCTACATCCTCGTGGACTCGCTCTGCTTCGGAGTCCTGCTCGGCCTCGTCGTGGCCGCCGTCTTCGCCGTAGCGGGCACCCCCGCGCCGGCCGGTCGCGGAGCGGCGGGCCGCACCCGCGAAAGGAAGAGGGGCATGACCTCACCCGACGGACCCGCCACCGCCCCGACCGGCAGCGCCCCGGGCGACGCCACCCGCTATCTGTGCGCGGCGGCCTACACCGACCCGGCGTTCGCCCGCCTCGTGGTCGAGGACGTACTGGCCGACGAACTGGCCGCCGTCGCGGTGTCGCCCGGCGTCGACCTGGTCCCGGTCGCCCGGCACTGCCTGGCCGCCCGCCGGCTGACGGCGCGCAGGGACCGGCGGCTGACACTGGCGTTCGGCCCGGTGCTGCTGTTCGCCCCGTTCTGGCTGCTGTTCGGCGCGTTGGCCCTCAAAGCCCTGGGCGCGGCGGCCCGGGTGCCGGGACGCTCCTTACGCGGCCGTGAACTGCCGGACTTCGGCCAGGCCGTGCGGCGGCTGGCGGTGACGGGCGCCGCCCTGCTCGCCACCGCCTTACCGATGGGCCTCGCCCTGTCCGCGCTCCCGCTGCCGGGGTTCCCGGCATGGCTGTTCGGCGGCTATCTCGGCGGCATACCGGCGCTGCTCGCCGTGCTCGTGGCGGGCGTGCTGGCCTTCCGCACGGTGGCCGCGGCGGAACGGGACGTCGACGCCCGGCTCCGCATGCTCCGCAGAGAGTCCTTCTCCCCGGACGCGGTGCCCCAGCCGCTGCCCGCCGAACCGTGGGCGCAGGCCCGGATCACGAAGCTGGCCGAGGCTCAGCACGGCAACGTCACCGTCTACAGCGGCTTCTCGCCGTTCATCGGCCACTCCGGGAAGGACTCCCACTGGGCCCTGTCGATCCCGCTGCTGCCCGCCCAGAGCCCGTCCGGCTCCAGGGCGGAGCGGGGCACCGTCACTCCCTTCGACGCCTGGGACGTGGTGGAGTGCCTGCGGTCCGGGCTGCGGAACGCGGCCGGACGGCACCCGGGCGAGCCCCTCCTGGACGGCCGGGGCCTGACGGGGCTGCGACTGGAGGACCGGGTACTCGTCAGCGGTACGCAGGTCGCGGCGAACGCCCTCCTCCTGCCCCACCCCGGACGGGCGCCCGCCACCCGTCTGCCCGCTCCCGAGGTCAGACGGATCGCCCTGAACCCGGAGGGCCCGGCCCGCCACCACCTGGCCGCCCATCTGCCGCTCTGGGGGGACGAGGTGGTGCCCAGCCAGTTCCTGCAGGTGGCCGTGTCCGGCAGGACGCTGCACCTGCGGTGCGACCGGCACATCCTCGGTCCGGTACGCCCCGACCTGCACGCCGTGGACTCACTGCCCGCGAGGCTCACCGACGAGCACCGGCGGGCGCTGGCGCTGACCGCCCTGCGGCGCACCGGCGCCGCGCTGTTCGCCGCACCCGCCTCCGCCCTGCGGTACGCCCGCTACGGCTCCCGCAGGACCCGCACCCTCGGGCGGGAGCGGAAGGCCGCCGCCCAGGACCCGGCCTTCGACCGCGGAGCCCGGCTCAGCATCCGCGAGGCCGCGCTCAGTCCGGCCTACCTCAACCACTTCCAGCGCGGCGACGCCGAGAGCGCGCTCGCCGCACTGGACCGGCACACCCTGGCGGCCGTACGGGAGTTCCTGGACGAACACGGCGTGGACACCGCCGACTTCCGTACCCAGACACAGACCATCCTCAACAACGGTGTCCTCCAGCAGGGCGGCGTGAGCGTGGTCGCCAACCAGGCCGTCGGCCAGGGTGCCCAGGCCACCACCCAGGTCGCGGCCGCACCGGCCGCCGACCGGACCCCCAGGCGATAGGAGGCCCCGATGTCCCAACCCAGCGCCGACGGTTCGCCGCCGTACCCGGACCACACCCAGCGGCCCCCCGGCGGGCCCGCGGTCAACCTGGGCGTCCAGCAGTACGGCGGGCACAGCCAGGTCGGCAACCAGGCAGTGGGGCCGGGGGCGCGGGCCGTCGCCGGCCAAATCGGCTTCCAGGCCCTCGCACCCGAGCAGCGCGAACGGGCCGCCGAGCTGATGGAGCTGATCGAGCTGCTGCTGGAGCGGCACCGGGCGGAACTCCCGGACCAGCGGACGCCGCGGGTGGAGCTGCGCCGGCTGCGCGAGGAACTCGACGAGGGCGCACCCGAACCCGGGGTGGTGCGGCGCGCTCTGGAGCGGCTGACCGCCTTCGTCCAGCCGGTGGCGCCGCTCGCCACGGCGGTCGGCGAACTCGCCCAGGTGGTGCAGTCGTTCTGAGGCGGGTGGCACGGGCGGCGCGTACCCGGCACGGCCCGCTCCGGTGGGAACGAGGACGGGTGGCGAGCGGGGCGTCTGCCGCCCGCGCCGCGCGAGCGGGGTGCCCGGTGTGCGCGGTCGCACGGCGGGCGAGGGTCGAGGGTGCGGCGGGGCGGCGCCGGCGCCCGGCGACGCCGGGTGGGGGCGCCGTTCGTGCCCGGACGGCCACGGCCACGGGGGAGTTCGCGCGGAACCTCCCCGGCCGGGCGGGACCTCCCCGGCCGGGTAGTTCTTCCCGGGCCGGGCGGGACCCACGCGGTACGCCCTACGGCCGCAGCACGGCCGCCCGGCACTGCGCGGGGGTCCCCCAGGCGTCCCGCAGCGGCCGTGCCTTGCGCAGCCAGAGCGCGAGGTCCAGCTCCTCGGTGTAGCCGATCGCGCCGTGCAGTTGGAGGGCCGTACGGGCGGCACCGTAGGCGGCTTCCCCGGCCGCGACCTTCGCCGCGGCGATGTCGGCGCGGGCCATGGAGACGGCGGCGCCGAGGACCAGCGGCCGGGCGAACTCGAGGGCGATCAGGGTGTCCGCCAGCCGGTGCTTCACCGCCTGGAACGAGCCGATCGGCACGCCGAACTGGGTGCGCCGCACGACGTGCTCCGCGGTCCGGTCCAGCAGCGCCAGCCCGGCGCCGAGGGCCTGGGCGGCGGTGGCGAGCCGGGCCCAGTCCGCGGCCCGGGCCGCCGCGGCCGCCACGCCGGGGCCGGCGGCCAGCACCTCACCGCCCTCCTCCGGTACGGCCAGCCTGCGGACCGGGTCCACCGACGCCCGGACCGGGCCGTGACCGGGTGCGATCCGCAGGGCCTGCGGGCGGGCCGCGCCCGGCCCCCGACGGGAAGCGTCCCCGCTCCCGCCGCTGTTGCCGTCTCCGTTCTCTACCCTCTCCCCGCCCCCGCCCCCGCCCCCGCCCACGTCCCGCCCCACGGCCCCGTCCCCGGCGTTGATGCCGCGCCCGCCACCGCCGTTGGCGTCTGCGCCACCGTCGTCGGCACCGTCTCCGGCACCCCCGCCGCCGGGCGGTCCGGGCCGGGGGCCGGGCACGGCGGCGTCCACCACCAGCACGCATGTCGCAGCGTCGGCGTCCAGGGCGTACGGGCCGGGACCCGGCAGCCGCAGGGTGGCCATGACCTCGCCCGCCGCGATGCCCGGCAGCAGCCGCTCGGCCGGTGCCGGCTCCTCCAGCGCCGTCAGCAGCGCCGCCGCCGCGACCGTCTCGACCAGCGGACCCGGTACCGCGTGACGCCCCAGCTCCACGAAGGCAAGGGCCAGTTCGGCCGGCAGCGGGCCGAGGCCGCCGCGGGACTCCGGTACCGCCAGCGCGAACACACCGGCCTCCGCAAGACGGGCCCACACGGCCCGGCCCGGTGCCGGGTCCCCGGCCGCCCAGGCGCGGGCCGCGGCCGGTGTGCCGGCGGCCGCCAGCATCGTGTGCAACGACCCGGTGAACGCCAGCTGTTCGTCGGTCGGCAGGAACCTCACGGGATGCCTCCCCCTCCCCGGCCGGTCACAAGGCCCGGCCGGTCACGCGGTCCTGCCGGTCACGCGGTCCGGCAGGCCGCCCCGGGGGCCGTCCGGCGCCCGGTGGGCCGCCCCGCCGCAGCCGCACCGCCGCGCCCGCGACCGCGCGGCACGCATCAGCGGCGCCCCTTCGGCAGGCCGAGCAGCCGCTCGGCGATGATGTCGCGTTGGATCTCGTTCGTGCCCGCGTAGATCGGTCCGGCCAGGGAGAAGACGTACCCCTCGGCCCAGCCGCCCGGCCCGTCCGCCCGTTCGCCCTCCGCGCCCAGCAGATCGAGCGCCGTCTCGTGCAGGGCGATGTCGTACTCGGACCAGAACACCTTGTTCAGGCTCGACTCCGCGCCGATCGCCGAGCCGTCCGCGAAGCGCGAGGCAGCCGCGCAGGTGAAGAGCTGGTACGCCCGCGCGCCGATCACCGCGTCCGCGACCCGGTCGCGCAGCGCGGTGTCCGACGGGTCGGCGCCGGCGCGCCACAGCCCCACCAGGCGCCGGGCCGCGGCCAGATAGCGGCCGGGGGAGCGGAGCATGAGACCGCGCTCGTTGCCCGTCGTCGACATGGCGATCCGCCAGCCCTGCCCCGGCTCGCCGATCACGTCCTCGTCGGGGACGAACACCTCGTCCAGGAACAGCTCGGCGAACGCGGGCTTCCCGTCCAGCCGCCGGATCGGCCGGACCGTGACCCCGGGAGCCCTCAGGTCGAACATCAGGTACGTCAGGCCCCGGTGCGGCCTGTCCGCGTCCGGCGCGGTGCGGAACAGGCCGAACGCCCGGTCCGCGAACGCCGCCCGCGACGACCACGTCTTCTGCCCGGACAGCAGCCAGCCGCCCGGCGTCCGGACCGCCCGGGAGCGCAGCGACGCGAGGTCCGAGCCGGCCTCCGGCTCGGACCAGGCCTGGGCCCAGATGACCTCGCCGCTCGCCATGGGCGGCAGGATCCGGGCCCGCTGCTCCTCGGTGCCGTGGTCGAACAGGGTCGGGGCCAGCAGGCCGATGCCGTTCTGGGACACCCGGCCGGGGGCGCCCGCCGCGTAGTACTCCTCCTCGAACACCAGCCACTGGAGGATGCCCGCGCCCCGGCCGCCGTACCGCTCCGGCCACGGCACCACCGACCAGCGATCGGCATGCAGCTCCGCCTCCCACGCGCGGTGCGCGGCGAAGCCCTCCGCGGTCTCCAGCGAGGGCGGCGGGGGGTCCGGGACGTGCGCCCGCAGCCAGGCGCGGGCCTCGGCGCGGAACGCGTCCTCGTCCGCCGTGTGCGTCAGGTCCATCAGCGCACCTCGGTTCCCTAACAAGTGTTTGGTAGGTTAACGTGCCGGTGTGACGGACAACAAGGCTCGGTACGTTCCGGGGCACGCGCTCCTCGCGGGCCGGACCGCCGTCGTCACCGCGGCGGCCGGGGCCGGGATCGGCGGGGCCACCGCCCGGCGCCTCCTGGAGGAGGGCGCACGGGTGCTCATCGGCGACGCGCACGCCCGCCGCCTGAAGGAGACGGAGGAGGCGCTCGCGGACGAGTTCGGTCCGGACGCCGTCGCCTCACTGGTCTGCGACGTCACCGACGAGACCCAGGTGCGGGCCCTCTTCGGCGAGGCGGCACGGCTGCACGGCGGCCCCGACGTCGTCGTCAACAACGCGGGGCTCGGCGGGACCGCCGCGCTGGTCGACATGTCCGACGACCAGTGGACCCGGGTCCTCGACGTCACCCTGAACGGCACCTTCCGCTGCACCCGGGCCGCGTTGCGCGCCTTCCGCGCCCACGGCCGTGGGGGCGTCATCGTCAACAACGCCTCCGTCCTCGGCTGGCGGGCCCAGGCCGGGCAGGCCCACTACGCGGCCGCCAAGGCCGGGGTGATGGCGCTCACCCGGTGCGCGGCCGTCGAGGCCGCGGAGTTCGGGGTCCGCGTCAACGCCGTGGCCCCCAGCCTCGCGATGCATCCGCACCTGGTGAGGACCACGTCCGCCGCACTGCTGCGGGACCTCACCGCCCGCGAGGCGTTCGGCCGGTGCGCCGAGCCCTGGGAGGTCGCCAATGTGATCGTCTTCCTCGCCAGCGGGTACTCCTCGTACATGACCGGCGAGACCGTGTCCGTCAGCTCCCAGCATCCCTGAGGGGCCCGGGGTGGACGGGAGGTCCGCGGTGCCCGGGGCGCCCGAGCCGTCCGGGGCGGAACGCGCGGCCGTCGGGCCGGGGCCGGGCCGGACGGCGGCGGGATCCGGCGTCGGGGCCGGGACCGGACCGGACGCCGGCGGGATCCGGCGCCGACGGGGCGTCCGCAGGCCGCTCCCGGCGGGACCAGAATGGACACGTGGCCACGACCAAGAAGAAGACCCAGGTGAGCGCTTCGCCCGATCGGCGCCGCGAACTGCTCGGCACGGCCGCCGAGGTGTTCGCCGCCCACGGCTACAACGCCACCACCGTCCGCAGGATCGCCGACGAGGCGGGGATGCTGGCGGGCAGCCTCTACTACCACTTCGACTCCAAGGAGTCGATCCTCGACGAGATCCTCTCCACCTTCCTGGACGAACTGTGGGCGGGGTACGACGCCGTCCTCGCCGCCGGACTCGGGCCGAGGGAGACCCTCGAGGCGCTCGTCACCGAGTCCTTCCGGGAGATCGACCGGCACCGTGCGGCCGTCGCCGTCTACCAGAAGGAGTCCCGGCACCTCTCGGCCCGCCCCCGTTTCCGCTACCTCGCCGACTCCCAGCAGAGGTTCGAGAAGGCGTGGCTCGGCACGCTGGAGCGCGGGGCCGCCTCGGGCGCCTTCCGGGACGACCTGGACGTCCGGCTCACCTACCGCTTCGTCCGCGACACGGTGTGGGTCGCGGCGTCCTGGTACCGGCCGGGCGGGCAGCACAGCCCCGAGGAGATCGCCCGGCAGTACCTGTCGATGGTCCTGGACGGCCTCGCCGTGCGGGACTGACCCGCGGATCCGTGGACTCCGGGGAGCGCCCCCGGAGCCCGCGGGCCGCCTGACCACCTGGAGCAGTCATGACCGAGGCGTTCATCGTCCAAGCGGTCCGCACCCCGGTCGGCCGGCGCGGGGGCGGCCTCGCCGCCGCGCACCCCGCCGACCTGGGCGCCCACGTCCTGCGGGCCCTGCTCGACCGCTCCGGAATCGACCCGGCGGCCGTGGACGACGTCGTCTTCGGCTGCCTCGACACGGTCGGCCCGCAGGCGGGCGACATCGCCCGGACGAGCTGGCTGGCCGCGGGGCTGCCCGAGGAGGTGCCCGGTGTCACCGTCGACCGCCAGTGCGGCTCGTCGCAGCAGGCCGTGCACTTCGCCGCGCAGGGCGTGCTGTCCGGCACCCAGGACCTCGTCGTCGCCGGCGGTGTCCAGAGCATGTCGCAGATCCCCATCGGCTTCGCCTCCCGGCAGGCGGCCGAGCCGCTGGGGCTGACCGAGGGCCCCTTCGCCGGCAGCGCGGGCTGGCGGGCCCGGTACGGCGACGCGCCCGTCGACCAGTTCCACGGCGCCGAGCTCATCGCCCGCAGGTGGGGCATATCCCGGCGCGAGATGGAGGAGTACGCCCTCGCCTCGCACCGGCGGGCCGTCCGCGCCGTCGACGAGGGCCGCTTCGCCCGGGAGACCGTCGCCTACGGCGGCGTCACCGTGGACGAGGGCCCGCGCCGCGACACCACCCTGGAGCGGATGGCCGCCCTGCCGCCCGTGGCCGAGGGCGGCACGATCACCGCCGCCTGCTCCTCCCAGGTGTCCGACGGCGCGGCGGCGATGCTGCTCGCCGGCGAACGCGCGGTACGGGTGCACGGGCTGACCCCGCGCGCCCGGGTGCACCACCTCTCGGTGCGGGGCGAGGACCCCGTACGGATGCTCTCCGCGCCGATCCCGGCGACCGCGCACGCACTGAAGAAGACCGGCCTCACCATCGGCGACATCGACCTCGTCGAGATCAACGAGGCGTTCGCCCCGGTGGTGCTGGCCTGGCTGAAGGAGACGGGCGCCGATCCGGCCCGCGTCAACGTCAACGGCGGCGCCATCGCCCTCGGGCACCCCCTGGGTGCCACCGGCGTCCGGCTGATGACGACGCTGCTGCACGAACTGGAGCGCACGGGAGGCCGGTTCGGGCTCCAGACGATGTGCGAGGGCGGCGGGCAGGCGAATGTGACGATCATCGAACGGGTGTAGGGGACGATCACCGAACGGGTACAGGGCTCGATCGGGCCGGGGCCCCGCGCGGGGCGGATCGCGGGCCGGAACCATACCGCTCCCCGGGCACCCGGGGCGGAACACGCCGCGCGCGCGAGCCGGGGCCCGCGGCGAAGCGTGCTACGTTGTGAGGGTTGCAGTTTGGTACCCATGAACTTTATGTGCGCCTGACGGGAATGGTCCGCAGGCGTTTTTATTGTTTTCACCGGCATCTCCGGATGGGGCCTCCTACCTGTTCAGGAGAATGACTATGGCCACCGGCACCGTGAAGTGGTTCAACTCGGAAAAGGGCTTCGGCTTCATCGCGCAGGACGGCGGCGGCGCCGACGTCTTCGCCCACTACTCCAACATCGCCACCCAGGGCTTCCGTGAGCTCCAGGAGGGCCAGAAGGTCACCTTCGACGTCACGCAGGGCCCGAAGGGCCCGCAGGCGGAGAACATCGTCCCCGCCTGACCCTCGGGACGCGTACCACGCGGCCGGGGCCCGCACCCTCGCGGTGCGGGCCCCGGCTTGTGCTGTGCCCAGCACCAGGAAGGCAATCCATGACTCGTTCCGCACGCCCCGCTCGCCCCGCCCGCGGGCGGCCGGCCGAGCGCACCGCGAAGCGGGCCCCGAAGAGGCCCGGCGGCGCCCGCCCCGCGACGGCCCCGCAGGACTTCACCGTCCCGGAGCCCCGTGTCCCCGCCCTGCCCGCCGTCGGGGCCTTCGAGGAGCTGACCGGCCTGCCGGCGGCGCTGCTGAAGGCCCTCGCCGCGCAGGGCGTGACGGCACCGTTCCCGATCCAGGCCGCGACGCTGCCGAACTCGCTCGCGGGCCGTGACCTCCTCGGGCGCGGGCGTACCGGTTCCGGCAAGACCCTCGCCTTCGGGCTGGCGCTGCTCGCCCGCACCGCCGGGCGCCGGGCGGAGCCGGGGGCGCCCCTCGGCCTGGTGCTCGTTCCCACGCGGGAGCTGGCCCAGCAGGTGACGGACGCCCTCACTCCCTACGCGACCGCGGTGAACCTGCGTCTGGCGACCGTCGTCGGAGGACTGTCGATCACCAAGCAGGCCACTGCCCTGCGGCGCGGCGCCGAGGTGCTCGTGGCGACCCCCGGACGGCTGCAGGACCTCGTCGAGCGCGGCGACTGCCGTCTCGGCGAAGTGGCGATCACGGTGCTGGACGAGGCCGACCAGATGGCCGACATGGGTTTCCTCCCGCAGGTCACCGCCCTGCTGAAGCAGGTGGACCCCGACGGGCAGCGCATGCTGTTCTCGGCCACCCTGGACCGGAACATCGACCGGCTGGTACGGGGCTTCCTGAGCGACCCCGTGGTGCACTCGGTGGACCCGTCCGCAGGCGCCGTCACCACCATGGAGCACCATGTGCTCCATGTCGCCGACGAGACGGACAAGAAGGCCGTCACCGTGCGGATAGCGGCCCGGGACGGCCGCGTCATCCTCTTCCTCGACACCAAGCGTTCGGTGGACCGCCTGGTCAAGCGGCTGCTGGCCAGCGGCGTACGAGCGGCGGGCCTGCACGGCGGCCGGAGCCAGCCGCAGCGCAACCGCACCCTCGACCAGTTCAAGAACGGCCAGGTCAGCGCGCTGGTGGCCACCAATGTCGCAGCCCGTGGCATCCACGTGGACGATCTGGACCTGGTCGTGAACGTCGATCCGCCGACGGACCACAAGGACTATCTGCACCGAGGGGGCCGGACCGCGCGGGCGGGCGAGTCGGGCAGCGTCGTGACCCTGGTCCTGCCGGACCAGAAGCGTGAAATGACCCGGCTGATGTCGGACGCCGGCATCTCCCCGCGCACCGTCGCGGTCAGGTCCAGCGACGAGGAACTGGCCCGGCTGACCGGAGCCCGGGAACCGTCCGGTGTGGCGGTGACGGTAGAGGCGCCCCCCGCTCCGCAGCCGCCCGCCGCGAAGTCCCGGCCGAAGCGCAGGCGCCCGCGGGGCGGCGGCGGCCGTGCCGACGTCGTCGGCGAGGGCACCGGCGGGCGTCCCGGGGGCGGACGCGGTGACGGCGGACGCGGCGACGGCGGGCGCGCCGAGGCCGGTGGCCGGCGGCGGGGCGCCGCCGATACCGGACGGCCCGGCCGCAAGCAGGGCGGCGGATCAGCCGACTCCGGGCGTGCCGGAACCGGGCGATCGGCCCGCGGCGGTGCCGGACGCGGCGACACCGGACGTACCGGGGACACCCGACGCACCGGCGACACCGGACGTGCCGGGGACGGCGCACGGCAGAAGCACGGACGCGGCGCGGACCGGCCGCAGGGCGGGCCGAGGGGCGGCACGAGGGGCGGCAGGGCCGCGACACGTTAGCGGCGGTGCGGGGCCTGCGCAGCCATGGCTCCGTGCGGCCGTTCGAGGGGCGGCGAGCCACCCGGGACCGTGCCGGGTCGGCCGCCGCAGCGCGCCCCCGCCGGGTCCCCGATGCCCTCCGTTCCCCGATGTCCTGCGTGGTGCGGGCCGGCCTCGAAGCCGGGCCGGGAGGCGGTCCGGCGGGCTGTCAGGCGGGGTCGGCGGCCACGGCGATCGTGCACAGTCTCTTGGTGGCACGCGTCAGGGCGACGTACAGGTCCCGCTCGCCGCCGGGGCGGGCCGCGACGATCTCCTCCGGGCCGACGACCACGCTCGCGTCGAACTCCAGGCCCCGGGCCTCGGAAGCCGGCACGAGACGTGCCCACCGTTCGACACCCGCGGACGCCAGGTCCCCGACCAGGGCGTCCGCGCAGATCACGGCCCGCAGTTCGTCCGGATGTGCCGCCGACTGAGCCCGGAGTTCCTCGACCACGGCGTCGGCGAGTGTCCGCGGGCACGCGGTGAGGCTGCGGGGGGCATCGCCGTGGCGGATCGACCGGCTCGGCGTCTGACCGGGGGCGATCCGCGCGAGCAGGCCGTGGGTGGTCGTCAGGATCTCCCGGGTCGTGCGATATCCGACGGTCAGGGTGTGCAGGGCGAACCGGCTGCCGAGATGCGGGCCCAGCGCCTGGGACCAGTCGCTCGCCGTCGTCACGGGGCCCGCCTGGGCGAAGTCGCCCACCAGCGTCATCGACCTGGCCGGACAGCGGCGCATCACCATCCGCCACTGCATGGCGGTGAGCTCCTGGGCCTCGTCCACGACGATGTGCCCGAACGTCGCCTCCGGAGGCCCGTCGACCAGCTCCGCCGCCTCGTCCAGCAGCGGTACGTCGGCATCGGTCCACGACTCCGGGGCATCAGGGGAACGCGTCAATCGGGCGCGTTCGTCACTGGTGAACGACGGCAGACACCCGGCGGCCGTGTGAGGGTCCGTCAGCAGGGCGCTGACGACCGCTTCCGGTGTCAGCCGCGGCCAGAGCGACTCCACCGCGCGCTCGACGTGGGCGTCGGCCACGAGGCCGTCGCGGACCGCGTCCGCGTCGAACATCCCGGCCGGGTCCGCGGCAGGCCCGCCGTCGAAGCCGAGAGCCCGCAGGTCGGCCTCGGCCGCGGCATCGAGATCCATGCCCGTGCTCTCGGCGACCTCGGCGTCGATGTGCGCCAGGGCCTCGACGGCGCCGCGCCGCAGCGCGGCCACGACAGCGTCGATCAGCTGGTCCTTGAACACCTTCCGCGCCCGGTTGTGCGCCAGGCCGCTCGCCACCGCGGCCTCCCGCGCCGCGGCGACGTCCGTGCCGTTCAGGCGGACCCGCTCCTGCCCCACACGCACCACGAGCCCTCCGCCGGGTGCCTGCCGGGAGCGCACCAGCCCCGCCAGCGCCCCGGCCAGCGCGGAACGCCCTTTGAGGCGCGCGACATCGGACGGCTCCACCGCCGCGGGCACCACCCCGGTCAGTTCCCCGCACGTCGTCAGGACCACGTCGTTCTCGCCGAGCGAGGGGAGCACCCGGGAGACGTAGTCGAGGAAGCGCGCGTTCGGCCCGAGCACCAGCACACCGCGCCCAGCGGCGTTCGGTGACGCGTACAGCACGTACGCCGCGCGGTGCAGGGCGACGACGGTCTTGCCGGTGCCGGGGCCGCCCTGCACCACCGTCACCCCCTGGTGCGGAGACCGGACGATCGCGTCCTGCTCCGCCTGCAGCGTCGCCACCGCCGCACGCATCCGCCCCGTGCGCCGCGCCTCCAGCGCCTCCGCCAGCGGTCCGTCGCCGACGATGTCGCCGGCGACGGGTGCGGAACCGTCCAACAGTTCGTCGCTCACCGCGCGTACCCGGCGGTCCTCGACGCGCAGATGACGGCGTCGGCGCAGCCCCATCGGGTGGACGGCCGTGGCGGCGTAGAAGGGCCGCGCCGCCTCGGCTCGCCAGTCGACGAGCAGCGGCAGGTCCTGCCCGCCCGTGCGCAGGCCGAGCCGTCCGATGCGCAGGACGGTGCCGTCGGCGCCGTCGATCCGGCCGAATACCAGCCCTTCCTCGGCACCCTCCAGCAGGCGAAGCCGCCGCGCCAGACGCTCCGCTGCGACTTCGCGCGCGTACACCTCGCCGGGGCCGTCGGCGGGCGACCTGAGCACGTCCGCCAGTTGGGCCCGTACCTCCGTCAGCCGCTCGTCCAGCAACCCGTACACGGCGGTCACCTGGGCCTGCTCCCTCTCGACTTGCTGCACGGCATCCGCATTGAACTGCGACAACGGCGGTTCTCCTCCCGGCTCGGCCCTCCACTATGCGGGCAAGTCGCCTGGAAGGTAAGGCTTGACTTACTTGTCCGGGTCGGCCGCCCGGGCGCCCTTCCGGGGTACGTCCGAGGCCGGGCGCTCCGCCCCGGGGCCGTGGTGCGATGGCCGTCCCGGCCCGGACGGGGACACCGGCCGGGCCCGCGCGGGGCGTTCCGGTCCGGGGGCCCGCGCGGCGGGCCGGAGGCGGCAAGCGGGGCCACTGCGCACACCGCCCGGCCCGGGGGCACTGCGCACACCGCCCGGCCCGGGTGGCTCAGCCCGTGGTCCCCAGGCGCAGCCCCCGCAGCGCCCCCTCCGCCTCCGCCATCACCCGGCCCACCAGTTCCGCGCAGCTCGGCAGGTCCTCGATCACGCCCGCGACCTGGCCGGACGCCATCACGCCGAGATCGGTGCGGCCCTCGACCATCGCCGCCCGCAGCAGCATCGGGGTGTTGGCGGCGAGCAGCACCTGGCTCCACGAGAGGTCCCTGCCGTGCCGCAGCGCCAGGCCGTCGCGGGCCATCTCCCGCCAGGACTGCCCGGAGATCCTCCGGAAGCCCGCCGCCCTGCGCAGCGCGTGGAGCAGCGCACGGGTGCGGCCCGCCCGTTCCAGGGTCTCGACCAGGTCGGACCGCAGCATCCGGTGCGGCAGGCCGTCGACGGCGGTGGTGACGGTGACGTCCCTGACGGACGCCGCCAGATAGCGGGCCTTCACCGCGTCCGGCACGGTCGAGTCGGACGTGAGCAGGAAGCGGGTGCCCATGGCGATGCCCGCGGCCCCGTACGCGAGCGCCGCCACCAGACCGCGCCCGTCGTGGAAACCGCCCGCCGCGACCACGGGGATGTCCACCGCGTCCACCACCTGCGGCAGCAGCACGGTCGTCGCCACGTCCCCCGTGTGCCCGCCGCCCTCGCCGCCCTGCACGATCACCGCGTCCGCGCCCCAGGCGGCGACCTTCTCGGCGTGGCGCCGGGCACCGACGGAGGGGATCACGACCACGCCCGCGTCCTTGAGCTCCGCGACCAGCTCCCGGGACGGGGCCAGGGCGAACGACGCCACCCGTACGCCCTCGTCCACGATGATCCGCACCCGCTCCCGGGCGTCCCCGGCGTCCGCCCGCATATTGACCCCGAACGGAGCGTCCGTGCGGCCCTTCACCTCGCGTACCGCCCGCCGCAGCCCGGCGGGCGTCATCGTGGCGGACGCCAGGATGCCCAGGGCCCCGGCGTTCGCGGCCGCCGAGACCAGCCGGGGACCGGCCACCCACCCCATGCCGGTCTGGACGACGGGGTGCCGCACCCCGGTGAGCTCGGTGAGCGCCGTCCTCATCGGGCCCCGATCCCGCGATCGCGCCGGCCGTCCGGGTCGAGCACCTCGCGGACGAGCCGCAGCTCCTCGGCCGTGGGTTCGCGGGTGTACGGGACGGGCCCGCCGCCGGGGACGGCGAGCGGAAAGCCGGTGGCCTCCCGGACCTGCTCCACGGTGACCCCGGGGTGCAGGGAGGCCAGCCGCATCGAGCGGTCCGGCGTCTCGAAGTCGAGGACGCCCAGGTCCGTCACGACACGCGGGACGCGGTGGAAGCGCGCCCCCCGGGCCCGGTCGTACCCGACGCCGCTGACCATGTCGACCTTCTCGACGAAGACCCGGGCAGAGTGCCGGGGGACCCAGTAACTCACCGGATGGTTGAGCGTGTTGACCGGCGCCCCGCGCACCCCGAGCAGCTGGCGCGCCGGCCGGGCCCAGTCGCCGATGCAGGAGATGTTCTGGTTGCCGTGGCGGTCGAGCTGGCTCGCGCCCATCATCACGTGCCGTCTGCCGCCGGTGACCATGGTGAGATGGCGGCGGTACGGAAGCCAGCCCTCCACCTCGCCGCCGGGACCGACGAGCAGCGCCTCGCCGTCGGTGAGCAGCAGATCGGGGGAGAAGGTGCACCGGGCGAGCCGGGCCCCGAGCGAGGGGATCAGCCCCATGGGGCTCGCCAGGACCTCCCCGGCGCCGCGCCACGCCTCGGCGCAGGCGATCACGCAGTACTCGGACCGGGACGGCGCCGGGAGCGGGGGCCGGGCGGCGGTCACCGCTGCCCCTCGTGCCAGGCCCGCACGGCGCGGCTGTAGGCGTGCTCGTCGGGACCGGACAGGAAGCGCCCGGCGAACTCGGCCCAGGGCGTGGTCGCGTACATCCGCTGGAACGGCTCGTCACGGGCGTGGTCGGGGGCGCAGGAGGTGAAGTGCGCCCCGCCCGGGGCCTCGACGACGCCGGAGACGCTGTGCCGTCCGACCAGCAGGGTCTGCGGGGCGGCGCCCTCGGCCAGCCCGCCCGTCTCCACCAGCCGCTCGCACGACAGGTACGCCTCGTCGGCCGCCTCGCAGAAGAGGTCGTCGAAGTAGGGGTCCGGCCCCAGGTACTGGCCGTTGCCGAGGCGGTCGGCGCGGTTGAGGTGGACGAGGGCGGCGTCCAGGCGCAGCGCGGGGGCGGCGACGAACTCCTCGCCGTCGTCGTACGGTGAACGGACCGTGCGCAGCTCCGGGTTGACCCGCATGACGTCCGAGCCGAGGCCGGCCCGCACGGGCATGAAGGGGAGCCGGTTGGCGGCGGCGTGCAGCCCCCACATGAACATCGCCTCGTCCAGCTCCGTCATCGCGATCGTCCCCGCCTCGCGCGCCGCCCGGAAGTGGGGCTCCAGCGGGACCGAGTCGAGTGTCGCGAACGGCGCGACGAGCCTGCGCACCCGCCCCGCCGCGCACAGCATCCCCACGTCCGGGCCGCCGTAGGAGACCACGGTCAGATCGGTGACCCCGGACCGCAGCACCGCCCGCACCAGCGCCATCGGCTTGCGCCGCGAGCCCCAGCCGCCGATGCCGAGGGTCATGCCGCTGCGCAGCCGTCCCGCGACGTCGTCGGCGGTCATCGTCTTGTCCACCACGGGTCATGCCTCCTTGCCGAAGGTGTCCCGGACGCGGCCCGCGGTCCCGGCGAGGTTCGCCTCGAAGGTGAAGCCCTGCTCGTACCGGTAGCTGCGGTGCACGTCCACGGGGTCGATGCCGTTGATGGCGGCCTTGGCCAGCCGGAGGAGACGGCCGTCCTTGGCGGCGATCTCGCGCGCCAGCTCCAGGGCCGCGGCGCGGAGCCCGTCGCGCGGGACGACCCGCCACACCGAGCCGTGGGCGTGCAGTTCGGCGGCCGTCACGGTGCGGGAGGTGTAGTACAGGGTCCGCATCAGATGCTGGGGGACGAGCCGGGCGAGGTGGGTGGCGGCGCCGAGGGCCCCGCGGTCCAGTTCCGGCAGCCCGAAGGAGGCGTCGTCGGAGGCCACGACGGCGTCGGCGTTCCCGACGAGCCCGATCCCGCCGCCCAGGCAGAAGCCCTGCACGGCGGCGACGACCGGCACCTCGCACGCGTAGACCGCGCCGAAGGCCTCGTGGCAGCCCCGGTTGGCGCCGATCAGGGCCTCGTGCCCGGGATCGCGCTGCAACTCCTTGATGTCGACACCGGCGTTGAAGCCCCGCCCCTCGGCGGCCAGGACGACGCAGCGGGTACCCGGATCCCGGCCCGCGCGGCGCACCGCGTCGGCGAGCTCGTACCAGGCCTGGACGGGAAGGGCGTTGACGGGCGGGAAGTCCACCGTCACGACGGACACCCCCCGCTCCGGGTTCGCGGTGGAGACACCCATCAGCGGATCAGCTACCTTTCCACCAAACGTTTGTTAGGTGACTGTTCGTCAGGAAGGTAGCAGCCGATGGAGCTGGACGGGAGGGTCGCCGTCGTCACCGGCGGAACCCGCGGCGTCGGCGCGGGCATCGCACGGGCGTTCCTGGCGGCCGGGGCGGACGTCGTCGTCTGCGCCCGCAGGCCACCGGACGCGCCCGTCGTGTCGGCCGGCCGCACGGCCCGGTTCCTGCCCGTCGACCTGCGGGACCCGGCGGCCGTCGAAAACCTCTTCGCCCGGGTCGCCCACCGCCACGGCCGGCTCGACGTCCTGGTCAACAACGCCGGAGGCGCGCCGTACCGGCTGCTGCGGGACGGCGGCCCCGCCCGGCACGCACGGGTGCTGGAACTGAACCTGACGGCACCGCTGACCGCCTCGCTCGCTGCCCACGGCCTGCTGCGCGCCGCGCGCGGGTGCGTCGTGATGGTCGGCAGCGTCAGCGGCACCAGGCCGTCACCCGGAACGGCCGCCTACGGGGCTGCCAAGGCGGGACTGGAGAGCCTCGCGCGGACCATGGCGGTGGAGTGGGCGCCCGAGGTGCGGGTGAACACGATCGTGCCCGGCATGGTCCGCACGGAACTGTCGCACCTCCACTACGGCGACGAGCACGGCATCGCCGCGGTGGGTCGCACCGTGCCGCTGGGCCGCATCGCGGAGCCGGACGAGATCGGGGACGCGGCGGTGTTCCTCGCGTCCGGGCGGGCCGCCTACATCAGCGGGGCGTCGCTGCTGGTCCACGGGGGAGGGGAGCGCCCCGCGTACCTCGGCGCCGCGACGGCGGAGCGGGCCGCGGCGGCCGAGGGGGCTGTGGCCGACCGGGGCGCGACGGCCGACCGGGGCGGGGCGGCCGAAGGGGTGGTGGCCGACCGGGCCGCGACGGAGGCTCCCCCGGTGCGCCGGCCGGCGCACCCACGGGCTCCCATGGGCTCCCACGGGCATCACCGATCGCAAGGAGGGCCGAGATGAGCGCATATGCCGGGATCTGCCGGGGCCGGGTCGTGGCGGTGACGGGTGCGGGCCGGGGGCTGGGACGCGCCCATGCGCTGGCGTTCGCGGCGGAGGGCGCACGGGTCGTGGTCAACGATCTGGGCGTCGGGCCGGACGGTACGCCCGGCGGGGACGGCCCGGCCGGTCTCGTCGTCGAGGAGATCCGCGCCCGAGGCGGCGAGGCGGTGGCCCACTCCGGCGACGTGGCCTCGTCCGAGGGGGCCGCCTCGCTGGTGGCGACGGCGCTCGGCGCCTTCGGGCGGCTCGACACGCTCGTCGGCAACGCGGGCTTCCTGCGCGACCGGATGCTGGTCAACCTCGACGAGGACGACTGGGACGCGGTGGTGCGGGTCCATCTGAAGGGGCACTTCCTGCCGCTGAAGCACGCGGCGGCGCACTGGCGGGCCGAGACGCGGGCGGGACGGCGGCCCGAGGCCCGCGTCGTCACCACGTCCAGCGGCGCCGGTCTGCTGGGTTCGGTCGGGCAGGCCAACTACAGCGCGGCCAAGGCCGGTGTGGTGGGCCTGACCCTCGTCGCCGCGGCGGAGCTGTCCCGCTACGGCGTGCAGGTGAACGCGATCGCCCCGGCCGCCCGGACGCGCATGACGGAGCGGACCTTCGCCGAGGCGATGGCGGCGCCGCGGGATCCGGGGGCCTTCGACGCGATGGCGCCGGAGAACGTGTCGCCGCTGGTGGTGTGGCTGGGCTCGGCGGCGTCGCAGGGCGTGACCGGCCGGGTCTTCGAGGTGGAGGCGGGCCGCATCACGGTGATGGAGGGCTGGCGCCGGGGCCCCACGGCCGACCGGGGGGCCCGCTGGACCCCCGCGGAGGCGGGGGAGGCGGCCCGGAAGCTCCTGGCGGAGGGAGCGGGGCCGCTGCCGGTGTACGGGGCGGGGTAACCGGTCCTCTGCGGCCCTGCGGCCCTGCGGCCCTGCTGCCGCCTGGTGCCCGCGCGGCCTGGTGCCCCGGCGGCCCGGGGCCCCCGGTCCCGCGGCCACCCGTCACCGCGACCTCGGCACCGTCGCCTCCAGCCGCCGGCGCACCCGCTCGTCCGCCACGTACTCCACGGCCTGGTCGGCGGTGGAGTACGCGTAGCCGCCCGGGTCCTCGCTCTCCAGGATGCGGGCCAGCGCGGCGATCGCCCGGTCGTCCTGACGCATCGCCAGGCCCCGCGCGGCCTCCGCCTCGATGTCGGGTACGGCGTCGTCCAGGCGGGCGGCGAGGGCGTCCCGGATCGCCGGGGTGTCCTCGTCCAGATCGGCCAGGACCGTCGTCGCCCAGTCCCTGACCCCGTCGTCCGGGTCCCCGGTGAGCCCGATGACCGCCGCCACCCCGTCCGGGCGGTGCGCGGGCAGCAGCCCGTGCAGCGCCACGGCCACCGTGAAGCGCACCTCGGTATCCGGGTGCCCGGCATGCCGGAGGATCTCCGTCACCCCGGCCGGGTCGGCCTGCTGCCCGAGCGCCGCCACCGCCGCCCGGACCACCTCGGGGTCGCGGGCCTCCCGCGACAGCTCCCGCAGCAACGGCACCGCCCTGGCCGGCATCCCGTCGTCCGTCAGGCCCGCCAGCACCTCGGCCGCGAGCATCTGCCGCAGCGGGTCCTCCGTCCCGCACCACGCGGCCGCCGCGCGGAAGACGTCCTCGCCGCCGCGGCGCTGGAGGGCCGCCACGGCCTCGGTCCAGTCGTCCCGGTCCGGGTCCCCGTGGCGCAGGGCGCGCTCGGCCAGGACGTCCGCGGGAGTTCCCAGTCCCAGCGCCTCCTCGAGCAGCGTCGCCACGGCCGCGTGCCCGGTCTGCTGCTCGGCTCCGGTGACCCGGCCGCCGTCGTGGTGCAGCTCGACGACCACGGTGACCCCGCCGTCCTCCGCCACCCGCCGCGAGACGGTCTCCACACGGGTCGCGCAGTCGTCCCCGTGCTCCGCGCGGTGCCCCTCGGCCAGGGTGCGGCGCAGCTCCTCCTCGACGTCGACGCCGAGCCAGCGCCGTGCCTCCGTCAGCGCGTCCTCCTTCGCCCCCGCGCCGTGCCGCAGCAGCGCCGCACAGCGGCAGCTCCGCCCCGTCGGCACCGCTCGCCCGGTCGGGGTCGGCGCCCGCCGCCAGCAGCAGACGCACCATGACCGGCCGGTCCTGGGCAGCGGCGACGTACAGCGCGGTCTGGCCGTCCCCGTCGGCGGCCTCGGCCGGGACCCCCGCTCTCAGCGCCCGCACCACCGCGTCGGCGTCGCCGCCGTACAGCCCCTCGAAGAGTTCTTCGGCCGGGTCCGGAACCGGTCCGGCGGCGCCCTCGGTCTCCTCGGTGCTCATAGACAGAACCCTACGAAAAGCCCCCTCAGGTGTCGCATTCGAGGATCGTCCGGCACAGCCCGCACCGAGCCCGCACCCGGCCCCGTACCGGCACCCGGATCCGCTGGTGGCAGGTGGGGCAGGGGAACGACACCCGCAGCCCGCCGCCCGGCGCGTACTCGAAGGCGTACGGCGAGCCGTGCCCCGGCCGTGCCGAGCCCGGATGGTCCACGGCGTACCGCCGGTCCTTGGCGTAGCGGCGCCGCCCGTTCCACCCCGCCGCCGAGAGCGGCGGCTGCCTGCCGTCCCGCAGCGCCCGGTCCCGGCCCTTGGTGTACGCGGTGTAGCCCTGCGGGCTGGTGAACCAGACCGACGGGTCCTCGCCGAAGACCAGGGCCCGTTTGGCCAGCACGTAACCGAATTCCTCCGGGGTCAGATAGCCCAGTTTCTGGCTGGAAACCTTGTCCTCGCGGAAGGCGTCGAGCAGCAGCCAGCCCGCCCCGAGATACGTCGTCACCGTGTCCGTGAGGATCTCGTTGTCCCGCTGCCCGTGGAACTCCAGCCCGAGCCGGTGCAGCAGCACATGCGTGATCTCGTGCGCGAGGGCCGCTCCGATGTCGCGGCGGTGGCGGCGGAACCGGTCGTTCAGTTCGATGAAGTACTCCGGGCCCGCGGTGAGTTCGACGCTCGCGGCATGGTGCATCTCCCGGAAGCTCACGATCATCCGGGCATCCGGCAGCCGTAGCTGACGGACCAGCGCACGGGCCACCCGCTGCGCCCCCAGGTGGAGGTCCTCGCCGTCGGCGAAGGCGACGTCGGCGGGCGCGACGCTGCTTCCGTACGCGCGCACGCCGTCGTACGAGAGCCGTCTGTGCAGCGCCGTGATCGCGGCCCGCACCGTGTCGAGATGCGGGAAGCCGTGCACGACCTCGCTGCCGTTCGCCACGCCCGAACCCCCTGTGGGTGATTCTCCCGGCCGGTCCGCCACCGGCCGGGAGGGACGGCCGGACCCTCCCGACTCTACGGCGCGCGGACGTGCCCCGACGGTTGTCCACGGCGCCGTCGAGGGGCCGCATCTGGCCGAAAAGTGCTCCTTGTGGGGCTGATGGGGCGCTCCCCATAATCCGACCACGCTTTGACGGGCTCATGTCACTACCCATGGCGCGGGCCCGTTTCGCGCACACGCGCCAACCCCCCACGAAAGAAGGCAGACCTTGAACACGTTCGTGCGTGCCCTCAAGAGATGCGCGGCAGCCTGTGCCGTCGTCCTCGCGGCCGTCAGCCTCCAGCCCGCCTCCGCGTCCGCCGCCGCCCCGCCCGTCGTCGGCGGAACCCGCGCCGCCCAGGGCGAGTTCCCCTTCATGGTCCGGCTCTCCATGGGCTGCGGCGGCTCCCTGCTCACCCAGCAGATCGTCCTCACCGCCGCCCACTGCGTCGGCGCCTCCGGCAACAACACCAGCATCACCGCCACCGCCGGTGTCGTGGACCTCCAGAGTTCCAGCGCCATCAAGGTCAGGTCCACCAAGGTCCTCCGGGCACCCGGCTACAACGGCAACGGCAAGGACTGGGCACTGATCAAGCTCGCCCAGCCCATCAACCTGCCGACCCTGAACATCGCCGAGACCACCGCGTACAACAACGGCACCTTCACCGTCGCGGGCTGGGGCGCGGCCCGCGAAGGCGGCTCCCAGCAGCGCTACCTGCTCAAGGCACAGGTCCCGTTCGTCTCCGACGCCTCCTGCAAGCAGTCCTACCCGAGCCTGATCGCCAACGAGGAGATCTGCGCGGGCTTCCCCCAGGGCGGCGTCGACACCTGCCAGGGTGACTCCGGCGGCCCCATGTTCCGCCGCGACAACGCCGGCGCCTGGATCCAGGTCGGCATCGTCAGCTGGGGCCAGGGCTGCGCCCGGCCCAACTACCCCGGCGTCTACACCGAGGTGTCCACCTTCGCCTCCGCGATCAAGTCCGCCGCGGCGACGCTGTAACCCCGCCGGGCGCCCCTCGCGGCGCACCGGCAGCGCACGCAAGCCGTGAACGCGGCGGGGAGGCCACCGCAGGCGCACATCCTCCCCGTCGCGCTCCGGCGCCCGTACCCTTCCGCGGGCGCCGGAGCACACCGGCTCCCGCGCCACCCCGCGGCGCGCGCGCACCTCGCAGGAGGGGCGAACTTCGCGGGACGGGCGCCACCCCGCATGACGGGCGAACTCCGCGGGACGGGCGAACTCCGCAGGAGGGGCGCCACCCCGCGGGGCGCGCGCCACTCCGCGGGACGGGCGCCACCCTGCCCTCGGGGACGGAGCGCCACTCCGCGGGGCGCGCCCCGCGCGGCCGCACCGCCCCGGCGCCCGGAGCCACCGCATCCCGGATCCCGAGCGCCCCGACCGCCACCCCACCGGCCGACGTAAGCTCCCACCCCATGACCACCAGCGAGACGAGCGGCACCGACGACTCCGTCCTGGCCGAGCTCACCAGGCTGCGCGAAAGCATCGACAACATCGACGCGGCCGTCGTCCACATGCTCGCCGAGCGCTTCAAGTGCACCCAGCAGGTCGGCCACCTCAAGGCCGAACACCACCTCCCGCCCGCCGACCCGGCCCGCGAGGCCCGCCAGATCGCCCGGCTGAGGCAGCTCGCCGAAAGCGCCAAACTCGACCCCGGCTTCGCCGAGAAACTGCTGAACTTCGTCATCGCCGAGGTCATCCGCCACCACGAGCGGATCGCCGACGCACCCGGCACCACCGGCAAAGGCTGATCAATCCGGATACCCCCGTGTACGGGACCGGGGCCATCGGGCAGCATGGCCCCCATGCCCGTACTCACGCACGACGAAGCGCAGACCCGAGCCCGGCTGCTGGACGTCCGCCACTACTCGGTCGAACTCGACCTCACCACCGGCGAGACCTTCGCGTCGCGCACCGTGATCGGGTTCACGGCCCGCGCCGACGGCGACACCTTCGTCGAGCTCAAGCCCGCCACCCTGCGCTCCGCCACCCTCGACGGACGGCACCTCGACCCCGAGCGGCTCGACGGCAACCGGCTGCCGCTCACCGGACTCACCGAGGGCGAGCACGAGCTGCGCATCGACGCCACCATGCACTACTCCCGCACCGGCGAGGGCATGCACCGCTTCACCGACCCCGCGGACGGCGAGACCTACGTCTACACCCAGCTCTTCCTGGACGACGTGCAACGCGTCTTCGCCGCCTTCGACCAGCCCGACCTCAAGGCGGTCTTCGCGCTGTCGGTGACCGCGCCCGAGGGCTGGACCGTCCTCGCCAACGGCGTCACCACCCACCACGGCGACGGCCGCTGGACCGCCGCCCCCACCCCCCGCATCCCCACCTACCTCGTCGCCGTCGCCGCCGGACCCTGGCACTCCGTACGCACCGAACACCGCGGCCTGCCCTTCGGCATCCACTGCCGCCGCTCCCTCGCCCCCCACCTCGACGAGGACGCCGACGAAATCCTCGACATCACCCGGCAGTGCTACGACCGCTACCACGAGAAGTTCGAGGAGCCCTACCCCTTCGACTCCTACGACCAGGCCTTCGTACCCGAGTTCAACGCCGGCGCCATGGAGAACCCCGGCCTCGTCACCTTCCGCGACGAGTTCGTCTACCGCTCCGCCGTCACCGACACCGAACGCCAGACCCGCGCCATGGTCATCGCCCACGAGATGGCCCACATGTGGTTCGGCGACCTGGTGACCCTCCGCTGGTGGGACGACATCTGGCTGAACGAGTCCTTCGCCGAGTACATGGGCTACCAGACCCTCACCGAGGCCACCCGCTTCACCGACACCTGGACCGACTTCGCCATCGGCCGCAAGTCCTGGGGCTACGACGCCGACCAGCGCCCCTCCACCCACCCCGTCGCCCCCGACTCGGACAAGGTCCCCGACACCGCCTCCGCGCTGCTCAACTTCGACGGAATCTCCTACGCCAAGGGCGCGTCCGCGCTCCGCCAGCTCGTCGCCTGGCTCGGCGAGAAGGACTTCCTCGCCGGCATCAACATCCACTTCGCCCGCCACCGCTTCGGCAACGCCACCCTCGCCGACTTCATCGACTCCCTCGCCGAGGCCACCGACCGCGACGTGCACACCTGGGCCGCCGCCTGGCTGCGCACCACCGGCGTCGACACCCTCACCCCGCGGATCACCGCGGAAGCCGGCACCTGGCGCCTCGACATCGACCGGGACGGCAGCCGCCCGCACCGCATAGCGGTCGGCACCTACGACCGCGACCCCGTCGACGGCCGCGCGCTCGTCCTGCGCGAACGCTTCGAGACCGACGTCCCCCAGGACCCGGGCGGCACCGTCCGCACCGGCCGCCGCCCCGACCTCGTCGTCCTCAACGACGGCGACCTCGGCTACGCCAAGATCCGGCTCGACGCCCACTCCGCGGAACCGGCGCTGCGCGGCCTCTCCGGCATCCCCGACCCGCTCACCCGCGCCGTCGTCTGGAACAGCCTCCGCGACACGGTCCGCGACGGCCTGCTCGAACCCGCCGCCTACCTGGAGACCGCCCGCGCCCACCTCCCGCACGAGCACGACCTCGCCATCGTCCAGGGCGTCCTCGCGTTCGCCCGCACCCAGATCGCCGACCGCTACCTCGCCCCCGGGGACCGCCCCGCCGCGCTCGCCCTGCTCACCGACCTCACCCGCGACCTCATCCGCCGCACCGAGGACGGCAGCCACCCCGGCCTGCGCCTCACCGCCGTACGCCACTTCATCGACGCCGCCGCGCACCCCAACGGGCTCCACGACTGGCTCGCCGACGGCAGCGTGCCCGGCGGACCCACCCTCGACGCCGAGCTGCGCTGGCGGGTCCTCGGCCGGCTCGCCGTCCTCGGCGCGACCGGGGACGCCGAGATCGCGGCGGAACTCGACCGCGACCCCAGCGCCACCGGGCAGGAGGGCGCGGCCCGCTGCCGAGCCGCGCTGCCCATCCCGGAGGCCAAGGCGGCGGCGTGGTCCCGGCTCTTCGAGACCGACGACCTGTCCAACTACCTCTTCGCCGCCACCGCGCAGGGCTTCTGGCAGCCCGAACAGGCCGAACTCGTCCGCGCGTACGTGCCGCGGTTCTACCCCGCGGCCGTCGCCCTCGCGGACCGGCGCGGACCCGCGATCGCGGAGGCGGCCGGACGCCACGCCTTCCCGCTGCACGCCGTGGACGCGGAGACGCTCCGCCTCGGTGAGGAGTGCCTGCGCGACACGGCGATGATCCCCCTCATGCGGCGGAAGCTGGTGGACCAGCTCGACGACCTGCGCCGGGCACTGCGGGTACGCGGCGCATAGGGAGCCGGCCCGGGCGCCGCCCCCGCTGGCGGCGGCGCGGGGGCTCCCGGTGGCCGGCGTTCACGTGGCCTGGGTCCGTGTGGCCTGGGCCCACGTGGCCTGTACCCGTGTGGCCTGGGTCCAGGTGCCCTGGGCCCATGTGCCCTGGGCACACGTGCCTTCAGTCCAGGCGCTCTCGGCCCCGTTGCCTGTACCCATGCGCCTCGTGCCCATCCCGCTCTTGCCCCTGTGGCCGGCGGCCATGTGGCCTGGGCCCACGTGGCCTGTACCCGTGTGGCCTGTACCCGTGTGGCCTGGGCCCACGTGCCCTGTGCCCCAATGCCCTGATGCCCTGATGCCCTGATGCCCTGATGCCCTGATGCCCTGTGCCCATGTGACGTGTGCCCGTCCGGCTCGAGCCCGTCCGGCGCCAGGCCTCCCCCAGGGCAGGGAACGCGTACCACTTTCGGGTCCGGATCGTTGAGCTCTGCGGGTCGTCCACCCCGACCCCGTACACCCTGGCGGGAGGCCCCTCCGCGCCCGCAGGGCCGACGCCGACGTCCCCGGAGGACCCCGCATGACCACGCCGCCGCGCCCGACGTCGAGCCGCAGCCCCGATGGGGGCCTCCCCCCGCTCGCCGGAGGGAGCGAAGGGCCCGACGCGCTGCGGCCCCTCCTCGACGTGGTCCTGACCGCGCTCCGCACGGGGGCCGTCGCGCGGGGCGGGCCGCTGCCGCCCGGCGGTCCCCGGCACCTCGGCCGCTCCGTGGCGGAGACCGTCACCCCCGTGATCCCCGACCACGGCCGTGGCGCCGCGGAAGCGCTCCGCAGCCTCGTCGAGGCCGTCGCGTACGGCGCGGCCGACCCCGCCGACCCCCACTGCGTGGCACACCTCCACACCCCGCCCCTCGCGCTCGCCGTCGCCGCCGACCTGGCCGCGTCCGCGCTCAACCCGTCCCTGGACTCCTGGGACCAGGCGCCCGCCGCCTCCGCGCTGGAGGCCGAGGTGAGCCGTGCCCTGGCCGCCGAGGTGTATCCACGAGCCGCACGCCCCGACGCCCTCGTCACCACCGGAGGCACCGAGGCCAACCAGCTCGCCGTCCTCCTCGCCCGCGAGCACCACGGACCGGTCCGGATCGTCTGCGGTGCCGGCACCCACCACTCGGTGTACCGCTCCGCCTGGCTCCTCGGGCTGCCCGAACCCGTCACCGTCCCCGCCCCCGACGGCACCACCGACCTCGCCGCCCTCGGCGACGCCCTCACCGCCCTGCCCGACGGCCCCGTGCTCGTCACGGCCACCGCCGGCACCACCGACGCCGGCCTCGTCGACCCGCTCGACGGCATCGCGGACCTCTGCGAACGCCACGGCGCGGAACTGCACATCGACGCCGCCTACGGCGGGCCGCTGCTGTTCAGCCCCCGCCACCGGAACCTGCTGCGGGGGCTGGACCGCGCCCACTCCGTCACCTTCGACCTGCACAAACTGGGCTGGCAACCGGTCGCCGCCGGCATCCTCGCCGTCCCCGACAGCGCCCGGCTCACGCCGCTCGCCCACACCGCGGACTACCTCAACCCCGACGACGACACCGAGGCCGGGCTGCCCGACCTCCTCGGCCGCTCGCTGCGGACCACCCGCCGACCCGACATCCTCAAGATCGCCGTGACCCTCCGGGCCCTCGGGCGCGACGGCCTGGCGGACCTCGTCGACCGCACCCTCACCGCCGCCCGCGACTGCGCCGACCTCATCGAGAAGCACCCCGGCCTGGAACTCCACCGCAGACCCGTGCTGTCCACGGTCCTCTTCCGGCCCCGCGGCGCGAGCGACTCCGCCGTCGCCGGCCTCCGCCGCCGGCTCCTGCACGACGGCCGCGCCGTCCTCGGCCGCGCCCACGCGGACGGCAGGCTCTGGCTCAAGGCCACCCTGCTCAACCCCCACATCACCGCGCACGACCTCGACACCCTCATCGCACTCGTGGAAGGCAGCACCACCCGATGACCGGCACCCCCGCCCCCCTGCCCCACCAGCCCCACGACCTCGTCGGCATCGGCATCGGGCCCTTCAACCTCTCGCTGGCCGCCCTCGCCCACGGACTGCGGACCGGCAGCGCCGCGGACGGCCTCACCACCGCCTTCTACGACCAGCGCCCCGCGTTCCACTGGCACGCCGGACTGCTCATCGACGGCACCACCCTGCAGGTCCCGTTCCTCGCCGACCTCGTCACCCTCGCCGACCCCGCCAGCCCCTGGTCGTTCCTCGGCTACCTCAAGGACCACGACCGGCTCTTCCCCTTCTACTTCGCCGAGCGGTTCCACATCGAGCGCGCCGAGTACGACGCCTACTGCCGCTGGGTCAGCGACCGCCTGCCCGGACTCCACTTCGGGCACCAGGTCGACGCCGTCCGCTGGAACCCGGAACGCGCACTGTTCGAGGTCGACTTCACCCGGCTCGACCCGCACGGGGGAGCGGAGTCACTGGGCCGCGCCCACGCCCGGCACATCGCCGTGGGCATCGGCACCGAGCCCCATGTGCCGGAACCGCTGCGCCCCCTCGCCGACGCCCCGGGCGTCCCCGTGATCCACTCCGCCGACTACCTCGACCACCGCGAACGGCTCCTCGCCGCCGGGCACATCACCGTCATCGGTTCCGGCCAGTCCGGCGCCGAGGTCTTCCTCGACGTACTGCGCGCCCGGCCCGCCGGAGCCGAACGGGTCCACTGGCTGACCCGCACCGGCGCGTTCGCACCCATGGAGTACTCCAAGCTCGGCCTGGAGCACTTCACCCCCGACTACGTCCGCTACTTCCACGCCCTGCCGGAGACCGTGCGGGACGACCTCGTCCCCCGGCAGTGGCAACTCCACAAGGGCATCGACACCGGCACCATCGCCGCGATCCACGACGAGCTGTACCGGCGCACCCTGCACGGCGGCTGGCCCGACGCGGTCCTCACCCCCGGCGTACGGGTCCGCACCGCCGGCCGGGTCGCCACCACCAAGGTCGAACTGCACCTGGAGCACCTCCAGCAGGGCGCCCGCTCCCGGCTCATCACCGACGCCGTCGTCCTCGCCACCGGCTACCGCGAACGCCCCCTCGACCGGCTCCTCGTCGGCCTCGACCCCTACATGCGGCGCGACGCCTCCGGCCGGCCCCGCATCGACGAGCACTTCCGGCTCGGCCTGGACCCCGCGGTCACCGGATCCGTGTACGTGCAGAACGCGGAACGGCACACCCACGGAGTGGGCGCACCCGACCTCGGACTGGCCGCCTGGCGCAGCGCGACCATCCTCAACTCCCTCACCGGCAAGGAGCCCTACCCGCTGCCCCGCCGCACCGCCTTCACCAGCTTCGGACTCGAACGGCGCGAGGCGCCCGGCATTCCCGGCCAGGCGCCCCGGCTCACCCCGCTCGAGGAACGGCGCTAGCCACCACTCCCGGCAGGCCTCCCCGGCCGCCGGCCCCGGCGCGGGTCCCGACAGCCCCGCCCGGCCCCGCCCCGCGGGCGTACGGGCACCCCTGCCGGACCACGCCCTGGAGGAGCGGACGACGCCCTGGGAGAGCGGACCACGCCCGAGGAGACCGGACCACGCCCTAGAAGACCGGATCACCGTCCCGGGTCAGCCTCCAGCCCACCGACGCGAACGCCGCCGGGTCCACGGTGCCCTTCGCCCGCACCCACTGGATGATCGTGTTGCGGATCTCGTCCGAGTTCGACCACAGCTGCTCGGCCCTCGCGACATGCGGGAACGCGCCGCCGCCGGCGGCCCGGTAGTTGTTCACCGCCAGCACGAAACGCGCCGCCGGGTCGATCGGCGCGCCCTCGAAGGACAAGTCCACGATCCGCGACCCGGCCGGCTGCGCGATGTCGATGTCGTACGTCAGGCCCGACACCGCGTCGTAGTTGTAGTCCGGTATCCCGTCGGCGTTGGTCAGCTTCGCCGTGTCCACCGGCGCCCCGGCCGGCGTCCGCACGTAGTACCGCGCCGAGTACTCCAGATAGTCCTTGAGCTGGGCGCCGGTCATCAGCCGCGCCTCCAGCGTGTTCTCGAACGGATAGAGCCCGGCCGCGTCCCGGATCGTCACCTCCCCGGCGGGGATCGCCGCCGTGCGCGAGAAGCACGACGCCTGCGACAGCACCGGCAGCGCCGCCCACGGCCCGCCCGCCAGCGCCGCCAGCACCGTCTCCACCTGCACCTGGTTGATCAGATCGATGATCGGCTCGTCCTGCCACGGCGCCCGGGCCGTGGTCATCGCGGCCGTGGACGTCCCGATCACCTGGTTGACGTACGCGACGACCTTCTCGTGCTCGTCACCCAGCAGCCCGGTGATCCTCGGGTCCTCCGCGACCGTGTTGGAGTTGAGGACCTTCGCCCCCACCTTCGCCACCGTCCACCGGCCCCGCTCCCACACCAGGTCGAAGTCGAACAGGGTGAGCCGCTGGCCCCACTTCAGGGGCTCGGACAGCACGACCGGAGCGCCCGTCCGCCGGTTGGTGACCGTGTACTCGGCGATCTCGGTGTGCGCGTGCCCCACCAGGATCGCGTCGATCCCCGGCACCTGCTCGGCCACCAGCGCGGCCGCGTTCTCGATGTACGGCAGCTGGTCGCCGTACGAGGAGGTGCCGCTCGAACCGGAGTGCGCCGAGACGATCACCACGTCCGCGCCCATCGAGCGGAGCTTCGGCACCCACTTCGCCGCCTGCTCCTCCAGCCCCGGGAAGACCATCTTCCCGGCGACGTTGGCCTTGTCCCAGATCGCGATACCCGGGTTCGTCAGCCCCAGCACCGCCACCCGCACGTCGCGGCCGTACGGGGTGCGCAGCCGGTGCATGCTGTACGGGGGGAACGCCGGCCGCAGTGTCCTCGCGTCCAGGGCGTTGGCGCCCAGCAGCGGGAAGTCGCACTGCTCCTGGAACCTGCGCAGCACCGGGATGCCGTAGTTGAACTCGTGGTTGCCGAGCGCGGCCGCGTCGTAGCCGATGGCGTTCATCGCCTGCGCCATGGGATGCACGGGACCGCGGTGCGCGGTGATCGGGTCGACTTTGGCGTAGTAGTACGACAGTTGTGTGCCCTGGATCGTGTCGCCGGCGTCGATCAGCAGGGTGTTGCGGCGCCCCTTCTCCTCGCGCACCTGGTTCACCAGGGTGGAGATCTTGGCCAGCCCGACGTCGTTGTGGGCCTTGTCGTCGAATTCCCGGTCGGTGAAGTAGTCCCAGTTGAAGACGTTCCCGTGCAGGTCGGTGGTGCCCATCACGGTGAACGAGTACCGCTTGTGCCGCTCCGGGCGGCCATGGGCCACCGCGGGGGCGGCAAGGCCGCCCGCGATCGCCGCCCCGGCCCCCGCGGCGGCCGAACGGCCCAGGAACGTCCTGCGATTGACCGGCATGTGATCTCCCTTGTCCAGATGGCGCTACGCGCGTGGAACAACGCGCGTAGAGTCTGACGCAGGACGGCCCCGCGCGAAAGTGCCGGGGACCGGCCGGTGAGCGGCGCCGGGGACCGGCCGGCAGGCAGCACCGGGACCGGCCGATGAACGGTGCCGGAGACGACCGGTGGGGGTGCCGCAGGCGGCCAGTGAAGGTGCCGGAGGCGACCGGTGAGCGGTGCGACGGCAGCGGACCGCGGGACGGCCGGGGTGCACCCGACTGCTCAGAAGAGCGCCCTCCTGCACAATTCAATACTTGTCAAAAAGGCTTCATCGAATGGTTGTTGAGTAGTCATGCCCAACCAATTCTCTACCGATGGGTAAGACATAGGCTCGGACCATGCGCCGAGCAAAGATCGTCTGCACACTTGGGCCCTCCACCGACTCGTACGAGCAGATCAAGGCACTCGTGGAAGCCGGAATGGACGTCGCCCGCCTGAACCTCAGCCACGGCACCTGCGCCGATCACGAGGAGCGCTACCGGCACGTCCGCAAGGCATCGGACGAGACCGGCCGCAGCGTCGGCGTCCTCGCCGACCTTCAAGGCCCGAAGATCCGCCTCGGCCGGTTCCGCGAAGGCCCCGTACTCCTTGAACGCGGTGAGCAGTTCACCATCACCGTCGAACCCGTCGAAGGCGACCGCGACATCTGCGGCACCACCCACGCCGGCCTCGCCGAAGACGTCACCCCCGGAGAGCGCATCCTCGTCGACGACGGCCGTGTCTCGCTGGAAGTCACCGCGGTCGACGGCCCCCGCGTCCACACCACCGTCGTCGAAGGCGGCGTCATCTCCGACCACAAGGGCCTCAACCTCCCCGGAGTCGCCGTCTCCGTCCCCGCCCTCTCCGAGAAGGACGTCGAAGACCTCCGCTGGGCCATCAGAACCGGCGCCGACGTCATCGCCCTCTCGTTCGTCCGCAGCGGCCGCGACATCGAGGACGTCCACCGCGTCATGGACGAGGAAGGCCGCCGCCTCCCCGTCATCGCGAAGATCGAGAAGCCCCAGGCCGTCGACGACATCGACGGCATCGTCGCCGCCTTCGACGGCATCATGGTCGCCCGCGGCGACCTCGGCGTCGAGATGCCCCTGGAACGGGTCCCCCTCGTCCAGAAGCGGGCCATCACACTCGCCCGGCGCAACGCCAAGCCCGTCATCGTCGCCACCCAGATGCTCGACTCGATGATCGACAACTCCCGGCCCACCCGCGCCGAGGCCTCCGACGTCGCCAACGCCGTCATCGACGGCACCGACGCGGTGATGCTCTCCGGCGAGACCAGCGTCGGCAAGTACCCCGTCGAGACCGTCCGCACGATGAGCCGCATCGTCGAGGCCGCCGAGCAGGAGCTCCTCGCCAAGGGACTCCCCCCGCTGACCGAAAGCGGCAAACCCCGCACCCAGGGTGGTTCCGTCGCCCGGGCCGCCGCCGAGATCGGCGACTTCCTCGGCGCCGGGTTCCTCGTCGCCTTCACCCAGTCCGGCGACACCGTACGACGCCTCTCCCGCTACCGCTCACCCATCCCGCTCCTCGCCTTCACCCCCGACCCCGCCACCCGCTCCCGGCTCAGCCTCACCTGGGGCGTCGAAACCTTCCTCGGCCCCCGCGTCGACTCCACCGACGCGATGGTCGCCCAAGTCGACGAGGAACTCCTGCGCATCGGCCGCTGCAAGCGCGGCGACACCGTCGTCATCACCGCCGGATCCCCGCCCGGAGTCGCCGGCTCCACCAACCTCGTACGCGTCCACCACATCGGCGAGGACGACATCCAGCGCCCCTGACGGCGGCCGCTCCGCGACCATCCGGTGTGTTTGTGCCGACCCGCCCTGGGCAGTCGGCCCACAAGAGGCCCCGACAGCGGGGCCCGCCGACGACGGACGCATGCGGAGGTCCGGATGTCCACAGGAACACTCATCGCCATCATCGTCCCGATCGTGGTCGTCCTGCTCCTCGTCGCGGTGGCGGTACGGCTGGCCGGCCGCCGGCGCCGCCTCCGGGAGCGCTTCGGCCCCGAGTACGACCGCACCGTCGAATCCGGTGACAGCAGGCGCGCCGCCGAGCGCGAACTCCGCTCCAGGGAAGAGCGGCACGCCGACCTCGACATCCGGGAACTGCCCGCGGAGGCCCGGGACCGCTACGCCGCGGAATGGACCGCGGTGCAGGAACGCTTCGTCGACGAGCCCTCCCGGTGCGTCGACGACGCCGACCGGCTCGTCACCCGGCTCATGAGCGACCGCGGCTACCCCACGGAAGGCTACGAACAGCAGGTCAGGGACCTCTCCGTCGAACACGGGGACACCCTGGAGCACTACCGGTCCGCCCACGACATCGGCCTGCGCAACAGGGAAGGCCGGGCGACCACCGAGGAACTGCGCGGAGCCATGGTGCACTACCGCGCCCTCTTCCAGGAACTGCTCGGCGCGCCCCCCGCGACCCCGGGGCCGGCCGCCGACACCCGGCGACGCCACGACGCCGCCTGACACCGCGACGTACGAGGTGACATCCCATGCGAGACCCCGAGCACATCGACGACACGAGCCGGAGCGGCCTCACGACCGACGACCTGGCACATCCCAGGACCGGTGGTTCCCCCCGGGGATCCGGCACCGAGGCCGGCACCGGCGACCGCCACCCGCCCACGTTCCCCGGCGAGGCGACGGCACTCCCCGGGGACGGCGGCGAGGCCCCCGCGGCGGGACGCGACCGCCCCGCGGAGCCGTCCGGCGCTGAAGCGCCCGGCACCGAAGAGGCGGCGGACCGTGAATCCATGCCGGACCGTCACGACATGGACCGCGACGATACGGACCCCGAAGCGGCGGAACGTCACGGCGTCGAGCGGGACGCCGCGGACCGTGCAGCCGCGGACCGCCGGGCCGCACCGGACGGCGCGGCCGGGGAGGACCGGGCCCCCGGGACGGGACCCGGGCCGGCAGACCCCGAGCCCGCGGGCCCCGGAACGGCGGACGGGCGGCCGGCGCCCGACCGCGGCACGCCCCTGATCGCCGGCGAGGACGCCGAGAGCTACCGCGACCGCTGGCAGCAGATCCAGGCGAACTTCGTCGACGACCCCCGGGACTCCGTCCGGGCCGCCGACTCCCTTGTCGCCGATGTCATCCAGTCCCTCGCGGCGACCTTCGCCGACCACAAGCAGGACCTCGAGTCCCAGTGGAGCCGGGGCGAGGACACGGAGACGGAGGGGCTCCGCGTCGCCCTGCAGCGCTACCGCGTCTTCTTCAACCAGCTCCTCGACGCCTGACACCGCAGACGGCGCGCATCGGGCCCGCCCGCTAGTACTTGGGCCCGATGTGCGCGTCCATGAGCGCGACGGACTCCCGCCGGGCGACGGAGACCGTGACGGCAGCTCGGCTCTGACGGAGCGTCCGCCATTCCACTCCGAGCCCGTCGAGGGTGTCGGTGTAGATCTTCACGATGTCGGTGGACGTGTTGGTGAAGAAGTAGCGCGGGTATTCGTAGCGTTTGCGTTCTCCCCCGACGACGCGGGTGGTCCAGTTGGTGACACGACAGCCGTCGGAGTGGACGAGCCCTCGCACGAGTTCCCATGGATGATCGTCGACGATGCGCTGCTGCCAGTCGTCGAGAGAGATCGGGCGTTTGTGCTTCCTGCCGGGACCGTGCTGCGGGAAGAGGCATGTCCAGTGCCGTCCGTAGCTCGTGACCATGACGCAACCCTGCTTCTGCAGCAGGTACGCCTTGTCCTCCGGCCGCACCGACGTGATGGCCGTGCGGCAGGCTTCGATCAGTCCCGGCCAGGCGTCGGCGCAGGCGATCCGCAGGTGGTGGCCGCCGCGAGGGTGGGCACTGATGCATCCGTCGCCGAGGTACAGCCCGAGAAGGTAGGAGTAGGCGGGGGTATCCCGGGGTGCCGTGGGCTCCGCCCGGCAGCGCGGGCAGGGCGCCGCCCGGCGGAGCAGACGGGGGAGTGGCTCGATCCGCACCTGCCAGGCACGGATCGCGGCACGTGATATCCCCGTCTCCTTGCTGACGGAGTTCAGGCTGCGACCGGCCGCGACCAGTGCCAGCGCGTGCTTGCGCACCCCGATGTCGTACATGTGCACGAGATTGGCTCACCGAGGCGGGTCGTGCCGGCTCTCGGGGCGCCTTTCACAAGGTCGGGTGATTTCTGCGAGATCAGATGGTGACCTTGGAAGTGAAGGAAAAGTGCCCCGGGTCGGATTCGAACCGACACTGTATGGGTTTTGAATCCATTGCCTGCTGCCAGTTGGGCTACCGGGGCTAGCAGAATCGAAGGTATCCCCTGACCCTCTGCGCGTCCACCATACCGCAGCTAGGTAGGCTCATGGGCAGCAGCACCAGCCCCGCACCGAGGAGCTCCCGTGACCGCCCCCGAGCCGCCCCAGCCCGTCGCCGACGACGGCAACGCGTCGCATGTCCCGCCGATGACGACCCGTGTCGTCATCGCTGAGGACGAGGCCCTGATCCGCCTCGACCTGAAAGAGATGCTGGAGGAAGAGGGGTACACGGTCGTCGGCGAGGCCGGGGACGGGCAGCGGGCCGTGGAGCTCGCCCGCGAGCAGCGGCCGGATCTGGTGATCCTCGACGTGAAGATGCCGGTGCTCGACGGGATTTCCGCGGCCGAGAAGATCGCGGAGGAGTCGATCGCGCCGGTCCTGATGCTGACCGCGTTCTCCCAGCGGGATCTCGTCGAGCGCGCGCGGGACGCCGGGGCGATGGCGTACCTGGTGAAGCCGTTCAGCAAGAGCGACGTGGTGCCGGCGATCGAGATGGCGGTGTCGCGGTTCGCGGAGCTGCGTGCGCTGGAGAAGGAGGTCGCGGATCTCGCCCAGCGGCTGGAGACGCGGAAGCTGGTGGACCGGGCGAAGAGCGTTCTGCAGACGCAGTACGGGCTGACCGAGCCGGCCGCGTTCCGGTGGATCCAGAAGACGTCGATGGACCGCCGGCTGTCGATGCAGCAGGTCGCGGAGGCGGTCATCGAGGACGCCGAGGAGAAGAAGGCGGCCAGGGGGCAGGACCGGGAGTAGTCCGTCCGGCAGCGCCGTCGGCGTGCGGCGGGCACCCGAGGCCGGCGCTGGTGGACGGAGGAGGCCCGCACCCCGGCGGTTTGCGGTGTGCGGGCCTCCGGTGTCTCCCGATGCGGGTCAGTCCTCGCCGAGGTAGGCCTTGCGGACGGACTCGTCGTGGAGCAGGTCCTGTCCGCTGCCTGAGAGGACGACCTTGCCGATCTCCATGACATGGCCGTGGTCGGCCAGGGAGAGCGCGGCCTGGGCGTTCTGCTCGACGAGCAGGATGGTGGTGCCCTGCGCCTTGAGCTCGGCGATGGTCGCCATGATCTT
Source organism: Streptomyces tirandamycinicus (assembly GCF_003097515.1). Taxonomy (NCBI): domain Bacteria; kingdom Bacillati; phylum Actinomycetota; class Actinomycetes; order Kitasatosporales; family Streptomycetaceae; genus Streptomyces; species Streptomyces tirandamycinicus. The sequence continues at coordinate 734,620 of NZ_CP029188.1, read as the reverse complement.
CTGCATCATGATCGGAGAGAGGCCCATGGAGGGCTCGTCGAGCATGAGCAGCTTCGGCTGGGACATCAGGGCCCGGCCCATGGCGAGCATCTGCTGCTCACCGCCGGAGAGCGTGCCGGCCGCCTGCTTCCTGCGTTCGCCCAGGATGGGGAAGAGGTCGTAGGCGCGCTGGACGTCCTTGGCGATGCCTTCCTTGTCGTTGCGGAGGAAGGCGCCGAGAAGGAGGTTGTCCTCGATCGTCATGCGCGGGAAGATGTGCCGGCCCTCGGGGGAGTGGGCGAGCCCGAGCGAGACGATCTGGTGGGCGGGGACCTTGCGCAGCGACCTGCCGTTGAACTTGATCTGTCCGCCGACGGGCTTGAGGAGCCCGGAGATGGTGCGCAGGGTGGTGGTCTTGCCGGCGCCGTTGGTGCCGATGAGGGTGACGACCTCGCCCGCTTCGACCTTGAACGAGATGCCCTTGACGGCCTCGATCTTGCCGTAGGCGATGCGCAGGTCCTCGACCTCGAGAAGTGCGGTCATCAGTCGTTCTCCTTGCGGGTACCGGAGGCCTGGGCGGTGCCGGTGCCGGTGCCGGTGCCAGTGCCGGTGTCAGCGTCGGCGGTCGCTTCCGGCGCGTCGGCGTGGGGCGCGGCCGGTGCGTCGGCTCCGCTGCCGCCGTCCGAGTCCGAGTCCGAGTCCGAGTCCGAGTCCGCGTCCGTGTCCGCGTCCGAGTCCGCCACTGCGGCCGTGGTTCCGTCCGCAGTTGCCCCGGCCCCGGTGGCTTCCGTCTCCGTCCGGGCCTGCGCCCCCGTCTCGGCCTCCGTCTCCGCAGCGGTGGCTTCGGCGGCGGCCTCGGCCCGGGCGACCTCTTCGGCCTCCTCAGCGCCGGGCGCGCCCTCGAAGGGTTCGCCCAGGTAGGCGGCGATGACGCGTTCGTCGCTCTGCACGGTCTGGCTGTCGCCCTCGACGAGCTTCTCGCCCTGGACGAGTACGGCGACCCGGTCGCAGAGGTTCATGATGAAGCGCATGTCGTGCTCGATGACGAGGACGGCGATGCCCATGTCGCGGATGGCGAAGACCAGTTCCTCGGTGGCCCGGGTCTCCTGCGGGTTCATGCCGGCGGTGGGCTCGTCGAGGAGGAGCAGTCCGGGCTCGCTCGCGAGTGCCCGGGCGATCTCCAGCTTGCGCTGCTCACCGTAGGGCAGGTTGCGGGCGAGGTGATCGGCCTTGCCCGCCAGGCCGACGAACTCGAGAAGTTCCATGGCCCTCTTGCGGGAGGCGGCTTCGGCCTTGTGGAAGCCGGGGCCGCGCAGCAGGGCCGACCAGAGTCCCTCCTTGGTCCGGGTGTGCCGGCCGACCAGGACGTTCTCCAGCACCGTCATGTTGCTGAAGAGGCGGATGTTCTGGAAGGTACGGGCGATGCCGGCTGCGGTGACCTTGAAGGACTTCGGCGGCAGGACCGTGCCCTTGTACCGGACCTCGCCCTCGGTGGGGATGTAGAGACCGGTGAGGCAGTTGAAGAAGGTGGTCTTGCCGGCTCCGTTGGGGCCGATGAGACCGACGATCTCACCGCTTCTGACCGTGAGGTCGACGGAGCGCACTGCCGTGAGGCCGCCGAAGCGCATGGTGACGCCGCGGGCGTCGAGGACCGTCTCACCCGCGGGGGCGGACGCGGTCGCCTTCGTGATCGTGTCGGTGGTCATGTTCAGGCACCTGCCTTGGTGAGGGTGGCGGGCGCTTCCTCGTTCCCGTGGAACTCGAGCTGACGGCGGCGGTTGGGGATGAGGCCCTCGGGGCGGAAGCGCATCAGCAGGATGAGCGCGAGCCCGAAGGCGAGCAGCTGGTAGTCGCCGAGGAACTGGAGCTTGTTGGGGATGAGGTAGAGCAGGGCGGCGCCCACGAGCGGGCCGGCCATGGTGCCCATGCCGCCGAGGACGACCGCGGCCAGCAGGAACGCCGAGTTCGGTGGGACGGGCCAGGCGAAGAGGTACTGCTCGGGCGTCACGGTGTAGGTGACGTGGGCCTGGACGGTGCCGGCGAGTCCGGCGAGCGAGGCGCCGAGTGCGAAGGCGATCAGCTTGACGCGGAAGCCGTTGATGCCCATGGCGAGCGCCGCGGTCTCGTCCTCGCGGATGGCGACCCAGGCACGGCCGATGCGGGAGTCGCCGCTGCGCCGGAAGACGAGGACGACGACTGCCATGATCAGCAGCATCAGGAAGAAGTAGTTGGCGAACCGGCCGATGGTGAATCCGGCGATGGTGTGCTCGGCGCCGAAGTCGAACCCGAGGATGTTGAGGTTCGGGATGGACGCGATGCCGTTGGAGCCGTTGGTGATGTCGGGTCCGGAGGTGCCGTCGGTGTTCATCACGGTGATGCGGAAGATCTCGCCGAAGCCGAGGGTGACGATGGCGAGGTAGTCGCCGCGCAGCCGCAGCGTCGGGGCGCCGATGAGGACGCCGAAGACGAGGGAGGCACCCGCCCCGACGAGTACGGCGGCCCAGAAGGGGAAGTGGACGCCGAACGGCGATGTCGGGGCGCCGGACACCAGGGCGGCGGCGTAGGCGCCGACGCCGAGGAAGGCGACGTAGCCGAGGTCGAGGAGACCGGCGAGGCCGACGACGATGTTCAGCCCGAGGGCGACGGTGGCGAAGATCAGGATGTAGACGCCGATGGTGGCGAACTGGTCGTCGCTCTGGGTGAAGGGGAAGAGTGCCGCGGCGATGAACGCCCCGGCGATGGTGAGGTTCTGGTGCTTGCCGGTGAGCTGGGTGGCGCGTGCGATCAGCCCCGCCTTGGTGAGGGCGGCGAACCCGAAGCCGGCGGTGATCAGGAACCCGATGAAGAGCTCGTCGTACTCGGTGCCGATGCCGTAGGTGAAGACGCCGAGTGCGAGTGCGAGGACACCGCTGATGATCAGGATCTCGAGGTACGACGGCAGGGGGCGCAGGGGGGCCGGCGTCCCGGCGGAGAGGGCGGCCCTGAACACGCTCCATCCGTTGCCCAGTTGGTGGGCGAACTTGTCCCAGCCGGTGTCCTCGGGGTCGGCGGGGTGCAGGACGGGCCGCTCGAAGGGCAGGGCGAACGCGCCCACCAGCGCGGTGAGGGTGGCCACGCCGACGACGGCGCCGCCGGGTTCGAGGTTGATCGGGCCGCCGAGCTGGATGCTGATGGCGGCGATGGTGTACCAGGCGGTGCCGAAGGCCGCGAGGGCGGAGAGCCTGAGGGCGGCGTCGGCACCGGCCGGCGCGAGCCAGCGGGTGCCCTTGACTCCGTACGACGCGAGGGCGAACAGCGTGGTGAGGGCACCGGTGACGAGCACCTGCCACTGGAGCCCGCCGGGGTAGCCGTAGACCGTGAGGTCCCCGGGGAAGGCGGACGTCCACGTCCAGGCGAGGAAGGCGCTGAGGACCGTCAGGACGCCGCCGCCGGTGGCGAGTACGCGTGCCGTGCGCTCGGGCAGCGGGATGAGGGCGGTGCGCCCGGGCAGCTGCCGGGTGCCGGCGGCTGCCGTGGTGCTGGTCTGTGTGGTCATGGTGCTCACGCCCTGTCCGCGACGCGCTCGCCCAGAAGACCCTGGGGCCGGAAGAGGAGCACGAGGATGAGGAGTACGAAGGCCCAGACGTCGGCCCAGGACTGGCCGCCGAGCTGCTGCATGCCGGGGATGTGGTTGATGTAGGCGGTGGCCATGGTCTCGGCGATGCCGAGGACGAGGCCGCCGATCATGGCGCCGTAGATGTTGCCGATACCGCCGAGGACGGCGGCGGTGAAGGCCTTGAGTCCGAGGAGGAAGCCCATCTTGTAGTCGACGATGCCGTACTTGAGGCCGTAGGCGACTGCTCCGACCGCGGCGAACACGGCGCCCAGGGCGAAGGCGATCACGATGATGCGGTCCGTGTTGACGCCCATGAGCTTGGCGGTGTCGGGGTCCTGGGCGGTGGCCTGCATGCCGCGCCCGGTGCGGGTGCGGTTCACGAAGTAGGCCAGGACGGCCATGCAGACGGGGGCGGCGATCAGCAGGAAGACGTCGCCGGTCTGGATGGTGACGTTGCCGATGTGGAAGGGGCCGCCGGACAGCTGGGGGAAGGTACGCGCGGACTTGGCTTCCGGGTACCAGGCCCAGACCGCTTGCTGGAGGGCGAGGGAGAGCCCGATCGCGGTGATCAGGGGGGCCAGCCGTGGGCCGCCGCGCAGGGGCCGGTAGGCGAAGCGTTCCGCGCCGATGGCGACGGTGGTGGCGACGAGGACGGCGCCGATGATCATGAGTGGCAGGGCCACCCACATGGTGGTGCCGCCGGGCAGGATCAGCCAGACGGTGAGGGCGCCGAAGCCCCCGGTCATGAAGATCTCGCCGTGGGCGAAGTTGATGAGCTGGACGATGCCGTAGACCATCGTGTAGCCAATGGCGACCAGCCCGTACATGGATCCTAGGAGCAGGCCGTTGACCAGCTGCTGCGGCAGTTCGTTCACCGCATTGTCCTCCGAGACTGTGGACGGGTGTGAGTCCGCGCGGGGCGCTGGGTGCAGCGCCCCGCGCGGTCAGGGTGTGCGGAGTGGGATTCGCCGGGTCAGCCGGTGAAGGTTCCGGACTCGACGGGCTTGTGCTTGCCGCCCTCGACCGTGTAGACGGTGAGCTGCTTGTTGGTGGTGTCGCCGAACTCGTCGAACGAGACCTTGCCGGTCACACCGTCGAAGGAGACGCTCTGCATGGCCTCGACGACCTTGGCGCGGGCGTCGTCCGGGAGCTTGCCGTCGTTGTCGTCGACGACCTTCTTGATCGCCTCGATGATCGCCCAGGTGGAGTCGTAGGCGTAGCCGCCGTAGGCCTCGTACGCCTCCTTGTAGTTGGCGTTCTTGTAGTTGGCCAGGAACTCCTTGGCGGAGTCGAGCTCCTCGATGGGCGCGCCGACCGAGGTGGCGATGTCGCCGGCGGAGCCGGCGCCCGCGAGCTTGATGTACTCGGCGCTGTAGAGGGCGTCGCCGCCCGCGACGACGACCTTGGCGCCCGCGTCCTTGATCTGCTTGCTCAGCGGGCCGCCGGCCGGGTACTCGCCGCCGTAGTAGACGACGTCCGCGCCGGAGTTCTTGACCTTGGTCGCGACGGCGCTGAAGTCCTTCGCCTCCGGGTTGACGTGGTCGGTGCCGACGATCTTGCCGCCGAGCTTCTCGAACTCGGCCTTGAAGGTCGCGGCGAGGCCCGCTCCGTAGGTCTTCTTGTCGTCGATGAGGAAGGCCTTGGTCTTCTTGGCCTTGTTGACGATGTACTGCGCCGCGAACGGGCCCTGGATGGCGTCCGTGGTGGCGGTGCGGAAGTACGCCTTGTAGGGGCGGTTCTTGTCCCCGGTGTTCCAGTTCGGGCCCTGGGTCAGCGCCGGGTTGGTGTTGGCCGGGGAGACCTGGACGAGCTTGGCGTCGTCGAAGACCTTCTGCATCGACTCCGCGACGGAGGAGTTGAGCGGGCCGACCACGCCGAGGACGTCCTTGTCCGCGACGAGCTTGGTGGCGTTCTGCTGGCCCGACGACGGCTGGGCCTGGTCGTCGAGGGCCTCGATCTTGAAGGTGACGCCCTTGACGTACTTCTTCTCGTTGGCCTGCTTGGCGGCGAGGTCCACGGAGTTCTTGATTCCGAGACCGAGCGCGGAGAGGTCGCCGGTCAGCGGCGCGTCGACCCCGATGACCACGGTGGTGTCGCCACCGGCCGCCGAGTCTCCGCCCTTGTCGTCGCGCGAGCCACAGGCGGTAAGGGTGAGTGCCCCCGCGGCAAGAGCAGCGGTCATGGCTATGAGCGAACGTTGACGCACGAATCTGGTCCTTTCACCTGGCACGGCTGCTCCTCCATGGAGCGCCGAGTCGAGCGCTGGAGCCTTACTGGCAAGGAATCCGGTGGCGCGGTGACTGGCGGTGACTCTAAGGGCCTAAATGGAATCAAAGCACTGGTCTGACTGATGCTGTGACGCTCTTGTTATCCCGAGCGGATTTGCGGCATGGAGTGCATGACTGTCCGCCATTTTGGTCATGACGGCGGTGGTGGTTGCTCCGCGTAGTCGTTCCCGGCCGGGCCGGGTGCGGCGCGCGGTGACCCGGAGGGTGCGACCCTGTCTTGTTTTGGGCGCTCATTACGGAGCGTTACTTCGGGGAATGGGAATCCGGCATTTCGCGACCTCATTTTCCGGTCGCGTGCGGCGTTGCCGAGCGCCGTGCGAACAACCCCCCTTTTTCCGGCCGTAAGCGGGATGGTTCGGGGGTGTCGTCACCTGCGGCGTTCCGGGCGGCCGGCGCGGGTCCGGGCCCGTGGCGCACCCCGCGGCGCCCCGGCGGGAACCCGGCGGTGCCGCGCCCCGGGCGGCGGCCCGTCCGCCCGGCGGCCCGTCTGCCCGGTGGGACGGGCGGGCCGGACGGCCCGGACCCGGTCGGCCGGGGCGCCGTCGCCCGAACGGCGGTACGCGGCGGTGTGAACCGCTCCGCCCGGGCAATGGGGCACGACGGAACCGGTGTTGAGTCTGGTGCCGCGGGGGTGCACAGGGTGGAATGTGTCCGCGCTACCGCGTGACCGTCCCCCGATCGTCACCAACCCCGGCTCTGGAGGGCACGAATGGCGAGACCCACCCGAACAGGCAAGGCCCACACGGCGCGTGCCCGGACGGCGTACGGATGGGGCACGGCCCTGCTGGCCGTGTCGCTGCTGGCGGCGCTGCCCGCACCGGCGGCCCGGGCTGCCGGCGAACCGGCGCTGAGCATCGTGGGCAACCGCACCCAGCCCGTCTTCTCCCGCGCCGACGCGGTCCACCAGCAGGTCGACGTCGAGACCGAGGTGGACAGCGACGGCGACGGCCGCCGCGACACGGTGCGGATGAGGATTCTGCGCCCCAAGGAGACCGACGCGGGGCTGAAGGTCGCCACCATCGTCGAGGCCAGCCCCTACTGGGCGGGCGGCAACGACGTCCGGTACCACGACGTCGACGTGGACGTGGACGGCCTGCCCGCGGGACGCCGGCCAGCGGGCGGCGAGCGGGTCCCCGGGCTGGTGACGCCGTACGAGGAGCAGGAGCTGGAGCAGGAGCAGGGGAACTCCGGGCTGACCGCGGCGTCGGCGCCCTGGCCCGGCTACACGGACAACTACTTCCTCCCGCGCGGCTACGCGGTCGCCCAGGTCGACAGCCTCGGCACCGGCGGTTCGACGGGCTGCCCGACCTCCGGCGGCCGCAACGAGACCCTCGGCGCGAAGGCGGCGGTCGACTGGCTCAACGGCCGTGCCCGCGGCTGGGATCCGCAGGGCAGGCCGGTGGGCGCGGCCTGGTCGACGGGCGACACGGCGATGATGGGCATCTCGTACAACGGCACCCTGCCCACGGCCGTCGCCACGACGGGCGTCGAGGGGCTCAAGGCCATCGTGCCGATCTCCGGGATCTCGTCCTGGTACGACTACTACCGCGCGGGCGGCGGTGTCGTGGCGCCCGGCGGCTACCAGGGCGAGGACGCCGACATCCTGGCCGAGTACGTGCACACCCGCGCCGACCGGGAGGTCTGCCGGCCCGTCATCGACCGGCTCACCCGCGAACAGGACCGGGTGACGGGCGACTTCACCCCCTTCTGGCAGGAGCGGGACTACCTCCGCGACGCCGGCCGGATCAAGGCGGGCGTGTTCCTCGTCCACGGCGGCAACGACTGGAACGTGCGCACGGGGCACTTCGGGCAGCTGTGGGAGGCGCTGAAGAAGCACGACGTCCCCCGGAAGCTGTGGCTCCATCAGGCGGGCCACGTCAACCCGATGCCGCTGCGCATGGAGGAGTGGCTCGACCGGCTGCACCTGTGGTTCGACCACTGGCTGTACGGGCTGGACAACGGCGCCCTCGCCGAACCGGCCGTCGAGGTCGAGCAGTCGGACTTCAGCTGGCGCCGGCAGTCCGACTGGCCCGCCCGCGGCACCCGTGACGTCCGGCTGTGGCTGAACGAGGGCGGGCTCGCCCCGCTGCCCGGGAAGCCCGTGCGGCAGACGGCGACCGACCGGGGCCGCACCGTCCCCGCCGAGCAGCTCGTCGCCGACCCGGGCACCCCCCGTCCCGACCGGCTGGCGTACACCACCGGCCCGCTGCCGGCCGATCTCCGCGTCAACGGCGTGCCGGAGCTGTCGGTACGGGCCTCGCTCGACGGTTCGTCGCCGTACGTGACCGCGCTGCTGGTCGACTACGGGACCGACACCCGGGCGACGGCCGGCACGGTCACCGACACCAGCCGGCAGGTCTGCTACGGCGAGGGCGTCCCCGGGGACACCGGATGCGCCTACCGGACCCGGCACCGCACCGAGACGGCCGACTTCAAGATCGTCTCGCGTGGCTGGCTGGACATCCGCAACCGGCACTCGATCGAGCGGCAGAGCAGGGTCGTCGAGGGCCGCGAGTACCGGCTGGAGTGGGCGATGCAGCCCCAGGACTACGTCTTCAAGAAGGGCCACCGGCTGGGCGTGGTGCTGATCTCCACCGACCACGCCCACACCCTGCGCCACCCGGCCGGGACGGAGCTCGCCGTCCGGGCCGGGGTCAGCAGCGTCACCCTGCCGGTCGCCGGGTAGCGCGGCGGCCGCCCGTCAGCCGTCCGTCCCCGGGACGTGGTCCGCGTCCTGGGGACGGACGTCCCTCAGCAGGCAGGTCAGCCGGGCCGTGCAGACCCGCCTGTCCTGCTCGTCGGTGATCACGATCTCGTAGGTGGCGGTGGAGCGGCCCCGGTGCACGGGCGTGGCCACGCCCGTGACCTGGCCGGAGCGCACCCCCCGGTGGTGCGTGCAGTTGAGGTCCACACCGACGGCGATCTTCGAGCTGCCGCCGTGCAGCATGGAGCCGACCGACCCGAGGGTCTCGGCCAGCACCGCGGACGCCCCGCCGTGCAGCAGCCCGTAGGGCTGGGTGTTTCCCTCGACCGGCATCGTGCCCACCACGCGCTCAGCGGCGGCCTCGACGATCTGCACGCCCATCCGGTTGCCGAGCGTCCCCGCGGAGAACAGCGCGGGCAGGTCGACGCCGAGCGCGGCGTACTCGTCGATGACCTCCTGCGGGAACTTCACCGTCGTCTGCTCACCCATGGGCCGGCTCCGATCGTCGTGCGTCTGCGGTGTCCTGTGACTGCCGCCGCCTGAGCGGACGCTCAGTCGGTCGGTGATTGTTCCAGACGCACGATCACGGACTTGCTGGCGGGGGTGTTGCTGGTGTCCGCGGTGGCGTCCAGCGGCACCAGGACGTTGGTCTCCGGGTAGTACGCGGCCGCGCAGCCCCGCGCGGTCGGGTAGTGCACCACGCGGAAGCCGGGCGCCCGCCGCTCCACGCCGTCCGTCCACTCGCCGACGAGATCGGCGTACGCGCCGTCCGCGAGCCCCAGACCCGCCGCGTCCTCCGGGTTCACCAGGACGACGCGGCGGCCACCCCGGACACCCCGGTAGCGGTCGTCGAGCCCGTAGATCGTGGTGTTGTACTGGTCGTGGGAGCGCAGCGTCTGCAGCAGCAGCCGCCCCTCGGGGATCTCCGGGTACTCCACCGGCGCCGCGGTGAAGTTCGCCCGGCCCGTCGCCGTGGGGAAGCGGCGCTCGTCGCGCGGGGCGTGGGGGAGGGTGAACCCGCCGGGGCGGGCGACCCTCGCGTTGAAGTCCTCGAAACCGGGCACCACCCGGGAGATCCGGTCCCGGATGGCGGCGTAGTCCCTCTCGAACTCCTCCCACGGCGTCCTGGACGCCGGGCCGAGCACCGCGCGGGCCAGCCTGGCCACGATCGCCGGCTCGGACAGCAGGTGCTCACTCGCCGGCGGCAGGTTGCCGCGGGACGCGTGCACCATGCCCATGGAGTCCTCGACCGTCACGAACTGCCGGCCGCTCCGCTGCTCGTCCCGGTCGCTCCGGCCGAGCGTGGGCAGGATCAGCGCCCGCGTCCCGGTCACCGCGTGCGAGCGGTTGAGCTTCGTCGACACGTGCACCGTGAGCCGGGCGCGGCGCATCGCCGCCTCCGTGACCTCCGTGTCGGGCGAGGCGCCGACGAAGTTGCCGCCCATGGCGAAGAACACCTTCGCCTCGCCGTCCCGCAGCGCCCTGATGGCCCGGACGGTGTCGAGGCCGTGGTGCCGCGGCGGGGCGAAGCCGAACTCCTTCTCCAAAGCGTCCAGGAAGGACTCCGAGGGGCGCTCGAAGATGCCCATCGTGCGGTCGCCCTGCACGTTGGAGTGGCCGCGCACCGGGCACACCCCGGCACCGGGGCGGCCGACGCAGCCGCGCAGCAGCAGCAGGTTGACCACCTCGCGGATGGTCGCGACGGCGTGCTTGTGCTGGGTCAGCCCCATCGCCCAGCACACGACCGTCCGCTTCGACGCGAGGACCATGCGCGCCGCGCGCTCGATGTCCCGGCGGTCCAGGCCGGTCGCGGCGAGCGTCTCGTCCCAGTCCGCGGCGCGGGCCGCGGCGGCGAACTCCTCGTAGCCGTGCGTGTACTCCCGTACGAACGCCTCGTCGACCCCGCCCGGGGCCTCCAGGACCAGCTTGCCGAGCAACCGGAAGAGGGCCTGGTCGCCGCCGATGCGGATCTGGAGGAAGAGGTCGGTGAGGGGGACGCCCTTGATCAGGCCCCGCGCGGTCTGCGGGTTCCTGAACCGCTCCAGTCCCGCCTCGGGCAGCGGGTTCACCGAGATGATCTTCGCTCCGGACCGCTTGGCCTCCTCCAGCGCGGACAGCATCCGCGGATGGTTCGTGCCCGGGTTCTGCCCGGCGACGATGATCAGGTCGGCCCGGTGCAGGTCCTCCAGGGAGACGCTGCCCTTGCCCACGCCCAGGGTCTCGGTCAGCGCCGAGCCCGAGGACTCGTGGCACATGTTGGAGCAGTCCGGCAGGTTGTTGGTGCCGAACTCGCGGGCGAAGAGCTGCAGCAGGAAGGCGGCCTCGTTGCCGGTGCGGCCGGAGGTGTAGAAGACGGCCTCGTCGGGGGAGTCCAGCGCCCGCAGCTCCCCGGCGAGGATCTCGAAGGCCCGCTCCCAGCTCACCGGCTCGTAGTGGTCCGCCCCCTCCGCGAGGTACACGGGCCGGGTGATCCGGCCCTGCTGCCCCAGCCAGTACCCGCTGCGGGTGGCCAGGTCGGACACCGGGTGCGCGGCGAAGAAGTCCGGCGTGACCCGGCGCAGCGTCGCCTCCTCCGCCACCGCCTTCGCGCCGTTCTCGCAGAACTCCGCCACATGGCGGCGCTCGCCCTCGGGCCAGGCGCAGCCGGGGCAGTCGAAGCCGTCCTTCTGGTTGACCTTGAGCAGGGTGCGGGCGGTGCGCGCCACCCCCATCTGCTGCTGCGCGATCCTGAGCGTGTGCCCGATCGCGGGAAGGCCGGCCGCGCTGTGCCGGGGTGCGTCGACCCGGGGCGCGTCCTGCACCGGGTCGCCTTCGGGCGGCTTGGTGGCCATCGTGCTCTCCTTCGGGCGCGGACATCGGGGAAGACGTGCCGTGACCTCCGATCCTGTCACGCGGCGGCGCCGGTGGCGCCCGGCGGTGGCGGTTGCGGCCGGTGGCGGTGGCGGCGCCCGCCGGTGGTGGCGGTGGCGGCCGGTGGCGGTGGCGGCGCCCGCCGGTGGTGGCGGTGGCGGCCGGGGCCGTGGACGGGGTCCGGCCGCCGGGGGCCGCCGCGGGCGGCATGGGCGGCGTTGTCGGTGGGCCGTGGCAGGATCGGGGGCGTGGCTGAGACAGCATCGAAGAAGACCCATGAGGAAACCCGTCCGCGCCTGCTCCTCATGGACGGGCACTCGCTGGCGTACCGGGCGTTCTTCGCCCTGCCCGCGGAGAACTTCACCACCGCGAGCGGCCAGACGACCAACGCGATCTACGGCTTCGCGTCGATGCTGGCGAACACGCTCCGCGACGAGGCGCCCACGCACTTCGCCGTGGCCTTCGACGTCTCCCGGAAGACCTGGCGGTCCCAGGACTTCCCCGAGTACAAGGCCAACCGCTCCTCGACCCCGGACGAGTTCAAGGGCCAGGTCGAGCTGATCGGCGAACTGCTCGACACGATGAACGCGGTGCGGTTCGCGGTGGACGGCTTCGAGGCCGACGACATCATCGCGACCCTCGCCACCCAGGCCGAGGCCGCGGGCTTCGAGGTGCTGATCGTCACCGGCGACCGGGACTCCTTCCAGCTGGTCTCCGACCACGTCACCGTGCTCTATCCGACCAAGGGCGTCTCCGAGCTGACCCGCTTCACCCCGGAGAAGGTCCTCGAGAAGTACGGGCTGACCCCCTCCCAGTACCCGGACTTCGCCGCCCTCCGCGGCGACCCGTCCGACAACCTCCCGGGCATTCCCGGCGTCGGCGAGAAGACCGCCACGAAGTGGATCAACCAGTTCGGCTCCTTCGCGGAGCTCGTCGAGCGCGCCGACGAGGTCAAGGGCAAGGTCGGCCAGGCGCTCCGCGACCATCTGGAGGCCGTCAAGCTCAACCGTCACCTGACGGAGCTGGTCCGTGACGTGGAGCTGCCGAAGTCCGTCGCCGACCTCGCACGCGCCCCGTACGACCGGACCGCGCTGAAGGGCTTCCTGGAGATCCTGGAGATCCGCAACCCGAGCCTGCGCGAGCGGCTGCTCGCCGTCGACCCGGGCGCCGCGGAGGACGAGGTCCCGGCCCCGGCCGCCGGTGTGGAGCTGGACGGCAGTGTGCTCGGCCCCGGCGAGCTGGCGCCCTGGCTGGAGCGGCACGGCGGAGCGCCCCTCGGCGTCGCCTCGGTCGCCGCCTGGGCGCTGGGCGTCGGCAGCGTCAGCGAGATCGCACTCGCGGCCGCCGGCGGGGAGGCGGCCTGGTTCGACACGACCCAGCTCGACGAGGCCGACGACCGGGCCTTCGCCGCCTGGCTGTCCGACCCGGAGCGGCCGAAGGTCGTGCACAGCGCGAAGGAGCTGCTCCGGGTCTTCCCCGAGCACGGATGGGACCTCCGGGGCATCGCCATGGACACCGCCCTGGCCGCCTATCTGGTCAAGCCCGGCCGCCGGTCCTTCGCCCTGGACGCCCTCTCCGTGGAGTACCTCCACCGCGAGCTGGCACCGGCCGCCGCCGACGGGCAGCTCGCCTTCGGCGCCGAGGACGAGCAGGCCGAGGCCGACGCCCTGATGGCGCAGGCCCGCGCCGTCCTCGACCTGGGCGAGGCGTTCGGCGGGAAGCTCGACGAGGTGGGGGCGGGCGAGCTGCTGCACGACATGGAACTGCCCACGTCGCTGCTGCTGGCCAGGATGGAGCGGCACGGCATCTCCGCCGACCGGGCCCATCTGGAGGCCATGGAGCAGCAGTTCGCCGGAGCGGTGCAGCAGGCCGTCAAGGAGGCCCACGCCTCGGTGGGCCACGAGTTCAACCTCGGCTCGCCCAAGCAGCTCCAGGAGGTCTTCTTCGGGGAGCTGAACCTCCCCAAGACCAAGAAGACCAAGACCGGTTACACGACCGACGCCGACGCGCTGGCCTGGCTCGCCGGTCAGACCGACCACGAGCTGCCGGTGATCATGCTGCGCCACCGCGAGCAGGCCCGGCTGCGCTCCACCGTCGAGGGCCTGATCAAGACCATCGCCGCGGACGGCCGGATCCACACCACCTTCAGCCAGACGGTCGCCGCGACCGGGCGGCTCTCCTCCACCGACCCGAACCTGCAGAACGTGCCGGTGCGCACCGACGAGGGCCGCGCGATCCGCCGCGGCTTCGTCGTCGGCGAGGGCTTCGAGTCGCTGATGACCGCCGACTACAGCCAGATCGAGCTGCGTGTGATGGCCCACCTCTCGGAGGACGAGGGCCTGATCGAGGCGTTCGCCTCGGGCGAGGACCTGCACACGACGGTGGCCTCCCAGGTCTTCGGTGTCGGCCGGTCCGCGGTCGACGCGGAGATGCGCCGCAAGATCAAGGCGATGTCGTACGGACTGGCCTACGGTCTCTCCGCGTTCGGCCTCAGCCAGCAGCTGAACATCGAGGCGGCCGAGGCGCGGGCCCTGATGGACACCTACTTCGAGCGGTTCGGCGGGGTCCGCGACTATCTGCGCCGGGTCGTGGACGAGGCGCGGGCCACGGGCTACACGGCGACGATGTTCGGCCGCCGCCGCTACCTCCCGGACCTCAACAGCGACAACCGCCAGCGCCGTGAGGCGGCCGAGCGCATGGCGCTCAACGCGCCGATCCAGGGCACGGCGGCGGACATCGTCAAGATGGCGATGCTGCGGGTCGACGCCGCGCTGCGGGCGGAAGGGCTCACCTCCCGGATGCTGCTCCAGGTCCACGACGAGATCGTCCTGGAGATCGCCCCGGGCGAGCGCGAGCGGGTCGAGGAGCTCGTCCGCCGCGAGATGCCCGCGGCGGCGGAACTGCGCGCACCGCTGGACGTCTCGGTCGGCGTGGGCCCGGACTGGGAGTCCGCCGCCCACTGACACCAACGGGCTGGGGGGCGCTGCCGGGTGAGCTGGGCGCCGCGCGCCCGCGCGGTGCGTCCGGCGTGCGGTGCGTCCGCGCGGTGCGTCCGGCGTGCGGTGGGCGGGTGCGGGGCGCCGCGCGTCGGCCCGTCGGCCGCGAGCCGGGCACGACCGGCGAGGTGCCCCCCGCGGTGACGGCTCCCCGCGCCGGGCTCCCGTGCGGGGTGCCGCGGGGCGGCCGCTGCGCGACGTGGCGCCACGTTCCCGTGCGGCCGTGGAGCCACGTGGTGGCGGATCCCGCAAGCCCGTCGGTGTACGGCCGTTGGTGTGCGGTCACCAGGCCACGAGGTGGCGGATCCGGTAAGCCCGTTGGTGTACGGCCGCCGGGCCACGAGGCGGCCGGTCCCGTACGGCCGTTGGTGTGCGGCCGGCGGTGGGCGCGTGCCTGCGGGGGGTTCGGTGCGGCCCTTGCCGGGTCGGCCTTCCCTGCGGGCCCTGCCGGGCGCGCGGTTGCGGATGGTTGCGGGCGGGGAACGGGCGGCTGTCGCGGCCGGCCGGGAGATGCGTGCCCGGGCCGGCCCGGACCTCGGCGGGGGAGTACGGTCGGCCCGGACCTCGGCCGGGGAGTACGGCCGGCCGGGCCGTCAGGACACGCCCGCCCGCTCCCGCGGGGCCGCCGCGTCCGGGCCGGTGCCGCGCCGTGACCACATCCGGACCGCCGCGCCGTACAGCACCAGGCCCACCGCGAGCCCGGCGCCCGCCCCGAAGCACGCGGTCGGAATGATGTCGAGGGGCGTGTCGATCCGGCCCCAGTACTGGTAGAAGCGCACGCAGCGATGCGCGGTTCCCGCGAGGACGCACAGCGTCAGCAGGGCCACCGCGGCCCACCGCCCGCGCCGGCCGATCGACGGTACGGGCACCGGTCCGGTGTGACCGGGAGTGTGCTGCCACGCGGACCGGGCGAACCAGCCCAGTGCCACCAGCGCCAGGATCGAACTCCCGTACTGCGTGTACGTGTAGAGGGGGAATCCCGCGACGGATTCCGCGAGCACCGGCAGCGCCCGGGTGCCCCAGCGGTCGAAGTGCGTGAAGGCGTCCCAGACGACGTGCGTCGCCGCACCGATCGCCGCGGAGACCCAGAACCACAGCGCCAGCGACGCCCGCGTCCGGCCGTGCGGGGCGTCACCGCGCACCATGGCGTGGGCGCGGGCCTGAAGGCGGCGCGGGAGCAGGGCCAGCAGCGGCTCACGCACCATCAGCCAGAGCCCCACCAGGCCCGCCGCGATGACGACGTCGACCGTCAGTACCCCCAGCGGGCCGTGCGTCACCTCGCCGAACCGCATCGCGCCGGGCAGCACACTCGCCGTGAAGTAGGTCATGTCGGGTGCGAACGAGCCCGCGACGAGTGCGGAGGCGACCAGTGGCCCCCGCGCCGCACCGTCCCTGCGGATGCAGGGCAGTACCGCCGCCGCGTGACTGAGCGTGAAAGGCATGGTAAGTCGCCCCCGTAAGACCGTTTTCGAACGATGCCGCCCAGTATGCGGGAACCGGTGGTGTGTCCTGCGACCCGGACGCCCCCATGCCGGCTGTGGACGCGGGGTGAACGGTCCGCGAGAGTGGCCGGGGTGCCGGTGTCGCCGTGCGGGGGGTTGCCGTAGTGTCGCACGGTACATCGCGCGCGAGCGCGAACAGCGGCCTACGGGGAGGGATTCAGGGGTATGGCAGCGCAATTCGGCCGCCGGCTGCGCAAGGGGGCCACCACGACGGCGGTGGCGGCGGTCGCCGTCGCCGCGCTCTCCGCGTCGCAGGCGCCGGGTGTCGCGCCGACCGCCACCGGCGGCGACGCGCAGGCCTCCGGAGCGACCCCGCCCACCGGCTCCTCGGCGACCGGCAACTCCCCCTACTACACGGACCTGCCGCCGCTGAACAGCCCCAACAAGCCCGGCGCTGCGGCCCCTCTGCCCGCGGTCGGCGAAGCGGAGGCGGGGATTCCGGCCACCGTGCTGAGCGCGTACAAGCAGGCCGAGCAGGCCGTCGCCGCGAGCGACCCCGGCTGCCGCCTCCCCTGGCAGCTGCTCGCCGCGATCGGCAAGGTCGAGTCCGGGCAGGCGCGCGGCGGGCGGGTCGACGCCGACGGCACGACGTTCTCCCCGATACTCGGCCCGGTGCTGAACGGGGTCGGGTTCGCCGACATCTCCGACACCGATGACGGCGCCTACGACGGCGACCGCACCCACGACCGTGCGGTCGGCCCGATGCAGTTCATCCCGTCCACCTGGGCCACCTGGGGCCAGGACGCCAACGGCGACGGCCGCAAGGACCCGAACAACATCCACGACGCGGCGCTCGCCGCCGCGAAGTACCTGTGCGCCGGCAGCCGCGACCTGTCCGTCAAGGAGGACCTCGACCGGGCGATCCTGAGCTACAACCGCTCGCGGGAGTACCTGCGCACGGTCCTGTCCTGGTTCGCGTACTACCAGCGGGGCACCCACGAGGTTCCCGACGGTTCGGGAGTCCTGCCCGTCGAGAGCAGCGGCGGCGGCTCCACGGGCACGGGCACCACGCCCGCCACCGCGACCCCACCGACGGCTCCCACCACGCCCGCCACCCCGACTGCGCCGGGAGCCACGCCCGGCCCGCCGTCGTCCCCCTCGGTGCCCGGCGGCTCGACCGGCAGCCCCAAGCCTCCCCCCGCGAAGCCGGGGACCGGCACGCCGTCCCCCGGCCCGACCCCCCCGGCGAAGCCGGCCCCCCCGACCCCTCCGCCCTCCGCGACGGTGTTCGGTATCGAGAACGCCGGCGGCGGACGTCCCGCCGCCACCGCCGGCGAGGACTTCGCCGAGCTGCCGAAGGTCCGGGCGAAGAGCCGCTCCGGTCAGTCGGTCGTCGGCGCCGACCTCGTCTTCGAGCTCGTCGGCGACACGGACGCCCGGTTCTCCGGCGACCGCACACGCGCGGTCGTGCGCACCGGGCAGGGCGGCGTGGCCGCCGCCCCCGCACTGAAGGCCGGTGAGAAGACCGGCGACTTCACCATCCGGGTGACCGTCGCCGGCCGGGCGCTGCCCCGGCTCGACTACACCGCGACCGTCACCCCCCGTCAGGCGGACACCCTGGTGCGGACCGGCGACGAGGAGCTGACCGCCTCGCCGTCCTCCGAGTTCGACCACGCGGTCGAGGTCAAGGCCACGTTCAAGGGCGGCACGGCCGCGGGTGTGGCCGTCACGGCCACGATGGTCACCACGGCCGACGACCCGGCCGAGAACACCGAGGGCCCCTACTTCAAGGACCCCGAGGGCAATCCGGTCCGCACGCTCACGGAGCTGACGACCGGCGCCGACGGCGTGCTGGTGCTGCCGAAGATCTTCTCGGACGACCGGTCCGGGACGTTCCTGCTCCGTCTGACGACCGAGGGCGGCGCGGTACTGACCCTCGAACTGGAGGTCGCCGCCCCGCCGGCCCCGGCCGGCTGACCCGCCCGGCCCGCCCCGCGGCCCGCACACCGCACCGCCCCTCCGCGCGTATCCCCGCGGAGGGGCGGTGCGGTGTGCGGCGGGACGTGTTCTCTTCTCCGGGCCGCGTTGCTACGGTGCCCCCGCCCGCCGCTCTGACGACCCATCAGACCCAGACCGCGTACCCGGGAGGCCGACCATGCGCGCCCTCGTCGCCACCGCCGCCGGGCTGGCCCCCGTGCTGCTCGTCGTGCTGCTCATCGCCGTAGTCGACGTGCCGCCCGGGGAGACCTCGCCCAGACCGCTCCTCACCACCGTCCCCGGACCCGTGAAGTAGCGGGAGGGGCAGCCGCCGTGCGCCGCAGAGCCAGCCTCGTACTGCTGTCGTTCGCCGTCTTCCTCGCGGCGCTGGCGCCGGTGCTGCGCTGGTACGCCTTCCCCCGGCTGGCCAGGATCCCGCCGGGCCAGTACCAGGAGACGGTGCTCGAGGCGAGGCCGGCGACCCTGCTGAGGTACGACACCATGCGGGCGGAGCAGGTGGAGAAGGTCACCATCGTGCAGACCCTCAAGGGCAACGTGGAGGAGTCCCGGCGGATCGGGCGCCGCACGGGCCGGGACGTGGTGGTCTGGGACTCCCTCTCCCACGTCCAGGGGCCGGACGGCGAGATGGTCTCCCAGATCCCCGAGCGGTACATCTTCGACGCCCACACCCAGGCACCCGTGCACGCCCCGGGGGAGATGGTCGACGGCGACCCGGTCCGGCGCGAGGGCATCGCGTTCAAGTGGCCCTTCCTCACCGAGAAGCGGGACTACGCGTACTTCGACGCCCAGACCAGGACCTCCGCCCCCATCCACTACAAGGGGACCCGGACCTTCCGCGGACTGGAGGTCTACTACTTCGAGCAGACGGTCCCGTGGACCAAGGTGCCGTACCCCAGGAAGATGCCGATACCCGGCATCGACGCGTCGACGCTGGAGGAACGGACCGGCACCACCCGCTGGTACACCACCAGGCGCATGTTCTGGGTGGAGCCGGTCACCGGGGCGCCCGTCAACGGTGAGGAGATCCACACCGAGGAACTGCGCGGCGGTTCGCTGCTCGGCGGCCGCGACCGGGTGACCGCGTTCTCCGGGCACGTCCGGATGCGCGCGGACTACGTGGACCGCACGGTCGCCCAGGTGGCAACCCACCGCGGGCTCGTGCTCCTGCTCGTCTCCCACCTGCCGTGGACCTTCCTGGGCCTCGGCGCGGGTCTCCTCGCGCTCTCCCTCCTCCTCGAGGCGCGCTCCCGCCGGCCCGCGGGCGGCGGCCCCCCGGGACCCGGCGGCGGCCCCCCGGAACCAGGCGGCGACCGCCCGCCGGAACGCGAACCCGGGCCGGCCGGGGCGTGACCGGCGCCGCCGCCGTCCCGGGGCCGCGGTCAGCGCTTCACACCCCGCGTGGGCTCCGCCGTCGCCGGGTCCTCCGGCCAGGGATGCCTCGGGTAGCGCCCGCGCAACTCGGCCCGCACCGCCCGGTACCCGTCGCGCCAGAACGAGGCCAGGTCCGCGGTCACCGCCGCGGGACGCCCCGCGGGCGACAGGAGATGGACGAGCACGGGCACCCCGGCCAGACGCGGCGTCTCCCGCAGCCCGAACAGCTCCTGGAGCTTCACCGCCAGCACGGGCTGCTCGCCCGTGTAGTCCACCCGGATCCGCGACCCGCTCGGCACCTCGATCCGCTCCGGGGCCAGCTCGTCGAGGCGGACCGCCTCGCCCGAGGCCCAGGGGAGCAGCCGCCGCAGGCACGGCCCGGCGTCGATCGCCGCCAGACCGGCCCGGCGGCGGGCCCGGGACAGCTCGGGCTCCAGCCACTCGCCGGCGCGATCCAGCAGGGCCGTGTCCGACACGTCCGGCCAGGGCGCGCCCCGTACCCGGTGCAGGAAGCCGAGCCGCTGCCGCAGCGCCGCGGCGTCCCGCGACCACCCGAGCAGCCCCGGGCCCTCGCGGCGGAGCCCCTCCAGCAGCGCGTCCCGGACCAGGCCGGTCCCCGGCTCCGGCAGCGGGCGCACGGACAGCTCCACCGCGCCCAGCCGCTCCACCCGGCGGGCGACGACGTCGCCGTCCTCCCAGTGCACCTCCTCGCCGCGGGAGTGCAGGTGCTCCGCGGCGGCGCGTGCGGTCCCCTCGTCCACGACGGCGGCGAGCCGCACCCGCGCGGACGCGGCCTGCGCCTGCCGTCCGGCCACCGCCACCGCCAGCCAGGGGGAGCCGCGCAGCGCCGACCCCTCGCCGAGCTCCGCGCCGGTCCCGGAGACCATCAGGTACGAAGCGCCGCCCCGCGCCCGCGCGAGCCGCTCGGGGAAGGCGAGCGCGGTCACGAACCCGGCGACCGTGTCGTCGGAGGCGGCCGCCGCACCGGCCGGGGCGTCCCCGGCACCGCCGAGCGAGCGCGTCAGCCGGTCCGCCTCCGCGCGCCAGCGGGCGGCGTACGCGTCGCCGCCGCCTGGTCTCCGCCTCCGGAGCCCTGCGCACAGCCCGCGGCCTGCTGCTGGAGGTTGATCTGCTTGATCAGGTCCTGCCGCCCGTCCGACAGAGTGGTCACCGCCAGGGAGAGGTCCTCCACCGACTGGTGGATCGCCTCGCCCTGCCCCTCGAGGTTGTCCGCGCTCACGCCCAGCAGCCGCGACAGCGCGCCGTCGTCGTTCGCGCCGCGCGGGCCGAGCGCCTCCGAGGTCGTGTGCAGGCTCTCGAAGACCCGGTCCAGCTCCACCGGTACGGCCGTGCGCTCCTCCGGGATGACATCGCCGCCCCGCATCACCGGTCCGCCCCGGTACACGGGCAGCAGCGTCAGCCGGTCCGCCTCCGCGCGCCAGCGGGCGGCGTACGCGTCGCCGCCGCGCCGGGCCGTGCGCCAGGCGGCCGCCACGTCGTCCCCGTACTCCCGCGGAGGCTCCTCGCTCAGCAGCGCGACGACCTCCGCGGCGCGCCGCGGGCCCACCTCGGGCGCGCCGTCGACCAGGGCCCGGGCGAGCCGGGGATGGAGTCCGAGGCGGGCCATGCGCCGCCCCCGGTCGGTCGCCCGGCCCGACGGGCCGACCGCGCCCACGGCCGTGAGGACCGAGCGGGCCGCCGCCATCGCCCCCGCGGGCGGCGGATCCGGCAGGGCGAGACCGGCGGCGTCCGGATCTCCCCAGCACGCCGCCTGCAGGGCGAACGCCGTCAGGTCCGCCACCTGGATCTCCGGCGCGGGGAAGCGCGGCAGCCGGGTGTGCTCGGCCTCGGTCCAGCAGCGGTAGACCGTGCCGGGAGCCTCCCGCCCCGCCCGGCCCGCCCGCTGCCGGGCCGCGGCCCGGGAGGCCCGCACCGTGGTGAGCGAGCCGAGGCCGCGGGCGTGGTCGGTGCGCGGCTCCCGGGCGAGCCCCGCGTCCACGACGACCCGGACCCCGGGCACGGTCAGCGACGACTCCGCGACCGAGGTCGCCAGCACCACCCTGCGGTGCCGCCCGGGGGAGAGCACCGCGTCCTGCACGGCCGCCGGTGCCCGCCCGTGCACCTGCAGCACCTCGGCCCCGGTGTCCCCGAGCAGCCGGGCCACCCGGGCGATCTCCGCCACCCCCGGCAGGAAGCAGAGCACGTCCCCGGTCCGCTCGGCCAGCGCCCCGCGGACCACCGACGCCACATGGGCGAGCAGCGCCGGGTCGACCCGTGTGCCGTGCGGCGGGCGCACCGGGCGGGCGGGCGGCGCCCAGACCACCTCGACGGGGTGGGCGGCGGCCTCGGCCCGGACGACCGGCGCGTCGCCGAGGAGCCGCGCCCAGGCCTCCGCGTCCGTCGTGGCCGACGCCGCCACCAGCCGCAGCTCGGGCCGCAGCGTCTCGCGCACGTCGAGCAGGAACGCCGCGGCGGTGTCCGCGTCCAGGTGCCGTTCGTGGCACTCGTCGAGGATCACGGTGCCGGCCCCGGCGAGCTCCGGGTCCCGCTGGAGCCGCTGGAGCAGCACTCCGGTGGTGACGACCTCGATCGCGGTGCCGGGCCCGACGACCCGCTCGCCGCGCACCGTGAAGCCGACCCGGCCGCCCACCTGCTCACCGAGCAGCCACGCCATGCGCCGAGCCGCCGCGCGCGCCGCGATCCGCCGCGGCTCGGCGACCACGACCCGGCCGCGGGCGCCGTCGTCGTCCAGCAGCCCGGCGAGCGCGATCGGCACCAGCGTCGTCTTGCCCGTGCCGGGCGGCGCGCACAGCACGGCGGCGCCGTGCGCGTCCAGGGCCCGTCGCAGTACGGGGAGGGCCGTGCGCACGGGAAGCAGGGCCAGGGCCTCCTCGCGGACCACGTCAGGTCCCCCCGTCCAGGGGGCTTGTCCCGCTCCGCTCGCAGACGAAGATCGCCGTCCCCGGGATCAGGTTCCCGCGCAGCGGGGACCAGCCGCCCCACTCCTGGCTGTTCCAGGCCGGCCATTCCGGTTCGACCAGGTCGGTCAGCCGGAAGCCGGCCGCCACCACGTCGCGGACGCGGTCCCCGATCGTCCGGTGGTGCTCCACGTAGACGGCGCGGCCCTCCGCGTCCTGCTCCACGTACGG
The DNA here is from genome assembly GCF_003097515.1 of Streptomyces tirandamycinicus. NCBI lineage: Bacteria > Bacillati > Actinomycetota > Actinomycetes > Kitasatosporales > Streptomycetaceae > Streptomyces > Streptomyces tirandamycinicus. The sequence goes on along the minus strand of NZ_CP029188.1, from coordinate 712,248 downwards.
GGTGCGGTCGAAGTACGAGGCGGAGACGCTCAGCCCCTCGGGGCCCGGCTCGTCGGGGAACGCCCAGCGGACGGGGTGGGTGACCGAGAAGACCCACCGGCCGCCGGGCCGCAGGACCCGCCGGACCTCCCGGAACACCCGCACCGGGTCGGCGACGAACGGCACGGCCCCGTAGGCGGAGCACGCCAGGTCGAAGGAGCCGTCGGAGAAGGGGAGCGCGCCGGCGTCCGCCTCGACCAGGGGGAAGCCGGCGCCGATCCGCAGGGCGTGCTGGAGCTGGCGGTGCGAGAGGTCCAGGGCCACCGGCCGCGCGCCCTGGACCAGCAGCCAGCGGGAGCACTGGGCCGCGCCGGCGCCGATCTCCAGGACGTTGGCGCCCCGCAGGGCCTCTGCCGGCCCGAGCAGCCGGGCATCGGCCTCGTCCAGGCCCTCGGGTCCCCAGACGAACCGGTCGTCGCCGAGGAAGGAGCCGTGCTCGCTCTGGTACTCGTCGGCGTTGCGGTCCCACCAGCCCCGGCTGGCGCGGCTGCTCTCCGCACCGCCGGTGTGACGCCGGGTCGCCTCCGGTTCGTGCTCTTGGATCATCTCGCCCGTCGTTGTACGTTGCTGGTGCCTCGCCCGGAGACGCCGCGAGGGCCCTGCGGCCGTGTCGCGGGGGGCGAGGCGCGGCCATCATGGCCTCGGCAAACCTTAGTTGTGCCGGGTATGCGGAGTTCCGCCCCGGGTGGGGGCCTTCGCGCATTGACCGTGCCCTGCCGCCCCCGTATGCTAAAGGTTGCGCTGCGGGCTTGCGCGCCTCAGACGGAGCAGGCCGCGCTCGCATCTGTTGCATGTCCCCTCGGTTGTCGAGGCGCCATTCCTCCTGGGGTTGGCGCTTCCTTGGCTGTCCGGCTTCTGCAGCTGCGATACGGGCTCACGGCGTAGCAGTACCTACGACTTCAATGTCCGTACCGGAGCCCTTTCCCACATGACGAGCAGCACCGAGACCACCGCCACCACCCCGCAGGTTGCGGTCAACGACATCGGTAACGAGGAAGCCTTCCTCGCCGCGATCGACGAGACGATCAAGTACTTCAACGACGGCGACATCGTCGACGGCGTCATCGTGAAGGTCGACCGGGACGAGGTCCTGCTCGACATCGGTTACAAGACCGAAGGTGTCATCCCGAGCCGCGAGCTCTCGATCAAGCACGACGTCGACCCCAACGAGGTCGTCGCCGTCGGTGACGAGATCGAGGCCCTCGTCCTCCAGAAGGAGGACAAGGAAGGCCGCCTGATCCTCTCGAAGAAGCGCGCCCAGTACGAGCGTGCCTGGGGCACCATCGAGAAGATCAAGGAAGAGGACGGCATCGTCACCGGTACCGTCATCGAGGTCGTCAAGGGTGGTCTCATCCTCGACATCGGCCTCCGCGGCTTCCTCCCGGCCTCCCTGGTCGAGATGCGCCGTGTCCGCGACCTCCAGCCGTACGTCGGCAAGGAGCTCGAGGCCAAGATCATCGAGCTGGACAAGAACCGCAACAACGTGGTCCTGTCCCGCCGCGCCTGGCTGGAGCAGACCCAGTCCGAGGTCCGCCAGACGTTCCTCACCACCCTGCAGAAGGGCCAGGTCCGCTCCGGCGTCGTCTCCTCGATCGTCAACTTCGGTGCCTTCGTGGACCTGGGCGGCGTGGACGGCCTGGTGCACGTCTCCGAGCTGTCCTGGAAGCACATCGACCACCCGTCCGAGGTCGTCGAGGTCGGCCAGGAGGTCACCGTCGAGGTCCTCGACGTGGACATGGACCGCGAGCGTGTCTCCCTGTCGCTGAAGGCGACGCAGGAGGACCCGTGGCAGCAGTTCGCCCGCACCCACCAGATCGGCCAGGTCGTCCCGGGCAAGGTCACCAAGCTGGTGCCGTTCGGCGCGTTCGTCCGCGTGGACGAGGGCATCGAGGGCCTGGTCCACATCTCCGAGCTGGCCGAGCGCCACGTGGAGATCCCGGAGCAGGTCGTCCAGGTCAACGACGAGATCTTCGTCAAGGTCATCGACATCGACCTCGAGCGTCGCCGGATCTCGCTGTCCCTCAAGCAGGCCAACGAGTCCTTCGGTGCCGACCCGGCGTCGGTCGAGTTCGACCCGACCCTGTACGGCATGGCCGCGTCCTACGACGACCAGGGCAACTACATCTACCCCGAGGGCTTCGACCCCGAGACCAACGACTGGCTCGAGGGCTACGAGAAGCAGCGCGAGGAGTGGGAGCGCCAGTACGCCGAGGCGCAGCAGCGCTTCGAGCAGCACCAGGCGCAGGTCATCAAGTCCCGCGAGGCCGACGAGGCCGCCGCTGCCGAGGGCGGGCAGGCCGCTCCGGCCGCCGCGCCGCAGGGCGGTTCGTACTCCTCGGAGTCGGACGACAACTCCGGCGCCCTGGCGTCGGACGAGGCCCTCGCCGCGCTCCGCGAGAAGCTGGCAGGCGGCCAGAGCTGAGGCTCCCGCCGGCCACCGGGCAACCGGTACGGAGGCCCGCCCCCCTCACGAGGGGGGCGGGCCTCCGCCGTTTCCCGCAACGCACCGCGACGGCGGCCCCCACCCGACCGGCTCTCCGGAGCGGCCCGGGCAGCGCCGGGGAATGATCGCACCGGGCGCGGGGTTGACCCCTCAGACACGGAGAAGGGGCGGTAAAGGTGCGAGATCCGCAGAGTCTGTACGAGTGGGAGCCGAAGGGCCTGGCGGTCGTCGACGTGGCGCTGGCGCAGGAGTCCGCCGGACTCGTCATGCTCTACCACTTCGACGGGTACATCGACGCGGGCGAGACGGGCGAGCAACTCGTCGGCGCCCTGCTCGGATCCCTGCCCCACCAGGTGGTGGCCCGCTTCGACCACGACCGGCTCGTCGACTACCGCGCCCGCCGCCCACTGCTCACCTTCCGCCGGGACCGCTGGACCGGTTTCGAGACCCCGTCCCTGGAGGTCCGGCTGGTCCAGGACGCCACCGGCGCCCCGTTCCTGCTGCTGTCCGGCCCCGAGCCGGACGTCGAGTGGGAGCTGTTCGCCGCGGCCGTACGGCAGATCGTCGAGCGGCTCGGCGTGCGCCTCTCCGTGAACTTCCACGGCATCCCCATGGGCGTGCCGCACACCCGTCCCGTCGGCATCACCCCGCACGGCAGCCGCACGGACCTGATGCCCGGTCACCGCAGTCCCTTCGACGAGGCCCAGGTGCCGGGCAGCGCGGAGTCCCTGGTCGAGTACCGGCTGGCCCAGTGGGGCCACGACGTCCTCGGCGTCGCCGCCCATGTGCCGCACTACGTGGCCCGCTCCGCGTACCCGGACGCCGCGCTGACCGCACTCGAAGCGATCACCTCGGCGACCGGTCTGGTGCTCCCCGGCATCGCGCACACCCTGCGCGCCCAGGCCCAGCGGACCCAGACCGAGATCGAACGCCAGATCGGCGAGGGGGACGAGGAGCTGACGTCCCTGGTCAGGGGGTTGGAGCACCAGTACGACGCCATCGCCGGCGCCGACACCCGGGGCAGCCTGGTCGCCGAACCGGTGGAGCTCCCGTCGGCGGACGAGATCGGCCGGCAGTTCGAGCGGTTCCTGGCCGAACGCGAGGGCGACGCATAGGGCCGGGTCCCCGGGCCCGGCGGACCGCCGCGCCCGGCACGCGCCTATGCTTCCGCCCATGCTGAAGGTGGGCCTGACCGGCGGTATCGGCGCCGGCAAGAGCGAAGTGTCACGGCTCCTCGCGTCGTACGGCGCGGTGCTGATCGACGCGGACGAGATCGCCCGGGAGGTCGTCGAACCCGGCACCCCGGGCCTGGCCGCCGTCGTCGAGGCGTTCGGCCCCGACGTCCTCACCCCACAGGGCACCCTCGACCGGCCCCGGCTCGGCGCGATCGTGTTCTCCGACGCCGAACGGCTGGCCCGGCTCAACGCCATCGTGCACCCGCTGGTGGGGGCGCGGTCGGCCGAGCTGGAGGCCGCGGCCGGCCCGGACGCGGTGGTCGTCCACGACGTACCGCTGCTCGCGGAGAACGGTCTCGCCCCCCTGTACGACCTGGTCGTCGTCGTGGACGCGTCCCCCGGGACCCGGCTGGACCGGCTGGTACGGCTGCGCGGCATGACCGAGTCGGAGGCGCGCGCCCGGATGGCCGCGCAGGCCGAACCCGAGCAGCGCCGGGCTGTCGCCGACCTGATCATCGACAACGACGGGCCGCTGGAGGCACTGGAGCCCCAGGTCCGCGAGGTCTGGGCGGAGCTGCGGGAACGCGCACGGCACACGTAGGGCGCGTTGCGGACGTGGTCAGCGCTGGGCGATCCGGTTCGGAACCCTGCCGGACCGGCCGGGCCTCGCACGGGTCTTCGTGACCCGCCGGCCCTGCGGCGGAATCAGGAAATGCCGCGGAAGAAGGTGCGGATGTCGTCCGCGAGCAGCTCCGGCTCCTCCATCGCGGGGAAGTGACCCCCCTCGGAGAACTCGCTCCAGTGGCCGATCGCCTTCCCCGGGTCCACCGCGCGGCGCATGAGCGGGTGGGTGTCGAACACGGCCCATCCGGTCGGCACACGGGAGGCCATGACCACGTCGAGTCCGGAGTGCTCGGACTCGTAGTAGAACTGCGCGCTCGACGCGCCGCTGCGGGTGAACCAGTACAGGCTGATGTTCGTGAGGAGCTGGTCGCGGTCGACCGACTCGTCCGGCGTCCGGTAGGCGCCGCCGGCCCTGGTCTTGAACTTCTCCGCGATCCACGCGAGCTGACCGACCGGCGAGTCGGTGAGCGCCGCGCCGATCGTGTCGGGACGGTGGTTCTGCATCTCGAGATACCCGCGCTCGGCCGCATCCTCGGTGCGCACCGCCTCGATCTGGGCCTTCTCGTCATCGGACAGACCGTCGGGGTAGGGGAATATGTCGCCGAGCAACCCGAGCCACCTGGGGTCGCTGCCGATGTGTGTGCCGATGACGCGCTCCGGGTAGCGCGCCGCGAGGCGGCCGGTGGTGCCCGCACCGACATCGGTGCCGTGGGCCGCGAACCTCTCGTAGCCGAGACGCGTCATGATCTCGGCGTAGGCCTCCGTCGTCCGCGCCAGCTCCCAGCCGGTCCCCGACAGCGGGGTGGAGAACCCGAAGCCGGGCAGCGACGGGACGACCACGTGGAACTCATCGGTCAGCAGCGGGATGAGCCGCTGGTAGTCGACGAACGAGCCCGGCCAGCCGTGGTTCAGCATCAGCGGGGCGGCCTGCGGGTTCGTCGATCGCACGTGGACGAGGTGGAACGTCTGGCCGTCGACGACCGTCGTGAACTGCTCGTACTCGTTGAGCTTCTCCTCCTGCGCACGCCAGTCGAACCCGTCGCGCCAGTACTCGGCCAGCTCCTTCAGGTACACCAGCGGGATGCCGCGGCTGAAGTCGGTGCGATCGTCCCGGCCCGGCACGGGGAGCGGCCAGCGCGTGTGTGCCAGCCGGTCGCGAAGGTCGTCGATGTCGGCCTGCGGGATGTCGATGCGGAACGGGGTGAGTGCGTTGTTCTCGTTCATGGCACCGACGCTCCCAGACAATGCGGCAGGGTAGCTTCCGCGATTGCTGGGAGGATGGAGAACATGCTCGAGACCTCGGCCCGCCTGCTCGAACTGCTGTCCTTGCTCCAGCTCAGGCGCGACTGGACCAGCTCCGAGCTCGCCGACCGGCTCGCCGTCAGCACGAGGACGGTGCGCACCGACATCGGCAAGCTGCGTTCGCTCGGCTACCCCGTGGACGCGCGCCCCGGCGTCGCGGGCGGGTACCGGCTGGCCGCGGGGACGGTGATGCCCCCGCTGCTGCTCGACGACGACGAGGCCGTCGCCGTCGCGGTCGGACTGGGTGCGGTCGCGACGCAACGGCTCGGCGTCGAAGAGACGTCGCTCACCGCGCTCGCGAAGCTGGAGCAGGTGCTGCCCTCGCGCCTGCGCCGGCGCGTCGAGGCGGTACGCGAGGCGACGAGCGTGGTGCCGGGGGCTCGACCGCCGCTCGATCCCTCGGTTCTCGGCGCGGTCGCCGCCGCGATCCGCGGCCACGAACGGCTCCGGTTCAAGTACACGAAGCCCGGGGGCGGCGAAAGGGCCCGCCACACCGAACCGCAACGGCTGGTGAGCTGGGGGCCGCTCTGGTACCTGCTCGCGTGGGATCTCGACCGCGGCGACTGGCGGGTCTTCCGCGTCGACCGCATGGTTCCGCACGCACCGACGGGTGCCCGGTTCCAGCCGCGCGTGATCCCGGAGGACCATGTCGTCGAGTACGTCGTCGGACGCGTCAGCAAGGCGGCCTGGACGTACCGCGCCCGGGTACTCGTGCATGCGCCCGCCGCACAGGTCGCCGCGAAGATCCCCATTCCGGTCGATGTCGAGGTGGTCGACGAGTCCACATGCCGTGTCGAGCTGGGTTCCGACGACCCGGACCGGCTCGCGCTGTGGATGGCCCAGCTCGACGCCGACATCGAGGTGCTCGACGGAGCCGAGCTCGCGGTGGCGTTCGATCGCCTCGCGAAGAGGTTCCGCCGCGCGGCGGGTGGCGCGTCCACGACATGAATCGCGGCCGTCGGTCGTTCGACGATGCCGTCGAGGGCCGGCGTCCGGGAGCCGGGGCCCTTGGGCACCGTGCCGCCGGCCCGGAGCGGGACCCGCCGTCCGCGGCGCCCCCGCCGGGAAACCCCGCGGCCGGGGATGTTGAACACGTGAGAGGGAGGGAAGGATGCGAGCGTGCCCGAGACCAACCCGGAAACACACGTCATCGACTTCCGCGCGGCCGAGCAGCTGCTCGCCTCGCGGGACCCACGCGGGGCGATCAAGCTCCTCGACTCGGTCATCGCCGCCCACCCGGAGAGCCGGGCGGCCCGGCTGCTGCGGGCGCGCGCCTACTTCGCGTCCGCGCAACTGCGCTCGGCGGAGCGCGAGTTCCAGCACATAGTCGACCACGAACCCGACAACGCCTTCGCCCACTTCGCCCTCGCACGCACCTTCCAGCGCTCCGGCCGCCCGGACCAGGCGCAACGGCACTTCCGGCTCGCCGCCGCGCTCGATCCCAGGCCCGAGTACCTGGAAGCCGCACGCTTCGAGTCCTGAGCCCTAACGGCGCCGCCGGCCGTCCCCGCGGTCCGGCTCGTAGGGCGGGATACCGCGACCGGGCTGGTAGTGCGGCCCCTGGTGCAACCGGTGTACCACGATCATCAGGTCGGTCATGACGACCAGGCTCAGCACCGCGCAGGCGATCGCCCACCCGGGGCGTTCGGCGAGCGCGAAGACGGCCGTCCCCGAGACGGCCCACAGCAGGCCCCAGACGCTCAGCCAGAACCGCATCCGCAGCGGACTGCGCGCCGTGGCCGGTTCGTTTCCCGTACGCATGGACCTCGTCCCTTCCCTTTCCAGCATCCACCCGGACCGCGGGGACGGGTAGAGCGCGCACCGGGAAGGCAGCCGCGGAGGCCCGGAGAAGACCCGGGGAGCCGGGCACCGTCGGGACGCCGGGAGGAGGGACAGCACGGCCGGTCGCGGCACGCCCGGAAGGGCGGGGGACCCGGGCCGGCTGAGCGTGACGGATGGGAGGGCAGGGGCGGGGGAGCCGGGTCGCGGGCCGTGACGGCCGGAAGGGCAGGGGCGGGGGAGCCGGGCCCGCGGGGCGTGCGGCCGGAGAGGCCGGATGGCGGCTCAGTGGACCCAGCGGTAGCTCCGCCAGGGCTGGGTGCCGGGAGCGATGTTGTTGAACAGTGTCGTCGCGATGTAGGTCGTGTCGCCGCCCGAGCAGTCCGGTGTCCGGTAGGCGATGAGGTCGATCAGCGTCGCGTTCTCGATCCGCGCCGCGCCGGCCGGCAGCAGTCTGTGGCAGCCGGTCACCACCGGGTTGGACACCGTGACGACGCGGGCCGTGCCCGCCTCGTAGTTCACGGTGCCCACGGCGGTCCGGCCCAGGCCGGAGCAGCCGGTGAGGGCGACGGTCAGAAGCACTGCGCCGGTGGCGATGCCGAGGCGCCGGTGAACGGCCATGACTGCTCCCCGTCTGTGGTGCGGACTCCTGCTCAGACCCTGCCGGACCTCCTCGGGGGTCCGCACGCCGGATGCGCCCGCTCAGGGGACGCCCGTACCCACACGGCGCTCGACCGCCGCTCCGTACAGGAATACGGTTGAACCACAGACCGAACCTCCCGGACGCGTGAGACAGCAGGGGGTGCCGTGATGGAAGTGGATCTCGTGGCGCTCGGTGTCGCGGCGGGTGCCGCCTGCGTCGCCTATGTCATGGCTGCGGCCAGAGTCGTCAAGCAGTACGAGCGAGGTGTGGTCTTCCGCCTCGGCCGGCTGCGCGACCGGGTCCGCGAACCCGGATTCACCATGATCGTTCCGATCGTGGACCGGCTGCACAAGGTCAATCTGCAGATCGTGACGATGCCCGTGCCCGCCCAGGAGGGAATCACCAGGGACAACGTCACGGTCAGGGTGGACGCCGTCGTCTACTTCAAGGTGGTCGACGCGGCCGACGCCATCGTGCGGGTCGAGGACTACCGTTTCGCCGTCTCACAGATGGCCCAGACATCGCTGCGCTCGATCATCGGCAAGAGCGAGCTGGACGACCTCCTGTCCAACCGCGAGAAACTCAACCAGGGCCTCGAGCTCATGATCGACAGTCCGGCGCTGGGCTGGGGCGTGAGCGTCGACCGGGTGGAGATCAAGGACGTGTCGCTGCCGGAGACGATGAAGCGCTCCATGGCACGCCAGGCGGAGGCCGACCGGGAGCGCCGGGCACGCGTGATCAACGCGGACGCGGAACTCCAGGCGTCGAAGAAGCTGGCCGAGGCGGCGCACCAGATGTCGGAGACACCGGCGGCCCTGCAGCTGCGCCTGCTGCAGACCGTCATGGCGGTCGCCGCAGAGAAGAACTCCACCCTGGTCCTGCCGATCCCGGTGGAGCTCCTGCGCTTCCTCGAACGCGGCGCGGGCCCCGCCCGGGACGAGGAGGAGCTCCACCACGAGCCGCACGCGGTGAAGCCGCCGCTGAACACGCCGGTGACCAACGCGACGGCCATGCCCGCCATGCCCGACCTCCCCATGCCGGTGGTGCCGGAGAGCCCGGCGGCCCTGAGCGACCCGGCGCACGGGGGCCACGAGTCCCTGGACGACGAACGGAGGTGAGACGGGCGGCGGCCCGCCGGGGCGCGGGCCCGCCCGGCGATCCCCCGTCTCGCCTGCCCTGCGAGCGGCGGGCCCGACCTCGCATCGGCGCCCGGCGCCGCCTTGCGCCCTGAGCGCCCTCCGCGCACGGCGCGTCCTCCGCGCCTTCCGCGTCCTGCGCGCCCTGAGCCCCCTCCGCGCACGGCGCGTCCTGCGCGTACAGCGTGACCTCCGCGCCCTGCGCCCGCCTGCCCCCGCATCGTTACGCGCCCGGCGGGTCCTGCCCCGCGCGCCCGCCCTGCCCGGCGCGTTCCGTGTCCCGTGCGCCGCGCCCGTGGATGTCCGTCCTGCGCCCGGCCGTGCCCCGGACCTGCGCCCGGCAGAGAACCGGCTCGCCAGCGACCCGGGCTCGTCAGCGACGGGTCTTGCCCGCGACCGGGGCTCGCCCGCGACCGGGGCCCGGCAGAGACCGGGGCCCGGCAGAGACCCGGGCCCGGCCGCGACCCGGCCCGGGCCACCGGAACCCGCGACGAGGACCACTGTCAGACCCTCCCCGTAAGGTCGTTCATCCAAGGCGTCCACCGGCACGCCGCTCGTACGACCGAGGCGAAGGGAGGCGACGACCCGGCATGCTGCACACCCTTGCCGCCGTCTTCCTCCCGGCGGCACTGCCCCGCGACGGAAGCGTCGCCTTCTGGAGCCCCGACGGGCGGCCCTTGCCCACCGGTGCCTCGGGCGCCGCCCCGCACGCGGAGACCGCCGCCGGCACCCCGGCCAGGATCACCGTCGTCCGCGGGCACGGAGCCGGGGTCCGCAGCCGTGCCGTCCCCGCGCTGGTGCTGCCCGTCGCCGACGCCGTGCCGCTGCTCGCCGGCGCCCGGCACGACTCGACCGCCCACCCCGCCACGGCCTGCTGGGGTGCCGCCGCCCTGCACGCCCTCCAGCTCGTCGCACGCGGCAGGCTGCTGCCCGGCCTGACGCCGTCCGGCCACGACGCCTGGCACGCCGGACCGCTGGACGCGGACGACATCGCCCAGCTCCGCGCCATCGCCGCGGCCATGCCGTACGAGGCGCACGCCACACCGCTCCCCGGGCCGCGGCCGCTCCGGCTGCCCGAGCCCGAGGCGCTGATCAGGGCGTTCCTCGACGCCGTCGCGGACACCCTGCCCCGCACCCCGGCGGCCGCGTACGCCGCGGGCGGGCCGTTCGCCGCGACGGCGCCGCAGCACCTGCCGCAGGCCCGCGCATGGGCGGCACAGGCCGCGGCCGGCATGGACGCGGGCGTACGGATCTCCCTGCGGCTCGACCTGCCCGCCCGCGAACTGTTCGACACGTCCGACGAGGGCGGCGGCGACCGGCAGGCCGCGGCCGCCCTCGTCCAGGTGCACAGCCTCGCCGACCCGACGCTCGTGGTCGACGCCGCGGCGCTGTGGGCGGGAGAGGGCGACGGGCACCTCGGCCCGCGCGCCCGCATCGACGCCGTGCTGGCCCTGCGCCGCGCCGCCCGCGTGTGGCCACCGCTCGGCCGGCTCCTCGACCGCGAAGTGCCCGACATCCTGCCGGTCACCGAGGACGAGCTGTACGAACTGCTCGGCCCGGCCGCCACCCGCCTGGCCGACGCCGGGATCGCCGTGCACTGGCCCAGGGAACTCGCCAGAAGCCTGACCGCCACAGCGGTCGTCCGGGCACCCGCGCCCGGTTCGGCCACGGACGGCACGCCCTTCTTCGACGGCGAGCGGCTCCTGCGCTTCGACTGGCGGCTCGCGCTGGACGGGGACCCGCTCACGGAACAGGAGATGGACGCGCTCGCCGAGTCCCACCGGCCCATCGTGCGGCTGCGCGACCAGTGGGTCGTGGTCGACCCGGACCTCGTGCGCAAGGCCCGCAAACGGGAACTCGGCCTGCTCGAACCGGTGGACGCCCTGGCCGTGGCACTCACCGGCACCGCCGAGGTCGACGGCGAGACCGTCGAGGCCGTCCCCGAGGGTGCGCTGGCCGCCCTCCGGGACCGGCTCACCCACGGCCCCGCCGCCCTCGCCCAGCCCACCGCCCTCGCCGCCACCCTGCGCGACTACCAGCTCCGCGGACTCGCCTGGCTGGACCAGATGACCTCACTGGGCCTCGGCGGCTGCCTCGCCGACGACATGGGCCTCGGCAAGACCGTGACGGTCATCGCGCTCCATCTGCACCGGGCCGAGCACCGGGCCCGCACCGCCCCCACGCTCGTCGTCTGCCCGGCGTCCCTGCTCGGCAACTGGCAGCGCGAGATCATGCGCTTCGCCCCCGGAGTACCCGTCCGGCGCTTCCACGGCCCGGACCGCAGTCTCGGCACCGGCCCCGGCGGCTTCGTCCTGACGACCTACGGCACCATGCGCACCAGCGCCGCGAAACTGGCCGCCCGCGAGTGGGGCATGGTCGTCGCCGACGAGGCCCAGCACGTCAACAACCCCTTCTCCGCCACCGCCAAGGCCCTGCGCACCATCCCCGCCCCGGCCCGGGTCGCCCTCACCGGCACCCCCGTCGAGAACAACCTCTCCGAACTGTGGGCCCTCCTCGACTGGACCACCCCGGGACTGCTCGGCCCGCTGAAGTCCTTCCGCTCCCGCCACGCCCGCGCCGTCGAGAACCACGAGCACGTCGGCAACGAGGATGCGGTGGAGCGACTCGCCCGGCTCGTCCGGCCCTTCCTCCTGCGGCGCAAGAAGAGCGACCCCGGCATCCTGCCCGAGCTCCCGCCGAAGACCGAGTCCGACCACCCCGTCCCGCTCACCCGGGAGCAGGCGTCGCTCTACGAAGCGGTCGTCCGGGAGACGATGGCCCGGATCGAGACCGCCGAGGGCATCGCCCGCCGCGGCCTGATCATGAAGCTGCTCACCTCGCTCAAGCAGATCTGCAACCATCCGGCGCAGTTCCTGAAAGAGGACCGCCCCCGTCTCACGGCGCGTTCCGGCAAGCTCGCGCTGCTGGACGAACTGCTCGACACCATCCTGGCCGAGGGCGGATCCGTCCTGGTCTTCACCCAGTACGTGGCGATGGCGCGGCTGATCTCCGGCCATCTGGCCTCCCGCGCGATCCCCTCCCAGCTGCTGCACGGCTCCACCCCCGTACCGGAGCGCGAAAGGATGGTGGACCGCTTCCAGTCGGGCGAGGTCCCCGTCTTCGTCCTCTCCCTCAAAGCGGCGGGCACCGGACTCAACCTGACCCGCGCCGGACACGTCGTCCACTACGACCGCTGGTGGAACCCGGCGGTGGAGGACCAGGCCACCGACCGCGCCCACCGCATCGGACAGAACCGGCCCGTCCAGGTCCACCGGCTGATCGCGGAGGGCACGGTCGAGGACCGCATCGCCGAACTGCTCCTGTCGAAGCGGGCGCTGGCAGACGCGGTCCTCGGCTCCGGCGAGGCCGCGCTGACCGAGCTCACCGACCGGGAGCTGGCCGATCTCGTATCCCTGAGGAGGCCGTCGTGAGCCCCGCCCAGCCCCGCGGCAACGGACCGGCCGGGCCGCGCCGCACCGACCGGCCCGGCCGGGAGGCCCCGCGCCGCCCGGACGACCGGCGCCGCACGTTCCCCGCCCCCGCCCGCCGGCCGGGCGACCAGGCCCTCGCCGTCTCCTGGTGGGGCAACGCCTGGGTGGACGCCCTGGAGGACGCCGCCCTCGACCCGGCCCGCCTCTCCCGCGGCCGGACGTACGCAGCACGCGGCCACGTCGACGCGATCACCGTGACCCCCGGCAGGGTCGTCGCATACGTCCACGGCTCCCGCCCCCGGCCCTACCGCGCGGAGATCCGGCTGCGCACCCTCGGCGAGGACGACTGGGACCGGCTGCTGGACACCGCGGCGGCCCGCCCGGACCACATCGCGGCCCTGCTCGACAAGGACGTCCCGCACGCCCTCGCGGCCGCCGCCGACCTGCTGCCCGCGCCCGGCGACCTGATTCCCGACTGCACGTGCCCCGACGACGGACTCCCCTGCAAGCACGCGGCCGCGCTCTGCTACCGGACCGCCGGGATCCTCGACGAGGACCCGTTCGTGCTGTTCCTCATGCGCGGCCGCGGCGAACAGGAGGTCCTGGCCGAACTCACCCGCCGCAACGCCGCCCGCTCGGCCGCCGAGAGCGGCGCGGCCCGGCGCGGAGCACGCACCACGGCACGGCAACCCGGCAACGGCGGAAACGACGCCGCTCCTGTCCTCGCGGCGGTCCGCGCACGCGACGCCCTCACCCCGCGGATCCGCCCCCCGCTCCCGCCTCCGCTGCCCGTACCGCCGCAGCCCGGACGCCCTCCCGTGTACCCGCAGGCCGACGGCGCGCCCGACCCGCTCGCCCTCGACCTCCTCGCCACCGAGGCAGCGGCCCGCGCGCACGCCACCCTGCGCACGGGCAGGGACCCGGTCGGCGGGCTCAGCCTCTGGCAGGACGCCGTCCGGCTCGCCGCCGCCCACCCCGGATCGGGCCTGACCGCCTCCACCCGCGCGCTCTACACCGCGCTGGCCCGCGCGGGCGGCCGCACCCCCACCGACCTGGCGCGCGCCGTGGCGGCCTGGCGACAGGGCGGGCCGGCGGGACTCGCGGCCCTGGAGGAGGAGTGGGATCCACCCGCCGGCCCCTTCGACCGGGCGCGCCCCGCCCTCGCCGCCGCGGACTTCCCGCACTTCCGCCCCCGGCGCAATCGCCTCTCCACCCCGTCCCTGCAACTGCGCCTGGGCCGGGACGGACTGTGGTACGGATACGAATCCGACCCCGGCCGGGACGACTGGTGGCCGCGGGGCATACCGGACGAGGACCCGGTCGGCGCGCTCACGACCCTTCTGGGCCGCTGACGCCTGCCGCCGGGCCCCGGCCCCGCCGGCGACCCACCGGCGGATACCGACGGGCAAGCGCGTCGTTCGCGTCGGTCGGGCCGGTCCCGTGCACCTGCCGAGGGGACCGGCGGGCGACACCACCGGCCGCCGCCCGCCGGCACGGAGGGGATCGGGCGCGACTCCCGAAAACACCTCTCAAGCCGTCACACCGCACGGCGGGCGCCGTGCCCGCGGACACGTCTCCGGCAGCCGAACGCACGGACGGTGCTGAACAGTTCTACCTCCGTCCACTCGAAGGGGTGAAACGATGCACGGCCATAACCCGGTCGGCTTCATGCCGTTAGTTCCGGTGCGGGTGAGCACCCGTGTTCATCCACCGGAAGGCAGGGAACCATGAGGCAGATTCGCCGAACAGGTCTGGTCGCAGCGATGGTCACGGGCGGAGCACTGGCCGCCGCCGGAGCCGCACACGCCGACTCGGGTGCGCAGGGGAGCGCGGTCGGCTCCCCCGGCGTGCTCTCCGGCAACACGGTGCAGGTCCCGGTCCATGTGCCGGTGAACGTGTGCGGCAACACGGTGAACGTGATCGGTCTGCTGAACCCCGCGGCGGGCAACACCTGCGAGAACGAGGGAAGCGGCGGCGACGGTACCGCTGGCGGCGGAGCGGCCGCCGAGGCGGAGGCGGAGGGCTCCCCGGGGGTTCTCTCCGGGAACACGGTCCAGCTGCCCGTCGACGTCCCGGTGAACATCACCGGCAACTCCGTGAACGTCGTCGGCATCGGCAACCCTTCGGTCGGCAACTCCTCCTCGAACTCCGCCAATCCGCCCGCCCGGCCCCGCCCGGTGACGCCGCCGAGGACGACCACGCCGTCGGAGGTCCGTCCCGCCACGCGTGACCTGGAGCCCCAGCAGGGCCCGGTCCACCTGGCCGAGACCGGCACGCCGTCCACGCTCGGTCTCGCCCTCCCCGTCGGCGCGGCCCTCGCCCTGGGCGGTGCCGTGCTGTACCGCCGTGCCCGCGCCATGGCGTAGCAGCGGGTACGTTCCGGGCCCGGACGCACCCGGATGCCCTCCGGTGGACCACGCTGCCCATCCCGTAGAGGAACCCTGCGCCCACGGATCGCCGGCCGGGCCGGTTCCCGCGCTACCGGGAAGCCAAGGCCCCGGCCGCACCCGGTCCCATGGCCGGCCCGCCCAAGACCGTGCGGTCCGTCACGACGGCGGCGTCCGCCAGGCGGTGAGCGTCGCCTCGACGGCCGGGGCGACACGTCGGCGCGCCTCGTGGCGGGGGACGCCCCGCATCAGCAGCCCGTCGTACGGCGTGTCGAGATGGCGCACCGATGCCCGCACCGCCGCGGTGACCGCGCCCTCGTCCAGGGCACGGCCGGCCGCGGTACGCCCCACGCGCCCGCTGCCCCGTACCGATGTGTGCGCCGCCACGTCCAGAGCGCGGTCGAGCGGGCAGGAGGGGAAGAGCCGCATGATCTCCGCGGTGAGCCGGGCCGTGAAGCGGACGTCCTCCGCCGCCCGCCGAACGGCATCCCGCTCACGCCGACGCGCCCGCGCCTCCGCATCGGCGAGGCACGCCGCCTCCGCACGCGCCAGCGCCGCCTCCTCCACCAGCAGGCCCTGCCGTTCGTACCGGGTGCGCCGTCTGTTGTGCCGTACGACCACGGCCCACAGAGAACTCGCCTCGCGCGCCCGCCGGGTCAGCGCCGCGTTCCCACGCGGCAGGAAGACCAGATGGCCCAGGTCCGCGCAGTCCAGGCAACGCGGTGCGTTGAACTCCAGCACCAGCCGCTCCAGCGGCCCCCGCCGGCAGTCCGCGCAGTGCCGCCGCTTCAGCGGTTCGACGACCACCACCGGGTCCACCGGTTCATCGCCCCCTCCCCGAGACGTGCGCGGCGGGCGACCGATGATCACCGGTCCGCCGCCCCGACCGACGGACCACGGCGCTCGACCGGTATCCAAGCGACCGACGCCCCGCGACCGGCAACCGGCAACCGACAACCGACAACGACAACCGACGAACGATGACCGGCAACTGACGTCTGTGGACCGACAGCCGAGAGCCGACAGCCGGCAACTGACAGTCGACAACTGACAACTGACGGCTGACGGCTGACGGCTGACAAAATCCCAAATCCCTTCAAGGAAGGGGCACCGGGCCTGCTGACTGCCCGGATGCGACCCTACTCAATCCGGACGTCGCGGTGGAGAGGGGCGTCCGGGCTGGGGTCGCACCAGGGCCTGGCGGCGGCTCGGCCCGTGCTCCGCGTCCCGCGGGTCGCGGCCCCTACTGGCGGTAGCCGCTCAGGAAGCGCCCGATCCGGCTGATCGCGGCGTCGAGGTCGTCCGCGTGCGGCAGGGTCAGGATGCGGAAGTGGTCCGGCCGGGGCCAGCTGAAGCCGGTGCCCTGCACCACCTGGATCTTCTCCCGCAGCAGCAGGTCCAGGACGAACTTCTCGTCGTCGTGCACGGGGTGCACCTTGGGGTCCAGGCGGGGGAAGGCGTACAGCGCCCCCTTGGGTTTCACACACGAGACGCCCGGGATCTCGTTCAGCCGCTCCCAGGCGCGGTCGCGCTGTTCGCGCAGCCGTCCGCCCGGTGCGGTGAGCTCGTGGATCGACTGGCGTCCGCCGAGCGCGGCCTGGATGGCGTACTGCGCGGGCGCGTTGGGGCACAGCCGCATCGACGCGAGCATCGTGAGCCCCTCCAGGTAGCTGCGCGCGTGCTGCTTGGGACCGGTGACGACCAGCCAGCCGGAGCGGAAACCGGCGACCCGGTAGGTCTTGGACAGACCGCTGAAGGTGAGGACGACCAGATCCGGGGCGAGGGCGGCCGCGGTGTGGTGGACGGCGTCGTCGTAGACGATCTGGTCGTAGATCTCGTCGGCGAAGACCATCAGCTGATGGCGGCGCGCGAGGTCCAGGATCCCCTCGACGATCTCGCGCGGATACACCGCTCCGGTCGGGTTGTTGGGGTTGATGATCACGACGGCCCTGGTCCGGTCGGTGATCTTCGATGCCATGTCGTCGAGGTCGGGGTACCAGTCCGCCGACTCGTCGCAGAGGTAGTGGACGGCCTTTCCGCCGGAGAGGGTCGTGACGGCGGTCCACAGCGGGAAGTCGGGTGCGGGAACGAGCACCTCGTCGCCGTCCTCCAGCAACGCCTGCACCGCCATGGACACCAGCTCCGAGACGCCGTTGCCGAGGAACACGTCGTCGACGGAGACGTCCGTCAGCCCGAGGGCCTGGTAGCGCTGGGCGACGGCACGCCGCGCGGACAGGATCCCGCGCGAGTCCGTGTAGCCGTGGGCCTTCGGGAGCATCCGGATCATGTCCTGGACGATCTCCTCCGGGGCCTCGAAGCCGAAGAGCGCGGGGTTGCCGGTGTTCAGCCGCAGCACGCTGTGGCCCGCTTCCTCCAGCGCGTTGGCGTGCTCGATCACCGGGCCGCGGATCTCGTAGCAGACCTCGCTGAGCTTGCTCGACTGCCGGAACTCCATGCGGAGGCCTCCCCAGGACTGGCGCGTTCGGTGGTACCCGATGGCACTTGGTTTTACCAAGTATGAGCTTGGAAAGTCCAACAACGGGTCTAGACTGCCTCGCATGCCCCGTCCTCCACGCCGCCGAAGCTACGACCAGTTCTGCGCCGTCGCGCGCGCCCTCGACTCCGTCGGCGACCGCTGGACGCTGCTGATCGTGCGGGAACTGCTGTCCGGACCCCGCCGGTACACCGACCTCCACGCCGATCTGCCCGGAGTCAGCACGGACGTCCTCGCCTCCCGGCTCAAGGACATGGAACGCGACGGGCTGGCGACCCGGCGCCGGATGCCCGCCCCGGTCTCGGCGTACGTGTACGAACTCACCGCACGCGGAGGGGAGTTGCTGCCCCTGGTCGGGGCGCTGGCCGAATGGGGCGCGCCCGCGCTCGACGGGCCCCGGCCGACCGACGCGGTCCGCGCCCACTGGTTCGCCGTCCCGCTTCTGCGGCGCCTGGAGGCGGAGGGCGTGACGGACCTCGTCGAAGTGCGCCTCCCGGAGGGGGAGTTCCATCTGCGCCCGGTGCCGGACGGGCGCGGTACCGCCGGCTACGCAGACGGCCCGGCGCCCGCCGGAGCCCCGGTCACCCGGCTTGAGCTCGACGGTGGGACCTGCCTCGCCGTCAGCCGTGGCGACCTCGGCCTCGAGGAAGGCGTACGGGGCGGGCGCATCCGCGTCTCCGGCGGTGGGGCCCTGGCGGTCGCGCTGGCGGCGGAGCGGCCGGGTGCCGGGCGTGCCGGGCGCGTGCTCGTCGACGCCTCCGGGGGCCCGTCGCGAGGCGTGGCCGAGCGGGGGAGCGGCCAGGGGGAGTGACGGACCGGTGAGACTGGAACCGATCACCTGGGAACGGCTGACCGAGGCCGTCGCCGACCGGATCACGGGGAGCCGGTCCGGCGACGGCGGCCCCTGGCTGCGCGTCGCCGTCGACGCCACCCCCGCCGCCGGCACGGCGAGGGTGGCCGCGGCCCTCGCCGACGCACTGCGGCTGCGCGGACGGGCGGTGCGGGTGGTGGGCATCAACGGGTTCCTGCGGCCGGCCTCGCTGCGGTACGAGCGCGGCCGGGAGGATCCCGACGGCTACTACGACTGCTGGTTCGACATCGGGGCGCTCTGGCGCGAGGTGTTCGGGCCGCTGGAGCCGGGCGGCTCGGGCCGGGTCCTGCCGGACCTCTGGGATCCGGTCACCGACCGTGCCACCCGGAGCCCGCACACCGAACTGCCCTCCGGCGGTGTGCTGGTGCTCCACGGACCGCTGCTCCTCCGGCACTGGTTCCCCTTCGACCTCACCGTCCATCTGCATCTGTCGTCCGGTGCGCTGCGCCGTCGCACCGGCGCCGGGGAGCTGTGGACGCTGCCCGCCTTCGAGCGCTACGAACAGGAGGTGTCGCCGTCCGGCTCCGCCGAGGTGGTGGTCCGCGCCGACGACCCCCGCCACCCCGCGTGGAACGCGCCGTGGGAAGACCACGGCCGGGGCGGCCGGGCGCAGTAGGGCGCTCTCACGTCCGGACTCGCCCGGACGAGTCCGGCGAGACCGGCCGCTCCGGCCGCACGGCCGTCCTCGCCGGGCGCCCCGCACGGCCGTCCTCGCCGGGCACCGTGCCGGCCGTCCTGGCCGGCGCCTCGCCGTGCGCAGCCGCGGTGTCGACCTTCCCGGTGGTGTACGGGCCCGCCCGACCCGCCCCCCATACCGCGGCCGCCGGTCACGGCGGCATCCCCGTGCTTCCCGGCGGGCGGCCTCCGCGTACGGTGACCGCGTGGGCCCCCGCGCGGCATCCCGCCGCCGCCGCGGCGGCCGGGGACGCGCCCGTGAGCAGGGAGGCCAGGAAGCCGCCGGTGAAGGCGTCGCCCGCGCCCGTGGAGTCGATCGGCGCCGCCGGGACGGCGGCGATCCGGGCCGTCACCGCGCCCGACTCCGCCACGAGCGCGCCCCTCGCGCCGAGCGTGACGGCGACGAGCGGGGCATGGCGGCTCAACCGGGCCGCGGCGTCGGCCGCATCGGGAAGCCCGGTGAGGAGCCGGGCCTCGTCCGCGTTCGGGAGCAGCACCGCGGCACCCTCCGTCGCCCCGAGGAAGCGGTCGGCGCCGAAGGCGGCGATGAACCCCGCCGACGCCGGGTCGACGCTCACCGGAACACCCCGTTCGAGCGCGTCCGCGAGCGCCAGGCCCGCCAGCTCGCGACTGGGCTCGGAGAAGAAGAGGTACCCGGACAGATGGAGCCTGGCCACCCCGTCCAGCAGCCGCGCCGACCAGTCGCCGGGGCACAGCCGCAGTGCCGCTCCGCCGTCGGTGAGGAAGGTCCGCTCCGCCTCCGCGTCGACCAGCGCGACGATCGTGGCCGTCGGCGCCTCCTCGTCCGGGACCAGCATCGGGCGGACTCCCGAGCCCCGCAGCAGCGTCCCGTGCCAGTCCGCGGTGCCGGCCCCGACACGGCCGAGCAGCCGTACGTCGGCGCAGCCCGAGTACGCTGCCCAGCAGGCCGCGTTGGCGCCGGCCCCGCCCGGCAGCGTCCGGATCTCCGCCACGGTGTCGGTCCCGTGCGTCAGCGCCCCGGCATGCCGGGCCACGACGTCCGTGGCCACGTCCCCGACCACCAGCAGCGCCCCGGCCCTGCTCTGCGCACCTGCCCCGCTGGGCGTCCGGATCCCGCTCTGCGTCCCGGTCCCGCTCTGCGTCCCGGTCCCGCTCTGCGTCCCGGTCCCGCTCTGCGTCCCGGTCCCGCTCTGCGTCCCGGTCCCGCTCTGCGCCGCGGCTCCGCTCTGCGTCCCGGTCCCGCTCTGCGCCGCCCTCTCCTCGCGCCCCGGGGGCACCCTCACAGCGCCGCCGCGATCCGCGCCGCCAGCCGCACGTTGCCGCGTACCGCCGCCAGGTTGGCCTCGAGCGAGGCGCCCCCCGTGCGCTTCACCAGCAGGTCCAGCAGGAACGGGGTGACCGCCTGGCCGCCGATGCCCCGTTCCCGGCATTCGTCCAGGGCCTCCGCCAGCACCCGGTCGTGCAGTGCCGGGTCCAGCTGCTCGCTCTCCGGCACCGGCCGGGCCACGATCAGCGCGGTCTCCGGCCCGCCGAGGGCGCTGTGCGCCCGCATCACGTCCGCCACCTCCTCCGGGGTGCGGACCGTCCAGTCGACGGGCAGGCCGGAGGACGACAGGTAGAACCCGGGGAAGTACCCGGTGCGGTAGCCGAGGACGGTCACCCCGAGGGTCTCCAGGCGCTGCAGTGTCGCCGGGACGTCGAGGATGGACTTCACCCCGGCGCAGACGACGGTGATCCCCGTCCTGGCGAGCAGCCGCAGATCCGCCGACTCGTCCTGGGTGACGGTCCACTCCCGGTGGACTCCGCCGAGCCCACCGGTGGCGAAGACCCGGATCCCGGCGCGTGCCGCCAGGAAGGCCGTGGCGGACACGGTCGTCGCCCCGCTGGCCCCGGCGGCGAGCGCGGGCGCCAGGTCGCGGTGCCCGAACTTGCGTACCTCCGGGTCGGTCGCGATGCGCTCCATGTCGCCGTCGGTCAGGCCGACACGGGCCCGGCCGTCCAGTACGGCGACCGTCGCGGGCACCGCGCCGGCGCCTCTGACGAGGGACTCCAGCTCCCGGGCGACGGCCATATTGCGTGGCCGCGGCAGTCCGTGGGCGATGATGGTGGACTCCAGGGCGACGACGGGCCGGCGCGCGTCAAGCGCCTCCCGCACCTCTTCGGACAGCATCAGCGTGGTCTCGGGCATGTCCACATCCCTGGCACGGCGGTGGCGCGCCCAAACGTTTCGCCTGACGAGCCGCCAAGGACCCGCCGGGTCAGGGCTCTTGCCCCGCCGCAGGCACGACGTCCGTGCCCCGCCGCATCCGTGACGTCCGCCGCATCCGTGACGTCCGCCGTATCCGTGAAACCCACCGCGTCGGACGTGCCTGCCCCTTCGCCCACTCACACCCCACCGGGACCGCCGGTTCGGCGGTACCCGCACATGCCGTACCCGCAGGCGCGGCGGCCCGGCTCACCGCGCGGCAGGACCGGGCGGTCCGCCGGGCCCGTCAGCCGCAGTCGCGCGGCTTCGGCAGCCGGGGCAGCCGGTCCGCACGCACGACCTGGATCACGGACCGCGCGTCCGGCCCCTTCGCCCGGTCCCCCTGGTAGGCGACGGCCAGCGCCCCCGCTCTGGCCTGGGCGTATCCGTACTGCGGGGTGATCCGCGTGTAGGCGGAGGACCGCAGATCGAGGGCGTAGGCGGCCTCCGGAGTGCGCCAGGTGATCAGTTCGCCGCTGATCCGCAGCTGGTCGAGCCCCTCGGCCGCGGGAGCCCCGGAGAGCCGTGCCACCGGTGCCGGCTGCCCCTGCCGCCAGACCACCAGCCGCGGATCCGCGCCTTCCCGGCCTTCCCCGGCGTCCCCTGCGCCCGCGCCGTCCCCGGCGTTCCCGGCGTTCCCGCCCTCCTCGACCCAGGCCCAGGTCGTGCCGTCGGAGGCGGGCGACCGCAGATTCCGCAGCGCGGCGAGGGGACCCGGCAGCCCGGCCGGGCGCAGGGTGGCGAAGGACAGTGCCGACAGCTTTGTCGACCGGCCGTCCGCACTCGCCTCCCGCCAGGCCAGCAGGCCGCCCGCGGCGAACGGGGCCTCGATCACACCGGAGTGCAGGGCGCGCGGCGCGGGCGCCGCGTCCCCGGAGCCGGGCGGGCGGACCGGACTGGTGAAGATCGTGGCCCGGCCCCGGCCCGTGCCCTGCGCCCAGAAGACCGAGCCGTCCCGGACGACGGGCTGGGGGAGCGGCCCGGGGAGGGTGGACCGCGCCAGCCGGCGCATGCCGCCCTCGGCGTCCTGCACATACAGCGACCACGGACTGTCGAGCGTGCGGCCCTCCAGCACCGCGAACGCCGTCCACCGCCCGTCGGCCGACACATCGGCGGCGAGCAGCTGGTGCTCGACGGGGTCGGTGAACGTCAGCAGGGTGCGCGGTGCCTCGGCGTCCTCGACGACGGCGGCCCGGCGGCTCCGCCCGTCGGAGAGCTGCACGACGGTCCAGCGGGCCCGGGGGCCGACCTCGGTGAGGACCGCGCGCTGGCCGCTCGGCGCGTGGAACTCGCCCGCGGCGAGTGCGGACCGCCAGCTCTCGGGCAGCGGCGCCTCGCACGCCGCCCGGACGGGGGTGGGACCCGACGGGGCGGACGCCGAGGGTACGGGGGCGGCCGTGGGCTCCGTGCGGCCGGTTCTGTCGGCCGGTGAACAGCCCAGACCCGCGAGCACGAGCAGGGACGAACCCAGCAGGGCCGAGACCACCGGCGCGCCCGCCCGGGACCGCCGTCCGCCCTCCGGGACCGGAGCGTGTGAAGTCGTTCCGCCCTCCGGGACCGTTCCGCCCTCCGGGACCGGCCCGCCCGAAGGCGCTCCGCCCTCCGATACCGGCCCGCCGGCCGGAGTCTCCCGTCCGGGCCTACCAGACGTAGCCACGGCCGCCCATGATCGTCGTGATGGTGTCCGCGGAGATCCTGGCGGACTTGGGGACTGAGCCGGCCCACGAGATCATGCTGGTGCTCACCCCGCCGACCGGGTCCAGGTAGCGGACCTGCTGCGCGTTCGTGTCGCTGTTGTAGCCGTCGATCGCGACCCAGTGGAAGATCTCGATGTTCGGGTGGCCGGCGAGGTGGGGGCCGCCCGGCACCTCCCAGGCGTTGCCGGCGATCGCGTAGTCGTAGCCGGTGTTGTGGACGATGTGCTTGCGGAAGTCCGCCACGTCGGCAGCCGTCGGGCTGTACGGCAGCGACCTGGGCACGTAGTTGGCGCCCGGGAGGCGGTGGTTGAGGGCGTCGGCCATCGGATAGCCGGTCGGCTCCGGGACGTCGATGCCGACGCCGTACCAGGCCGTGCCGGTGGAGTCGGTCTTCAGGAGGTCCGCGGCCGCCCGCTGGGAGCGCCCGCCGACCTCGTCGTGCGCGGACTGCGTGATGACCAGGGCGGCCGGGCCGCACCAGTACGACGTCTGCTGCGATTGGTGCAGCCCGCCCGAGACGAGGTAGCCGGCGCGGGCGCGGACGGCGGGGTGCCGGAACCCCGCGGAGGCCGCCGCCTCCTTCCGGGCGGTGATCCGGCGCTGCTCGGCGGTGAGCCGCTGCGGGCCCAGGGTGTCGAGGGCCTGCTTGTAGAAGGCGCCGGGGGCCCGCCGCGCATCGGATCCGGGCAGGTAGCCGGGGAACGGGTCGGTGTCGTGCCCCGCCGCCGCGCGGGCCCCGGCCGTCTCCCCGGCGGCGGCCGGTCCGGTCGCCGTGAGGACGGAGAGGAGGCAGACGGCCGTCATGAGGGCGAGGCGACGCCCTGTGCGCACTGCTGACATCGGTGGTCGCTCCTGTACGAGGGGGAACTCGGGCAAGCGCTGCCGTGGGTGTCGCACGCCGTCGCGCGAGGGCAGCCGTGGGCGTACCACGACGGTGCCCCCTGCCCGTGTGCCGCCCGAGGCGGCTCGCCGCGTGCCGCGGATCTTTCGCCCGCTAAGGTGAGCCGCCATGACGACCTTCGATCACTCAGTTGCCGGGCCTTCCTCTCCTTCGTTCGTCGTGCACATTCCGGACGCGGAGCTGGAGCCAGAACCCCTCGACCCGGCGCAGATCATCTCGGGTGACCCGGTGGTGACGGGCCGGGTGCTGTGGCAGTCCGAGGACGGGCGGCAGGTGCGGGGCCTCTGGCAGATCACCCCCGGAGTCGTCACCGACACGGAGGCCGACGAACTGTTCGTCGTGGTGAGCGGGCGCGCGACGGTCGAGGTCGAGGGCGGCGCGACGCTGGAGATCGGGCCGGGGGACGCCTGTGTGCTGCGGGAGGGCGACCGTACGACGTGGACGGTGCACGAGACGCTGCGAAAGGCGTACCACATCAGCCAGTGACGGCGTCGGTGGGCGGCCGGTCCTTCGCCGCGCCCGTCCCGGTGACGGCGCGGCGGACGGCGAGGGCCGCGAGCGGCAGCAGCAGCACCGCACCGGCGAGGTTGAGCAGGCCGTAGCCTCCGTGCGCCACGATCAGCCCGGCCGTCACCCCTCCGACGCCCGCGGCCGCGTTCATGGTCAGGTCCGACAGGCCCTGGACCGCGGCACGGGCGGGTCCCGGAACGGAGTCGGTCAGCAGGGCGGAACCGGAGACCAGACCGGCGGACCAGCCGAGGCCGAGCAGGAACAGGCCCGCCGCGACCCGGCCGTGGCTCCCGCCCGCGGTACCCGCCAGCAGCGCGGCGCACGACAGCAGGCCCACGGCCAGGCCGATCACCGAGAGCCTGCCGAGGCGGTCCGACAGCACGCCCATCACCGGCGAGAACGCGTACATACCGGCGATGTGGCCGCTGATGACCAGGCCGATCAGCTGGACACCGGCGCCGTGGTGGCTCAGCGCCAGGGGGGTCATCGACATGATCGACACCATCGCGGTGTGCGACGCGGCGACCGTGACGAGCGCCAGCCGGGCCCCGGGGGACTCCCGTACGGCGCGGACGGCGGACCGCAGCGACCGCTGCCGGCGGCCGTCCCCCTCCTCCGGCGGTGCGAGCGCGCGGGCCGTCAGCAGCGGATCCGGCCGCAGCAGCAGGGCGACGACCACCGCCGCGACCAGGAACACCCCCGCGGCCCAGACGAACGGGCCCGCGGCCTCCGGTATCCCGGCCCCGGCGACGCTCCGGCCCGCCGGTGCCGCGATGTTCGGGCCCAAAACCGCGCCGACCGTGGTCGCCCACACCACCATGGAGATGGCGCGGGCGCGTCTCGACGGCTCCGCGAGGTCCGCGGCGGCGAACCTCGCCTGGAGGTTCGCCGAGGACGCGGCTCCGAAGCCGGCCATGCCCAGCAGCAGCAGCGGGAAGTTCCCGAGTACGGACGCCAGCACCACCACACCCGCACCCGCGGACCCGATCAGATAGGCCAGGACCAGCCCGGGGCGCCGGCCGCGGGCGGTCATCAGCGCGGCGAGCGGCACGGACAGCAGCGCCGTCCCGGCGACCGTCGCGGTGGGGGCCAGGCCCGACAGCGCCTCCGACCCGCTGACCTGCTGGGCCAGTACGGTGGCCAGAGCGATGCCGGTCGCGACTCCGAGCCCGCCGAGGATCTGGCTCACGACCAGTACGGGAGTGATCCGGCGGCGCAGGCCGGGCAGATCGACGGGGCCGGCGGCTGCGGTCGTTTCACGGGAGGTACGGGCCACCGCCGCAGTGTGCCAGCGGCCTCCGCTCCGTGGCACCCCGCCCCCCGCACGTCCGCGGCGTCCGCGGCGTCCGCTCGCGCGTCGGCGGCGCCCCCGTACGCAGGCGGCGCCCCCGTACGCAGGCGGCGCCCCCGTACGCGGCGGCGGCCGCGGCCTCGGCGGTCCACCGGAAGCGCCTCACGCGGACGAACCTCCCTCCCGAGCTTTGCTTGCCGAGGCGCTCGCCATACGCTCGGGCGCGGACGGCCTTCTCGACGGGACGCACGAGAACACCTGGCGACACACGGGGCGAAGGGCTTGGCACGATGCGGGGCACAGTGGACGGTTTCAGCCATGGGCTCGTCACGCCCGTGGCCGCGTACCTGATGGCGTGCCTCGGCGGTGTGCTCGGGCTGCGCTGCACGACCCGGGCGCTGCGGAGCGGGGGCTCGGTCCGGCCCGGCTGGCTGGCGCTCGGCGCCGTCTCCATCGGTTCCGGGATCTGGACGATGCACTACGTGGCCATGGCGGGTTTCGCCGTCGACGAGGTCGCCGTCGGCCACGACCCGGTGATCACTTTCGCCGGCCTCGGCGTCGCCGTCGTCATGACCGGCATCGGGATCCTCGTCGTGGGCCAGCGCGGCGCGAACACGATGGCCGTGGTCACCGGGGGGATGATCACCGGTCTCGGCATCGCGACCGTGCACTACCTGGGCATGGCCGGCGTACGGCTCAGCGGCCGGCTCGAGTACGACACCCCGACCGTCGCGCTGTCGGTCGTGATCGCCGTCGTCGCGGCGACCGCGGCGCTGTGGACGGCGGTGTCCCTCCGCGGTTTCCTGCCGAGCCTCGGTGCCGGCCTGGTGATGGGCGTGGCGGTGAGCGGCATGCACTACACCGGCATGGCCGCCGTCACCGTCCATGTGCACGCCGCGCCGGCACTGCCGGCCGGGGACGACGCCCCTGCCACGCTGCTCGCGCCGATGCTGGTCGGGGCGGTGGTGTTCCTGGTCCTGGCGGCGGTGATCGTCATGTCCGACCGTGCGCTCCTGACGCCCGGCCCGGCGCGGCACGCCGACGCCGCGGGGCGCGTGGCGGCGGGTGTGCCCGCGCAGCGCCGGCCCTCCCACCGCGGGCCGGTGGAACGGTCCGGGACCGGCCGCGCGGCCCGCGGCGTGTCCCAGCGCGCGCGCCGGCCCTGACCGGCCGTCCGCCGGTCGCCGCGCCCCTCGCCGGTCGCCCGTCGCCTCGCCGTCCGCCGGTCGCCGTCCGCCGCGCCCGGCGGCCGTCCACGCCGCCGGTCCCGGCCCACGAGCGGTCCGGTCCGGTTGTCAGTGGGGGGTCGTACGGTTGATGGCATGCGGCCCGTTACCGAGATCCAACGCACCATGGCGCCCTTCGAGGTCGTCAGCCCCTACCGGCCCAGCGGCGACCAGCCCGCGGCCATCGCCGAACTGGACCGGCGCGTCCGCGCGGGGGAGAAGGACGTCGTCCTGCTCGGCGCGACCGGGACCGGCAAGTCGGCCACCACGGCCTGGATGATCGAGAAGCTTCAGCGCCCGACCCTGGTGATGGCGCCGAACAAGACACTGGCCGCCCAGTTGGCGAACGAGTTCCGCGAGCTGCTGCCGAACAACGCGGTCGAGTACTTCGTCTCGTACTACGACTACTACCAGCCCGAGGCGTACGTCCCGCAGTCGGACACCTACATCGAGAAGGACTCCTCCATCAACGAGGAGGTGGAGCGGCTGCGCCACTCCGCGACGAACTCGCTGCTCACCCGCCGGGACGTCGTGGTGGTCGCCTCCGTCTCGTGCATCTACGGCCTCGGCACCCCGCAGGAGTACGTGGACCGCATGGTGCCGCTGAGGGTCGGCGAGGAGATCGACCGGGACCGGCTGCTGCGCCGCTTCGTGGACATCCAGTACGCGCGCAACGACCTCGCCTTCACCCGCGGCACCTTCCGGGTCCGCGGCGACACCGTCGAGATCTTCCCGGTGTACGAGGAGCTCGCCGTCCGGATCGAGATGTTCGGCGACGAGATCGAGGCGCTCTCCACGCTCCACCCGATCACGGGCGAGGTCATCAGCGACGACGACGAGCTGTACGTCTTCCCGGCGAGCCACTACGTCGCCGGCCCGGAGCGCATGGAGAAGGCGATCACCGGCATCGAGCGGGAGCTCGGGGAGCGCCTCGCGGAGCTCGAGAAGCAGGGCAAGCTGCTGGAGGCCCAGCGGCTGCGCATGCGCACCACGTACGACATCGAGATGCTGCGCCAGATCGGCACCTGCTCCGGTGTCGAGAACTACTCGATGCACTTCGACGACCGCCTTCCGGGCAGTGCGCCGAACACCCTCCTCGACTACTTCCCGGAGGACTTCCTCCTGGTCATCGACGAGTCCCATGTCACGGTCCCGCAGATCGGCGCCATGTACGAGGGCGACGCCTCCCGCAAGCGCACCCTGGTGGAGCACGGCTTCCGCCTGCCCTCCGCGCTCGACAACCGCCCGCTGAAGTGGGAGGAGTTCCAGGAGCGCATCGGGCAGACGGTCTACCTGTCGGCGACCCCGGGCACCTACGAGCTCTCCCGCGCCGACGGCTCCGTCGAGCAGATCATCCGCCCCACCGGCCTGGTCGACCCGGAGGTCGTCGTCAAGCCGACCGAGGGCCAGATCGACGACCTCGTGCACGAGATCCGCACGCGCACCGAGAAGGACGAGCGGGTCCTGGTCACCACGCTCACCAAGAAGATGGCCGAGGACCTGACGGACTACTTCCTGGAGCTCGGCGTCCGGGTCCGCTATCTGCACAGCGACGTCGACACGCTCCGCCGGATCGAGCTGCTGCGCGAACTGCGCGCCGGCGAGTACGACGTGCTGGTCGGCATCAACCTCCTCCGTGAGGGCCTGGACCTCCCCGAGGTGTCGCTGGTGGCCATCCTCGACGCCGACAAGGAGGGTTTCCTGCGCTCCGGCACCTCGCTGATCCAGACCATCGGCCGCGCGGCGCGCAATGTCTCCGGACAGGTCCACATGTACGCCGACAAGATCACTCCGGCGATGGAGAAGGCGATCGAGGAGACCAACCGGCGCCGGGCCAAGCAGATCGCGTACAACGAGGCGAACGGCATCGACCCGCAGCCGCTGCGCAAGAAGATCAACGACATCGTCGCCACCATCGCCCGCGAGGAGGTCGACACCGAGCAGCTGCTCGGTACCGGCTACCGGCAGGGCAAGGACGGCAGGGGCGCCAAGGCGCCTGTTCCGTCGCTGGCCGCGCACCCGGTCAAGGGCGCCGACGCCAAGGGCGCCAAGGCGGGCAGGGCGGGCAAGGCGGGCAAGGGCGCGATCACGGGCGACCGGCCGGCCGCCGAACTGGCCGGGATCATCGAGGAGATGACGGACCGGATGCGCGCAGCGGCGGCGGAGCTCCAGTTCGAGGTGGCCGCACGGCTGCGCGACGAGGTCGGCGAGCTCAAGAAGGAGCTGCGTCAGATGAAGGAAGCCGGTATCGCCTGAGTCGTGCCCAGTGTCTCAACACCGACACAAAAACACACCAAGCCTGCTGCGCCGCCGGGGCGACTGCGTAGGGTGCAGGCAACCGCACACACGGACGGTTGCGGGGGAGCCATGGAGAGGGGACAGCGCGTGGTGGACGTATCCAAGGGCAATGCGCCCGGGGGTCCCGGCGTCAATCTGACCAAGGGACAGGCCATCAGCCTGGAGAAGAAGGACGGCGGCACCCTCACCGCGGTGCGGATGGGGCTGGGCTGGCAGGCGGCGCCCCGGCGGGGACTGTTCGGGTCGCGCACCCGGGAGATCGACCTGGACGCCTCGGCGGTGCTCTTCGCCGACAAGCAGCCGGTGGACGTGGTGTTCTTCCGGCACCTGGTGAGCGACGACGGCTCGGTCCGCCACACCGGCGACAATCTGGTCGGCGGCGCCGGCCAGGGCGGCGACGACGAGGCCATCCTCGTCGACCTGCAGCGGGTGCCGGTGCACATCGACCAGATCGTGTTCACGGTCAACTCCTTCACGGGCCAGACCTTCCAGGAGGTGCAGAACGCGTTCTGCCGGATCGTCGACGAGACCAACGGCCAGGAACTCGCCCGCTACACGCTGGACGGCGGCGGCCAGTACACCGCCCAGATCATGGCCAAGGTGCAACGCGCCGGCTCCGGCTGGCAGATGACCGCCCTGGGCAACCCGGCCAGCGGCCGGACCTTCCAGGACCTGATGCCGGCGATCCTGCCGCACCTGTAGGCAGCGGGCACGGCCACCGGGCCGGGGACCGCGGCGGCGTGGGCCGTGACCCCGCGGTTCCCGGCGGCGGCGGACCGCCGGGAGCCGATCCGCACACCACCGAGGGGGACAGAGGCGATGACGGCCGAGCTGGTCAGGGGGCAGAACCATCCCTTGCCCCACACCCGACTCGACATCGGGGTGTCGGCCGGCAGACCGGTCGTGGCCGCCGTCACATTGAGCGACGAAGACGGGCGGGTGCCGGGCACCGAGTGGGTCGCCCACCCGGCCCAGCCGGCCCTGCCCGGCGTCGAGGTCTCCCGCCAGGCCACCGCCGACCATCTGCTGGCCGTCGACCTGAACGCCGTGCCCGCCTCGGTGCACCGCGTGACGGTGCTGCTGGCGCTGCCGATGGGGCCCGGCTGCCCCGTCCGCTTCGGGGCCGTCGCCGCGCCCTTCGTCTCCGTAGGCGCCCCGGACGGCCCCGAGACCGCCAGCTACACCGTCACCGGCCTGGACTCCGAATCCGCCGTCGTGGCCATGGAGTTCTACCGCCGCCAGGGGGGCTGGAAGGTCCGCGCGGTCGGCCAGGGGTATGCGGGCGGCCTCGCCGCCTGCCTCGCCGACCAGGGACTCGACCGCGCCGGTGAACTCGCCGCCGTCGTCCACGAGGCCGTCGCGCCCGGCCTGTCCCGCACGGTCGGCACACCCCCGCCCCGCACCGCCGAGGTGCGGCGCAACGCCGCCGCGGCCGCCACCACGGGGGACCCGGGCCCCTGCGCCGACCACGGTCCGGCTCTCGGCACCACCTCGGACACGGGCCCGCGGCCCGTGGACCCCGCGAACCCGCAGCCCCCGGCCGGGACGCACGGCGGACCCGTCGACTACACCCACCCGCGCAGGCAGTCCGCCGCCCCGCCGCCGCCCCCGGCCGTGCCGCCCGCCGCGCCCGGCAGACCGCCGGTGCCCGTCGCGGGCGACGCCACCGGCTGGTCCATGGAGGAGCGGCTGTACAACCAGGTGTGGGGCATGTTCGAGGATCTCGCCCGGACGACGGCCGCGTACCGCAGCGCGGTGGACTTCGCCGACTCACGGCTCGACCAGGAGCTCGACCGCGCCCTCTCCGACCCGCACAGCCGCATCGCCGGCACCGCGGGCGGCGCCCGTGAGGCGGCCCGTGCCCGGCACGGCGAGCTGACGGGACGCGCCCGCGAGGTCCTCGACCGCGACCTCGACCAGCTGACCGCCGAGTCCGAGGTCGTCGAGCCCGCCCTGCCGCCGGCGTTCGCGCGCTGGGACAGCCCGGTCTGGCAGAGCTACCGCGTCCCGACGGAGATGCCCATGGCCCTCCGCCTCGGCGATCTCCACCTTCCCGAGCGACCCGGCCTCCGGATCCCCATGCTGGTCCGGCTGCCACTGGAGCGCGGCCTGTGGGTGGACAGCGGCCGGAGTGCGCCGGAGTCCGCCGTGGTCCCGGACGGTACGCGGCTGCGCGCGCTCGCCATGGACACCGCGGTCGCCCACGCGACCCGGCTGCTCGCGGTCCATCCGGCCGGGGAGTTCACCGTGCGGGTGATCGACCCCGCGGGCGCGGCGGCACGCTCGCTGACCCCGCTGGTGCGGTCGGGTGTGCTGGACGAGCCGCCCGCGGCGGGGGCCGGGGGCGTGTCCGCGGTGCTGGCGAAGCTCACACAGCGCGTGGACCTGGTGCAGATGGCCGTTCGCGGGGGCGCCGCCGACGCACTGCCGCCGGACCTCGACACCGCCCGGCAGCTGCTGGTCGTCAACGACTTCCCGCACGGCTTCGACGACCGGGCCGTGACACAGCTTCGCTACCTCGCCGACGAGGGCCCCGCGGTCGGCGTCCACCTGCTGATGGTCGCCGACCGGGAGGACGCCTCCGCCTACGGGCCGGTGCTCGATCCGCTGTGGCGCTCGCTGCTGCGGATCACCCCGGTTCCGGACGACCATCTGGCCGACCCGTGGGTCCAGCACCTGTGGACGTACGAGCCGCCCGCGGTCCCGGAAGGCCGCGATGTGCTCGGGCCGGTGCTGGCGAGGGTCGCGGAGGCACGGCGGACCTGGCGTCGCTGACCTCCGCACGGCAGCGCCCTCCGAGACCGCGCGCCGCCGCCCGGCTCCTCGCCGTACCGCCCGCTCCCCGCCGTACCGCCGGTGCACGGCCGGGTGCCCCTCGCCGGGCCCGGGGCCGGGGACGGTTCGGGGCCCGGGACGAATTGGGCCTTCACGCGCTGATCTGTGATTTTGACCCTCGTTTACCTCCGTCTTTACCTTCCTTTGGGCTTTCGGGTAGGGTTCCTCGGACGGAGGGGAGTACTCCCACCTGCGGCGTGCCCGTCAGTACGGACCGACAGACCAGAGCGGTCCCGGGGCGCCGGCCCGCGGTCCGGCGCACAGCCGACCCGGGTGGAAGAGACCTCCGGCAACGACGACGCTGGTGAGTAGCCGTACGACGCCGGAGGCGCAATGGACGTTTCGTTGACCATGTGGCTGGTGACCATTCTCGGTCTCCTCGCCCTGATCGCGGTCGACTTCTTCATCGGGCGCAAGCCCCATGACGTGTCGATCAAGGAGGCGGGAATCTGGACGATCGTCTGGATCGTCCTCGCCGCGATCTTCGGCCTCGCACTGCTGCTGGCGGGCGAGAGCCAGGCGTCGGGCGAGTTCTTCGCGGGCTACATCACCGAGAAGTCCCTCAGCGTCGACAACCTCTTCGTCTTCGTGCTGATCATGGCGAAGTTCGCGGTGCCGTCGCAGCTCCAGCAACGGGTGCTGATGTTCGGCGTGCTCATCGCGCTGGTGCTGCGGGCCGTCTTCATCGCCGCGGGCGCCGCGATCATCGCCAACTTCTCCTGGGTCTTCTACATCTTCGGCGCGTTCCTGATCTACACCGCCTGGAAGCTCATCCAGGAGGCGCGCTCCGACGAGGACGAGGACGACTTCGAGGAGAACCGGCTCCTCAAGTCCATCGAGCGCAAGTTCGGCGTCGCCGACAGGTACCACGGCACCAAGCTCTTCATCCGCGTCAACGGCAAGCGGGTTCTGACGCCGCTGATGGTCGTCATGCTCGCCATCGGCACCACCGACGTGCTGTTCGCGCTGGACTCGATCCCCGCGATCTTCGGTCTCACCCAGGACCCGTACATCGTGTTCACCGCGAACGCCTTCGCGCTGATGGGTCTGCGGCAGCTGTACTTCCTGATCGGCGGACTGCTCACCAAGCTGGTCCACCTCAGCTACGGCCTGTCGGTGATCCTCGGCTTCATCGGCATCAAGCTGGTGCTGCACGCACTGCACGAGTCCGGGGTCCACGTCCCCGAGATCTCCACCCCGTTCTCGCTGGCGTTCATCTGCGGTGTCCTCATCGTCACCACGATCACCAGCCTGCTCGCCTCCAGGAAGCAGGAGAAGAAGGCCGGGCAGGACAAGCCGGAGGCGGAGCCCACCGCCGACACCGAGAAGGACAGCATCGAGGCCTGAGTTGCCGCGGTGCGCTTCCCGTGGCGCACCGCGGAAGCGCACCGCACACCTCGGCACCGGCCGGGTCCGACCGGACCCGGCCGGTGCCGTCGTGTCCGCTACCCGCGGGGCGGCGCGGTCGCGAGAGACCGCGGGTGGCGCCCGGCGGGGTCCGGGAGCCTCACACGGCCGCCGCGTCCCCGGAGGGGCGGCGCGCCCGCTCACGTGCCGGTGCCGTTTCCGGCAGCAGCGCGAAGCAGCCGAGGCTCAGCACGGCGATCCCGCTCAGATACGCGGCCACACCCCACGGAGGTCCGCCGCCGCCCGCCACGACCGTGGCGACGAGCGGGGTGAGCGCGCCGCCGAGCACTCCCGCCAGGTTGTAGCCGACCGCCGCCCCGGTGCACCGCACCCTGGGCTCGTACAGCTCCGGCAGATACGCCGCCACCACCGCGAACATCGTGATGAACGCCAGCAGGGCGCCCGCGAACCCGGTGAACATCAGCAGCGGTTCGGCGGTGTGCAGCAGTTCCACCATCGGGAACATCCACAGCGCGCTCGCCGCGCATCCGGCGAGACAGAGCGGTTTGCGCCCGTAGCGGTCCCCGAGCATCGCCGCGAACGGTGTGACGGCCCCCTTGACGGCGACCGCAGCCATCACGCAGACGAGCATCACCGTGCGGCTCACCCCGAGCCGCTCGGTGCCGTACGCCAGCGACCAGGTGGAGACGGCGTAGAAGACCGCGTAGCCGACCGACAGCGCGCCGGCGGTGAGCAGCACCAGCCGCCAGTGCCCGCGCAGCACCTCGGCCAGCGGCAGCCGGGCCCGCTCGGTGATCCGCTCGAACTGCGGGGTCTCGGCCAGTGAGCCGCGCAGCAGCAGCCCGCCGGCCGCCAGCAGCCCCGCCGCCCAGAACGGGACCCGCCAGCCCCAGTCCCGGAACTGGGCATCGGTCAGCCCCGCGGACAGCGCCAGCATCACCCCGTTGGCCAGCAGGAAACCCACCGACGGGCCGATCTGCGGAAAGCTCGCCCACAACGCGCGCCGCCCGGGCGGCGCGTGCTCGGCCGTCAGCAGCACCGCCCCGCCCCACTCGCCGCCGAGGCCGAGCCCCTGGAGGAAGCGCAGCACCAGCAGCAGCACCGGCGCGGCCACCCCGATCGTCGCGTACGACGGGACGCACCCCACGCCGACCGTGGCCAGCCCCGTCAGCAGCAGTGAGGCGAAGAGGACGGGGCGCCGCCCGTGGCGGTCGCCGATGTGCCCGAAGAGCACCGAGCCCAGCGGGCGGGAGACGAAGCCGACGGCGAATGTTCCGAAGGCGGCGAGCGTCCCCGCGAGCGGGGAGAACTCGGGGAAGAACAGCGGCCCGAGCACCAGCGCCGCGGCCGTGCCGTAGACGAAGAAGTCGTAGAACTCCACGGCGGTCCCGGCGAGCGAGGCGGCCGCGAGCCGGGGCATGGAGACGGGGGCGGCGGGCGCTGCCGGACGCGGCGACGGTGAGTCCGCCGGCGGGGAGTCCACCGACGGCGAGTCCGCCGACAAGGGGTCCGCCGGCGGGGAGTTCTCCGGCGACGCGGTGTGACCATGGTGCATGTCGCGCCAACTACCCGTGCTCGGCGGCGGTTACGGGGGCGCGTGGACGCATGATCGGCGACGAGGTACGCGCCGGGTGCACGGCCTGTGCGCCCCGCGTGTGCGCCTCTCTCGTACGGTCGCCCTGAGCGGTCACCGGTGGTGGCCGAGCCCGTGGCCGTCGCCGGCGTGGTGGCCACGGGCCGTCCCGCAGCGGACGCCCGGGTCCGTCCTCACCAGCCGCGCGCGTGCCACTCGGGAAGATGGGGCCGCTCGGCGCCGAGCGTGGTGTCGTCGCCGTGGCCGGGGTAGACCCAGGTCTCGTCCGGCAGCACGTCGAAGAGCTTCGTCTCCACGTCGCGGATCAGCGAGGCGAAGGCCTGCGGGTCCTTCCAGGTGTTGCCCACGCCGCCCGGGAAGAGGCAGTCTCCCGTAAAAACGTGCGGGTGGCCGTGCGGGTCGTCGTAGACGAGCGCGATCGATCCGGGTGTGTGGCCGACCAGATGGCGGGCGGTGAGCTCGACATGGCCCACCCGGATGGTGTCGCCGTCGTCGACGAGCACATCGGTCGGCACCGGGATGCCGGCGGCGTCGTGGCGTCCCGCGTAGGTGCGCGCGCCGGTCGCGCCCACCACGTCCGCCAGCGCGCCCCAGTGGTCGCCGTGCCGGTGGGTGGTGACGACGGACGTGATCCCGTCGTCGCCGATCAGCCGGAGCAGGGTCTCGGGCTCGTCGGCCGCGTCGATCAGCAGTTGTTCGTCGGTGGCGCGGCAGCGCAGCAGGTAGGCGTTGTTGTCCATGGGGCCGACGGCGACCTTGGAGATCATCAGGGCCGCCAGTTCGTGGACGTCCGCAGGGCCGCCGACCTTCACCGCTCCGCTGTAAGTCATGGAGCCAGCGTACTCAGCCGGCTACAGCGGCGGCAGCACCGGCAGGGGGCCGCCGGTGACCTCGAGTGCCGCTCCGTCGCGCCGGCCGGCGAGCCAGCCGAGCAGGTCCGCGGCGGTTCCCCGGACCGTCACCGGACCGCCCGCAGCCCCGCCTCCCGTGGTCCAGGTCCGTCCGCCCCCGGCGACGACGGTGGTGGCCGGTACGTCCCGGTGCCCGTCGAACCGCTCCGCGAGGAACCCGGTCTCGCGCTCGGTGAAGCCGGCCGGGAGGTCCTCCAGCTCGTAGCCGATGCCGAGGTCCACGTGGTGCAGTTCGACCTCGATCAGCCGCCGGAACGGGACACGGGCCGCGGCGTCCTTCACGCCGTTGCGGAGCTCCACGGTCCGGGACCAGTCCGCGTCCGCCGCGGCCGCGGCCTGGAAGCGCTCACCCGATGCGCGCACGTCGTCGAGCTGGGCGGCGAGCGGCCGGGGCGCGTCGCGCTCGATGTCCGCCTCGCGGGCGTCGGCGCTCGGGTACATGGGGCGGCCCTCGAGGACGTTGACGAGGGCGTCGGCGTTGCGGGCGAGATGGGCCAGGACGTGCCCGCGGCTCCAGCCGGGGAGCCGTGACGGCCCGGCGGCCGCCGCGTTGTCCAGGGCGGCGGCCGCCCCCAGCAGCCGCTCGGTCGCTTCACGTACGGAGGCCAGGTCGTCCACGGGATCGATCATGGGGAAGACGATAGCCCCGCCACACGTTCGGGTGAAGGTGGGAGCGGACCGGCGTTAATCGAATACGCGTGCTATAGGCTCGGGGTGGAGGCATTCTGGAAGACCGGGCGTTCACCCGTCCGGCAGCCGTCGATCCCGTGGTCGTCCTAGCCTGGAGCAGTCCGGGCCGGGGGCAGTGCCCCCGATGCTTCTCACGACCTGTCTCAAGAAAGGTGCGGACCCGGCGTGGCCGACCGTCTCATCGTCCGTGGCGCTCGCGAGCACAACCTGAAGAACGTCTCGCTCGACCTCCCGCGTGACTCACTCATCGTCTTCACCGGGCTCTCGGGGTCGGGCAAGTCGTCGCTCGCGTTCGACACGATCTTCGCGGAGGGGCAGCGCCGCTACGTCGAGTCGCTGTCCTCCTACGCCCGGCAGTTCCTGGGCCAGATGGACAAGCCGGACGTGGACTTCATCGAGGGCCTCTCCCCGGCCGTCTCGATCGACCAGAAGTCCACGTCCCGCAACCCACGGTCCACGGTGGGCACGATCACCGAGGTCTACGACTACCTCCGGCTGCTGTTCGCCCGGATCGGCAAGCCGCACTGCCCCGAGTGCGGCCGCCCCATCACCCGCCAGTCCCCGCAGGCCATCGTCGACAAGGTGCTGGAGCTGCCCGAGGGGAGCCGCTTCCAGGTGCTGTCGCCGCTGGTCCGGGAGCGCAAGGGCGAGTTCGTCGACCTCTTCGCCGACCTCCAGTCCAAG
The DNA here is from genome assembly GCF_003097515.1 of Streptomyces tirandamycinicus. Taxonomy (NCBI): domain Bacteria; kingdom Bacillati; phylum Actinomycetota; class Actinomycetes; order Kitasatosporales; family Streptomycetaceae; genus Streptomyces; species Streptomyces tirandamycinicus. The sequence continues at coordinate 675,017 of NZ_CP029188.1, read as the reverse complement.
GGGTACGCGCGGGCCCGGGTCGACGGGCGCACGATCCAGCTCACCGAGCCGCCGAAGCTCAAGAAGCAGGAGAAGCACACCATCGAGGTGGTCATCGACCGCCTGACCGTCAAGGAGAGCGCCAAGCGCCGGCTCACCGACTCCGTGGAGACCGCGCTGGGCCTGTCCGGCGGCATGGTGGTGCTGGACTTCGTCGACCTCCCCGAGGACGACCCCGAGCGCGAGCGGATGTACTCGGAGCATCTGTACTGCCCCTACGACGACCTCTCCTTCGAGGAGCTCGAACCCCGTTCGTTCTCCTTCAACTCGCCCTTCGGCGCCTGCCCCGACTGCACCGGCATCGGCACCCGGATGGAGGTCGACCCCGACCTGATCGTCCCGGACGAGGACCGCTCCCTCGACGACGGCGCCATCCACCCCTGGTCGCACGGCCACACCAAGGAGTACTTCGGCCGGCTGATCGGCGGGCTGTCCGACGCGCTCGGCTTCCGCACGGACATCCCGTGGGCCGGGCTGCCGCAGCGTGCCAGGAAGGCCCTGCTGTACGGCCACAAGACCCAGGTCGAGGTCCGCTACCGGAACCGCTACGGGCGGGAGCGCGCCTACACCACCCCGGCGTTCGAGGGCGCGGTGTCCTTCGTGAAGCGGCGCCACAGCGAGGCGGAGAGCGACTCCAGCCGCGAGCGCTTCGAGGGCTACATGCGGGAGGTGCCCTGCCCCACCTGCGACGGCACCCGGCTGAAGCCGATCGTCCTGGCGGTGACGGTCATGGACCGGTCCATCGCCGAGGTCTCGGCCATGTCGATCAGCGAGTGCGCCGACTTCCTGGGCCGGCTGACGCTGAACGACCGCGACAAGAAGATCGCCGAGCGGGTGCTCAAGGAGGTCAACGAGCGGCTGCGGTTCCTGGTCGACGTCGGCCTGGACTACCTCTCCCTCAACCGGGCCGCGGGCACCCTGTCCGGCGGCGAGGCGCAGCGCATCCGGCTGGCCACCCAGATCGGCTCGGGGCTCGTCGGCGTGCTGTACGTGCTGGACGAGCCGTCCATCGGCCTGCACCAGCGCGACAACCACCGGCTGATCGAAACCCTGGTGCGGCTCAGGGACATGGGCAACACCCTGATCGTCGTCGAGCACGACGAGGACACGATCAAGGTCGCCGACTGGGTCGTGGACATCGGCCCGGGCGCCGGTGAGCACGGCGGCAAGGTCGTCCACTCCGGACCGCTGAAGCAGCTGCTGGCCAACAAGGACTCGATGACCGGGCTCTACCTGTCCGGGAAGAAGTCCATCGCGACGCCGGGCATCCGGCGCCCGGTGGACCCCGCGCGGCAGCTCACGGTGCACGGAGCCCGGGAGAACAACCTCCGGGACATCGACGTGTCGTTCCCGCTCGGTGTGCTCACGGCCGTCACCGGCGTCTCCGGCTCGGGCAAGTCGACGCTGGTCAACGACATCCTGTACACCCACCTGGCCCGCGAGCTCAACGGCGCCAAGTCGGTGCCCGGCCGGCACACGCGGGTGGACGGCGACGACCTCGTCGACAAGGTCGTCCACGTCGACCAGTCGCCCATCGGCCGTACCCCGCGGTCCAACCCGGCGACGTACACCGGTGTCTTCGACCACGTCCGCAGACTCTTCGCGGAGACGATGGAGGCGAAGGTGCGCGGCTATCTGCCGGGCCGCTTCTCCTTCAACGTCAAGGGCGGACGCTGCGAGAACTGCTCCGGCGACGGCACCATCAAGATCGAGATGAACTTCCTGCCGGACGTGTACGTCCCGTGCGAGGTCTGCCACGGTGCGCGCTACAACCGGGAGACCCTGGAGGTCCACTACAAGGGCAAGTCCATCGCCGAGGTGCTGGACATGCCGATCGAGGAGGCGCTGCACTTCTTCGAGGCCGTGCCGACGATCTCCCGCCACCTCAAGACGCTGAACGAGGTGGGCCTCGGGTACGTCAGGCTGGGCCAGCCCGCGCCCACCCTCTCCGGCGGTGAGGCGCAGCGGGTGAAGCTGGCGAGCGAGCTGCAGAAGCGGTCGACCGGCCGCACCGTCTACGTTCTGGACGAGCCGACGACCGGTCTGCACTTCGAGGACATCTCGAAGCTGATCAACGTGCTGTCCGGGCTGGTCGACAAGGGCAACACCGTGATCGTGATCGAGCACAACCTCGATGTGATCAAGACCGCCGACTGGGTCGTCGACATGGGGCCCGAGGGCGGCAGCGGCGGTGGCCTGGTCATCGCGGAGGGCACGCCCGAGCAGGTCGCCGGGGTGCCGGCGAGCCACACCGGCAAGTTCCTGCGGGACATCCTGGGCCCGGAGCGCGTCAGCGACTCGGTGCCGCCCCAGTCGCGCAAGGCGGCGGCGAAGAAGGCCGCGTCCAGGAAGCCGGTGGTCTCCGCCAACTCCACCTCGGTGAAGAAGACGGTGACGGCCGACGCGACCCCGGTCAGGAAGAAGGCGGCCGCGTCGCGCAGCCGCACCCGCAAGGCCTGACCCGGGCTCCGGGCCCGCCGCCGGGGCCCGGCCCCGCCTCACCGCCGTCGTCCCGTCACCGGCCCCGGACGACGGCGGTGAGGCGTTCCCGTGCCCCGGACGGCGTTTCCGGGTGCCCCGGCCGCCGCGCCCCCGCGCCCCCGGGGCAGGGAACCCGGACGGCTTCCGGTGCACCGCCGTACCGGGTTCTCCGGCGGCTCGCGGCGCGGGGTCAGCCCAGTTCGGAGGCGTACGGAGGCTCCGCGCCCGCACGGGAGCAGGTGACGGCCGCGGCACGGGCGGCGAACCCCAGCACCTCGGTCCAGCCGTCGGCGTCCAGGGCGAGCAGACCGCGGTGGGTGAGGGCGCCACGCCGGTCCAGGTCGTGCAGCAGTGCCGCGTTCACGGTGTCGCCCGCACCGATCGTGTCGGCCACCGTCACGTCCACCGCGGGGACGGCCACCTCCACACCCGCCCGGGTGCGCACCGTGAGACCGCGGTCGCCGTGCGTCATGACCACCGCGGCGGGCCCTTCGGCAAGCCACCGGCCCGGGGAGCCGCCGAGCCACGCGGCGTCCTCCTCCGAGAGCTTCAGCAGCGACACCGAGGGCAGCCATCCCCGGAACCGTGCCCGGTGGGCACCGGCGTCCGGGATCAGCCCCGGCCGGATGTTGGGGTCGAGCAGCGTGAACACCCCGCGCCGCGCCTCGCGCCGCAGCAGGGCCTCATAGGCGCTCGCACCCGGTTCCAGCACCAGCGAGCAGGTGCCGAGGGCCAGCGCCCGTACCCCGTCCGGCAGTTCCGCGGGCAACGCGAACAGCCGGTCGGCGGTACCGGTCACATGGAAGCGGTAGCCGGCGGAGCCGTCCGCGCCGACCTCGGCGACCGCGAGGCTCGTCGGCTCCGGGCCCCGCTGCACCAGCGACGTCCGTACCCCCGCGGTACGCAGTCCCTCCAGCAGCGCCTCACCGAAGCGGTCCGCCGAGACACGGGAGCAGAAGGCCACGGGTGAACCCAGGCGGCCCAGGGCCACCGCCGTGTTGTACGGGCCGCCGCCGGGCCGGGGCAGCAGCGGCGGCAGCGGTGCGTCCGCGGCGGCCGTCCGCAGCGGGACCAGGTCGATCAGGGACTCACCGGCGACGACGATCACGGCTGAGAAGGTAGTCCATCGCTCCGGGGCGCGACAGTCCCGTCCCGGCCCGGCGGACCCGCCCGGAAGGGCCGCGATCTGCGCCGGTATCGTCGGTTTGGCCACCCGCGCCCCTCATCCGTGGAGATCCTCATGTCCGGCCGCCCCGCCGCCCGCCGTACCGTGCTGAAAGGCGCCGCCCTCGCCGGAGCGGCCGGGCTGGGGGCCGCCGCCTGCTCCACCGAGTCCAAGGTGGGTCACGCCCGGGTTCCGACGCCGACCGGGCCGGTCGACCTCGGCACCGCCGCGGAGGTCCCCGTGGGCGGCGCCCGGCTCTACCGCGAGCAGCGGCTCGTCGTCCACTGCCCGGCCGAGGGCCGGTACCGGGCGTTCAGCGCCCAGTGCACCCACGCCGGGTGCGTCCTCGACAAGGTGGAGGGCACGGAGGGCAACTGCCCCTGCCACGGCAGCCGGTTCGACGTCACCACCGGCACGGCACTCCAGGGCCCGGCGACCGTGCCGCTTCCGGAGGTCCCGGTGCGGGTGCGGGACGGGAAGCTGGTGGCGGGCCCGGAGGCCTGAGCCCGCTCGTACCGCCACGGTGCTGCCCGTACGCACCGCGCGACGCACCACGCGGCGCCCCGCGCACGGGCAGCCGGAAGCACCGGCGGTCCCGGCACGCCGTCCGTGCTGCCCGCAGGACCGCGCACGCCGGTCCGGGCCGGCCGCTCCGGCGCCCGGACCGCCCGCCGCGGCGGGTACGGACGTGCTCCCGACCGCGCGCGGTACCGCACGCGCCGGGCCCGCGTCAGCGTTCCCACTCCCAGTCGATCCCCTGGATGCCCGGCCGGACGCCCTGCTCGACCACGTGCACCGAGGGCTGCCGGCCGCTCGGCGTCAGTTCGGCCCGGCAGATCCGCGCCGCGCCGGGGGAGTTCTGGGCGAAGTGCCGGCACCGCACCGGCAGCGCCGCCGCGTCGAAGCGGACCTGCAGCACGTACTGGCCGCCGGACTCGCGGAAGCCGCGTACGTACTCACCGCTCGGTCCCGCCGTGCCGTCCTCGAACCCGTAGCAGAGGAGATACGTCTCCCCGGACCGCAGCCGGGCGTCGAGCAGCAGCTCCGCGACCAGCACCCCCGCGTCCCGGTCGTACCGGACGCGCCCCGGGCGGCAGTTCTCCGTCGCGCGCACCGCCACCCGCGCCGGGTCCCACCCGGCATCCCCGCGATGGACGGCCAGCAGGCGGTCGACGCCGTCGCGGTGGGCACGCACGATCTTCTGGGAGTCGCGGCCGAGCAGTTCGCGGCCCGGCCCGATCCGCACCCGCTCGTGGTGCCCCACGGTGTGCAGCCCGCCGTCCGCGGGCCGGCCGAGCGCGGTCAGCAGCCGCTCCACCGCACCGGACACCGCGGCGGGCGTACGCGGCGAAGGGGCCGCGGGGCGCTGGGGGCCGGACCCGCCGTCGCCGGGAAGGAGCCGCAGCAGCGAGTTCTCCGGCAGCCGCAGCACGTCCTCGAGCGCCCGGACCGCGCGCAGTGACTCGGGGCGCCGGGGCCGGCGGGCCCCTTGCTGCCAGTAACTCAGACTGGTCACCCCGACCTTGATCCCCCGGTGGGCGAGATGGTGCTGCACCCGCTGGAGCGGCAGCCCGCGCACCGCGAACGCGGCGCGCAGCGCGAGATGGAAGGGGCCCGTGAGCAGCACGCGCTCCAGTTCGGCCCGCGTGTGCCCGGGATGCGCGGCGTGCCCCATGGGACTCCTCGATGGACGTGCACGGCCCCCCGCTGGGCCCTCGCGCCGAGGGGCGGGGCAGGGCGTGCGGACACGACCGATGGCGGCGCTCCGGGCCCTCCCGGGCCACCGGCACGGCCGCGGGTCACCCCGCATTGAAGCGTGTCGGCCCTCTCCGGACAATGGCTGTCCGGGTACCGGTCCGAAAGGCGCGGGAGCCCGGCCGGGGCGTCCGGAACGCGCCGCCGGGCGGTGGGGGACCGCACACCGGGCGCAGCGGCGGGTCCCTTCCCCGGCTTCCTCCGGCTTCCTCCGGCTTCCTCCGGCTTCCTCCGGGTTCCGTCCTTCCCCGGGTGCCCGGCTTTCCGGTTCTCCCGGTTCTCCCGGTTCCCCCGAGTCCCTCGAGCATCTTCCGGCCGCTCCCGTTCCCTTCGGGGCTCGTCGTTCTTCATCCGGCCTCGTCCGGCTCCTTCCACCCGCTCCCGGCGCAAGCCGGGGTCCAGATCCTCCAGATCCTCCAGATCCTCCAGATCCTCGTGGTCCTCCAGCCCCGGAGCAGCGGCGCGACGGCTGGTCGTCCGCGCCCCTCGGACGGCCCGGCTGTCCGTGCCCGCCAGTAGGGTGGGCGGCATGGCAGACCCCTCCAGCTACCGCCCCAAGCCGGGACAGATCCCCGACTCGCCGGGGGTCTACAAGTTCCGCGACGCGCATCGCCGGGTGATCTACGTCGGCAAGGCGAAGAGCCTGCGGCAGCGGCTGGCGAGCTACTTCCAGGACCTGGCTGGTCTGCACCCGCGCACCCGCACGATGGTCACGACCGCGGCCTCCGTCGAGTGGACCGTGGTCTCCACGGAGGTGGAGGCGCTCCAGCTGGAGTACTCCTGGATCAAGGAGTTCGATCCCCGGTTCAACGTCAAGTACCGGGACGACAAGAGCTATCCGTACCTCGCGGTGACCATGAACGAGGCGTTCCCGAGGGTCCAGGTGATGCGCGGCGCCAAGAAGAAGGGCGTGCGCTACTTCGGCCCGTACGGGCACGCGTGGGCGATCCGCGAGACGGTCGACCTGATGCTCCGGGTCTTCCCGGTGCGCACCTGCTCCGCCGGGGTCTTCCGGAACGCGGAGCGGACCGGCCGGCCCTGCCTGCTGGGCTACATCGGCAAGTGCTCCGCGCCCTGCGTCGGCCGGGTCGGCGAAGGGGAGCACCGCGAACTGGCCGAGGAGTTCTGCGACTTCATGGCCGGCCGCACCGGCACCTACATCCGCCGCCTGGAGCAGGAGATGACGGCCGCGGCCGAGGACCTGGAGTACGAGCGGGCCGCCCGGCTCCGCGACGACATGGAGGCGCTGAAGCGCGCCATGGAGAAGAACGCGGTGGTGCTGGCCGACGCGACCGACGCGGACCTGATCGCGGTCGCCGAGGACGAGCTGGAGGCCGCCGTCCAGATCTTCCACGTACGCGGCGGGCGGGTGCGCGGCCAGCGCGGCTGGGTCACCGACAAGGTCGAGGCCGTCGACACGGCCGGCCTCGTCGAGCACGCACTGCAGCAGCTGTACGGGGAGGAGAGCGGCGACGCCGTCCCCAAGGAGGTCCTCGTCCCGGCCCTGCCCGACGACCTCGCCGCGGTCACCCAGTGGCTCGGCGACCGGAGGGGCTCGGCCGTGTCGCTGCGCATCCCGCAGCGCGGCGACAAGAAGGACCTGATGGCGACGGTCGGGCGCAACGCCCAGCAGGCCCTCGTCCTGCACAAGACCAGGCGCGCCAGCGATCTGACCACCCGCTCCAGGGCCCTGGAGGAGATCGCCGAGGCGCTCGGCCTGGACTCCGCGCCGCTGCGGATCGAGTGCTTCGACATCTCGCACCTGCAGGGCGAGGACGTGGTCGGGTCCATGGTGGTGTTCGAGGACGGGCTGCCCCGGAAGAGCGAGTACCGGCGCTTCCAGATCAAGGGCCGTGCCGGGGACACGCAGCTCTGGCACGGCGAGGGCCAGGACGACGTCCGCTCGATGCACGAGGTGATCAGCCGCCGCTTCCGGCGGTATCTCGCGGAGCGGGAGCGGACCGGCGAGTGGGCGGTCCCGGAGGACGGCGGGTCCGGCACGGGAGGCGAATCCGTGGCGGGAGGCGGGTCCGTGGCCGGGGGTGAGGTCCCGTCGGCCCCGGCGGACGACGGCAGGCCCAGGCGGTTCGCCTACCCGCCGCAGCTGGTGCTCGTCGACGGCGGGCAGCCGCAGGTGGCGGCGGCCCAGCGGGCCCTGGACGAGCTGGGCATCGACGACGTCGCCGTCGCCGGGATCGCCAAGCGCATGGAGGAGGTGTGGCTGCCGGGCGAGGACGACCCGGTCGTGCTGCCCCGCTCCAGCGAGGGGCTGTACCTGATCCAGCGGGTCCGGGACACCGCCCACGACTTCGCCATCCGCTACCAGCGCTCCAAGCGCACCAAGCGGCTGCGGACCAGCCCGCTGGACTCCGTGCCGGGCCTGGGCGCCGCCCGCAAGCAGACACTGATCAAGCACTTCGGCTCGGTGAAGCGGCTGCGGCAGGCCACGATCGAGCAGATCTGCGAGGTCCCGGGCTTCGGCAGGAAGACCGCCGAGTCCGTGGCCGCCGCCCTGGCGCAGGCCGCTCCGGCCGTCCCGGCGGTGAACATGGCGACAGGCGAGATCATTGAAGAGGATGACGGGGCAGCAGTGACGGAAGGGAACGGGGGAACCACGCAATGACCGAGCAGAACAGAGCAGAACACGGAGCAGGAGACGTGGATACGGGCACGACCGAGGCCGGGCAGGCCGCAGAGGCGGCCATCCCCGAGCTGGTGATCATCTCCGGAATGTCGGGCGCCGGCCGCAGCACCGCGGCGAAGTGCCTGGAGGACCTCGGCTGGTTCGTCGTCGACAACCTGCCGCCCGCGCTGATCCCCACCATGGTGGAGCTCGGCGCACGCTCCCAGGGCAATGTCGCCCGGATCGCCGTCGTCGTGGACGTCCGCGGCCGGCGGTTCTTCGACAACCTCCGCGAGTCCCTCGCGGACCTCGACGCCAAGCAGGTCACCCGCCGGATCGTCTTCCTGGAGTCGTCCGACGAGGCCCTGGTGCGCCGGTTCGAGTCGGTGCGCCGCCCGCACCCGCTGCAGGGCGACGGCCGGATCGTCGACGGCATCGCCGCCGAGCGGGACCTCCTCCGGGAGCTGCGCGGCGACGCCGACCTGGTCATCGACACATCCAGCCTCAACGTCCACGAGCTGCGCGCCAAGATGGACGCCCAGTTCGCCGGTGACGAGGAGCCGGAGCTGCGGGCCACCGTGATGTCGTTCGGGTACAAGTACGGCCTGCCCGTCGACGCCGACCTCGTGGTGGACTGCCGCTTCCTGCCGAACCCGCACTGGGTCCCGGAGCTGCGCCCCTTCACCGGCCTGAACGAGGAGGTGTCGGGCTATGTGTTCAACCAGCCCGGCGCCAAGGAGTTCCTCAACCAGTACACCGAGCTGCTGCAGCTGATCGCCGCGGGCTACCGCCGCGAGGGCAAGCGGTACGTGACGATCGCCGTCGGCTGCACGGGCGGCAAGCACCGCTCGGTGGCGATGTCCGAGAAGCTCGCCGCCCGGCTCGGTTCCGAGGGGATCGAGACCGTCGTCGTCCACCGGGACATGGGGCGCGAGTGACCGCACGCAATCCCCGGCTGCGCCGGCTGCGGGGCGGCGACACGCTCCGCACCCACCGCAGACGCGGAACCCAGCCCAAGGTCGTCGCGCTCGGCGGCGGCATGGGCCTCTCGGCCTCGCTCGCCGCGCTGCGCCGCATCACGGGCGACCTCACCGCCGTCGTCACGGTCGCCGACGACGGGGGCTCCAGCGGGCGGCTCCGCAAGGAGCTCGGGGTGCTGCCGCCCGGCGATCTCCGCAAGGCGCTGGCGGCGCTGTGCGGGGACGACGAGTGGGGCCAGACCTGGTCCCGGGTCATCCAGCACCGCTTCCAGTCCCAGGGCGAACTGCACGAGCACGCGGTCGGCAATCTGCTGATCGTCGCGCTGTGGGAGCAGCTCGGCGACCATGTGCAGGCCCTGGACCTGGTCGGCAGGCTGCTCGGCGCCCACGGCCGGGTGCTGCCCATGTCCGCCGTGCCGCTGGAGCTGCAGGCGCTGGTGAAGGGGCACGACCCGGCGCGCCCCGACGAGGTGGGCACGGTCCGCGGCCAGGCGACCGTCGCGCTGACGCCGGGCGAGGTGCAGTCCGTGCACCTGGTGCCGAACGACCCGCCGGCCGTCCCGGACGCCGTCGACGCCGTACTCGACGCGGACTGGGTGGTCCTCGGGCCCGGCTCCTGGTTCTCCTCGGTGATCCCGCACCTCCTCGTGCCCGACCTGCTGGACGCGCTCGTCGAGACCAAGGCCCGGCGGGTCCTCTCGCTCAACCTGGCTCCCCAGCCCGGAGAAACGGAGGGCTTCTCTCCGCAGCGTCATTTGGAGGTTTTGGGGCGACACGCCCCTAAACTCGCCCTGGACGTGGTGCTGGCCGACGAGGCCGCCGTGCCCGACCGCGAGTCCCTCGCCGACGCGGCGAAGCGGCTCGGTGCCGCGGTCGAGCTGGCGCCCGTGGCCAGACCCGACGGGGCTCCGAAGCATGATCCGGAGCTGTTGGCCGCCGCGTACGACCGTATTTTCCGGATGCATGGAAGGATCGGCCCATGGCGATGACGGCAGCGGTGAAGGACGAGATCTCCCGGCTCCCCGTCACCCGGACCTGCTGCAGAAAGGCGGAGGTCTCGTCGATCCTGCGGTTCGCGGGCGGGCTGCACCTGGTCAGCGGGCGCATCGTGATCGAGGCGGAGCTGGACACGGGTATCGCTGCGCGCAGGCTCCGCAAGGACATCCTGGAGATCTTCGGGCACTCCTCGGATCTCGTGGTGATGGCTCCCGGCGGGCTGCGGCGCGGTTCGCGCTACGTGGTACGCGTCGTGGCGGGCGGTGACCAGCTGGCCCGGCAGACCGGGCTGGTCGACGGCCGGGGCCGTCCCATCCGGGGGCTGCCGCCCCAGGTCGTCTCGGGTGCCACGTGCGACGCGGAGGCCGCCTGGCGCGGCGCGTTCCTCGCGCACGGCTCGCTGACCGAGCCCGGTCGCTCCTCCTCCCTGGAGGTGACCTGCCCGGGCCCGGAGGCCGCGCTGGCCCTGGTCGGTGCCGCGCGCCGGCTGTCCATCGGCGCGAAGGCCCGCGAGGTGCGCGGGGTGGACCGGGTCGTGGTGCGCGACGGCGACGCGATCGGTGCGCTGCTGACCCGGCTCGGGGCGCACGAGTCGGTGCTGGCCTGGGAGGAGCGGCGGATGCGCCGGGAGGTCCGCGCCACCGCCAACCGGCTGGCCAACTTCGACGACGCCAATCTGCGCCGCTCGGCCCGGGCCGCGGTCGCCGCCGGCGCGCGGGTCCAGCGCGCCCTGGAGATCCTGGGCGAGGAGGTCCCCGAGCACCTCGCCGCGGCGGGCCGGCTGCGCATGGAGCACAAGCAGGCGTCCCTGGAGGAACTGGGCGCCCTGGCGGACCCGCCGCTGACCAAGGACGCGGTCGCGGGCCGTATCCGCCGGCTGCTGGCGATGGCCGACAAGCGCGCCCAGGACCTGGGGATCCCGGGTACGGAGTCCAATCTGACGGAGGAGATGGCCGACGGCCTCGTGGGCTGAGCCCGCGCCGGGAGCGAGTGCCCTCCTCCGGGTCCCGGTGAGCGTCCGCCCCCGGTCTCCGGGGCGCCGCCTTCCCGGGCTCGCCCGTCCCGCGAGCCCCGCCCACCGCACCGCGTCCCCCGAGGGGCCCGCCGCGCCCGCGCGCCGGGGCCGCCCGTCCCGCGCACCCCGTCCCGCCCCGACACCGTCGTGCGCGGCACCCGTGTGCGCGGCCCCGCCGAGCCCTCCGAGAGCCCGCAGCGCGCCGCACCCCGTCCGCGCGCCGCGCCCCGTCCTGCGCGCGGCCGCGGGCAGCACGGCCCGTCCGGGTGTCCGCGTCCGGCGCCGGACGGGCTTCGCCCCGCCCTGCGGTCCCGCCCGGTTTGCACCGCCTCCTTCTCTGCCCGCCCTGCCCTGCCGCGCCGCGCCGCGTCGTCCGGCCCTTCCTGCCTGCCCCGCCGCTGCCCTCCCCGCCCCGTCCCGCCGCGGCCCCGCCCGCATGGAGTCCCGCATCGATGTCCCCCGATGCGCCCCGCGATCCCTCCCGGGACGTCCGCCGCCCATCCCCGCCCGTTCCGCTCCATCCCCGCCCGCCTGGCCGCCGGGCGCATCTTGACATGATCATGAAGTGTCATGAACCTGGCATCTGCTTCTTTCGCGACAGACGAAAGCAAGGGGGGCTCATGAGACGACGAGCGAGATCGATCCTCGCCGCGACCTCACTCCTGGTGGCCGGCCTGGCCGCCGCGCCGCTCGCCCGGGCGGACGGGGGTGCCGACGGCGCCGACGGCGCCGGACTCGCCGTATGGCAGGCCGAGGTCACCAGGGAGCAGGTGCCACTGCTCCTCCAGGCGGGTGCCGACGGTCACGAACTGACCGAGCAGGTACCGGCCAGGGGCACCGCCACGGTCGAGGTGTTCCTCACCGAGGACCAGGCGGGCGCGCTCCGCGACAAGGGCGTGAGCCTCACCGAGCACACCGTTTCCGGCGCGGCGAAGAAGCGCGTCGCCGCCGCCGGAGACGGCGTCTTCCGGCCGTACAGCGGGGAGGGCGGCCTCCGCGAGGAGATCCTCGCCGTCGCCGCCGCCAACCCGTCGATCACCAAGGTCGTCAGCATCGGCAGGACCGTGCAGGGCAAGGACATCCTCGCCCTCAAGCTGACCAAGGGCGCCAAGAAGCACCGGGACGGCGCCAAGCCGTCCACCCTCTACATGTCCAACCAGCACGCCCGCGAGTGGATCACCCCCGAGATGACCCGGCGGCTGCTCCACCACTACGTGGACGGCTACGGCAAGGACCGCCGCATCACCCGGATCGTGGACCGCACCGAGCTGTGGTTCCTGATCTCCGCCAATCCGGACGGCTACGACTTCACCCACGCCGCCGACGGCAACCGCCTCTGGCGCAAGAACCTGCGCGACAACAACGGCGACGGCAGGATCACCACCGGCGACGGCGTCGACCTGAACCGCAACTTCTCCTACAAGTGGGGATACGACAACGAGGGTTCGTCGCCCAACCCCACCGGCGAGACCTACCGCGGGCCCGGCCCCTCCTCCGAGCCCGAGACCGTCGCCCTGGACCGCTTCCAGAAGCGCATCGGTTTCGAGTACGGCATCAACTACCACTCCGCCGCCGAACTGCTGCTGTACGGCGTGGGCTGGCAGGTCGCCACCCCCACCCCGGACGACGTGATCTACAAGGCGCTGGCGGGCACCCCGGACAACCCGGCCGTCCCCGGCTACCACCCCCAGGTCTCGTCCGAGCTCTACATCACCAACGGCGAGGCGAACGGCCACGCGGCCAACGTCAACGGGACGATGATGTTCACCCCGGAGATGACGACCTGCCAGACCGTCTCGGCCGCGGACCCGAACGACCAGTGGCGGCCCGAGGACTGCCGCTCCGGCTTCAACTTCCCCGACGACGAGCGGCTGATCCAGGCGGAGTTCGCCAAGAACGTCGAGTTCGCGCTGTCCGTCGCCGAGACGGCCGCCCACCCCGACCAGCCGTCGTCCCCGGTCGGTCTGGAGGCCCCCGACTTCACCGTCGACCCGTTCACCACCTCCTACGCCCGCGGCGGTCACCAGGAGGTCTCCGTCGTCGCCCGCAAGTCCCTGCGGGACAAGGAGCTCAAGTACCGCGTCAACGGCGGCCGTACCCACGACATGGCGCTCAGGCCGTGGAAGGGCGGCGAGACCTACGGCGGCGAGGACAACATCCGCTTCGACGAGTACCGCGCCAAGGTCAAGGACGGGGGCGTCGGCGACCGGGTCGAGGTCTGGTTCACCGGCGAGACCAGAAGCGGCAAGCGCACCTCCAGCGAGCGCTTCACCTACACCGTCGCACCCCGGCCCAAGGCCGACACCCTGGTGGTGGCGGAGGAGGGCGCACCCGCCCGGCATGCCCAGGTGTACGTCGACGCCCTCCGGGCGAACGGCCGCAAGGCCGTGGTCTGGGACGTCGCCACCCAGGGCGCACCCCACCCGCTGGGCGTCCTCGGCCACTTCACCACCGCCGTCCACCACACCGGCGCGCAGGCACCCGGCGGACCCACCCAGCTCGCCCTGCGCGACTACCTCAACGAGGGCGGCAAGCTGATCGAGGCCGGTGAACTGGCCGGCGGCAGCGCCCAGGTCGGCAGGGCCCTGACCAACGACTTCAGCCAGTACTGGCTGGGTGCCTACGGCCGCGCCTCCGCGCCCGGGGCCAGCGGGTTCTCCGGGACGGGGGCACTGGCCGGGTCCGGCGGGCCGCTGTCCGGCGCGGACGGGAACCCGCTGAACGCGCCCGGCACGTACACCGTCACCTCCGACACCCTTCCGGCCGCGCAGTTCCCGCAGTTCGCGAGCGCGCAGGCGGGCCGCTACGCCGGTGTCACCAACCCCTACGCCCCGTACGCGGGCTCGTCGATGGCCTCGGCGACCCACGACGACAACGACTGGAAGCGGCTCACCCGCACCGTCGACCTCACCGGGGTCGGCGCGGCCGACGGTCCGCGGCTGAGGCTCGCGCTCAGCTGGAACACCGAGCCGGGCTACGACCACGCGCTCCTGGAGGCCCGCACCGCCGGCGCCGGGGACTGGACGACACTGCCGGACGAGGGCGGCCTCAGCGGCACGGCGGTGCCCGAGGACTGCGAGGCCGGGTACTTCCTCAACGGGCATCCCTTCCTGCGCCACTACCTGACCCGGGAATCCGGCGGCTGCACCGCGTCCGGCTCCAGCGGGTCCTGGAACAGCTTCACCGGCTCCTCCGCCGGCTGGAAGCAGGTCTCCTTCGACCTGAGCGCCTACGCGGGCAAGGAGGTGGAGCTCTCCCTCGCGTACGTCACCGACCCGGCCAGCGGCGGACGCGGGGTGTTCGCCGACGACGCCACCCTGGTCGTCGGCGGCGCGGAGAAGGAGATCGAGGGCTTCGAGACCTCGCTCGGCCCGTGGACCACCCCGGGGGCGCCGGAGGGCAGTCCCGTGCTCGGAGGTGACTGGGTGCGCACAGGTGAGCTGTTCGCCTCGTACGCGGCCGTCACCACCCGGGACACGGTCCTGCTGGGCTTCGGCCTGGAGCACGTCACCGCGCCCGCGGACCGCGCCGACCTGGTCGCCAGTGCGCTCGCCGCGATCCGGCGCTGACCCTGCGTAGCCGCCGAAAAGCGCCGGTGGCCCGTACTTGTCGGTAGGTACGGGCCGCCGGTTTTCGGCTCGATCCGGGGGCGTGCTCGATGCCACTCCGGCTGTCCCGGGGAGGTAGGGTCGTAAGCGGTCGGGGACATCCCATATCAGCTCGCCGGTGTCGAAACCGGCGTACCACTGAGGAGATCGGTTCGTGACGATCCGCGTAGGCATCAACGGCTTTGGCCGCATCGGTCGTAATTACTTCCGCGCGCTGCTGGAGCAGGGTGCAGACATCGAGATCGTGGCTGTCAACGACCTGGGTGACACCGCGACCACCGCTCACCTGCTGAAGTACGACACCATCCTGGGCCGCCTGAAGGCCGAGGTCAGCCACACCGCAGACACCATCACCGTCGACGGCCGCACCATCAAGGTGCTCTCCGAGCGCAACCCGGCCGACATCCCGTGGGGCGAGCTGGGGGTCGACATCGTCGTCGAGTCCACCGGCATCTTCACCAAGAAGGCGGACGCCGAGAAGCACCTCGCCGGCGGCGCCAAGAAGGTCCTCATCTCGGCTCCGGCCACCGACGAGGACATCACCATCGTGATGGGTGTGAACCAGGACAAGTACGACCCGGCGCAGCACCACGTCATCTCCAACGCGTCCTGCACCACCAACTGCGTGGCCCCGATGGCCAAGGTCCTCGACGAGAACTTCGGCATCGTCAAGGGCATGATGACGACGGTCCACGCCTACACCAACGACCAGCGCATCCTGGACTTCCCGCACAAGGACCTGCGCCGGGCCCGGGCCGCCGCGGAGAACATCATCCCGACCTCGACGGGTGCCGCGAAGGCCACCGCCCTGGTCCTGCCGCAGCTCAAGGGCAAGCTGGACGGCATCGCCATGCGCGTCCCGGTCCCGACCGGCTCCGTCACCGACCTCGTCCTGGAGCTCGACCGCGAGGTCACCAAGGACGAGATCAACTCCGCCTTCCAGAAGGCCTCCGAGGGCCAGCTGAAGGGCGTCCTGGAGTACACCGAGGACCCGATCGTCTCCTCGGACATCGTGAACTGGCCGGCTTCCTGCACCTTCGACTCGAAGCTGACCATGGTCCAGGGCAAGCAGGTCAAGGTCGTCGGCTGGTACGACAACGAGTGGGGCTACTCCAACCGCCTCGTCGACCTCACGGTCTTCGTCGGCGACCAGCTCTGATCACCTGCCGGTAAGCACCCCGATGTGAGCGGAGCAGGGCTCGGGCAGCGCAACGGCGCGCTGCGCGGGCCCTGTCGCTTGTCCCCGACCCCCCTCTAGGAGTCATCAAGCATGAAGACGATCGACGAACTCCTCGCCGAAGGCGTCTCCGGCAAGCGGGTTCTCGTCCGCGCCGACCTGAACGTGCCCCTCGACGGCACCACGATCACCGACGACGGCCGTATCCGCGCCGTGCTGCCGACCGTGAAGGCCCTGGCCGGCGCGGGCGCGCGGGTCGTCGTCGCCTCGCACCTCGGCCGCCCGAAGGGTGCCCCGGACCCGGCCTTCTCCCTCGCCCCGGCCGCCGCCCGGCTCGGTGAACTGCTCGGCGCCGACGTGGCGTTCGCGACCGACACGGTCGGCGAGTCCGCCCGCGCGACCGTCTCCGGCCTCGGTGACGGCGATGTCGCCGTCCTGGAGAACCTGCGCTTCAACGCCGGGGAGACGTCGAAGGACGACGCCGAGCGCGGCGCCTTCGCCGACCAGCTCGCCTCCCTCGCCGATCTGTACGTCGGCGACGGCTTCGGGGCCGTCCACCGCAAGCACGCCTCGGTGTACGACCTCCCGGCCCGGCTGCCGCACGCCGCCGGCTACCTGGTCGCGGCCGAGGTGGCCGTGCTGCGCAAGCTCACCGAGGACGTCAAGCGGCCGTACGTGGTCGTCCTCGGCGGCGCCAAGGTCTCCGACAAGCTCGCCGTCATCGACTCGCTGCTTGGCAAGGCCGACCGCCTGCTGATCGGCGGCGGGATGGCGTACACCTTCCTCAAGGCCCAGGGCCACGAGGTCGGCACCTCCCTCCTCCAGGAGGACCAGGTGCCGGCGGTGCGGGAGTACCTGGAGCGGGCCGGGAAGAACGGCGTCGAGCTGGTGCTGCCGGTCGACGTGGTGGCCGCGCCCGAGTTCCCGGACCTCAAGACCAAGGCGCCCGCCGAGCACGGCACGGTGGACGCCGACGCCATCCCCGCCGACCGGGAGGGGCTGGACATCGGCCCGAAGACGCGCGAGCTGTACGCGTCCAGGATCGCCGATGCCGGCACGGTGTTCTGGAACGGCCCGCTGGGCGTCTTCGAGCACCCCGACTTCGCCGGCGGCACCCGGTCCATCGCCCAGGCACTCGTGGACAGCACGGCCTTCACCGTCGTCGGCGGCGGCGACTCGGCCGCCGCGGTCCGCACCCTGGGCTTCGACGAAAACGCATTCGGCCACATCTCGACCGGTGGCGGGGCGAGCCTCGAGTACCTCGAGGGCAAGACCCTTCCCGGCCTCGCCGCACTGGAGGACTGAACCCCACATGAGCACCCGTACCCCGCTGATGGCGGGCAACTGGAAGATGAACCTCAACCACCTCGAGGCCATCGCCCACGTCCAGAAGCTCGCCTTCGCGCTCACCGACAAGGACTACGACGCCGTGGACGTCGCGGTCCTGCCCCCCTTCACCGACCTGCGCTCCGTGCAGACCCTGGTGGACGGCGACAAGCTGAAGATCACCTACGGCGCCCAGGACCTCTCGGCGCACGACTCCGGCGCGTACACCGGTGAGATCTCCGGCACCATGCTGGCGAAGCTGAAGTGCGCCTACGTGGTCGTCGGCCACTCGGAGCGACGCCAGTACCACGCAGAGTCCGACGAGCTGTGCAACGCCAAGGTGAAGGCGGCGTTCCGGCACGGTCTGACCCCGATCCTCTGCGTCGGCGAGGGCCTCGACGTCCGCAAGGCCGGCCAGCAGGTCCAGTACACGCTGAACCAGATCGACGGCGGCCTGAAGGACGTCACGGCCGAGCAGGCCGAGACCCTGGTGATCGCCTACGAGCCGGTCTGGGCCATCGGCACCGGCGAGGTCGCCACCCCCGAGGACGCCCAGGAGGTCTGCGGGGCCATCCGCGGCCGGCTCGCCGAGCTGTACGGCCAGGAGGTGGCCGACAAGGTCCGGATCCAGTACGGCGGCTCGGTGAAGTCGAACAACGTCGCGGCGATCATGGCGCAGCCCGACGTGGACGGGGCCCTGGTCGGCGGCGCGTCCCTCGACGTGGACGAGTTCGTCAAGATCGTGCGCTTCCGGGACCAGTGAGCGGAAGGTAGCGCCGGTCACCCGCCTCGTCACCTTCGGTGAGGTGGTCCGGTCGGCGGCGAGGGTCGTGGAAACGGGCAACCTCGTCGTACGCTTGCGGGGGCCGAGGCTTGCGGGCCCGGCCCCCGTTCTCCTGATCAGTTGTTCAGTCTGATTCGTTCGTCCGAGGAAGTTGGTCCAGCCGTGGTTATGGGGTTCTCGATCGCCCTGATCGTCTTCAGCCTGCTGCTGATGCTGCTGGTGCTGATGCACAAGGGGAAGGGCGGCGGCCTCTCCGACATGTTCGGTGGCGGTATGCAGTCGTCCGTCGGCGGCTCCTCGGTCGCCGAGCGCAACCTGGACCGCATCACCATCGTGGTCGGTCTGATGTGGTTCGCGTGCATTGTCGTACTTGCTCTGCTGATGAAGCTGGGCGGCTGACCCACCGAGAGCGTCCCGGGGGTGGGGTGTAACTCCAATCACTGGACGAGCGTTGGGCCTTACGTAGACTGGGGCATCTTCGAGCACCATCACGCAGGGAGTTACGACCGTGGCAAGTGGCAACGCGATCCGGGGAAGCCGGGTCGGCGCGGGGCCGATGGGGGAGGCCGAGCGGGGCGAGTCCGCGCCGCGTCTGCGCATCTCCTTCTGGTGCTCGAACGGGCACGAGACTCAGCCGAGCTTCGCCAGTGACGCACAGGTTCCGGACAGCTGGGACTGCCCGCGCTGCGGGTTCCCGGCCGGCCAGGACCGGGACAACCCGCCGGACCCGCCGCGCACCGAGCCGTACAAGACGCACCTCGCGTATGTGCGCGAGCGGCGCAGTGACGCGGACGGCGAGGCGATCCTCGCCGAGGCGCTCGCGAAGCTCCGGGGCGAGATCTGAGCAGCTGACGCCGGGCCCGGCCGGCGGCGGAATCCAGGATTCCGCCGCCGGCCGGGCCCGATGCGTTCCCGTTCCGCCCGCACGCCGTTGCGTCGCGCCGACCGCCCTTCCGATCAACTAGGTTGGTGGGGCAGCGGGGCATGCAGTCAGGTACGAGAAGAAGTGGGCTGAAGATGAACGCAATCCGGCTCAACCGGAGGCCCGAGTGGGCTGCTCTGACCAAGCACCGGGAGCAGATGGCGGACACGCATCTGCGGGAGCTCTTCGCCGCGGATCCCGAGCGCGGCAGCCGGTACACCCTGAGGGCCGGCGATCTGCACCTCGACTACTCCAAGCACCGGGTGACCGACGAGACGCTGGCGCTGCTGCGGGACCTCGCCGCCGCCACCGGGGTCGCCGAGCTGCGGGACGCCATGTTCCGCGGCGAGAAGATCAACATCACGGAGGACCGGGCGGTGCTGCACCTCGCGCTCCGCGCGCCCCGCGACGCGGTCATCGAGGTCGACGGCGAGAACGTCGTACCGGCCGTGCACGCCGTGCTCGACAAGATGAGCGCCTTCGCCGAGCAGATCCGCTCGGGCCGCTGGACCGGGCACACCGGCAGGCCCATCAGGAACGTCGTCAACATCGGTATCGGCGGCTCCGACCTCGGCCCCGCGATGGCCTATGAGGCGCTGCGCGCCTACACCGCGCGGGACCTGGCGTTCCGCTTCGTCTCGAACGTGGACGGGGCCGACATCCACGAGGCGGTCCGCGACCTCGACCCCGCGGAGACGCTGTTCGTCATCGCCTCCAAGACGTTCACCACCGTCGAGACCATCACCAACGCCACCACGGCCCGCGAGTGGCTCCTCACCGGGCTCGGAGCGGGCCAGGAGGCCGTGGCCAAGCACTTCGTCGCACTGTCCACCAACGCGGACAAGGTCGCCGGCTTCGGTATCGACGTCGCCAACATGTTCGAGTTCTGGGACTGGGTCGGCGGCCGCTACTCCTACGACTCGGCCATCGGGCTGTCGCTGATGATCGCCATCGGCCCGGAGCGGTTCCGCGAGATGCTGGACGGGTTCCACCTCGTCGACGAGCACTTCCGCACGGCGCCGCCGGAGCGGAACGCGCCCATGCTGATGGGCCTCCTCGGCATCTGGTACGGCGACTTCCTCGACGCCCAGTCGCACGCGGTCCTGCCCTACTCGCACTACCTGAGCAAGTTCACCGCGTACCTGCAGCAGTTGGACATGGAGTCGAACGGCAAGTCCGTCGACCGCGAGGGCGAGCACGTCGACTGGCAGACCGGCCCCGTCGTCTGGGGCACCCCGGGCACCAACGGGCAGCACGCCTACTACCAGTTGATCCACCAGGGCACCAAGCTCATCCCGGCCGACTTCATCGGCTTCGCCGATCCCGTCGACGAACTGCCGGCCGGACCGGCGGGACACCACGACCTGCTGATGGCCAACTTCTTCGCCCAGACCCAGGCGCTCGCCTTCGGCAAGACCGCGGAGGAGGTACGGGCGGAGGGCGTGCCCGAGGAGCTGGTGCCGCACAAGACCTTCCGCGGCAACCACCCGACCACGACGATCCTCGCCGGCAAGCTGACGCCCTCCGTCCTCGGTCAGCTCGTCGCGCTCTACGAGCACAAGGTCTTCGTCCAGGGCGCCGTCTGGAACATCGACTCCTTCGACCAGTGGGGCGTCGAACTCGGCAAGGTCCTGGCCAAACGCCTGGAGCCGGTGCTCACCGAGGGCCGCGGCGGCGGCGACCTCGACAGCTCCACCGCCGCGCTGGTGTCCACGTACCGCACGCTGCGCGGCCGGAGCCCGCTGGGCGGCGGGGCGTAGGGGCGGCGGTCCGATGACGGGGGACCTGCCCGGGGAGGGGCCGGGGGAGGGGGCCGTCCGGCTGAGGCCGCCGAGGAACACGCTGAACGCACGGGCCGTCTGGTGGTGGCGCGCCCGGTGCCTGCTGACGACGGCCGTGCCGGTGGCCGTGCTCGCGGCCCTGGGCGCGTTCGCCGGGCCCGCCGGGACCTGGCTGTGGTACGCGGCCGGGGTCCTGGCGGTCCTCGGCCTGGCCGGCACGGCCTTCCTCCCGTCCTGGTGGTACCGGGTGCACCGCTGGGAGATCACGGACGAGGCCGTGTACCTCCGTACGGGCGCGCTCTGGCAGGAGTGGCGGATCGCGCCGATGTCCCGGATCCAGACCGTCGACACCGTACGCGGCCCGCTGGAGCAGCTCTTCCGGCTGGCCTCGGTCACCGTCACCACCGCCTCCGCCAAGGGCGCGCTCCGGATCGAGGGCCTGGACCACGAGGTCGCGGCCCGGCTGGCCGAGCGGCTGACGCGGATCACCCAGGCCACCCCCGGGGACGCCACATGAGCTCCGAGGACGGGCCGGACGGGGGCTGGCGGCGGCTCGACCCGCGCACCGTGCTCGTCACCGCCGCCGTGACGGCGGGGGTGGCGGGCGGTGCCGGGCTGCCCGTGCTGCTGGGGCTCACCGGGAGCATGCCGTGGTGGCAGGCGCTCGGCTGGGTGCTCGCCGGGGCGCTGGTGCTCGTCGCCGGGGCAGCGGGCGCGGACTGGCTCCGCTGGCGGCGCACCCGGTACCGCATCGGACCCGAGCGCGCCGAACTCCGCACCGGGCTGCTGCTGGTGAAGCGGCGCTCCCTGGCCCGCGAACGCATCCGCACCGTCGATCTGACAGCCCGTCCGCTGCTGCGGATACTCGGCCTGGTCAAGGTGCGGATCGGCACCGGAGAGCACACCGGCGGCGGGGAGTCCACACTGGAACTCGACCCGGTCACCCGGACCGAGGGCGAGCGCCTGCGCCGGGAACTGCTGGCCGGGCGGTCCGCCCTGGCACCGCAGGCCGACCGGGACGGGGTGCTCGCGGCCCTCGACCCCCGCTGGGTCCGCTACGCGCCGCTGTCCTTCGTCGCCCCCCTGCTCGGCGGTGCCGCGGTCGGAGCGGTCATGCAGGTGAGCCAGTGGTTCGGCGTGCAGGCCGAGGTGGTCGGCTGGGTCGGCGAGCGGTTCCGGGACACCCCGCTGCTCTGGACGGCCGTGGTGCTGGGCGCGCTGGCGCTGGCCGCCGGGGCCGCCGGGGCGCTCGGACTCTGGGTGGAGATGTGGTTCGGCTACCGGCTGGAACGCGAGCCGGGCGGCACCCTGCGGCTGCGCCGGGGGCTGCTCACCTCCCGCTCGCTGTCGATCGAGGAGCGCCGGCTGCGCGGAGTGGAGCTCGTCGAGCCCCTCGGCGTGCGGCTGTGCGGTGCCGCACGGGTGGACGCCGTGGCGACCGGCCTGGTGAAGGACGACGAGGGCAGGAACGCCGACCACCGCACGCTGCTGCCGCCCGCGCCGCGGCCGGTCGCCGACGGCGTCGTGGCCCGGGTGCTGCGGGAGCCGGTCCCGCCGACGAGCGCGCCGCTCACCGCACATCCCCCCGCGGCGCGCTCCCGCAGACTGCGCTGGGCCCTGGCCGCCGCCCTCGCGCCCGTCCTGCTGCTCGTCGCGCTGGGCCTGCTGGTGACGGACGTGCCGCTGTACGCCGCCGCGGTGTGCGGTGCGTTGTCCGTGCCGCTCGCGGTGCCGGCGGCGCTGGACGCGTACCGGAGTCTCGGCCACGCCCTCGACGGCGACTACCTGGTCGCCCGCTCCGGGACCGTCCGGCGGGCCACGGTGGCGCTGCGGCGCGACGGGGTCATCGGCTGGACGCTGAAGCAGTCGTGGTTCCAGCGCCGTGCCGGGGTGCTCACCCTGATCGCCACCACGGCGGCGGGCGACGGCGCGTACCCGGTGTACGACGCCGACGAGCACGAGATCCTGGACTTCGCCTCCCGGGCGGTGCCGGGGCTGCTGGAGCCGTTCCTCGAACGACCGGGCGGGCACGGCGGTTACGGCGAGCGCGGAGACCGCGGCGGCCACGGCGGGCACGGCGACCGCGGTGGTCACGGCGGGCACGGGGAGTGAGCGATACCACGTCCGGAACGGGCAGTTCCGCCCACCGGGACCGTGATCATGACTCTCATGAACATCTCAGCAGATCGCCGTTCGGTGCTCACCGCACTCGTCGGGGCCGCCGTCAGCGGCTCCGTGCTCGGCGGATTCGGGGCCTCGCCCGCGTACGCCACCGGAGAGAACGACGTCTACGTCTCCAACACCGACCTCTACACCAAGCTCGCGGGCAAGGAGGGCACCGAGTTCGGCCGGCGCTGGAAGCGCCATCAGTACGCCGACGAGAGCCGGACCGGGACTGCGCCGTTCAGCCGGACGACGATCATGGCGCTGCACGGGGGCGGCATCGAGGGCGGCACCTCCGAACTCTGCCTCGCCATCGCCGGCTACCACCCCGCCACCCTCGAACCCGTGCAGGACGGCCGTCCCGTACACGACTACTGGATGTTCGAGGGACTGCGCTCCTCCGGCAACCGGGAACTGCATGTCACGTCCACCAACTGCGACGACCGGGTCGCCCTCTCCCTGGCCGGGGGCAGTCTCAACGTGCTGAGCCTGCACGGCTGTACGGCCGCTCAGGCCGGCGCCCCGGCCTCCTCTCCTGAGGCCGTCGTGGTCGGCGGCGGCAGCACCGACTTCAAGGCAGCCCTGCACCTGGAGCTCGGGAACGCCGGGTTCACCACGATCGACGGGTCCACAGTGAAGGACCTCGCGGGCGTCCAGGCAAACAATCCCTGCAACCGCACCGTGCTCGGCGAGGGCGGCCAGCTGGAGATCACCGCGGAGCTGCGCACCGCCATGTTCGGGGTGTACACCAACGCGGGACGCCCCGGGAGCACCACCGAGGTGTTCTGGCGGTTCACGGCCGCCGCGCGGGCGGCGGTGGCCCGCCTGGAAGCCGAGCCGGGCCAGGTCCTGCTGTGACGGCCCGCGCGCGCTGAGACGGCGCACGGCCCGGTCCGCCGGTGGGGGCGGACCGGGCCGTGTCGCACCGGGCGGTGAGGCCGGGTCAGTAGTCCGGTCGCCTGACGGCGACACCCTGTGTGCGTGAAAATCGGTGCGTGGTCGTCCGGCGGACGTCGTCTCGCCTTGGCGCGTTCCGAGCCCGTGGGTCAGTAGGACGCTGGGGGTCCACCGACAGGCACCCGGATGTGTTGCTCCGAGCACGTGAATCAGACTCTTCCGCCTGCCGGACCCCCGCCGGACGGTCGCGTGCTCGCGGCCGACGACTGGAGGGGGTGCTGACGGGATGGAAGTGATCCACGAACGCTGCGCAGGAATCGACATCAGCAAGATCGACGTGAAGGTCTGCATCCGCGTGCCCAGCGGCACCGGCACGAGGCGCCGCAGCGAGGTGCGGACCTTCTCCGCGGTGACCTCCAGTCTGCTGGCGATGCGGGACTGGCTGCTCGCCGAGGGCATCACCGTGGTCGGCATGGAAGCCACCGGCGTGTACTGGAAACCGGTGTTCTACCTGCTGGAACACGACATGGAGTGCTGGCTGCTCAACGCCCGGCACATGAAGTCGGTGCCCGGCCGCAAGACCGACGTCAAGGACTCCGAGTGGATCGCCACGCTTGTCGAACACGGCCTGGTCCGCCCCAGCTTCGTGCCCCCGGAGCCGATCCGGCAGCTGCGGGACGTCACCCGCTACCGCACCGAGATCATCCGCGAACGCACCCGGGAGACCCAGCGGCTGGAGAAACTGCTGGAGGACACCGGCATCAAGCTGTCCGCCACCGTCTCCAACATCCTGGGCGTCTCCGGCCGCGCGATGCTCGAGGCCCTCATCGCCGGCGAGCGCGACCCGCACGACCTCGCCGACCTGGCCAAAGGCAGCATGCGCCGCAAGACCGACGCCCTCGTCGAGGCCCTCACCGGGAACTTCACCGCCCACCACGCCTTCCTGGCCCGGGCGATGCTGGACCGGATCGACGCCTGCACCGCCACCGAGACCAAGCTCAGCGAGCACATCGAGGTGATGCTGCAGCCCTTTCGCCGCCGCATCGAACTCCTCGTGACCATCCCCGGCGTCGACACCCGGGCAGCACAGGTGATCCTCTCCGAGATCGGCGCCGACATCACCCGCTTCCCCAGTGCGGCCGACCTGGCCTCCTGGGCCGGGGTGTGTCCGGGCAACCACCAGTCCGGCGGCAGAACCGGCAGCGGCAAGACCCGCCGGCGATCCCTGGCTGAAGGCCGCTCTCGGCCAGGCCGCCGTGTCCGCATCGCGGACCAAGGACACCTACCTCGCCGCCCGCTACCGGCGCATCGTCGCCCGCCGCGGCAAGAAACGCGCGCTGGTCGCCCTGGAGCACTCGATCCTGACCGCCGTCTGGCACATGTTCACCCACGACGCCGAATACGCCGACCTCGGCGGCCACTACTTCATCGAACGCACCGGCCGGGCCAGGCAGACCCGACGCCTGGTGAGCCAGCTCAACCAACTCGGCTACCAAGTCACCCTCCAAACAGAAGGAGCTGCCTGACCAGCAGGTACAGACACGGGACGGTGGATTTTCGAATCAGGCGGAGGCGGGCGGGTAGAGGTCGCGCGGCAGCTGGGACGCGGCCGCCGCGTCCAGCAGCCACAGCGTCCTCGACCTGCCGTACGCGCCGGCCGCCGGGGCCTGGATCTCGCCCGCGCCCGACAGGGCGATGCGCGCGGCGCCCGCCTTGTCCTCGCCGGCCGCGAGCAGCCACACCTCGCGCGCCGACCGGATCGCCGGGAGCGTCAGGGAGACGCGCGTCGGCGGGGGTTTCGGCGCCCCGTGGACGCCGACGACCGTGCGCTCGGTCTCCCGGACGGCGGGAAGCTCGGGGAACAGCGACGCGACATGGGTGTCCGGGCCGACGCCCAGCATCAGCACGTCGAACGCCGGCACGCCGCCGCCCCCGGGGGCGGCTTCCGATCGGTAGTGCTCGGGCCCCGCGGCGGCGGCCAGCTCCGCCGCGTACGCCGCGGCCGCGGCGTCCGGGTCGTTGCCGTGCGGCCCGTCCGACGCGGGCATCGGATGCACCCGGGCCGGGTCGAGCGGCACCGAGTCCAGCAGGGCCTCGCGGGCCTGGGTGACGTTGCGCTCCGGGTCCCCTTCGGGGAGGAAGCGCTCGTCGCCCCACCAGAGGTCCAGCCGGGTCCAGTCGACGGCGTCCCGCGCGGGCGCGGCGGCGAGCGCGGCCAGCAGGCCGTTGCCGTTGCGCCCGCCGGTGAGGACCACCGACGCCGAGCCCCGGGCGGCCTGGGCGTCCACGATCTTCGTGATCAGCCGTGCCGCCGCGGCCTGGGCCATCAGCTCCTTGTCGCGGTGGACGACCAGTTGCGGGGTGCTCACTTCGACGCCGCCTTCCTCGCCGGGGCCTTCGCGGACGTCTTCGCTCCGCTCTTGTCCCCGCCCGCTGCCGCGCCCTGCTCCCCGGACCGCTCCGCGGCCGCCGCCGGGCGCCTCCCGGCGCTCCCCGCCGCGGTCTTCCCCGCGGCGGAGCCGCCGCCGGTGGCCGCCCCGGCGGTCTGCTCGTTGAGCCGGTCGACCCCGAACCGCAGCGTCGTGGCGTATATGTCGTCAGGGTCCAGCCGCCGCAGCTCCTCGGCCAGCAGCTCGGCGGTGTCACGCCGCTTCAGCGCCACCGCGCGGTCCGGCTGGCCCTCGATGGACAGCGTCGCCAGCGACCCGTCGGCGCGGTCCAGCACGATGGTGCCGCTGTCCGTCGCCAGCCGTACGGCCGTGAGGCCGGGACCGCCCGAGGCCGTGCGGCTGACGGGCACGTCCAGCCGGTCGCCGAGCCACATCCCGAGCAGCTCGCAGCTCGGGTTGAACTCCTCGCCCTCGACCTCGGCCCCGGTGATGCGCCAATCCACCTGGTCCAGCGCCGCCGCGAGCATCGAGCGCCACGGGGTGATCCGGGTCCAGGACAGATCCGTGTCGCCCGGGGTGTAGGCGTCGGCGCGCGCGGTCAGCTCGGCGACGGGCTGCTCGCAGGCGTAGGTGTCGGTGACCCGCCGCTGGGCCAGTGCCCCGAGGGGGTCGCCGGCCGGGTCCACCGGCGCGTTCACCGGCCACCACACCACCACCGGGGCGTCCGGCAGCAGCAGCGGCAGCACCACGGACTGGGCGTGGTCGGCGACCTCGCCGTACAGCCGCAGGACGACGGTCTCGCCGGTGCCCGCGTCCGCACCGACCCGCACCTCGGCGTCCAGGCGCGCCTTGGCCCGGTCGCGCGGCGAGCGGGAGACCCGCTTGATGACCACGAGCTTGCGCGAGGGGTGCTCGCGGGCCGCCTCGTTGGCCGCCTTCAGCGCGTCGTAGGCGTTCTCCTCGTCGGTGACGATGACGAGGGTGAGGACCATGCCGACGGCAGGGGTGCCGATCGCCCGCCGGCCCTGCACCAGCGCCTTGTTGATCTTGCCGGAGGTGGTGTCCGTAAGGTCGATCTTCATGGCCGGCGCCAGCTCCGTCCGTCTCGTGCGAGCATGTCGTCCGCCTCGACCGGACCCCATGTCCCGGCCGGGTAGTGCGCGGGCCTGCCGTGCTTGTCCCAGTACTCCTCGATCGGGTCGAGGATCTTCCAGGACAGCTCGACCTCCTCGACCCGGGGGAAGAGGTTCGAGTCGCCGAGCAGCACGTCGAGGATCAGCCGCTCGTAGGCCTCCGGGCTGGACTCGGTGAAGGACTCGCCGTAGGCGAAGTCCATGGAGACGTCGCGGACCTCCAGTGAGGTGCCGGGCACCTTCGAGCCGAAGCGCAGGGTCACGCCCTCGTCCGGCTGCACCCGGATGACCAGGGCGTTCTGCCCCAGCTCCTGGGTGGCCGTGCGGTCGAAGGGGGAGTGCGGCGCACGCTGGAAGACGACCGCGATCTCGGTGACCCGGCGGCCGAGCCGCTTGCCGGTCCGCAGGTAGAACGGCACTCCGGCCCAGCGCCGGTTGTCGATCTCCAGTTTTATCGCCGCGTAGGTGTCGGTCTTGGAGTGGCCGTCGATGCCGTCCTCCTCGAGGTACCCGACGACCTTGGCGCCGCCCTGCCAGCCGGCCGCGTACTGGGCGCGCACGGTGCCGGCGGCCAGGTCGCGGGGCAGCTTCACGGCTCCCAGCACCTTGGTCTTCTCCGCGGCCAGCGAGTCCGCCTCGAACGAGGCGGGCTCCTCCATCGCGGTCAGCGCCAGCAGCTGGAGCAGGTGGTTCTGGATGACGTCGCGCGCCGCGCCGATGCCGTCGTAGTAGCCGGCCCGGCCGCCGATGCCGATGTCCTCGGCCATGGTGATCTGGACGTGGTCGACGTACGAGCGGTTCCAGAGCGGCTCGAAGAGGGTGTTGGCGAAGCGGAGCGCCAGGATGTTCTGGACGGTCTCCTTGCCCAGGTAGTGGTCGATGCGGAAGACCTGGTCCGGTTCGAACACGTCGTGGACGAGCGAGTTGAGCTCCATCGCGGACGCAAGGTCGTGGCCGAACGGCTTCTCGATGACGGCGCGCCGCCATGAGCCGTCCTTCTGCTCCGCGAGCCCGTGCTTCTTCAGCTGCTTGACGACCTTGGGGAAGAACTTCGGCGGCACCGACAGGTAGAAGGCGAAGTTGCCGCCCGTCCCCTGCACCTGGTCGAGCTCCGTGATGGTCTTCTTCAGGTTCTCGAACGCGTCGTCGTCGTCGAACTCGCCGGGGACGAAACGCATGCCCTGGATGAGCTGCTGCCAGACCTCCTCCCGGAAGGGGGTGCGGGAGTGCTCCTTCACCGCCTCGTGGACCTCGTGTGCGAAGTCCTGGTCGTCCCACTCGCGCCGGGCGAAGCCCACGAGCGAGAAGCCCGGCGGCAGCAGCCCGCGGTTGGCGAGGTCGTACACGGCCGGCATCAGCTTCTTCCGTGACAAATCGCCCGTGACGCCGAAGATCACCAGACCCGACGGCCCCGCGATGCGCGGGAGCCGTCGGTCCGCGGCGTCACGGAGCGGATTCGCTCCGTGTGCGGAAGTCACGGTGTTCAGCCCTCCGAGGGAGCGAGGCGCTCGAGCTCCGCCTCGGTCGACTTGAGCAGGTCGTTCCAGGACGCCTCGAACTTCTCGACGCCCTCGTCCTCGAGCAGCTGCACGACGTCGTCGTACGAGATCCCGAGCGCCTCGACGGCGTCGATCTCGGCCCGGGCCTGCTCGTACGTCCCGTGCACCGTGTCGCCGGTGATCCGCCCGTGGTCGGCGGTCGCCTCCAGGGTGGCCTCCGGCATGGTGTTGACCGTGCCCGGGGCGACCAGCTGGTCCACGTACATCGTGTCCGGGTACGCAGGGTCCTTGACCCCGGTCGAGGCCCACAGCGGGCGCTGCGGGTTGGCCTGCGCCTTGTCGAGTGCGGCCCAGCGCTCCGACGGCGGCGTCGACGTGTCGGCCGAGCCGAACACCTCCTCGTAGGCCTGGTAGGCGAGGCGGGCGTTGGCGATGGCCGCCTTGCCGCGGAGCTGCTTCGCCTCGTCGGTGCCCAGGGCGTCCAGCCGCTTGTCGATCTCGGTGTCCACCCGGGACACGAAGAACGACGCCACCGAACGGATCTTGGAGAGGTCCAGGCCCGCGGCCTTCGCCTTCTCCAGGCCGGCCAGATAGGCGTCCATCACCTCGCGGTAGCGCTCCAGCGAGAAGATCAGCGTGACGTTGACGCTGATGCCGAGGCCGATGACCTCGGTGATCGCCGGAAGGCCGGCCCGGGTGGCCGGGATCTTGATGAACGTGTTCGGCCGGTCCACCAGCCAGGCCAGCTGCCTGGCCTCGGCGACGGTCGCCGCCGTGTGGTGCGCCAGCCGCGGGTCGACCTCGATCGACACCCGGCCGTCCTGGCCGCCCGTCGCGTCGAACACCGGGCGCAGCACGTCCGCGGCGTCGCGTACGTCCGCGGTGGTGATCATGCGGAGGGCTTCCTCCACGGTCACCCGGCGGGTGGCGAGGTCGGAGACCTGCGGCTCGTACCCGTCGCCGGACGAGATGGCCTTCTGGAAGATGGACGGGTTGGTGGTGACGCCCACGACGTGCTGCTGGTCGATGAGCTCGGCCAGGTTGCCGGACGTGATGCGCTTGCGCGACAGGTCGTCGAGCCAGATCGCGACGCCTTCGTCGGAGAGGCGCTTGAGTGCGTCTGTCATGAGAGTTGCATCTCCTACTGGTCGTAGTGACGGCGTCAGCCCGCGGTGGCGGCGGTCCCGGTCGTCGTCGAACCGAGCACGGCCCGCGCGGCGGCGGCCACCGCCTCGGGGGTGAAGCCGAACTCGCGGAACAGCACCTTGCCGTCGGCCGAGGCACCGAAGTGCTCCAGCGACACGATCCGGCCGGCGTCGCCGACGAAGCGGTGCCAGGTGAGCCCGACACCGGCCTCCACGGCCACCCGTGCCTTCACCGAGGGGGGCAGCACCGAGTCCCGGTACCCCTGGTCCTGCTCGTCGAACCACTCGACGGACGGCATCGAGACGACCCGCGTCGCGATGCCCTCGGCCTGGAGCTGCTCGCGGGCCTCCACGGCCAGGTGCACCTCGGAGCCGGTGGCGATCAGCACGACCTGGGGCTCCGCGCTCTCCCCGCCCGGGCCCTCGGCCTCGAACATGACGTAACCGCCCCTGGCCGCGTCCTCGTTGGGCTCGTACGTCGGCACGCCCTGGCGGGTCAGCGCCAGACCGTGCGGGGTGCCCACGCGGAACTCCTTCGTCCAGCGACGCAGGATCTCGCGCCAGGCGATCGCGGTCTCGTTGGCGTCGGCCGGACGGACCACGTTCAGACCCGGGATGGCGCGCAGCGAGGCGAGGTGCTCCACCGGCTGGTGCGTCGGGCCGTCCTCGCCGAGGCCGATCGAGTCGTGGGTCCAGACGTACGTCACCGGCAGGTGCATCAGCGCCGACAGCCGGACCGCGTTGCGCATGTAGTCGGAGAAGACGAGGAACGTACCGCCGTAGACACGGGTGTTGCCGTGCAGCGTGATGCCGTTCATGATCGCGGCCATCGCGTGCTCGCGGATACCGAAGTGGATCGTGCGGCCGTAGGGGTCCGCTTCCGCCAGCGGGTTGCCCTTCGGCAGGAACGACGAGGTCTTGTCGATCGTGGTGTTGTTCGAGCCCGCGAGGTCGGCGGAACCGCCCCACAGCTCCGGTACCACGCCGCCGAGCGCCTGCAGCACCTTGCCGGACGCGGCGCGGGTCGCGACCGCCTTGCCGGTCTCGAACACCGGGAGCTTCTCCTCCCAGCCGGCCGGCAGTTCGCCCGCGCGGATCCGGTCGAACTCGGCGGCGCGCTCCGGGTTGGCGGCGCGCCACTCGGCGAACGCCTTCTCCCACTCGTCGCGGGCGGTGCGCCCGCGGTCCAGGGCCTCGCGGGTGTGGCGGATGACCTCGTCGGAGACCTCGAAGGTCCGCTCCGGGTCGAAACCGAGGACCCGCTTGGTGGCCGCCACCTCGTCGTCGCCCAGCGCGGCGCCGTGCGCCGCCTCGGTGTTCTGCGCGTTCGGCGCGGGCCACGCGATGATCGAGCGGGCGGCGATGAAGGACGGACGCCCGGTCTCCTCCTTCGCCGCCTTCAGCGCCTCGTACAGCCCGACCGGGTCCAGGTCGCCGTTCGGCAGCTGCGCCACGCGCTGGACGTGCCAGCCGTACGCCTCGTACCGCTTCAGGGTGTCCTCGGAGACCGCGGTCTCGGTGTCGCCCTCGATGGAGATGTGGTTGTCGTCCCACAGCAGCACCAGGTTGCCGAGCTTCTGGTGCCCGGCGAGCGAGGACGCCTCGTGGGAGATGCCCTCCTGGAGGCAGCCGTCACCGGCGACGACCCACACGGTGTGGTCGAACGGGGAGGTGCCGGGAGCGGCGTCCGGGTCGAACAGGCCGCGCTCGTAGCGGGCGGCCATGGCCATGCCGACGGCGTTGGCGACGCCCTGGCCGAGCGGGCCGGTCGTCGTCTCCACGCCCGTGGTGTGCCCGTACTCGGGGTGGCCCGGGGTCCTGGAGTCCCACGTGCGGAAGGACTTGAGGTCGTCGAGCTCCAGGCCGTACCCGGCCAGGTAGAGCTGGATGTAGAGGGTCAGGCTGGAGTGACCCGCGGAGAGCACGAATCGGTCACGGCCGGTCCAGTCCGCGTCGGCCGGGTCGTGCCGCATCAGCTTCTGGAAGAGGACGTACGCCGCGGGGGCCAGGCTCATCGCCGTACCGGGATGGCCGTTGCCGACCTTCTGTACGGCGTCAGCGGCGAGGACGCGGACGGTGTCCACGGCCCGCTGGTCCAATGCGGTCCACTCGAGGTCTGTGGTGGTCGGCTTGGTGCTCACCCTGGGTCAGGGCTCCTCTCCACATGTTCAGGTCCCGGTGACAAGGGGTACCGGGCGGTGTCGAGCCTACCCTCGCAGCAACGTGCGTCCTTTCGGGTGCACGTCTCTCCAATCGGACACATCAACCAGCCTGCGGGTACCGGCGCGACTTCGCCTGTTGTCGACGGCTGACTCCGGTGATTACGGACGCGGCGGCGGCAGCGCTCAACACGACCCACCCCCGCGAAGATCGGCATGGGGCCAACGTCTAGAGTGGCGTGGTACGCGCAAGCCTTCACCGGGCATTCACGCCTCCACGACCCTCCCGGGTACGAGGGATGCCCCCGCGAAGCTTGCTGGGAATTCTCTGTCAGGGGTGTGCGTGACGGCCGTCGAGTCCCGACCCGCCGGGGTCGTCTTGACTCCCAGCCCGGGGGGCCGCCGGCCGTTCGGGGCCCGCGTCAAGGCATTCGTGGCGCTGACCAAGCCGCGGATCATCGAGCTGCTTCTCATCACCACCGTACCGGTGATGTTCCTGGCCGCGCAGGGCGTGCCGGACCTCTGGCTCGTGGTCGCCACCTGCGTCGGCGGATACCTCTCCGCGGGCGGTGCCAACGCGCTCAACATGTACATCGACCGCGACATCGACGCCCTGATGGACCGCACCGCGCAGCGCCCGCTGGTCACCGGCATGGTGTCGCCGCGCGAGGGCCTGGTCTTCGGCATCACCCTGGCCGTGGTCTCCACGCTCTGGTTCGGACTGCTCGTCAACTGGCTGTCGGCGGCCCTGGCGCTCGGCGCACTCCTCTTCTACGTCGTCGTCTACACGATGCTGCTGAAGCGGCGCACCGCGCAGAACATCGTCTGGGGCGGCATCGCGGGCTGCATGCCGGTGCTGATCGGCTGGTCCGCCGTCACCGACTCCGTGTCGTGGGCCGCCGTCGTCCTCTTCCTCGTCATCTTCTTCTGGACCCCGCCGCACTACTGGCCGCTGTCGATGAAGGTGAAGGAGGACTACGCGCGCGTGGGCGTGCCGATGCTCCCCGTCATCGCCTCCAACAAGGTCGTCGCCCGGCAGATCGTCGTCTACAGCTGGGTGATGGTGGGCGTCTCGCTGCTGCTGACCCCGCTCGGCTACACCGGCTGGTTCTACACGGCCGTGGCCCTGGCGACCGGCGGCTGGTGGCTCTGGGAGGCGCACGCCCTGCAGGGCCGCGCCAAGGCCGGCGTGACGGGCGGGAAGCTCAAGGAGATGCGGCTCTTCCACTGGTCCATCACCTATGTCTCGCTGCTGTTCGTCGCCGTCGCCGTGGACCCCTTCCTGCGCTGACCGGCCGCCCGGGGCCGACCCGGGCACGGCGTGGCCGAGGCCACGCGACCGGACGGTCGCCCGGCGATCTACCCGGGAGTAGCATCCTGGTCATGGCAGACACCCAGGTTGACGAGAAGCAGTCCGCGAAGGCCGAGCGGAAGGCCGCGAAGCTCGCCCGGCAGATCGGCGCCTTCGCAAAGGCGCACGGCGGCGCGGAGGGCCAGCTCGCCTACATCGGCCAGACGGGCACCCGGATCGTGCTCGTCGGCGAGGACGGCGGCTGGGGAGACCTGGTCGCGCCGACCCACGAGATCGCCGTCAGGGCCGCCGAGAAGTCCGGCATCACCCTGCACGAGTCCTTCGACGGCGAGTTCGCCCTGAAGGTCCGCACCGGACCGTACGAGTGGACCCGGATGGCGGGTATCCAGCTCGGCGGCCCGTCGAACGGCTGACCGCTCCGTGCCCGGTGAGGGCACCGGAGCACGGCCGTCGCGGCCCGGGGCAGCACCTCGCGCGGGGCTCACCCGTTAGGACGGGTGCAACGACGTCCTGCGCTGGGAGCCCCGGATGATCGACACCCCGTCCCTGGTGGATCAGTACTGCCACGGCGTCCTCCGCACGGAGCTGGGCCTCGGCACCTTCGAGGCCCACCTCGGGGGGACGGGCGGGCCGCCCGCGCCCGGCACCACCTTCTTCGACACCCAGACCGGCTTCGCCGTGCGCCGCTGGTGCCCGCCGCTGCTGGGCCTCGAACCCCACTGCCCGCCCGCGCGCTACCTCGCGCGCCGCCGGGAGCTCGGCGTCCTCGAATCCGGCAGACGGCTGCTGCGGGCGACCGGGATCTCCACCTACCTCGTGGACACCGGTCTGCCCGGCGACCTCACCTCGGTGCCCGAGACCGCCGCGGCGGGCATGGCGGACGCCCATGAGATCGTGCGCCTGGAACTGCTCGCCGAGCAGGTCGCCGACACCTCGGGCACCGTCGACGCGTTCCTCGCCAACCTCGCCGAGGCCGTGCACGGCGCGGCCGACTCGGCCGTCGCCCTCACCTCGGTCGCGGCACTGCGGCACTGCGCCTCCGTCGCCCCCGAGCCGCCGGGGCCGGGCGAGGTGCGCGGCGCCGCCGGGCGCTGGCTGGACGGGCGGACGGTCGGCGGCCGGCTCACCGACCCCGTCCTGCTCGGTCACCTGCTGTGGATCGCCGTCGCCGCGGGACGGCCGCTGCAGATCCACGTCGGGGTGGGCGATCCGCTGCCGCTGACCGGCTTCGCGGCGGCCACCGCCGGCCTCGGCACCGATCTGGTGCTGCTGCACGGCTACCCGTACCACCGCCACGCCGCGCATCTGGCGAGCGTCTTCCCGCATGTGTACGCCGATGTCGGGCCCGCCCTCGCCCGCACCGGCGCGGGCGCGGCCGCCGTCCTCGCCGAGACCCTGGAGCACGCCCCGTTCGGGAAACTGCTGTTCGCCAGCGGGTCCCGGGGGCTGCCCGAGCTCCATGTCGTCGGGGCGCGGATCTTCCGGGAGGCACTGGAGCGGGTGCTCGGCGGCTGGGTGCGCGACGGGGCCTGGTGCCGGGCGGACGCCCAGCGGGTCGCCGGGATGATCGCGGCCGGCAACGCCCGCCGCGTCTACGGCCTCGCCGGCTGAACGGGCCGGCTCAGGCCGCCGTGACCGCCTGAACGGGCCGGTCCAGGCCCGCCGTGGGCGCGTACGGGCCGGCTCAGGCCGCCGTCAGCGCGGCGTCCGGAGCGGCCGGCGCCCCCGGCGCGGCCACCGGACGCTCCCGCAGGCTCAGGGCCAGCCGCAGCACGGCGATCCACATCAGCGAGGAGCCGAGCATGTGCGCGCCCACCAGCAGCTCCGGAACGTCGGTGAAGAACTGCACATAGCCGACGGCGCCCTGCGCGACCAGCACGCCGATGAGCTCCCGCGCGCGCGCCCGGGTGTCGTCGGGCGCGTCCACGATCCGCAGCGCCAGCCACATCGCCACGCCGAGCAGGCACACCAGCCAGGCCAGCGCCGCGTGCACATGGGCCGCGTCCACCCAGTCGAACGGCATCCTCGGCACGTCGCTGCTGTCGCCCGCGTGCCGGCCGGAGCCGGTCACGGTGGTGCCCGCCGCGATCAGCAGCCCCGCCGCGCCGGTCAGAGCCCAGGACAGCCGCCGTACCGGGCGGGGGACCCGGGGGCGGGGCGCGGTGTCGCCCTCACCCGCCCGGATCCAGGTGACGGTGGCGACGGTCAGCAGCGCGTTGGCCGCCAGGAAGTGCCCGGCCACCGACCACGGGTTGAGGCCCGCCCACACGGTGATGCCGCCGAGGACCGCGTTGCTCATGACCACCCAGAACTGCGCCCAGCCGAGCCGGGTGAGCCCCCGCCGCCACGGCTTGGTGGAGCGCGCCGCGACGATGGCCCAGCCGACCGCCGCGCACAGCACGTACGTCAGCATCCGGTTGCCGAACTCGATGGCGCCGTGGATGCCCTGCTCGGGTGTCGCGAACAGGCTGTCGTCCGTGCACTTGGGCCAGGTGTCGCAGCCGAGACCGGATCCGGTCAGCCGGACCGCGCCGCCGGTGACGATGATGACCACGCTCATCACGACGGGTGCGAGCGCGGCACGCCGGAGGGCCTTGGGTGACGGCGTCCAGCGCCGGGCGATGGAGGCGAGGGGGGTCTGCACGGCGACCATCGTAGAGGGGCGCTTGTGCGCGTTTTCACGAGGGGCCCCCGGGGAGGCACCCCGGGCCGCGCCCGCGGCCCGGGAAGCGCTCACTCCCAGCGGAAGAACCTCGCCGCCGCAGCGAGTCCCAGCACCGCCCAGCCCGCCAGGATCCCCAGCGCGCCCCACGGCATCGCCGCGCCGTGCTGGAGCACGTCGCGCAGCCCCTCGGACAGCGCGGAGATCGGCAGCAGCGCCAGGGCCGGCTGCGCCGCGTCCGGGAACCTGTCCAGCGGCACGATCACCCCGCCGCCGGCCAGCAGCAGCAGGAAGACCAGATTCGCCGCGGCGAGCGTCGCCTCGGCCCGGAGCGTGCCGGCCATCAGCAGGCCCAGGCCCGAGAAGGCCGCGGTGCCCGCGACCAGCAGCAGCACCACGGCGACCGGACCGCCCCGCGGCGACCAGCCCAGCCCGAAGGCGATCAGCGTGAGCAGCGCGACCTGCAGGATCTCCGTGACCAGGACGGAGAGCGTCTTGGCCGCCATCAGCGCCCAGCGGGGGAGCGGGGAGGCGCCCAGCCGCTTCAGCACGCCGTAGCGGCGCTCGAAGCCGGTGGCGATCGCCTGGCCCGTGAACGCGGTGGACATCACGGCCAGGGCCAGCACCCCGGGGGCGAGGAAGTCGACGGCCCGGCCCTCGCCCGTGTCGACGATGTCGACCGCGGAGAAGAGCACCAGCAGCAGCGACGGAATGATCACCGTCAGCAGCAGCTGCTCCCCGTTGCGCAGCAGCATCCGCGTCTCCAGCGCCGCCTGTGCCGCGATCATCCGCGCGACGGGTGCGCCGCCGGGCCTCGGGGCGTACGTACCCGTGCCGCGGGGCGAGCCCGGCCCGCCGGGCGCCCTGTCCGTGGTCACCTCAGCGGTCACGACCGCAGCTCCTTCCCCGTGAGCTCCAGGAAGACGTCCTCCAGCGTGCGGCGCTCCACCGAGATGCCGTCCGGCATGACCCCGTGCTGCGCGCACCAGGAGGTGACGGTGGCGAGCAGCTGGGGGTCGACCGTGCCGCCGATCCGGTACGCGCCCGGTACCACCTCCGCCGCGGCGCTGCCGTCCGGCAGCGCCTTCAGCAGGGAGCCGAGGTCCAGGCCGGGACGGCCGGTGAACCGCAGCGTGTTCTCCGCGCCGCCGCGGCACAGCTGCTCGGGGCTGCCCTGGGCGGCGACCCGGCCCCCGTCGATGATCGCGACGTCGTCGGCGAGTTCCTCGGCCTCGTCCATGAAGTGCGTGGTCAGGACGACCGTCACCCCGTCGGCTCGCAGCTCGCGCACCAGGTTCCAGGTGGCGCGGCGGGCCTGGGGGTCGAGTCCGGCGGTCGGCTCGTCCAGGAAGACCAGTTCGGGGCGGCCGACGACGGCCATGGCGAGCGCCAGCCGCTGCTGCTGCCCGCCCGAGAGCCGCCGGTACGCCGTCCGTCCGCACGAACCGAGGCCGAGCCGTTCGATCAGGGCGTCCACGTCGAGGGGGTGGGCGTGCAGTCTCGCCGTGTGGCGCAGCATCTCGTCGGCGCGGGCGCCCGGGTAGACGCCGCCGGACTGCAGCATCACGCCGATCCGGGGGCGCAGCCGCGCCGCGTCGGCGACCGGGTCGAGGCCGAGGACGCGGACGGTGCCGGAGTCGGGGCGGCGGTAGCCCTCGCAGGCCTCGACGGTGGTGGTCTTCCCGGCGCCGTTCGGTCCGAGGACGGCGGTGATGGTACCGGTGCGGACGTCGAGGTCGAGCCCGTCCACCGCGGTCCTGGCGCCGTACCGCTTGACCAGGCCCCGTACCCGGACGGCGGAGTCGCTGTTCATGCCGGGGACTCGTTGTTCATGCCGGGCAGTCTAAGGAGGGGCGACGGGCCGCCGGGGCCCCGGGGCGGGATCCCGCCCCGGCGGAGGGGACCGATCCGGCCACCCGTTCGGGTGGGTGCGGGGGAGCGGCGGCGGTTCGGGCGAGCCCGGCGGGGACGGCCGCCCGGCGGGGACGAATCGCCGGTCAGGCGGGGTGGGCGGGGTGCGCGGGAGCCCTTGGGGGGACGGCCGGGGACCTGCGGGGCCGCTCCGGAATTCATCCCACGACTGATCGTTTCCGCAGGTCAGGTTAGGTTTCCCTAAGTGATGCACGGCACCGTCCGCCGGATGGGACGCGGCTTGTCAGTCTCTCCGGAATTACGCAACAATGGCGTTGTGAAAAACGGCGGAGCTGTGGGGGAGACCCCCCAGGAGGAGCTCGCGACCGGGGAGCGGTCCACCCGCACCCGGGTCGCGCGGTCGATCCTGGACCACGGCCCGTCCACCGTCGCCGATCTCGCCGGGCGCCTCGGGCTCACCCAGGCCGCCGTGCGCCGTCATCTGGACGCGCTCGTCTCCGACGACGTCGTCGAGCCCCGCGACCAGCGCGTGTACGGCACGCGCACCCGCGGCAGGCCCGCCAAGGTGTTCGCGCTCACCGACTGCGGCCGGGACGCCTTCGACCAGTCCTACGACGTGCTCGCCGCGGACGCCCTGCGCTGGATCGAGGAGAACGCGGGAGGCGAGGCCGCCGTCGCGGCGTTCGCCCGCGACCGCATGGAGGCCCAGGCCGGGGCGTACCGCCGGGCCGTGGAGGCCGCCGATCCCGCGGCGCGCACCGAGGCCCTGGCCAAGGCGCTGACCGCGGACGGGTACGCTGCCACGGCGCGTAACGCACCGGTCGGCGAGCAGCTGTGTCAGCACCACTGCCCCGTCGCCCATGTGGCGGAGCGGTATCCGCAGCTGTGCGAGGCGGAGACCGAGGTCTTCTCCCGTCTGCTCGGGACCCACGTCCAGCGTCTGGCCACCATCGCCCACGGCGACGGCGTGTGCACGACCTTCATCCCGAAGGCCGCCCACCGGCCCACCCGCCGGTCCGGCGACCGGCCGGGCGGCGGGCCCGGAGGGGCCGGCACGACCGGCGACCCCGTCAAGAGCGGCAAGAACGTCAAGACCGACAAGACCGACAAGACCACTTCGCAAGCATCTGCAAGCACGGCCGGGAGGAACCCCGCATGACTCTCCCCACGGAGACTGCCCACCCTGAGCTCGAGGGCCTGGGCAAGTACGAATACGGCTGGGCCGACTCCGACGTCGCGGGCGCCGCAGCGAAGCGCGGCCTCTCGGAGGACGTGGTCCGGGACATCTCCGCGAAGAAGTCCGAGCCCGAGTGGATGCTGAAGATGCGTCTCAAGGGCCTGAAGCTCTTCGAGAAGAAGCCCATGCCCAACTGGGGCTCGGACCTCTCCGGTATCGACTTCGACAACATCAAGTACTTCGTGCGGTCCACGGAGAAGCAGGCGGAGTCCTGGGAGGACCTGCCCGAGGACATCAAGAACACCTACGACAAGCTGGGCATCCCCGAGGCCGAGAAGCAGCGCCTCGTGGCCGGTGTCGCCGCGCAGTACGAGTCCGAGGTCGTCTACCACCAGATCCGCGAGGACCTGGAGGAGCAGGGCGTCATCTTCCTGGACACCGACACCGCGCTCAAGGAGCACCCGGAGCTCTTCAAGGAGTACTTCGGCACGGTCATCCCGGCCGGCGACAACAAGTTCGCCTCGCTGAACACCGCGGTGTGGTCCGGCGGCTCCTTCATCTACGTGCCGAAGGGCGTGCACGTCGAGATCCCGCTCCAGGCCTACTTCCGGATCAACACCGAGAACATGGGCCAGTTCGAGCGGACGCTGATCATCGTCGACGAGGACGCCTACGTCCACTACGTCGAGGGCTGCACCGCCCCGATCTACTCCTCGGACTCGCTGCACAGCGCCGTGGTCGAGATCATCGTCAAGAAGGGCGCCCGCTGCCGCTACACGACCATCCAGAACTGGTCGAACAACGTCTACAACCTGGTCACCAAGCGCGCCGTGGCGTACGAGGGCGCGACCATGGAGTGGGTCGACGGCAACATCGGCTCCAAGGTCACGATGAAGTACCCCGCCGTGTACCTGATGGGCGAGCACGCCAAGGGCGAGACCCTGTCCATCGCCTTCGCGGGCGAGGGGCAGCACCAGGACGCCGGCGCCAAGATGGTCCACATGGCCCCGAACACCTCGTCGAACATCGTCTCCAAGTCGGTGGCGCGAGGCGGCGGCCGCACGTCCTACCGCGGCCTGATCGAGATCGGCGAGGGCGCCCCCGGAGCCAAGTCCAACGTGCTCTGCGACGCTCTGCTCGTCGACACGATCTCCCGGTCCGACACCTACCCGTACGTCGACGTCCGCGAGGACGACGTCTCCATGGGCCACGAGGCCACCGTCTCCAAGGTCTCCGAGGACCAGCTCTTCTACCTGATGAGCCGCGGCCTCTCCGAGGACGAGGCGATGGCGATGATCGTGCGCGGCTTCGTCGAGCCGATCGCCAAGGAGCTGCCGATGGAGTACGCCCTGGAGCTGAACCGGCTGATCGAGCTGCAGATGGAGGGCGCGGTCGGCTGACGCCGCCGCCCCCGCCCGCAGCGACGCAGATCTCTCACGTAGGAAGCGAGCAACACGACAGCCATGGCTGAGGCTCAGAACTCCCCCGCCCCCGACTCCGCCCGGGCGGGGGCACTCCCACCGGTGGGCTCCACCACCGCCGGCTCGATCGCGGTGGCCGCGGAGTCGACCGTCGCCACGCGCATGAGCGCGCCCCCGTCCTTCGACGTGGCGGACTTCCCGGTCCCGCACGGCCGCGAGGAGGAGTGGCGGTTCACGCCGCTGGAGCGCCTGCGGGGCCTCCACGACGGCAGCGCCACGGCGGACGGTTCGCTCAGGGCCGAGGTGAACGCCCCCGACGGCGTCACCGTCGAGTCCGTCGGCCGCGACGACGCGCGCGTCGGCAGGGCGGGCACGCCCGTCGACCGGGTCGCCGCGCAGGCGTTCTCCTCGTTCGAGAAGGCCACCGTCGTCTCGGTCCCGAAGGAGACGGTCCTGACCGAGCCGGTGCGGGTCACCCTGCACGGCGAGGGGGGCACCACCTTCGGGCACACGGTCTTCGAGATCGGGGCCTTCGCCGAGGCCGTCATCGTCATCGACCACACCGGCGACGCCGTGCGCGCCGCCAACGTGGACTTCCTGATCGGCGACGGCGCCAAGGTCACCTTCGTCTCCGTCCAGGACTGGGACGACACGGCGGTGCACTGCTCGCAGCACAACGCGCTGGTCGGCCGTGACGCCACCTTCAAGTCGGTGGTGATCACCTTCGGCGGCGACGTCGTGCGTCTGCACCCCCGCGTCGCGTACGCCGGCACCGGCGGCGAGGCCGAGCTGTTCGGCCTGTACTTCACCGACGCCGGCCAGCACCAGGAGCACCGCCTGCTGGTCACCCACAACACGCCGCACTGCAAGTCCAACGTCGTCTACAAGGGCGCGCTGCAGGGCGACGACGCGCACGCCGTATGGATCGGCGACGTCCTCATCGAGGCCGCGGCCGAGGGCACCGACACCTACGAGATGAACCGCAACCTGGTCCTCACCGACGGCGCCCGGGTCGACTCCGTGCCCAACCTGGAGATCGAGACCGGTGAGATCGTCGGCGCCGGCCACGCCTCCGCCACCGGCCGCTTCGACGACGAGCAGCTCTTCTACCTGATGGCCCGGGGCATCCCGGCGGCCGAGGCCCGCCGCCTCGTCGTCCGCGGATTCTTCGCCGAGCTGGTCCAGCAGATCGGCCTGCCGGACGTGGAAGAGCGCCTCATCGCCAAGATCGAGGCGGAGCTGGAGGCGTCCGTCTGATGGCCTTCGTCCGCGCCTGTGGGCTGAGCGAGCTGGAGGAGGACACCCCGAAGCGGGTGGAACTCGACGGCACGCCGGTCTCCGTCGTCCGCACGGAGGGCGAGGTGTTCGCGATCCACGACATCTGCTCGCACGCGAACGTCTCCCTCTCCGAGGGCGAGGTGGAGGACTGCCAGATCGAGTGCTGGCTGCACGGCTCCAGCTTCGACCTCCGCACCGGAAAACCGTCCGGCCTTCCCGCGACGCGCCCCGTCCCCGTGTACCCCGTAAAGATCGAAGGGGACGATGTGCTCGTCTCCGTCACCCAGGAGTCCTGAGTCACCCATGGCAACGCTTGAAATCCGCGACCTGCACGTCTCCGTCGAGGCCGAGAACGGCCCCCGGGAGATCCTCAAGGGCGTCGACCTGACCGTGAAGCAGGGCGAGACCCACGCCATCATGGGCCCCAACGGCTCCGGCAAGTCGACCCTCGCCTACTCCCTCGCGGGCCACCCCAAGTACACGATCACCGGTGGCACCGTGACCCTGGACGGCGAGGACGTCCTGGAGATGTCCGTCGACGAGCGCGCCCGCGCCGGCGTCTTCCTCGCCATGCAGTACCCGGTCGAGGTCCCCGGCGTCTCGGTCTCCAACTTCCTGCGCACCTCCGCCACCGCCCTCCGCGGCGAGGCCCCCAAGCTGCGGACCTGGGTGAAGGAGGTCAAGGAGACCATGGAGCGGCTCCAGATGGACCCCTCCTTCGCCGAGCGGAACGTCAACGAGGGCTTCTCCGGCGGTGAGAAGAAGCGCCACGAGATCCTGCAGCTGGAGCTCCTCAAGCCGAAGATCGCAATCCTCGACGAGACCGACTCCGGCCTCGACGTCGACGCGCTGCGCACGGTCTCCGAGGGCGTCAACCGCGTCCGGGAGACCGGTGAGGTCGGCACCCTGCTGATCACGCACTACACGCGCATCCTGCGCTACATCAAGCCCGACTTCGTCCATGTGTTCGCGAACGGCCGCATCGCCGAGTCCGGTGGCGCCGAGCTCGCCGACAAGCTCGAGGCCGAGGGCTACGAGGCATACACGAAGGGTGGCGTATCCGCGTGACACAGCTGCCGGGCCTCCTCGACACCGAGGCGATCCGCAAGGACTTCCCGATCCTCGACCGCGTGCTGCACGACGGCCGGAAGCTCGTCTACCTGGACAACGCGGCGACCTCGCAGAAGCCCCGCCAGGTGCTGGACGCCCTCGCCGAGTACTACGAGCGCTACAACGCCAATGTCCACCGCGGTGTGCATGTGCTCGCCGAGGAGGCCACGGCACTGTACGAGGGCGCGCGCGACAAGGTCGCCTCCTTCGTCAACGCGCCGAGCCGCAACGAGGTGATCTTCACCAAGAACGCCTCCGAGTCGCTGAACCTCGTGGCGAACATGCTGGGCTGGGCCGACGAGCCCTACCGCGTGGACCGCGAGACCGAGATAGTCATCACGGAGATGGAGCACCACTCCAACATCGTGCCGTGGCAGCTGCTCGCGCAGCGCACCGGCGCGAAGCTGAAGTGGTTCGGACTCACCGACGACGGCCGCCTGGACCTCTCCGACATCGAGGAGGTCATCACGGAGAAGACGAAGATCGTCTCCTTCACGCTGGTCTCCAACATCATGGGCACGGTCAACCCGGTCGAGCAGATCGTCCGCCGGGCGCAGCAGGTCGGTGCGCTCGTCCTGGTCGACGCCTCGCAGGCCGCCCCGCACATGCCGCTGGACGTCCAGGCCCTCGGTGCCGACTTCGTCGCCTTCACCGGCCACAAGATGTGCGGCCCGACCGGTATCGGCGTGCTCTGGGGCCGCCAGGAGCTGCTGGAGGACCTCCCGCCGTTCCTGGGCGGCGGCGAGATGATCGAGACCGTCTCGATGCACTCGTCGACGTACGCCCCGGCGCCGCACAAGTTCGAGGCCGGTACGCCCCCGATCGCCCAGGCCGTAGGCCTCGGCGCCGCCGTGGACTACCTCGGCGCGATCGGCATGGACAAGATCGCACAGCATGAGCACGCGATCACCGAGTACGCGGTCCAGCGGCTGCAGGAGGTCCCCGACCTGCGGATCATCGGCCCGGTCACGGCCGAGGACCGCGGCGCGGCGATCTCCTTCGTGCTCGGGGACATCCACCCGCACGACGTGGGTCAGGTGCTGGACGAGCAGGGCATCGCCGTCCGGGTCGGCCACCACTGCGCACGGCCGGTGTGCCTCCGGTACGGAATTCCCGCGACCACGAGGGCGTCGTTCTATCTGTACTCCACGCCGGGCGAGGTGGACGCACTGATCGACGGCCTGGAGCACGTCCGCAACTTCTTCGGCTGAGGGGCCTGACGTGAAGCTTGATTCGATGTACCAGGACGTCATTCTGGACCACTACAAGCACCCGCACGGGCGGGGCTTGCGGGACGGTGACGCCGAGGTGCACCACGTCAACCCCACCTGCGGCGACGAGATCACGATGCGGGTGAAGTACGACGGCACACGCATCGCGGACGTCTCCTACGAGGGCCAGGGC
This sequence comes from Streptomyces tirandamycinicus, assembly GCF_003097515.1. Classification (NCBI taxonomy): domain Bacteria; kingdom Bacillati; phylum Actinomycetota; class Actinomycetes; order Kitasatosporales; family Streptomycetaceae; genus Streptomyces; species Streptomyces tirandamycinicus. The sequence continues at coordinate 630,743 of NZ_CP029188.1, read as the reverse complement.
TGCTCCATCAGCCAGGCGTCCGCCTCCGTGCTGAACGAACTGCTCGTCGGCAAGGAGCTCGCCGAGGCGCAGAAGATCCAGGCGACGTTCCTCGAACTGATGCAGTCCAAGGGCCAGATCGAGCCGGACGACGCGATGGAGGAGGTGCTGGAGGACGCGGTGGCGTTCGCCGGCGTCTCCAAGTACCCGGCGCGCGTGAAGTGCGCCCTCCTGAGCTGGATGGCATGGAAGGACGCGACGGCGCAGGCGCTGTCCGAAGGGAAGACCGCATGACTGAGAACCCCGAGACCACGGCGGAGAAGGACTGGCCGGACGAGGAGACCTTCTCCTCCAAGGCCGCGGCGCCGACGAGCACCAAGGCGTCCGAGGAGGAGGTCCGGGAGGCCCTGTACGACGTCGTCGACCCCGAGCTGGGCATCGACGTGGTCAACCTCGGGCTGATCTACGGCATCCACATCGACGACGCCAACATCGCCACTTTGGACATGACACTGACGTCCGCGGCCTGCCCGCTGACGGACGTGATCGAGGACCAGGCGAAGGCGGCGACGGACGGCATCGTCAACGAGCTGAAGATCAACTGGGTCTGGATGCCGCCGTGGGGACCGGACAAGATCACGGACGACGGCCGTGAGCAGCTGAGGGCGCTCGGCTTCAACGTCTGACGGCGCCCGGCTCCGGCGTCCCCCACCGGGGCGGCGTCGTGATCGGGAGAGCCCGGGGCGGGGCGGTTTCCGGGCGGGGCGGGTTCCGCAGTGGACCGCCCGCCGTGGGAGCACCGCCCGTCGCGGGAGCACCGTCCGTCGCGTGGAGGGATCCGGTACGTCCGCGGCGCGGAGTGTCCGGGACCCGAGGCGTCCGCCGGGTCCCCCGTACCGGCCCAGGGAGTTCGGGAACGGCCGTGCCCGCCAGGCAGACTGGCGGGCACGGCCGTTCGCGTGGTGCCGCCCGGCCGGCCGGCGTCCGGGCCCTTCCCGCGTCCGGTCGCGCGGGGCGACCGGGCCACGGTGACCGCGCCGCGTTCCGTGGACGGCGTGCCCGCGCGCCGTGTACGGCCGCACCCCTCGTTGTGTACGGTCGTACACATGGCTTACGGACTGCTGGCCGCGGCGATCGCGGCCGAGGTCGCCGGCACCACGGCGATGAAGTACAGCGAGGGCTTCACCCGGCTCTGGCCCTCGGTGGGCACCGTCATCGGGTACGTGATCGCCTTCGCGCTGCTCGCGCAGACGCTCAAGACGCTCTCCGTCGGCACGGCGTACGCGATCTGGGCCGGGGTCGGGACCGCCGCCGTCGCGGCGATCGGCATGGTGTTCCTGCACGAGTCCACCAGCCTGGTGAAGATCACCGGGATCGCCCTGGTCGTCGCGGGCGTGGTCGTGCTCAACCTCGGCGGCGCGCACTGATGGTGCGCCGGCACGACCCCGAACGGCGCCGGCGCATCATCGACGCCGCCATACGGGTCGTCGGACGCCGGGGTATCGCCGGGCTGAGCCACCGCACGGTCGCCGCCGAGGCGCAGGTCCCGCTCGGCTCGACGACCTACCACTTCGCCTCGCTGGACGAACTGCTGGTCGCCGCGCTTCGCCAGGCCAACGAGGGCTTCGCCGCCGCCGTCAGGGACAGCGCGGTCCTCGCCGACCCCCGCAGTGATCCGGCGGGGGAACTGGCCCGGCTGCTGGGGGAGTGGCTCGGGGGCGAACGGAGCGGAGTGGAGCTGGAGTACGAGCTCTACCTCGCCGCCCTGCGCCGCCCCGCCCTGCGCCCCGTCGTCGCGGAGTGGACCGAGGGCGTCACCGAGGCGCTCGCCCGCCGCAGCGACCCGGTGACGGCGCGGGCCCTGGTGGCTTTCATGGACGGGATCTGCCTCCAGGTCCTGCTCACGGACACCGCCTACGACGAGGAGTACACCCGCGCGATGCTGGCCCGCATCCTGGCCGGGGGAACGACGGCAGACCCGGACGCGGACGCCGCGACCGGCACCTGAGACCGGTTCGCCCCCGCCCGCCCCCGCCGGTTAGGTTCTCCTCATGACTGACTCGCCCGACAGCACCACCGCACCCCGCCCCACCGGCGCCGTCGCCGCCGGCCTCGCCACCATCGCCGGCGACGGCACCGTGCTCGACACCTGGTTCCCCGCCCCCGAGCTCTCCGCCGAGCCCGGCCCGGCCGGGACCGAGCGGCTCACGCCCGACCAGGCGGTCAACCTGCTCGGTGAGGGCGCCGCCAGGGCCGTCGGCGTGGACGCCCGGCGCGAGGTCGAGATCGTCGCCGTCCGTACGGTCATCGCCTCACTCGACGAGAAGCCGATCGACGCGCACGACGCCTACCTGCGTCTCCACCTGCTCTCCCACCGGCTCGTGCGGCCGCACGGCCAGAGCCTCGACGGGGTCTTCGGCCTGCTCGCCAACGTCGCCTGGACCTCCCTCGGCCCGGTCGCCGTCGACAACGTCGAGCGGGTGCGGCTGAACGCCCGTGCCGAGGGCCTTCACCTCCAGGTGACCTCGATCGACAAGTTCCCGAGGATGACGGACTACGTCGCGCCCAAGGGCGTCCGTATCGCCGACGCCGACCGGGTCCGGCTCGGGGCGCACCTCGCCGACGGCACCACCGTCATGCACGAGGGCTTCGTCAACTTCAACGCGGGCACGCTCGGCACCTCCATGGTGGAGGGCCGCATCTCCGCGGGCGTCGTGATCGGCGACGGCTCCGACATCGGCGGCGGCGCCTCCACCATGGGCACCCTCTCCGGCGGCGGCAATGTGATCATCTCCGTCGGCGAGCGCTGCCTGATCGGCGCCGAGGCGGGCGTCGGGATCGCGCTCGGCGACGAGTGCGTCGTCGAGGCCGGCCTGTACGTCACGGCGGGCACCCGCGTCACCATGCCGGACGGCCAGATCGTCAAGGCCCGTGAGCTCTCCGGCGCCTCGAACATCCTCTTCCGCCGCAACTCGGTGACCGGTGCCGTCGAGGCCCGCCCGAACAACGCGGTCTGGGGCGGCCTCAACGAGGTGCTGCACAGCCACAACTGAAGTCCCGCGCGCCGCCCCGGGGCCGGCCCGGCCCCGGGGTCCGCCTGCTCCGGGTCCGGCCCTGGGCCCGGCCCTGGGCCCGGCCCTGGGTCCGGCCCGCCCCGGGTCCGGAGGACCGCTCCCCGGGGCAGCCGACGCTTTCGTGTGACTCCGCGTGACCTCCGGCGCCGCCGGACGGATAAGCAGGTGACCGTGGAGTCGGACGACATGCCAAGGCGAGGAGAAGACATGAGGACCAGGGTGGCCGCGATCGGCATGCTGACGCTGTGGGCGTCGGCGGGCCCGTGCGGACTCGCGTACGCCGACGAGACGCACACCGACTCGCACAACGCCCCGGTGGTGGCGCTGGTCTCGACCGGCCAGATCGACGATCCGCTCGAGGACGTCCTGGAGCATGCCGCGGTGCTCGGCACGACCTACGTGTACGACTGAGCCGGGCCGGGGCCCGCCGGGAACAGCCCGGCCAGTTCCCCGTACGCCGCCAGCAGCCCGTCCGCCGTCTCCCGGCCGGCGGGCCGCAGCGGTTCCCGGACCGGTCCGGCCGGCAGTCCCATCGCCTCCAGCAGGGCCTTCGCGGTCACCGTGCCCGGCAGCCCCGACGCCGTCATCAGCTCGGCCAGCGGCAGCGTGAGCCGGTTGAGCGCGGCGGCCTCCGCCGTCCGGCCGGCGTCGAAGGCGTCGAGGACGGCCCGCATCGGGCGCGGGGCGGCGTTCGCGACGGTACTGACGAACCCGGCGGCGCCCACGGCGTAGAGGGGGAGGTTCGTCTCCTCGCAGCCCGAGTAGTACGCGAGCGAGGTCCGGGCGATCACCTTGGTGCTGCCGAGGAGGTCGTACGCGCAGTCCTTCACCGCCACGATCCGAGGATGGGCGGACAGGCGCACCAGGGTGTCCGGCTCGATACGGGTGCCGGTGCGGCCCGGGATGTCGTACAGCATCAGCGGGATGCCCACCGCGTCCGCGACCTGCCGGAAGTGGGCCGCCAGGGCGTCCTGCGGCGGCCTGCTGTAGTACGGGGTGACCACCAGCAGACCGTCCGCCCCCGCGTGTTCGGCGGCCCTGGCCAGCTCGACGGTGTGCCGGGTGCTCGCACTGCCGACTCCGGCGACGACGGCCGCGCGATCGCCCACGGCCTCGCGCACCGCCCGCACCAGAGCGGTCTTCTCGGCGTCGGTGGTGGTGGGCGACTCGCCGGTGGTGCCGTTCAGCACGAGTCCGTCACAGCCCTCGGCCACCAGGTGGGCGGCCAGCTTCCGGGCGCCGTCCAGGTCGGGCCCGCCGGTCGCGGTGAAGGGCGTGATCATCGCGCAGAGCGCGCGGCCGAACGGGCGTGGCCGTGGCCGTGGCCGGAGTCGTGGCATCGTCATGACCGGAGTGTCCGCCCTGATGACGGTGAAGGTCTACTTAGACCTGCTAGGGGTCATGGGAAAGCATCGCTGAAGAGTTCCGGTGCGGGAGGCGGAGGCCGCCGGCGATGGCGGCTGCCGATGCCGATGCCGATGCCGGTTGCGGATGTCGAGCTACGCGGTGCCCATGCCGGTTGCCGATGTCGACGTACGCGGCGGCGGTGGAGGTGGAGGTTGCTGGTCGCGGTCGCGTTCGCGGGCCGTGGACGGCACCCGCGTCCTCGGCGACACCGTGCGGGAGCGTGGGCGGGCCCCGTCGGGAGGCGCGAGAGGGCCCGGCACCGGGCAGTGCGAGCGGTGCCGGAGCCGCCGTGGTCTCAGGAGCCTGGGCTCAGGGGTGTCCGGGTGACACGCCGGACGCCCGCGCTCGGGGAGAGCGCGGGCGTCCCCGGCCGCCGTGGCCGGCTCGCGGTGCCGCCGCAGCGGCACCGCGAGGGGCGGACGGCCCCGCCGTCCCTACGGGCGGGCCTGCCGCCGGGCCCTACGGGCGGAAGCGGAGCACCTGCGGGTCGTGGTCGCTGTTCTGGTCCGCGAACTCCGCGTTGATGTGGACGCTGTCGTAGCTGAAGTCGTCGATCGACGGGCTGACCAGGATCTGGTCCAGCACCTGGCTGTTGCCCTGGTACACGTACGAGTAGCGCTCCGCGCGCGGCAGCGACTTGATGGCCGGGTACAGCGCACCGCCGTCCGTCAGCGCCTTCGTGGTCTCCGAGAACTCGAAGTCGTTGATGTCCCCGAGCACCACCACGTCGGCGTTGCGCTGGGCCTTCAGGATGTCCTTCACGAAGGCGTTCACGGTCTGCGCCTGCTGGAGGCGCTTGACCTCGGAGGAGCGGGCCGGCGGCTGGTGATGCGAGGTCAGGCTCTCGTCGCCGCCCTTCGACCCGAAGTGGTTGGCGATGACGAACACCGTGCGGCCGCGGAAGACGAACTCCCCCGCGAGCGGCTTGCGGCTGCTCTCCCAGGCGGCGTTCGCCGGGTCGACCCGGCCGGGGGAGAGGGTGAGGGCGGCCCGGCCGTACTCCCGGACGACGCCGGTCGCCGCGGTCGCGCTGCCGCCCGCACGGTCGGTGAAGGAGACCCGCTCGGGGTTGAAGAGGAACACCTGGCGGATGTTGCCGCCGGGCTGGCCGCCGTCCTTGTTGTCCTCCGGGTCGACCGAGCGGAAGTCGTACGCCGGTCCCCCGGCCGCGACGATCGCGTCCGTGAACTTGCGGACGGTCTCGTCCGCCGCGACCACGCCGTCGTTCTTCGTCCCCGTGTTGTCCTGGATCTCCTCCAGGGCGATGATGTCCGGCGTCGCGAGGTTCTCGACGACGGCCGCGGCCAGCGCGTCGAACTTCTCCTGCGGGTCGGACGGGTCCAGGTTCTCGACGTTGTACGTGGCCACGGACAGTTCGCCGCGGCGCTCCTGGCGGGTGCGCTCACGCTCCAGGCCGCGGTCCTGCACCGTGCCGAGGGTGCGGGCCGTGAGGGTGTAGCCGCCGTACTGGCTGAAGTCCAGCGGGCCCTCGGTGGTGCCGGACAGCACGTCGCCGACGTTCGCCTTCGGGAACGGCTGCTGAGCGGTCGGCACCAGCGACTGGATCTGCAGCCGGCCGGGGTTCTGGGAGGCGTACGAGCCGTAGCGGGTGCCGCCGCGCGCGGTGGGGTTCTCCCACGGCTTCACCGTGACCCACAGCTCCGCGTACGGGTCGGTGGCGCCGACGATCCGCGAGGACCCGATGCGGACGTTGCTGCCCTCCAGGGACTCGTAGTAGTCCAGGGCGTAGCTGCGGGGCCGCAGCGGCAGCGCGTTGATGCTGTTGCCGGCGGCGGGGTCGCCCTCGGGCGCGTACGCCGACGGCACGGACCAGCCGGTGATGGTCACGGGCGCGGGCAGCGCGTTGCCCGAGGAGACCACGGTGACGGCCGGCTTGGAGATCTGGGTGATCGACTGGTTGCCGGAGTTGAGACCGCCGGGGACGTACTCGCCGACCGTGCCCGAGACCTTGACCGCGTCGCCGGTGGCGACCGTCGGCGTGGAGCCCGTGTAGACGAAGACGCCCTCGCTGGTGGCCGGGTCGGCGTCGGGCTGTGGGTCCTGCATCCAGAATCCGCGTGAGGAGCCGTAGGTGCGGACACCGATGACGATGCCCTCGACGTCCGTGACCTGCCGGCCGACGAGCGGGGAGGTACGGGTCGTGCCCTGGATGTCGTGAACGCGGACGGCCGGGTCGGCGTTCTCGGCATCGGCGGCGGCCGAGGAGGAACCGGCGAGCAGACCCGCGGCCAGTGCGGCGGCCACGACGGCCGCGACGGCGGCGGATCTCGGTATGGAAGGCATCAGGGAACTCCGGTCTGAGGGTTGGGGGGTGGCTTTGGGACCACTGATGGTTCTACGCGCGTCAATGTCTTGTGTGGACGCACGGCTTGTCAAGAGGTGCCGGGTGTACGGGGATTGACGGGTCCATGAATCGGAAGGCATCGGGCGAATTGCGTCTACGCTGGGGGCCGCCACGAGCCGGAGACGACCAGAGCCGAGGAGAGCCCCACATGCCAGAAGACCGCCCCGCCGGACGCCGTGCACTGCCGCCGGTGCGACTGCCCTCGGATGCGGAACTGGCGCGGGACGCCCTCGGCGCGCCCCTGCTCGCCCGGGCCGTCCGGCTGGCGCGCTGGGCCGGGCCGGAGACCAGGGTCGGCGCGGGGGGCGAACTCGCCGACGAGCAACTCGCACCGGCGGCCGAGTCGTTGGGCCTGCCCTCGGACGAGGACGGCCGGGCGTACGCGAGCGAGGCCTGGCGGATCGCCGTGGACACCGGGCTCGTCGAGGTCACGGATCCGGAGGACGACGGCGCCGAGTACGGCACGGCCACCGCCGGCGGCGCGCTGCCGCTGGTCACGGGCGGCGGCCCGCAGGACGTGCTGGCACTCTGGCAGGACGCCTTCGACGCGGTCTTCGCCGACGCCATCGCCCCCGTGCTGGAGGACCCCGACGCGATCATCGGTCCGGACGGCGAGATCGACTTCGACGCGCTCGGCTGGGATCCCGAGGCGGAGACCGAGTTCCTCGACGGCGTCCTCGGCAATCTCTACCTGCTGACCGTCGGCGAGACGGGCGCGGTGGAGGGGCAGGTCCCGCTGCCGGCGCTGGCCGCCTCGATGATCGTGCCCGACGACATGCGGGAGCCCACGGACGCCGTGCTGGAGCAGGTGTCCGACGCGATGATGCGCCTGGACGACCAGTTCCGGGTGCTGGAGCCGATCGGACTGGTGGAGTACCGGCCCGTCGACGAGGCGCTGATGGTCGAGGAGGGCGCCGAGTCCGCGCTCCCGGCCGAGGAGGAGGACTTCTCCCGCTACGGGCTGGTCAAGCTCACCCCGCTCGGGCTGTACGGGGTCCGGAACCGGCTGATCGAGGGCGGGGAGTCGGTGCCGGCCCTCGGCGACCTCGCGGACAAGGACGCGGACGCGCTGCTCGACGGGGTCGCCCACTACCCCGACGGCGCGGCGCAGGCGGAGACCGCGCAGTGGCTCGACGGGCGCGCCCCGCTGCAGGCCGCGCGCGAGCTGCTCACCGCCGCCCGGGGCGCCGACCCTGGCGCGCCGCTGCGCCGCCTGCGCTGCCAGCAGGCGCTGGCGCTGGCCGGCCCGGAGGCGGAACCGGCGGTCCGGGACGTCCTGGACGATCGCGAACTCGGCGGTCTGGCCCGGGTCTGGCTGGCCGAGCGCGGATCCCCGGACGTGCCGCCGCCGCCGGAGGCCATGGTCTTCTGGCTCGCCGTCGACACCATCGCGGCCCAGCTCGACGCCGAGGTCGACCTGGCGGAGCTCCAGGACCTGATCGTGGGCCTCGCGGGCCGGCACGGCGGCTTCTTCGACGCGGTCTGGCGCGTCGACCACCCGGCCACCGTCGACGTCCTCGAGGCGATGGGCCGCCTCCACCCCGACAAGAAGACGGCGAAGGACGCCCGCAAGGCGGCGTTCAAGGCCCGATCGCGGCGCTGACACCGCCGCGATCGGGCCGGGCGTTACCGGGGCCGCACCGGGCGGCCCCCGCGCGTGGCGTGTGGGCGGTGCCTTCGTGGGGGCGCCGCTCCGCGCGGGCGACGGTGTGAGGTGCGGGCCCCGCCGCCGGGCCCCGCCGCCGGGCGCCCCGCAGCCGGCCGTCGGCCGGGCCGGAGGTGGACAAAACGCCCATGCGGCCCGTCGCGAGGACGGGAACCACGCGGACCGGCCGGGGGGATTGAACAGAGGGCGGGGGGAGGGCACATACTGCAGGCGATGACTGAATCCTTCGCCTCCCGGCGTCACCTGCCCACCAGCCCCTTCCACCGCCCCGGCCCGGCCGCCCCACCGATCGAGCAGTTCGAGGTCGGAGACCGGGTGTCGCATGATCAGTTCGGACTCGGAAGAGTCACCGGAGTCGAGGGCGCCGACGCCGTCCTCGTCGACTTCTCAGGGCGGCAGGGGAGGATCCTGAGCCCGTTCACCAAACTGGTCAAGCTCTGATCCCACCCGCCCGGGCCGCCGCGGTACCGGCGGCGGCCCGGACTCAGGCGTGTGCCGGGACTCACAGTGCCTGGGCCGCCGGCTTGACCATGCCCCGGACCGTGCGCGACTTCACGAACTCGCCCATCGCGGTCATCTCCCACTCGCCCGAGAACTGGCGGATGAGCTTCGCCATCATCACCCCGGTCTGCGGCTCGGCGCTGGTGAGGTCGAAGCGGACCAGCTCCTCGCCCGTCGCGGCGTCGATCAGCCGGCAGTACGCCTTCGCGACCTCGGTGAACTTCTGGCCCGAGAAGGAGTTCACGGTGAAGACCAGTCCCGTGGCGTCGGCCGGGAGCCTGCCGAGATCCACGACGATGACCTCGTCGTCGCCCGCCCCCTCGCCGGTCAGATTGTCGCCGGAGTGCTTGATCGCGCCGTTCAGGATGGACAGCTTTCCGAAGTAGCAGCTGTCGAGGTGGTTGCGCTGCGGGCCGTACGCGATCACGGAGGCGTCCAGGTCGATGTCCCGGCCCCGGTAGGCGGGCTCCCAGCCCAGACCCATCTTGACCTGGGAGAGCAGCGGGCGGCCGCCCTTGACGAGCGAGACGGTCTGGTTCTTCTGGAGGCTGACCCGCCCCTTGTCGAGGTTGATCTTGCCGGAGCCGGGCGCGGGCGCGGGCGCGGCGGGGGCGGGGGCGGCCGCTGGAGCGGACGCGGGGGCAGGGGTTGCCGCGGCCGCCGGAGCCGGCGGCGCGACCGCCGGTGCGGCCGGAGCGGGCGCGGCGGCCGGCTCCTCGTCGACCGAGACCCCGAAGTCGGTGGCGATACCGGCCAGCCCGTTCGCGTACCCCTGGCCGACGGCACGCGCCTTCCAGGCCCCGTTCCGCAGGTAGATCTCCACGACGACCAGGGCGGTCTCCGCGCCCAGCCGCGGCGGGGTGAAGGTCGCCAGCGCCGTGCCGTCGTCGGCGTTGCGGATCGTGGCGGTGGGCTCGATGCCCTGGAAGGTCTGCCCCGCGGCGTCCGGGCTGGCGGTGACGACGATCTTCTCGATGCCGGACGGAACGGCTGCGGTGTCGACGACGATCGCGTCCGGCGCGGAGCCGCCGCCTGACCGGTATGTCACCCCGGGGCCCGAGGGCTGGTTGTAGAAGATGAAGTCGTCGTCGGAGCGCACCTTGCCGTCGGCGGTGAGCAGCAGGCCCGATACGTCGAGCCGCACCGGAGCGGCGACGTCCACCGCCACGCGGGCGGCGGCCAGGGGGATGTTCGAGCCGGGGGTCATAGCTGTCATGACTGGGGTAACGAGCGAGGTCGCTTTGCCGTTCCCTTACCTTGGGCCGAACCGGTGCCGGTACCTTGGGCCGAACCGGTGCCGGCCCCGGGCGGAGTCCTCTCCTCCGGTTCGGCCGCCCCATCGACGCCGCCCCGAACCCGGACACGGGCGGCCCCTGTTCCGGCGCGTTCCCACGCTGTAGGCTCCGGCGCCCCCGGGGGTCCGGTCGGGTCACGCCACGGCCGGGTAACGTGGCGAAAACCCGAGAGGCCCTCCCGGCGGGCACAATCCAGCCGTCCGATACGCGCGGAACCGCCACCCGTCGAGGAGTGCCCATGCCGGAAACGCAGACGCGAAACGCGCTCGACCGCTACTTCCGCGTCTCCGAGCGGGGATCGACCGTCGCCCGCGAAGTGCGGGGCGGAATCGCCACGTTCTTCACGATGGCCTACATCCTGGTACTCAACCCGATCATCCTCGGCAGTGCCCAGGACAAGTTCGGCAACCAGCTCTCCGCTCCCCAGCTGGCCACCGTCACCGCACTGGTCGCCGCCGTGATGACCGTGATCATGGGCGTCGGCGGCAACGTCCCCATCGCCATCGCGGCCGGCCTCGGCCTCAACGCCCTGGTCGCCTACCAGATCGCACCCTTGATGAGCTGGCCCGACGCGATGGGCCTGGTGGTGATCGAGGGCATCGTGATCTGCGTCCTGGTCGCCACGGGTCTACGGGAGGCGATCATGCACGCCATCCCGCAGCAGCTCAAGCAGGCCATCAGCGTCGGCATCGGGATGTTCATCGCCTTCGTCGGGTTCGTCGGCGCCGGCTTCGCGACCCGTATCCCCGGCGAAACGGGTACCGTGCCGGTCCAGCTCGGCTCCACCGGCCATCTGACCGGCTGGCCGGTGCTCGTCTTCTGCCTCGGGGTGCTGCTGACCGTCTCCCTGGTGACCCGGAAGGTCCGCGGCGCGATCCTGCTGTCCATCGTCACGATGACCGTCGTCGCCGTCGTCGTCGACGCGATCGCCGACATCGACCCGGCCGCCTGGGGGCTGACCGTCCCGGCCGTCCCGGACGACCTGGTGGCCCTCCCGGACTTCGGGCTCGTCGGCTCCTTCAGCCTCTTCGGAGCCTTCGAGCAGGTCAGTGCCGTCACCGTCGTGTTGCTCGTCTTCACCCTGGTGCTCAGCGACTTCTTCGACACCATGGGCACCGTCGTCGGCGTCTCCAACGAGGCCGGGCTGCTCGACGAGAAGGGCGACGTGCCGCACCTGGGCCGCATCCTGCTCATCGACGGCGCGGCCGCGGCCGCCGGCGGTCTGGCCTCCGCCTCCTCCGCCACGTCCTACGTCGAATCCGCCGCCGGTGTCGGCGAGGGCGCCCGCACGGGCTTCGCCAACGTGGTCACCGGCGCGCTGTTCGGTCTGGCACTGCTCCTCACCCCACTGGCCACGATCGTGCCCGCCCAGGCGGCCGCACCCGCCCTGATCGTGGTCGGCTTCCTGCTGATGACCCAGGTGCGGCACATCGACTGGCTGTCGTTCGAGATCGCCATTCCGGCGTTCCTGACCATCGCCGTGATGCCGTTCACGTACTCCATCACCAACGGCATCGGCGCGGGCTTCATCGCCTACGTCGTCCTCAAGACGGTGCTGGGCAAGGCGCGTGAGGTGCACGCGCTGCTCTGGGCCACGGCGGCCCTGTTCGTCGTGTACTTCGCGATCGACCCGATCGAGCAGCTGATCGGCCTCAGGTAGCCGCGCGCCGTGCGTCGGCGCGGAGGGCCAGGCCCGTCGCGAGCGCGCCGAGGCCCTCCCAGAGGGCCACGCCGAGGAACGGGGCGGGCGCGCGGCCGGCGAGCACCGCGAGGCCGAAGACCAGGAAGGTGAGCAGCCGGAACGGAACGGTCCAGCGGAAGAAGGGCTTCCAGTCGGACAGGGCCGCGAGTACGTAGTACACGCCCATGTTGAGCGCGGCCATCGAGGAGGCGGTGACGAACGCGGCCGTGTGATCGCCCGCGGCGCTGCGCACCGGCTCCCTGCCGGAGCCGAGACCGAGGACCGCGAGCTGGAGGTCCGGCGAGACGAGCCCCACGAGGCCCATGACCGCGGCCATCGCACCGAACACCGCCATGGTCCAGCCGGCCAGGGAACGGGGCAGCCGTCGCACGAGGTCCTCCCCGGAGCCGGGACACGTAATCGATGAAGGACCCTGCATACCGCGCCCCGTGCCCCGTCCGCCAACCGGATTCGGTCCTTCCGGCGCCGCTGCCCGCTATGCCAGTGCCGCCCGCATCATCTTCGCCGCGATCGGCGCCGCGAGTCCGTTGCCGCTCACCTCGGAGCGCGCCGCCCCGGAGTCCTCGACGACGACGGCGACCGCCACCTTCGTGCCGGACCCGCCGTCCTCGGCGTACGAGGTGAACCAGGCGTACGGCGTCGCGCTGTTGTTCTCGCCGTGCTGGGCCGTGCCCGTCTTGCCGCCGACCTCGGCGCCGTCGATCCGGGCGTTGCTGCCCGTGCCGTCCTCGACGACCGTGACCATCGCGCTGCGCAGCTGCTCCGCCGTCCTCGACGACACGATCCGCTCGGTGTCGGAGTCCGGGTACTCCCGCAGGGTGTTCCCGTCCGCGTCCACGACCTTGGACACCATATGCGGCGACGCCATGAGCCCGTCGTCGGCCAGGGCGGCCGACACCATGGCCATCTGCAGCGGAGTGGCCGTGACCTCGAACTGCCCGATGCCCGTCAGCGCCGTCTGCGCCTCGTCCATGTCCGACGGGTACACACTCGTGGCGGCACGCACGGGGACGTCCTGCTCGGAGTCGTTGAAGCCGAACTTCTCCGCCGTCGCCCGGAGCTTGTCCTTGCCGAGCTGCTCCGCCATCCTGCCGAAGACGTTGTTGCAGGAGTACCGCAGAGCGGTGCGGATCGTGGCGTTCTCGCAGGGCGCGGACTCGTTCTCGTTCACCAGCACCGTCCGGGTGTTCGGCAGCGTGTAGGGCTGGGGGCTGTCGGTCGGCTCGTCGACCGACGAGTACCAACCGTCCTCCAGCGCCGCGGCGGCGACCACCAGCTTGAAGGTCGAGCCGGGCGGCAGCGGCTGCCGCAGAGCCCGGTTGAGCATCGGCTGGTCCTCGTCCTCGGTGAGCTGCCGCCACGCCTCGCCGTCCGTGGTCCCGCTGATCCGCGACGGGTCGTACGACGGGGTGCTCACCACGGCCAGGATCCGACCGGTCACCGGGTCGATGGCGACCGCGGCGCCCTTCTTGCCGCCGAGCGCCTCGAAGCCGGCCTTCTGGACCGCCGGGTCGATGGTGGTGAGGACGTCCCCCGGCGGCGCCTGCTTGCCGGTGAGCACGTCCAGCGGGTTCTTCAGCCGGTTGTCCGTGCCGTCGAGCACGTCGCCGTAGATGCCTTCGAGTTGAGTGGCCCCGTACGCCTGTGAGCTGTAGCCGGTGACGGGTGCGTACAGCGCGCCCTCCGTATACGTGCGCTGGTACGCGAGATCGCCTCCCTCCGTCCGCTGCGAGCCGGTGACCGGGGAGCCGGCCACGACGATGTCGCCGAGCGGCTGCGCGTACTGCGCGATGGTGTTCCGCCGGTTGTGCTGGTCGTCCGCGAGTGCCTTGGCCTCGTAGGCCTGCACCCAGGTCGCCCGCAGCAGCAGGGCGAACACCAGGAGCAGGCTGAAGACCGCGGTGCGCCTGATCGTCTTGTTCATCCCGCATGAGGACGAACGGCACGGGGAGCGCCGTTCCGGACGGGCCGGTTTTCTCACCGAACCCTCATCCGGCCGTCCGGCCGTCCGGCCGTCCGGCCGGAGGAGCCGGGCCCGCGGGCCTCAGCCGTCGAGCCGCAGCAGCAACTCCTCGGTCTCCCCGCCCCGCGCGTGCGCGAAGCCGGAGTCCCGCCCGGTCACGGTGAACCCGCACTTGGCCAGCACGCGCAGGGAACCCGCGTTGTCGGCTGCCGCGCGGGCGTGCAGCGGCCGTTCCGGCACGAGCAGCAGCAGTGCGCGCAGCGCCGACGTCGCCACACCGCGCCCCCAGAAGGCACGGTCGATCCAGTACGTCACCTCACGCTCGCCGGGCGGCCCGTACACGGCGGCGTGCCCCGCCACGACGCCGTCGGCGACGACGGTGCGGTGGACGCCGTCCGTGCGCAGGACCCGCTCCCAGTGGGCGTCGAACCGTGCCCGGTCGCCCGGGTCCTCGGGGGTGAACGCGGCCATCCGCACGGCCTCCGGGTCCTGCATCAGCGCGAAGAAGGTGTCGAGGTCGGGGTGCCGGACCTCGCGGAGGACGACCTCCATCGGAGCCATCAGAGCCTCCTGGCGACGGAGCAGGCCGGTCCCGGGCGCGAACGGCGCGTCCTTGACCGTCTGCTCGTGGGCGGGGGCCGGCCGGGCCGCCCCGGAGCGCGCGGGCCTGGTGCACGGCCGTCATCCGGCGCGGCCGGACGCCCCGTTAGGGTACGGGACATGGAGACCCTGGGAGGCGCCGAGTTCGCGCCCACGTCGACGTATCTGAACACCTCCTTCTGCGGTCTGCTGCCGAGGCGTTCGGTGGAGGCCGCCGGCAGGCTCGCCCGGGAGCTCGCCGAGGGCCGCCCGGAGGGTTCGGGGAGCACGGCGGCCGTCGAGACCGCGCGAGCGTCCTTCGCCCGGCTGATGGGCGTGTCCGCGGACCGGGTCGCGCTCGGCGGTTCGGTCGCCGTCCATGTGGGGCTGATCGCGGCCTCCCTCCCCGCCGGTGCCGAAGTCCTGGTGCCCGAGGGCGAGTTCAGCTCCATGGTCACCCCCTTCACCACCCGGGACCTGAAGGTGCGGTACGCCCCGCTCGACTCGCTCGCCGAGGCGGTGGGGCCCGGTACCGCGCTGGTGGCCCTGTCCGCGGTGCAGTCCGCCGACGGCCGGGTCGCGGATCTGCCGGCGGTGCGGGCCGCCGCGGCCGTGCACGGCGCGCGCGTGCTGCTGGACGCCAGCCAGGCCGCCGGCTGGCTGCCGCTGGACGCGGGACGGTACGACTACACGGTCACGGGCGGGTTCAAGTACCTGCTGTGCCCGCGCGGCGCGTCCTTCCTCACCGTCACCGAGGAGGCGCAGGAGTCGCTGGCCCCGGTGCACGCGGGTCTGTACGCGGCGGAGGACCCGGAGGGGAGCACCTACGGGCCCGTCGAGGAGTTCGCCCGCTCCGCCCGGCGCTACGACGAACCGCCCTCGTACCTCTCCTACCACGCGGCCGCGCAGTCCCTGCCGCTGCTGGAGGAGACCGGCATCGCGGCGGTCCATGCGCACGACACCGCGCTGGCGGCCCGGTTCCGGGCGGGGCTGGTGGGACTCGGGCACGAGCCCGTCCCCGGCGACTCGGCGATCGTCGGGGTGCCCGGACTCGGCGAGCGCAAGTCCCTGCTCGCCCGTGCGGGAATCGTCGTGTCGGCCCGCGCGGGCAATCTGCGGGCCTCGTTCCACCTCTACAACTCGGCCGCCGACGTCGACCGGGCCCTCGACGTGCTGTCGGGCTGAGCGGGCGTGCCCGGCGGGCGGGGGCCGGTGCGCCCGCCGGCCGGGGGAGGCCGTGCCTGTCGGCGAGGGGAGGGCCTGCCCGCCGGCCGGGGAGGGCGTGCCCGTCGGCCGTGGAGTGGGCGTGGTCCCGGGCCGGGTGCGGTCCTCCCGGGCTCGCCGCCGGTGTGTCCGCGGGCGGGCCGGGCGGGGATCCTCGCGTCCGGCCGTGACGTCCCGTTCCGGCGCCCGATGCGGCACTAGCGCCGGGTGCGGTCCCCCTCCTGCCGGTCGGGCGTGCTGCCGGGGCGGGCCGGCCGCGCCGTCGGGAGATCGCGGCACTCCGCCAGGGCCTCGGTGCAGAGGTTGCCCTCGACCTTGGCCAGCAGCCGGGCCAGTTCCGCGCGCTCGGCCGGGTCGAGCCCGGCCAGCGTCACCTCCTCCAGCGTGCTCCAGGCCCGGCTGACCTCGGCGAGCAGCGCACAGCTGCCCTCGGTCGCCTCGACCAGCACCGCACGCCGGTCGGCGGGGTCCGGGCACCTGCGGACATGGCCGGACTGCTCCAGGCGCTGGAGCATCTTGGTGACGGTCGACGGGTCGAGCTCGCTGGCCTTGATGAGTTCGGACTGCCGGACCGGCCCGGCCTCCCAGAGGTACATCATCACCATCTCCTGGCCCGGATAGAGCCCCGCCTGCCGCAGCAGCCTGCCCGCCGCGACGCGGTGGAGCCGGGCCACCCGGGAGACGGCATGGCTGACCGGGCCGCCGCGGGCGGCGGCCGGCAGCTGTCCGCCCCCCGCCCCGGGACAGAAGGAGCCGGCCTCCGGGTTCATCGGGCCTCCTCGGTGCTCTCGCTGCGGATCGCGTGGACCGCCCCGACGGTCCCACACATCCACCGGACCAGATTACCTTGGTCGGCCAATCAATGCGTTACAGTGGCAGCCGCGGCCAATGCTTGGCCGACCAACATTGTCTTGCGTCCGTCCCTGTGGGAGCTGTCATGACCATCGCCTTCGACCCGATCGACCTCCGCGGCACACCGCTCGCCAACCGCATCGCCATGGCGCCGATGACCCGCAGCCGCGCCTTCGGCCCGGGCCTCACCCCGACCGACTCCACCGTCGAGTACTACACGCAGCGCGCCTCCGCCGGGCTCATCATCACGGAGGGCATCCAGCCCTCCCCCGTCGGCCAGGGCTACCCGGACACTCCCGGACTGCACTCGCGGGAGCAGGTCGCGGCCTGGCGCCGGGTCACCGACGCGGTGCACGCGGCGGGCGGGCGGATCTTCGCGCAGCTCATGCACGCGGGCCGGATCGGCCACCCGTCGCTGCTGCCCGACGGGCTCGTACCGGTCGGCCCCTCCCCGGTGGCCGCCGCGGGTCAGGTCTTCACCCACGAGGGCCCCCTGGACCTGGTCACCCCGCGCGAACTCACCGCGGACGAGGTACGCGCCACCATCGCCGACTTCGTCACCGCCGCGCGCAACGCGATCGAGGCGGGCTTCGACGGGGTGGAACTGCACGGCGCCAACGGCTACCTCATCCACCAGTTCCTGGCGCCCAACACCAACCTCCGCGAGGACGAGTGGGGCGGCTCACCCGAGTCCCGCACCCGATTCGCCCTCGAGGTCACCCAGGCCGTCGCCGCCGCGATCGGCGCCGGGCGCACCGCCATCCGGATCTCGCCCACCCATGGGTACAACGACATCGCCGAACCCCTGGAGGAGGCCGAGCTGGCCTACCCCGCGCTGGTCCGCGGGCTCGACTCGCTGGACCTGGCGTACCTGCACGTCCTGGAGGGCGGGCCGGAACTGCGGGAGCTCACCCTCGCCCTGCGCAAGGAGTACTCCGGCACCCTCGTCCTCAACGCGGCGACCGAGGGGCCGACCGGACCGGACGCGCTCGGCCTGATCGAGGACGGGGTGGCCGACATCGTGTCGTACGGCGCGCTGTTCCTGGCCAACCCCGACCTGCCGGCCCGGCTGAGGGCGGGCGGCCCGTTCAACACCCCCGACCCCGGCACCTTCTTCGGCGGCGGCGACAAGGGCTACGTCGACTACCCGGCGCTGGGCGGCTGACCGCGGTCCGGGCACGGCCGGGCGGCTGACGGCGGTCCGGGTACGCGCGGGCGGCTGACCGGGGTCCCGGCACGGGGTGAGGGGCCCGGGCCGCGGTCCGGGCACGGCCGGGTGCCCGGACACCGAGGCCCGGGCGCGGGGAAGGGGCCGGCCGCATAAGCGGCCGGCCCCCTGCCCGCATCTCACGGCGGCCCACCGAGGTGCGGCCACCGCGCTCCGACGCCGTGTTCCGGGGCGTCCCCCGGAACCGGCCCCGAGCTCACCTCACCGGCGTGAAGTCCCGCGCGCCGATGAACGCCGGACGCGGCACCGGTGCCGCGAACGGCTCCCGCGCTGCGTTCTCCACGCTGTTGAACACGATGAAGACGTTGCTGCGCGCGTACGGGGTGATGTTGTCCCCGGAGCCGTGCATCGCGTTGCAGTCGAACCAGGTCGCCGAGCCGGCCTTGCCGGTGAACAGCCGGATGCCGTGCCGGTCCGCGAACGCGGTCAGCGCCTCGTCCGAGGGGGTTCCGGCGTCCTGCATCTGCAGCGACTTCTTGTAGTTGTCCTTGGGCGTCTCACCGGCGCAGCCCAGGAACGTCTTGTGCGAGCCGGGCATGATCATCAGCCCGCCGTTGGTGTCGTAGTTCTCGGTGAGCGCGATCGACACCGACACGGTCCGCATGTTCGGCAGCCCGTCCTCGGCGTGCCAGGTCTCGAAGTCCGAGTGCCAGTAGAAGCCCGACGCCCCGAAGCCCGGCTTGACGTTGATCCGCGACTGGTGGACGTAGACGTCCGAGCCGAGGATCTGCCGCGCCCGGCCCACGACGCGCTCGTCGCGCACCAGGGCCTCGAAGATCTCGCTGATCTTGTGGACCTCGAACACCGAACGGACCGACTGCGACTTCGGCTCGACGATCGAGCGCTCGTCGGCGCGGATCAGCGGGTCGTTGACCAGCCGGTCCAGCTCGGCGCGGTAGACCTCCACCTCGGCCGGGGTGAGCAGCTCCGGCATCGCGAGGAAGCCGTCGTGCTCGTAGCCCTGGAGGTCGGCCGCGGAGATCGGGCCCGGCGCTCCGGGCGCCGACCACACCACGGGGTCCCGGCGGGGGACGGCCGTCTCCGTGGCGCCGCGGGTCGGGTAGAGATCGGTGATCGCGGTGGTCATCGTCAGCCCTCCTCGGTGTGCTGGGGGTCCCCCCAGGCCTCGGGCTCTGGGGGAGGGTAGGTGCCGTTCTCGTCGTGGTCCTCGCGCCCGGTGACGGGCGGGTTGAAGACGCAGACGCAGCGGAAGTCCGTCTTGGGACGCAGTGTGTGGCGCTCGTGACCGTCCAGCAGGTACATCGTGCCGGGCTCGATCCAGTGCGCCTCACCGGTCTCGTCGTTCGTCAGCTCCGCCTCGCCCTCCACGCAGAGGACGGCCTCGATGTGGTTCGCATACCACATCGACGTCTCCGTACCCGCGTACAGCACGGTCTCGTGGAGGGAGAAGCCCGCCTTCTCCTTGGCGAGCACGATCCGCTTGCTCTCCCAGGTGCCGGACTTCGACCGGACATGCCGGTCGGTGTTCTCGATGTCCTTGAGCGATCGGACGATCACGGTGCGTTCAGAACCTTTCTTTCCTCGCCGTACGGGGTGGGGCGGCGCCGCGGGGGCGTCAGGCCGTCTCGCGGACGGAACGGGCCAGCGTGCGCAGGCCCTCGTCCAGTTCGTCGGGCGTCACGGTCAGCGGCGGCAGCAGCTTCACCACCTCGCTCTCCGGACCCGAGGTCTCCAGCAGCAGGCCGAGCTCGAACGCCCGCGCGCAGACCGCCGACGCACGGCTCTTGTCGGTGAACTCCAGGCCCCAGACCAGACCGCGGCCGCGGTAGTGGGCGCCGAGGGCGGAGTTCTCGTCGCAGATGCCCAGGAGGGCCTGCTCGACCTGCTCGCCGCGGGCGATGGTCTGCTTCTCCATCTGCCCGTCGGCCCAGTAGGCGTCCAGCGCGGCGGCCGCCGTGACGAAGGCCGGGTTGTTGCCGCGGAAGGTGCCGTTGTGCTCGCCGGGCTCCCAGAGGTCCAGCTCCGGGGCGAACAGGCAGAGCGACATGGGCAGGCCGTAGCCGCTGATGGACTTCGACAGGGTGACGATGTCCGGGGTGATGCCCGCCTCCTCGAAGGAGAAGAAGGCACCGGTGCGGCCGCAGCCCATCTGGATGTCGTCGACGATGAGCAGCATGTCCTGACGCCGGCAAAGGTCGGCCAGCGCCCGCAGCCACTCGGCGCGGGCGACGTTGATGCCGCCCTCGCCCTGCACGGTCTCGACGATGACCGCGGCGGGCTTGTTCAGCCCGGACCCCTGGTCCTCGAGCAGGCGCTCGAACCAGAGGAAGTCCTGGACCTGGCCGTCCAGGTAGTTGTCGAACGGCATCGGGGTGCCGTGCACCAGCGGGATGCCGGCGCCGGCGCGCTTGAAGGCGTTGCCGGTCACGGCGAGGGAGCCGAGCGACATCCCGTGGAAGGCGTTGGTGAAGGAGACGATCGACTCGCGGCCCTTCACCTTGCGGGCCAGCTTCAGCGCGGCCTCGACGGCGTTGGTGCCGGTCGGGCCGGGGAACATCACCTTGTACGGCAGGTCACGCGGCCGCAGCACGACGTTCTGGAAGCTCTCCAGGAAGGCCCGCTTGGCGGTCGTCGCCATGTCCAGGCCGTGGGTGATGCCGTCGCGCTCCAGGTAGTCCAGCAGCGCGCGTTTCAGCACGGGGTTGTTGTGGCCGTAGTTGAGCGACCCTGCGCCGGCGAAGAAGTCGAGGTAGGTGTGGCCGTCCTCGTCGGTGAGGCGGGCGCCCTGCGCGCGGTCGAAGACGGCGGGCCAACCGCGGCAGTAGCTGCGCACCTCCGACTCCAGGGTCTCGAAGACACTCAGGGCGGGCGGGGTGATGGTCACAGCGTTTCACTCCTGATGTGGGGTCGGACGGAGCTGGGATGCGGGTCGTGCGGGGGTCGCGCGGGCAGGCCGGAGGCGGCCCGCGCGGAACGGGTGTCCGGGACCGGCCGGTCCACCGGTCTCAGTCGCCGATGGGGCCGATGCGGTACAGCACCTCGGGCTGGTGTCCCCCGTCGGGGAAGAGCCCGCCGTCGAACAGGACCTCGCGGTCCAGTGACGCGCCGTGCCGGGTCGCATACGAGGTGAAGAGGCGGTCCGAGGCGGTGTTGTCCGGGGTGACGGTCGTCTCGATCGCGCGGATGCCGCGCGGGACGACCCGGTGGGTGAGCGCGTCGAGGAGCGTGCCGGCCAGTCCGCGGCCGCGGTGCTCCCCGTCGACGGCGACCTGCCAGACGACCAGCACATCCGGGCGCTCGGGCCGGATGTAGCCGGTGACGAAGGCGATCGGCTCACCGCCCGGGCCGCGGGCGACCACGGAGGTCGCGGCGAAATCGCGGCACCACAGCAAATAGCTGTACGAGGAGTTGAGGTCCAGGACCTCGGAGTCGCGGGCTATGCGCCAGATGGCGGCTCCGTCCTCCACGCTCGGGCTGTCGATGCTCAATGCGGTGGTCATGCGGATTTAATTTACCGAGCAAATTCATAAATTGCATCGTGGAGAGGGGTTGGCGAGTCTCGCTCGATGTGTTATCGCGCGGGCGCGCACCCTGGCGTGAGGACGAGGTGAATTATGCGCTTTTGACCGGGAGTTATCGGACAGAACGACGTTTGTGTGGTGTCTGTCACATCGTCTTGACGCCCGTGGAATGACTCGTGGATCTCATCCCAACTGATGCGTTTAGGCTCTCGGGAATCGGGCAGACGAACTCAGGAAGCGACTCTCGGAAAAGCGACTCCCCGCATTCTCTTATTAATGCACTGTTTGCTTTCCGGTGTGGTTGGGGGAATGGGTTCTGGTGAGCATTCGAAGGCCGTGCTGCATGCTGCGCGAGGCCGGCGTCGGCGATATCCGCGATGTGGACGGCACCACGGACGTGTGCCGGTCCGCGGCGTTCGCGATGTCTGCGGTGTCCGCGGCGCTCGCGGTGTCGTCGATGTCGTCGGCGTCGGCGTCGGCCTCGGCGTCGACGTCGGCGGCGGCCTCGGCGGCCACGGTCGCGGGACGGCCCTCGGGGCGGGGCTCGTAGAGTGCTCGTCATGAGCGATCACGCGGTGCTGCACGTGAAGGGGCGGGTGCTCGTCGGACCGGACGACGTACGGGACGAGCTGTGGGTGGTCGGCGGGCGGGTCACCTACCGGCGCCCGGCCGCCGGGGACGTGCGCACCGTCCGGGGCTGGGCGCTCCCCGGCCTGGTCGACGCGCACTGCCACGTCGGGCTCGACCGGCACGGCGCGGTGGACGAGGCGACCAGCGAGAAGCAGGCGCTGACCGACCGCGACGCGGGGACCCTGCTCATCCGCGACGCCGGATCCGCCGCCGACACCCGCTGGATCGACGACCGCGAGGACCTGCCGAGGATCATCCGCGCCGGGCGCCACATCGCGCGCACCCGCCGCTACATCCGCAACTACGCCCACGAGATCGAGCCCGAGGACCTCGTCGCCTACGTGGGCCGGGAGGCCCGGCGCGGTGACGGCTGGGTCAAGCTCGTCGGCGACTGGATCGACCGGGAGGTGGGCGACCTCACCGCCTGCTGGCCGCGCGGTGCGGCCGAGGCCGCCATCGCCGAGGCGCACCGCCTCGGCGCCCGGGTCACCGCGCACTGCTTCGCCGAGGACTCGCTGCGCGACCTCGTGGAGGCGGGCATCGACTGCATCGAGCACGCCACCGGACTCACCGAGGACCTGATTCCGCTGTTCGCCGAACGCGGCGTGGCCATCGTCCCGACGCTGGTCAACATCGCGACCTTCCCGCAGCTTGCGGCCGGTGGCGAGACCAAGTTCCCGCGCTGGTCGGACCATATGCGACGGCTCCACGCACGCCGCTACGACACCGTCCGCTCGGCCTGGGACGCGGGCATCCCCGTCTACGTCGGCACCGACGCCGGGGGCTCCCTGCCGCACGGGCTGGTGGCCGCCGAGGTCGCCGAACTGGTCAAGGCCGGGCTCCCGGCGGTGGCCGCGCTCTCCGCGACGACCTGGGGCGCACGGGACTGGCTCGGGCGGCCGGGCCTGGAGGAAGGCGCCCCGGCGGACCTGGTCGTCTACGAGGCCGACCCGCGGGCGGACGTACGGGTGCTGGCGGCGCCGAGCGCGGTGGTCGTGCGGGGGCGCGTCGTCGGCTGACGGACCGCGGCGCGCACCACGCCGCCGCACTTCCGCCGCACGCACCCCGCTGACGACCGCGCGCAGGCACCACCCCGCCGGAGACCGCCCTGCGCCCTTCACGCCCACCCCACGGGGGACACGGGGGAACGCCAGTGCGCCGGCAATCGAACGTGGGCGCGGAAATGTCACTTTGGAGTGAACCCGCTTCGGGTGTCTGACGGTTCACTCCCGGTGGGCGAGTATTCCGGTGTTCCCGGTCGCCGCCGCCCGCACCGGTCCCCGTCGTGGGCGTGCGGCGCCGTCGTGTCTCCCGTGGGGGTTCCACCACCGTGAAGAGCAACACCTTCCGCATGCCCGTACGCCGTGCGACGGCCGTCGCGGCCGCCGCCGCACTGGCCGTCGGACCCGTGGCGCTCGCCGCTCCGGCCCGGGCGACGGGCGGCGGCGACGGGCGAGCGAGCGCGGTCGTCCTGCGGACCGGCCTGGACGTCTCCCTGCTCGACAAGAGCGTCCGGGTACCGCTGAAGGCGTCCCTCAACGAGGTCCAGGCGCCCGCGAGCGCCGAGAGGACCGCGCTGACCGTGCAGCTCGAAGGTGTCGACCAGGGCAGGCCGTTCAGCGTGCTGCAGGCGGAGGTGGCCACCGCCGAGGCCACCGCCGACCGGGACGGCGCGGCGGCCCGCGCCGAACTCGCCGGGGCCAGGGTGCACATACCCGGGCTTCCGCTGCTACCGCTCGTCGAGGTCGGCCAGGTCACGTCGGAGGCGGTCTGCGAGGCGGGGAAGAAGCCGGTCGCCCGCGCCGACGTGCCCGGTTCCGTCACGGTCCTCGGCAGGAAGACCACGCTGACGGCGGGCGGGACGACCGCGGTCGCCGTGCCGGGTGTCGGCGTCGTCACCCTCGGCCTCTCCCGTACCGCCACGGCCTCAGGCACGGCCGCGGCCACGGCGCTCGAACTCGAGGTCTCCGTGAACCCGCTGAAGCTGAACGTCGCCGAGGTCGACGGCACGCTGACGCTGGCGGAGGCGACCTGCGCGACGCCGGCGGGCGAGCCCGTCGCCGAACCGTCCGTGAAGACGGCGCCGCCCGACGTCCGGCCCCAGACCGGCGGGGAGGCGGCGGAGCCGTCGGACGACCTGGCGGCGACGGGCGGGGACACGTCGACGCCGTGGTTCGCGGCGGGCTCGGTGGTCCTCCTCGCCGCGGGCGCCGCGGCGGTCGCCCTGTCCCGCCGCCACGCGCCGCACTGAGGGCCTGAGGGGCAGCGGCACCCCGGTTCCCCGCAGGCCCTGGAGGGACTGCGGGCCCGCCGGTGCGGCCCGACGGCCCGCGGGTGCGCGGAGGCGCCGCGCCCGCCGTGGCGAGTCCCCGCCCGGACGCGCCCCCATCCACCCGCGCGCCGCCCTGCCTCGCCCTCGCCCCGTCGCGTGGCGGCTACGCTCCGACGAGGGTCAGGGCCTGGTCGAGTGCCTGCAGGAAGCGGTTCGTCGTGGCGCGGTCGCGGACCGCGAGCCGCAGCCAGTCGCGGTCCAGCCCCGGGAAGGTGTCCCCGCGCCGGGCCGCGAACCCGAGTGCGCGCAGCCGTCCGCGCACCTCGTCCGCGCGGTCGATGCGGACGAGGACGAACGGACCCGCGGCCGCCGGCACCGTCCGTACCTCGTCGAACTCCGCGAGCCCGGCGAGCAGATGTGCCCGGTCCGCCGCGATCCGGTCCGCCGCGCGGGCGGCCTCCGCGAGCGCCCGCGGCGACATGCACGCCTCGGCCGCGGCGAGCGCGGGGGTCCCCACCGGCCAGAGCGGCTGGGCCCGTTCGAGCCGGGCGACCGTCCCCGGCCCGGCGAGCACATAGCCGATCCGCAGCCCCGCGAGCCCCCATGTCTTGGTGAGGCTGCGGACCACCACCAGCCCGGGCACGTCGGTACGCGGCGCGAGGGCTTCCGGTTCGCCGGGAACCGCGTCCATGAACGCCTCGTCGACGACCAGGATCCGCCCGGGCCGGGCGAGCCGGGCCAGTTCGGCGGCCGGGTGCAGGACCGAGGTCGGATTGGTGGGATTGCCGACGACGACGAGGTCCGCGGACTCGGGCACGGCCGCCGGGTCCAGCCGGAAGCCGTCCTCGGCGCGCAGCACCACGCGCCCCACCTCGTACCCCGCGTCCCGCAGCGCCGCCTCGGGCTCCGTGAACTGGGGGTGCACCACCACCGGCCGGCTCACCCGCAGGGCCCGCGCGATCAGTACGAAGGCCTCCGCCGCGCCCGCCGTCAGCAGCACCCGCTCCTCCGGCACCCCGTGCCGCGCCGCGACCGCCGCCCGTGCCGCACGGCCGTCCGGGTAGGCGGCGAGCGACATCAGCGACGCCGCGATGCGCTCCCGCAGCCACACCGGAGGCGTGCCGGTGCGGACGTTGACCGCGAGATCGGTCAGTCCGCCCTCGCGGACCTCCGCGTCACCGTGGTGCCGCAGGTCGTGGAAGTCGGCGCTCATGGCCGCCCCGCCCGGGCCGGGACCGGCGAGGCCACGGCCTCCCGGTAGCGGTCGACGACCAGATCGGCCAACTCGTCCACCGGGCCGATCACTTCGGCGCAGCGGACCTCCGTGTCCGGGTGCGCCGCTGCCCACCCCTCGGCGTGCAGCCTGGCCCGCTCGGCCGGGCCGCCGTGGAACAGGGCGTACGGCAGCACCACGATCCGCCGTGCGCCGAGCCGTTCGCACCGGTCGAGCCCCGCGGGCACGTCGGGCGCGGCCGTCGACACGAACGCCGTCTCCACCCCCGCGTACCCCCGGCCTTCCCAGAGCAGCCGGGCCGCCCGGTGCACCTCCGCGTTGGCCTGTGGATCCGCGGAGCCGGGTCCGACCAGCAGCACGGTCACCCCGGCGCGGTCGCGCGGTGAGCGCGCACCGCCGCCCAGCACCTCGTCGAGCCGTCGCTCCAGCAGTGCGAGCAGCGCCGGTCCGGGGCCGAAGGCACCGCTCACGGTCACGGCGAGCCCGGGCCGGTCCCCACGGACGGCGTCGAGCGCGGCGGCCAGGGCGTCCTCGGCCCGCCGGTCCGGTGCCAGCGCCAGAGGGACGGCGGCCAGCCGGTCCGCTCCGGCGGACACGAGCTCGCCCACGGCCGTCGCGAGCGGCCACCGGCCGTCGCCGACGAGCCCGGCCGCGACGGGGATTCCGGGATGGCGGCTGCCCAGGTGCTCCACGAAGTCCAGCAGTGCCTCGGCGCCGGCGTCGTCCAGAGCGCCGTCCGCGGCGATGAGCAGTGCGGGCGGGGAAGTCACACATTCTCCTTGCGGTGGTGGCGATGCCGCCGGTGCTGTCCGACCGGTCCGCCGTCGTTCACGTCGGGGATCAGATCCGGCGCCACCGGCTCCCCTTGCGGCGGGGACCGGTGCCGGAGCCGAAGGATCCGCAAGCCGCACGATGGCACAGGTCACCGCGCCCGGTCGCCCCTGACCTCCGGATTTTCGTTTCCCCACCACGAGTTCTCCCCCCTCGGCGAGGGCCGCCGCCTCCGCCACCGACGGGGTGCCCACCGCGACGGCCGCCGCGGACGGGTTCGGCACGGGTACGCGGGCGAGCTCCGCGGCGGGGTACGTGCGCAACGGGACGCCGAGCGCGGCCGCCGCGGCCGCGACACCGGGCTCGTGCGCCTTGGCGGCCACGGTCGCCACGGCCACGACCGAGCCCGCCGCCGCCCCCGCCTCCCGCAGCGCGTCCCGGACCAGACCGAGCACCTCGTCCGCGGGCGCGCCCCGGCGTGCCCCTACCCCCACGACGAACCGGCCCGCACGTCGGCCGGTCATGGCGCGGCACCCGGCGGGGCGGGCCCGGTCGGGACGTGGTGCGAGGGCAGGGTCGTTCGCCCGCGAGGTGGGGGCACGGAAGTCGTCCGGTGCGTACGGTCCCGGGCCGGCCGGACTCGCCGTGCACGGTCCCGGGCCGGTCGGACTCGCGGTGCAGGGTCCCGGACCGGCCGGACCCGCCGTGCACGCTCCCGGGCGCGCCGTTCCTCCGGCCGGCGACGGGCCCTGGGGAGCGCCCCCGGACCACCGGTACCTATGCCCGCGCGTCCCACGCCGCGCACCCCTCCGTGAACCGGCGTGCCGCGCCCGGCGCACCCGCCCAGTGCGTGTGCACATAGCTCGCGTGCACACCGCCCTGTACGAAGCCCTCGACCCGGGGCTCCGGCTGCCTGAGCCCCCAGGCCGGGGTCGCTCCCGCGCCCGGCTCCGTCACGGTGCGGTGGAACTCGTGGCCCCGCATCCGGGTCCCGGCGGGGGCGAGGACGCCGTCGCTCACCGCCACGGCGTCCCGGTAGCCCAGCGTCAGCCGCTCGGTCATCCGGGCGTCCGCGTCCAGCACCCCGCACATGGGCGTGCCGTCCAGGGAGCGCGCGAGGTACAGCAGCCCGGCGCACTCGGCGGCGACCGGCGCCCCCGAGCGGGCGAACTCGGCGACCGTCTTGCGGAGGCGGGAGTTGGCGGACAGCTCCGGGGCGTACACCTCGGGGAAACCGCCGCCGATGACCAGGCCGGCCGTACCGTGGGGCAACTCCTCGTCGCGGAGCGGGTCGAAGGCGACGACCTCCGCGCCCGCGGCCGTCAGCAGCTCCGCGTGCTCGGCGTACGAGAACGTGAACGCGGCGCCTCCGGCCACGGCGACGACGGGCCGCCGGTCCCGGGCCCCGACGCGCGCGCGGTCGCCGGTCCCGGCGGGCGGCCGCTCCCGGGCCCCGAGGGGCCTCTGGTCCGCGGCGCCGGCGCCGGGGGAGTCCAGTGCCGCGCCGGGGTCCCAGGGGTCCCCCGCGAGCGGCGGCGCGCTGCGCGCCAGGGCCAGCAGCGCCCGGAGGTCGCAGCCCGCCCGTATCTGTTCGGCCTGCGCGGCGACCGCGTCCACCGCATCGGTCCGCCGCTCGGCGACCGGCACCAGTCCCAGGTGCCGTGACGGCGTCGCCACCGCGGGCGCACGGCGCAGCACTCCCAGCACCGGCACCCCGGACTCCTCTAGGGCGTCCCGCAGCAGGGCCTCGTGGCGGTCGGTTGCGACCTTGTTGAGGATCACCCCGCCGATCCGTACCTCCGGGTCCCAGGACGCGAACCCGTGCACCAGCGCCGCCACCGACCGGGACTGCGACGAGGCGTCGACGACCAGCACCACCGGCGCCCGCAGCAGCTTGGCGACCTGGGCCGTCGAGGCCAGTTCACCGGCTCCCGCCGCCCCGTCGTACAGCCCCATCACGCCCTCGACGACCGCCAGGTCGCACCCGCGCGCGCCGTGCGCGAACAGCGGGGCGATCAGCTCCGTGCCGCACATGTACGCGTCGAGGTTGCGGCCCGGCCGCCCGGTGGCGAGCGCGTGGTACCCGGGATCGATGTAGTCGGGCCCCACCTTGTGCGGCGACACGGTGAGACCGGCGGCCGTGAAGGCCGCCATCAGACCGGTCGCGACGGTGGTCTTGCCGCTGCCGGACGCCGGCGCGGCGACGACGAGGCGCGCTACCACGTTCTGCCTGCCGACCGCGTCACCACTCGATGCCCCGCTGACCCTTCTGGCCCGCGTCCATCGGGTGCTTGACCTTGGACATGTCGGTCACCAGGTCGGCGAACTCCACGAGTTCCCGCGGGGCGTTGCGGCCGGTGACGACGACGTGCTGGGTCCCGGGCCGGTCGCGGAGCACCTCGACCACCTCGGCCGTGTCGATCCAGCCCCAGTGCAGCAGGTAGGCGAACTCGTCGAGCACGTAGAACCGGTACGTCTCGGCGGCCAGATCCCGCTTGACCTGCTCCCAGCCCTCGCGCGCCTTGTCCTCGTGGGACTGCTCGCCCTCGGCCGGAGGGCGCTGGATCCAGGACCAGCCCTCGCCCATCTTGTGCCAGTGGACGGTGCCGCCCTCGCCGCTCGCGCCGAGGACCCGGAGCGCGTTCTCCTCGCCGACCCGCCACTTCGCCGACTTGACGAACTGGAACACCCCGACCGGCCAGCCCTGGTTCCAGGCGCGCAGCGCCATCCCGAAGGCGGCGGTGGACTTCCCCTTGCCGATGCCCGTGTGCACCATCACCAGCGGCCGGTTGCGGCGCTGGCGGGTGGTGAGACCGTCGTCCGGGACGACGTCCGGCTTTCCCTGCGGCACTACGCTGCCCTCCTGTCGCGGACCCTGCTGCCCGTTGCCGTTGCCTTTGCCGTTCCGGTTCCGGTTCCGGTTCTCGGTCCGGTTCCCGTTCCCGCCGCCCGTACGTCCCGGACCAGCCCCGCGATGCTGTCGGCGCGCAGCTCGTCCAGGGTGACGGCGGTGCCGCCGAGGTCACGGGCGAGACTCCCGGCGAGGCCGAGCCGCACCGGGCCCGCCTCGCAGTCCACGACCACCGCGGCCGTGCCCTCGGCGGCGTGCAGCCGGGCGGCGCGCCCGGCGAGCGCGAGGGCGTCGCCGCCGCCCGCCCCGGTGGCGCGGCCGTCGGTCACGACCACCAGGAGCGGGCGCCGCGACGGGTCGCGCAACCGCTCCACCCGCAGCACGTCGTGGGCCCTCAGCAGTCCGGCGGCCAGCGGGGTCCGGCCGCCGGTCGGCAGCTCCCCGAGCCGTGCCGCGGCGGCGTCCACGGACGAGGTCGGCGGCAGCGCCACCTCCGCCCCGGCGCCCCGGAAGGTGACCAGACCGACCTTGTCCCGGCGCTGGTAGGCGTCGAGCAGCAGCGACAGCACCGCCCCCTTCACCGAGCCCATGCGCCGGCGCGCCGCCATGGAGCCGGAGGCGTCGACGACGAAGAGCACGAGATTGCCCTCGCGGCCCTCGCGGGTGGCCTGCCGCAGATCGTCCCGGCGCACCACGAGGCCCGGTCCGGAACGGCCCCGGGCTCGCTGGTGCGGCGCCGCCGCCCGTACGGTCGCCGCCAGGTGCAGCCCGGTCAGCGCCCCCCGCGGCCGGCGCGCTCCGGTGGTCCTGCCGTGCTCGGTTCGGGCCCGGGAGCGGCGTCCGGCGGCGCCCTCACCGAGACCGGGCACGCTGAGGGTCCTGGTACGGAACGGCTCCCCGGCCCGTTCGGCGGCCCGCTCGGCCGCGCCCGCGGCGGGCGTTCCGGAGGGCTCCGGCTGCCCGGCGGGCGGCGCGGACGGCTCGGTCGGTTCGGACGGCCCGGACGGCCCGGACGGCTCCGACCGCTCGGGCTGTCCCGCGGAGGCGGCGGAGTCCGGCCCCTGGCCCTGGGGCGGGACGCCGTTGCCGCCGGGGCCGCCGGGGCCGCCGTCCGGGCCGGACGGGTCCGTGCCGGGATCCGGGTCCGGATCGGGGTCCGGATCGGGGTCGGGATCGGCGTCCGGCCGGTCGTCCCCGCCGAACCGCTCCAGGGTCTCGTCGAGTTTGCCCTCGTCGAGGCCGGGCGCGTCGAAGGGGTTGCGCCGGCGCCGGTGGGGGAGCGCGAGGAGCGCGGCCTGCCGCACGTCCTCCTCGCGTACGTCCGTACGGCCCGCCCAGGCGGCCAGGGCCGCCGCGGTACGGGCCATCACGATGTCGGCGCGCATGCCGTCCACCTCGAACGCCGCGCAGGTGGCGGCGATCTGCCGCAGCGCCGCGTCCCCGAGCTCCACCCGGGGCAGTGTCGCCCGCGCCGCCGTGATGCGTGCGCGCAGCGCGGCCTCCTCCGCCGCCCAGCGGGCGGCGAAGGCCGAGGGGTCGTCGTCGTACGCGAGCCTGCGCCGCACCACCTCCACCCGCTGCTCCGGCTCCCGGGAGGCGGCGACCTCCACCGTCAGCCCGAAGCGGTCCAGCAACTGCGGCCGCAGCTCGCCCTCTTCGGGGTTCATC